>DLKL01000030.1:66710-67041 GCA_002476495.1 Lachnospiraceae bacterium UBA7589
TAACACTTTAAATTCAACATCTGCAAGGGTCAAAGTATCCCCATTGTTCAGATAATATATTTCGTGTGGATTGAGAATATATCCGTTTATACTTGTTCCGTTGGTACTTCCCAGATCTTCAACCATAAAACTATTACCATTTTTTGTAATCAGACAATGGTTTCTGCTTACCATAGCAGAATTTGTTATAGTACCATCCGCAGTCTTAGACTTTCCCATTATAAACTCCGGTTTATTTACCATAAAAATGAAATTGCCATCCACACCACTGTGTTCTAACACAAGGGAAGTTTTTTCATCTGTACCATTCAACGCCCTGTCTGTAAAATTT
>DLKL01000030.1:67091-67321 GCA_002476495.1 Lachnospiraceae bacterium UBA7589
TCTATAACCTCATAATCTGTTTTGCTCTCATCGATAACTTCATAATACATCTGGTTATATTTCTCGGGCATGTTGTTAAATATATAGCTTAACAAAACAATAACTGTCTTTCTGAATGAATTACTCCATGATTCTCCATCGTGAAAATCACATTGATAGTTAATTGGCAGCAGAACAAATTTGATTGATTTGCTTTTAGGATCATAATATAAACGGTTAAAATTGATATC
>DLKL01000030.1:67341-67487 GCA_002476495.1 Lachnospiraceae bacterium UBA7589
ATTGCCGTTATCTTAAGGAAATCACTATCCTCAATCCTGCGAATTGAATCAATGAATTTGATTAAAGCCATTGCAAGCTCCGAATTATTTAATGTACTCACAGCCTCAGATAAAGGTCTGTAGCCTTCAATACCATAAAGCAGCCT
>DLKL01000007.1:0-4467 GCA_002476495.1 Lachnospiraceae bacterium UBA7589
AAAAATGCTTGACCAGTACAGTCTGTTAACTTTCTGAACTCAACACAAACTGCCATCCGTGTTGTTCAATGTTCCCTCCATTGGCGGTATAATAAAGCTATCAAATGAAGGATTGTCTTATGCGATGCTCGAAAAGCACATTGCCGATCAGGAGGAACTGCCGGACAATACGGATGTAATCCAGCGCAAGCAATGCGAAATCGAGAAACTGATGAATAAGCGGACAAACCTAATTGAGATGAGAGCCGAGGGTGACATTGATAAGGAAATGTTTCGCTCAATTCCGTCAAGCTCTTGGAGCTACGGGAGCGTCTGAAGGAGTACACAGGATTTGACTACTCGGTTATCCCCGAAAGCATTGTGGAGGCGTTTATTGAGCGTATTTGGGTGTCAAAGGATGAGTTTCGTTGATATCTGAGAACCGGAAACAATGAAGAAGGCGAATTTGACCCGCAGGAGAGTCTATAAGTGGGTGGATTTGAATGTGAGCGTGTAGATATGAAATAGTTGGCGCTATGTATTGCTTGCCGCACAGGCTGCTATTGCTAGCAAGTAGGGCATTGCCATATACTGGTAAGTGAAAATTAATTAGTTTAATAAGCTCCCAATCACGCGTAAAAGTGTGGTTGGGAGTTTTTGTCGTTTATTGGTGTAAAGAATGATTGGGAGTGGTATAATGATGGTAAATAAATATGTATTGAATATATGGAGGACTAAATGAACCTATTTATGTCAACAGAGGATTATGGTGAATATACTCGTTATGCAGGACCGAAGACAAATATTAGTAGAAAAGCTATTTTGCAGGGATTTGGATATTCTTACTCCGAAAACAGAATAGTGCATAATAAAAATAGCAATAATATGATTGTTTTTTTGGATTATGTGGATGCAAATGAAAAGTATGACTTGTGGGAAAACGGAGTGATTTTACATCTTAGAGGGTCAGGGAGATATAATAAAATGAATGACATTGAACGATGAGGTGTTATATAATTTAGATAGAAATAGTGTAGCTGTGCACTTGTTTTGGTCTGAAAATAAGAAAAAATATAGATATGGTCAGGTTCTCATCCGTCAAGACAAACCGTATCAAGTTAAAGAATGTGATGAAAATGGTACAAAAATATATATTTGGGTATTTCCTCTTATTCCATCCATTGCTTATAAAATGGATGAAAAGTATTCTTTTAAAAAAGAAAAAAGTATTGGGAAGAATAATTCAGAATATTTATTCCCAAATATGTTGGAAGATATAAGGTTAACGGAAGAAATAAATTATACAAACTTTAATGGCGTAGATGATACATTTGAATATTTGGGAAAGGCGAGAAAAAAGGTTGATGTAACAGTAGTATAACAAGGCACAGCTTGATGAAATTGTCGATATAATGCTTGAATGTGTATGCTCCGAAGCGGAAATGCAGAATATCGGAAGGGATAAAGTTCCGACCGAGCTTGTCAAGAGCTGTATTCTGAAACTCAATTCAATGCACATCGAATATATCTTCTCCTGCCTGAAAGAAAATCCAAGCAAGGTGCGTAATATCAAGTCCTACTTGAAAACAGTCCTGTATAATGCAGCCGTTACTATCGACAACTATTATACCTCCGAAGTGAATTATCACTTTAATGGGGATGGTTAATCCGTCCCTTTACTTTTCGGGCGGTATATTATATAATTTAGTCAGTTGAGCAGTTCGACTGCTCGCTAAATAAGAATTTGCAGGAAAAATATAGATGGGTATAAGGTTAGCACAATCATCTGATTGTAACATTGTCAAATGGTTGGATATGTATTGTATTGATATCAGGGGGTTGTATGAAAAAAAGGTATAAGATTTTAATACTTGTAATCTTTATCTTATCTATTATATGGTGTGCTTTTAACATTAACACCTATATGCATCAACGAAATTGGGTTACTACGACAGCTACAATAACATTTGTTGGATTACCAGATGGTGTCGTGATTGGAACATATACAGATATAAATAATCACACCCACTCCGATGTAACTTTATATATTGATCCTTTTTATAAAGGTTACAACGCTAACGTTGATAGACTAGTTGGAAAGAAAATTGACATTATATATAATCCATTAACTGGAGAAGTAGCTAAGAGCAATACCGTGTACTATTGGATTTCATTATTTCTATTTTTATTGTTGTCATTATCATTGTGCCTCTGCATTAAAAAACCGTTCACACATCTTATAAAACGACAAAAGAAATAAAACTTTATCAAGAATAAGCGAGTTGACAAATTCAGCTCGCTTATTTTTTTGTTGTAATCATATTATAGACTTATACTTATTAAGTGTGTGTAATACTATGATTATAAACTCTTCTGTCAATACATCTTGGAACATAAAAACGACACTATATGCCAAAAACATTGAATTTTCATTGAAAATCTGCAAGAATTGAGGTGACGGCTTTTGCGAAAGTCAAATGAGCCGAACAAAATGATTTTGATGACAATAATTGCAGGATTAGTTCTGCTTACACTGACATTGATTTCAAGAAGTGCTTGCACAATTTGTTTCTGTCAGCCAAGCGAGCCTATTGCTCTGCAAAGCGTTATCCGAGAAAAAAATTGAAGAAACTGAATAGTATCGTTCTGAAGTTCAGCTCTTCTCTGGCAGCTTTAGCATTACTCGTTGGTGTGTCATCTGCGGCTTTTGCCTGCTATTTCTGGTTCAATCAGCCTGAAATGCCCCAAGCTATCGAGAAATTCAGAAAAGACATCTAAAGTGTAATGAACAAGAATATTATTTGTAGTGAGGTAGTGGGATTAGTTGGAGAACCTTTTTCAATTGAAACAACCTCACAGTTTGATACTGCGACACTTACTTTCAAAATTGACCAGTCCATGCTCGGTGAAACTGAGTTTGACAACCTTATGTTCTTATGGTACGATAAGGAGAACTATGAATTTGTAGAACTCGAAACATTCTACGACTATGAAAACAGCACCGTAAGCATTGAAACAACTCATTTCAGTAGATATATGGTTGTTGACAAGTATCTTTGGTACGAAGCTTGGGCTGTTGAGTTTAACTACAATCCTGCCGAGACACTGAGATTGGCTTTGCAAAAAATTTCCAGCAACGGTGATACAAGTTTTAATGCAGCAATCTCAACCTCAATTAATGCATTTAATGCTGATGATATTGGAGTATCTTATACGAATAACAGAATTATTCTTTTATCTGATGGTGGTTCTTCTGTTTCTGATAGCATTTTGGACACGGCAAAATCTAAAAACATCAAAATATACACTATTGGACTTGGTTCAAGTTCCAATGATACACGTCTTGAGTATATTGCTGATTATACAGGTGGCGAATTTTTTAAGGAGTATACTGCCGATGAACTAATTGATATCTACACTGAAGTGGGTATTAATAGTGATTTTGATACTACTGATACCGATGGTGATGGTTTATATGATGCTGTAGAAACGGCGGGCATAAGACTTCAAAACGGAGTCATCTTAAAAAACAATCCCGAAACCGATACTTTCTATGCTAATCCAACTAAGTTAGATACAGACGGAGATGGATTGAATGACGGTGTTGAAATAGACCCTGCTATTCGTTGGAAGAGTGGCAGTGTTCATTCTGGTCAAAGAGAGTATTTCTTCGTAATGCTCTCTAATCCTAGTGATAAAGCTACTTGCAAACGAAATAATGGAATCGGCAACTTCAATACCAGATCCACAAGAAACAAATGCACTGCTTTGGAAAGTTAATGGAACTTTTAATGGCAGTGTTGGCTATTACGAACTGTTAGTTGATCCAGCGTCAAATTGTGTGTGGCACTTTGTCTTCAAATCTTAGAGAGGTGGGGCTAAATGAAAAAATTAATATACGAGCGCAATACCCATAGTCTGAATTATGCTGAGAGATGCAGTGCAAATAGTTACTCATTAACAATAAATTTCTTAGAGTTGATTTTTGATTATGATTCCAATGTACTTATTGGCGTTCAGGGATTTCTGCCATTAATCAAAGCGAAATGTTGTGATATTAAACTTCCTACATCTAAAGATGGTCTATACCAAATTACTAACATTAACAACAGCAAAATTCGACAGGGCGGTATATACGACTATTTTTCAGTTGTCACAACAGCCAAATTTGATAACAATGAAGTACAGATAAAGTATGACACAAAAGAAGGTTTTATTGAACTCGATCTTTTTCCAATTGGTAAAGATGCTTCTTTTATAACTATTGATAAAAATCTCATATGTTCAGTTAATAATACAGGAGTGTTACAGAGGTTGTATATCATACCTGATCAATTTGTAGGCTGATCATTGCAAATGAGATGAAGCTGAATTATGTTCCTGTTCCTGTGCTTTATCTCTGCCTAACAGGAATACATCCCATTTCAATGAAATGGTGGATATGAGTTCACCTGAATACACTCACGACCTTATGAACGAAATCATAAA
>DLKL01000007.1:4535-72956 GCA_002476495.1 Lachnospiraceae bacterium UBA7589
AACGCAGATACAAACATCAGCGTTGACGGAACCAAGAGATGCCCTGTAATTTCGATTGACGGCGAAATTATGGGGACTCCTTCGGGAGTCCCCGATTTTTTACATATATCAGAGGATAATTCTTTGAATTTACCTGCGGAAATCCGCAATAATCCGTTGTTTGCCAAAAACTTATCCCTAATACTCCACCTGCACAGGCTGCTATTGCCCAGAAGTAGGTAATTGAATTTTTAAAAACCGTTTTAAGGACTGTTTGGTTCTTAAAACGGTCTTTTTTCAATAGTTAGATATTGAAAAAGGACATAATTATGGTATAATTAGACCATAAACAAGGAGGTGTATACTATGCCACAAATAATTCCAATTAAAGATTTGAAGAATACATCGGAGATATCTGATATGTGCCATAAGACAGAGAAGCCAATTTATGTTACGAAAAATGGATATGGCGATATGGTAATTATGAGCATTGAGAATTATGAGTCGATAATGAGACAGATTGCCATGTACAGAGATATAGAGATATCTGAAAAGCAGATAGAGGCAGGACAGCTAAAGGATGCCAGAACAGCACTTAGAGAAACGAGGGCAAAGTATGGCTTATAAATTAAATGTTACAGACCATGCTGACGAATTACTTGATAATCTTATGTATCATTTGATTTATCGCTTAAAGAATAAACAGGCAGCGAAGCATTTGTTAGATTGTATTGATGTAATCTATGATAGGTTGGAGGTCAATCCTTTTCAATTTGCAGAATGTAGAGATTCATATCTTGCCAAGAAAGGGTATAGAGAAGCAGTTGTGCCACAGGTGAATTATATTATCATTTTTGATGTGAGACATGATCTTGTAAATGTAGTTGGTATTTTCCACCAGTTAGAGAATTATCAAAATAAATTGTAATATGCTTGGGGTAGATCAGAGTCAGTCGAAAGGCTGACTCTGATTTTTTGGCATCTTTTCGTAGTCGAAAAGATAATTAAGCAGTTCATGCAACTTTTTAAGAATAATTTCAAGACAATCTTTACAGAAATTAAGACGAGAGCTAACAGCTAAAGATAAAAGAAAGCTACTGCAAATCCGATGGTTAACAATCCAAATACTGTATGAGGATGATTGGTCTGAAGTATTGAACGTTCCAATAATTGAGAGACATCTGATACCATGAAATCCACAATGCCTTAGTCTGTTGTATTGATGTGATTGCTCTACTTTTCGTAGGTAGTAAAAATAATATCCGTGATTTAGAATTATAGCTGAAATTTAATTAATGGAGGGATATTATGGATAATATGACGGCAAAGGTAAGCTGCTTTGCAAGAGCATACCATCACAAAAACAACAGGAATCATATTTTTGATGACAACATGGCAGAAAAGCTGCTGGGAAAGGATTATGAGAGGATAGCGCAGAATATGTGGGATGGAATGAGCTTTTTCTTCCCCGGTTTTGAAGGAACACAGGAAGAAGGCTTAAGACTGATTGTGGATAAGCAATTATCTCCGTCTGTACTTGCAAGAAGCGCATATTGTGAAGGTATACTTAATAAGGAGAAAGAAACAGGATGCAGGCAATATATTATATTTGCATCAGGTTATGATACATTTGCGATGAGAAATACAGATAAAGCTTTTTCCGTATATGAATTGGATCTGCCGGAAATGATTTCTGACAAAATAGAAAGAGTAGAAAAATCTGTGGGGGAATCAGGTGCAATATATATTCCCTGTAATCTTGCGAAAAAAACGTGGAAGGATAAGCTGACAGAATCAGGATATTCTAAAAATGTAAAATCCTTTGGAAGCCTGCTTGGAATCAGCTATTATCTTACTAAAACCGAATTTGAAGAGTTTCTGTTGAATGTCAATGACATTATGGCAGAGAAATCGGTAATATGCTTTGATTATCCGTCAACAGATGAAAGTAATGTAACAAAGAAAAACCAAATGCTGGCTTCGGGGGCAGGTGAGCAGATGAAAGCAATGTATTCATATTCGGAAATGAAATTGCTTTTGCAAAATTGTGGTTTCGATTTATCAGAGCATCTGGATGACATGGAAGTAACAAAACGATATTTTGCGGAGTATAACAAGTGTAATCCGGGCAATCAGATGCAGGCTCCAATGGGGGTTGCTTATGTAAAGGCAACAAAAAAGTGCCTGCCTGCATGACCGAAGTGAGTATGTCCTATGTCATGCCCTACATTATAACAGACGCAGGAATAATTTTAAAATAATTTGGAAATCTGATTGTATCGGTGGTAAGGCTTGCGCCGGGTAGAATTTTTATGTTATTCTTACACAAAGAAGAAATGTGAAATGATAAACTGTTACAGCATTGGAGTCAGAATGTGTGTGGCAGGAATTGTAAGATATGAAGGCGTGACGGAGAATGAGCAGGTATGAAAAAAGATAAATTACACATAGAAAAGAGAATATTGCAACTATCCTTTCTTGGCAGCGTTTTATTTATTCTGGCTGAGGCAATAATGGCAGCAATTACACATTCCCACTCAATTTTGACAGATTGTCTGTTTGATGCGGCAGACCTGGTAATGATAGGTCCGTTTCTTGTATTGATTCCTTTGCTCTACAAGCCGGTAACAGAGAAGCACCCATACGGGTATGCTCAGGTTGAATCATTGTTTTTACTTGTAAAATACAGTGTATTGCTGGCAATAACCTGTAATCTGATGATTGAAAATATTAAGCTGCTTCTCCATGGGGGACATAATGTAGATGCCGGAAGTATAGCTGTATTTGAGCTGATTGTATGCATGGGATGTCTTGGAATGTATATAATACTGAATCATTACAGCAAAAAATACGAATCAACAACAATCAGGGCAGAGCTATATATGTGGAAGCTTGACATAGTAAGCAGTATGGGAGTGGCTATTGCCTTTGCGGTGCAGACCATACTCCTTAGAACAACTCTAAGCTTTCTTGCTCCTTATATAGATCCTTTAGTCGCAGTTGTAATGGCATTGCTTCTGATAAAGGAACCTCTGAAGGTGATATTTCAAAGCATAAAAAGCCTGATATTGTTTGCTCCGGAGGAAGAGGTGCTGGACCAGATTCGTTCTATTGTGGACAGGCATATGAAGGATTATACTTATGAGGTTACATTTCTGGATGTGATTCAGACAGGAAGAAAGCTGTGGGTGGAGGTTTATATCGGCAATGAGACAGATGTAATACATATCAGTGTTTTGCACCGTGTCCGTGATGAAATTAAACAGGAGCTACGACATAAATATGATCAGGTATATATAGAGATTATTCCTGATTAGAGATTAATAATATAATATATTCTTGACATATAAACGACCGTTTACTATAATTTGATAGTAAACGGTCGTTTATATTTAAAAATGCATAGAAGATGTGAGGTGAATTTTATATGATAGCTATGGAAAATGACTGGTATAAAAAAATTTGGACAATGGATATTAAGAATAATTCATGGGTGGAGGATACAAAAAGACAGGTGGATTTTCTTATTGACAAATTAAATTTGCAGGGCAATGAGAGAATACTGGATCTGGCATGTGGCTTCGGACGCCATTCACTGGAGCTGGCACGCAGAGGGTATAGTGTAATGGGAGTGGATATTACACCGGAATATATTGAATATGCAGCCAGAGAGGCAGAAAAGGAGGGTCTTAATGCAAGGTTTGTATGCATGGATATTCGAAAGGCAGACTTTCCGGGTGAATTTGATGTAGTTATTAATATGGCAGACGGTGCTGTGGGATATCTGGAAAATGATATTGAAAATATGAAAATTTTTCAGGTGGTGTCAAAAGCATTAAAAAAGGGAGGTAAGCATTTCATGGATATTATGAATGGTGATTATGCCAGGACCCACTTTCCCTGCAAAATGTGGGATGCAGGGGAAAACAGCCTTACCTTATCCGAATTTGAATGGGATGCAAAAAGAAAAACCTTAATATACGGACAAAAGGATTATCTGTATAACAGGCAGCTTACCAGACCGGAAATTACCGAGGGAAATCCCATAAGGCTGTATTCTCTTAACGAGATAGAAGATATTTTATCAGCTGTGGGAATGAAGGTGTATGACACTTATTCTGATTTTAATGGTGCAATGTCTTCAGATAACAGAATCCAGCTTATGGTCTGCTCAAAAAAGGAGTAGCACATAAAAATATAAAAGAATGGAAAAGATTTAGAAAAAACATTAAAAGGCATAGACAAAATATCCGCTATTGATTGGAAAAATGCAAGGCTTATGTTATAATTGAAATGATTGTACATTACATTTTGAATTAACGGCAGGAAGTCAGCCGGTTCAGAGTAATTGGAAGTCAAGAAAATGTGAATATATGACGGAAACAGTATTTTGTTATATACAATATAAGCTTTTTATTTAGGGGGTATTTTATGAAAAAAGGATTTAAAAAGGTAATTGCATTTTTGATGTGTATTCTGTTGCTTCTTACTACGGTATGGAGCGATGGAATAAGACTGTTTGCCGAGGGGGAGGAGCAGACGGGAGGTGAGCCTGCTGAACAGGCCTTTTCCGACATTGTAACCGGTTCGTCAATATCGAAAACTATGGATATTAAGATGACAGATTCCCTCAAGGTGATTTTATCGTTCAAGCTTCCTGATGATACTGCCGACTGGAGCTTAGATGATAATTATACTTACAGGTATGATATTAATGCAATAGAAGCTGTTAAGGACGGAGAAAGCCAGGGAAGGGCTGCATTGATTGCCCAGACATCTACTACAGAGCCTTTGCCTGTTGTTATGGACGGTGTTAAGGTTGGTACATATACAATAGTAAACGGAGTTGTTCATATAAGTTTTAAGGACGGACTTGATTATCTTCGCAATTCAGAGATAAGCCGTGTAGGAACCTTTGAATTCCAATGTGGATTAAGGGAAGAAGCCTTTGATAATCAGAGCGGTACCTACACACTTAAGTTTTCTACTGATACCAATGTAGTTAATCCAACTATTACAACCCAGGACAAGGATGTTGTAAAAGGTGGTGTAACAATAGAAAAATCGGCCGCAGTATTTGATGAAGATACTAAAACTGCAAGATATACAATTACCGTCAATAATATAAGCGGAGGAGTAATAAGTAATCTTGTAGTTTCTGACAGCATGGGCTCATATCTTTCTTATGACAGTATAGAAACAGCCGGTATAACTGTAGATGACAGTGATTTACAGAATATTACATTTACCATGTCATCAGTGCCGGAGGGAGAGACAAGCTTTACATATACATGTAAGGTAAGTGATGGTGCTTTTTTAAATGCAAATTCTTCCAACGGAAGCAGCAAGGGATTAAATAACAGCATAACTGCGTCAATAGATAACAAGCCTATATATGTTGATAATAATAATAAGACAAAGCAGGATACTTCTTTTTCAATTAAGAAGGATATTGTAACCAAGAAAGCAGCGGCTGCAGGAGACAGGCGCGTAAAATGGACTATAACAATTAATAAGGGTGATACTGCGTTTGACCTTAAGGGTTATACTTTTTCTGATTCCATGGAAGCAGGAATGGATATAGATGGCTCTGCCATATCAGTGACAGGAGATAATCAAAGTGTTGTCATGGGATTGAAGGATGCAATTATCAACAAACAGGATTATTCATTCCCCGACGGTACAACAGGTGAATATGTAATTACATATGAAACTGAGGTAACCGCTTCTGCAGGAGTAAAGTCATATACCAATACAGCAACTGTGTCAAATGGTACATATACGGATACTGCAAAAGCCACATCCCCGAAGGTGGGCAATGCCATATGCAGCAAAACACCAGGAACTCCTGCCGTTGATGAGAATACAGGAAGTGCCACTGAAGGAGAGCTTATTATTCCGTGGACAACAGTTATAGATGTTCCGGATTATATTACAACTCTGAGTTATAAAGATTATATGAATAACTGGTATGGTGAGAATGGACTTGGCTTTGTAGAAGAAGGAGGAAGTGTATTTACAATTACCGGTCAGGATGGAAATGCGCTTTCAATGGGAAGTGATTATACCGTATCAGGCAGTGGGCTTGAACGTACAATTCAATTTACAAATGACGGAATTGATAAGATAAAAGGTAAAAAAATTAACATTACCTATAGTACTGTTGGAAATTACAGCTCGAGAGAGTATGAGGATAATAACAGTAAATATACTAACAGATATATCCTGTATTACGATTCAGAGAAAGAGGAGGGAAGTGCCCAGATAGATGTTCCAAAGAACAAGCCACGCACACCGGACAGCTTCATTGAAAAGGTTGTTGATTCTGTTGATAAAAAGAATCACACCATTACATGGAAGATAACCGTAAAGGCCGATGAGGATACCCCGATATCAGACCTTGTTCTTGTTGATGAAATTGAAGATATGTCATATTGGGGATATAAAGGTATAAAATCCGATGAAGCATATGTGTATATTAAAGACAGCTCATATATGGAATACAGATACCCGATGGATGTAAAAGATATAAGCAGCGGCGGTAATACAAAATATCGGTTTACCGTAGATTTTTCAAATCCGTCATATCAGCTTGATAATATACAGGTATGGGGAAATCCGCAAGACAGGCTTAATAAAGATAGCTTTACCGGGGAAGTCTCCATATATTATACAACCCGGGTAGCAGGAAACAGACTATTGTATAATAATACTTCAACATATACTAACAGTGTTAACGCTACCGCTGATATTAATAATGTTGTAGTAACTGATTCTGACAGTGCATCAAGGGAGCTTACCGTTGAAGTCCTTTCCAAGAATTGTGAGCAGAATCTCTCAGATGGTGTAAATGTACTCACATATACTATTAAGGTGAATCCTGACGGAGAAAAGCTTAATCCTGATCAAAATATGAATTATTATCTGGTAGAGGATTCCATGCCTTCAAATCAGATATGGATTAATGATGCCTCAAAAACCATTCTTACCAATGCTGATACTAAAGAAGTATTAACCAGAGTGGATACTGCTGACGAGGTAATTTCGGCACCTGCGGGAAGTAATGTATATCACATCAGTTATATTGATAACATGCTGACATTTACTGTCCCTGATGCTATACCTATAAACATAACCTATAAGGTGACAATGTTAAGTGATGCTGCCGAAGGAAACAAGACTTATGTAAATACAGTCCAGCTTGCAAAGCCATATGTAAGCAACAAATCATATGTTGAAAACAGCCAGAAAAGACATGTGTCATCTTCTTCAATGACAATGGTCGGAACAAGGCTTTTTGAGACAAGTAAGGTGGATGCAACCAATACGACAAAGTATCTTTCCGGAGCAAAGTTTGAAGCTGTTGAGTATGTTTATGATTCAGCCTCCGATGTATGGGCTTTGTCAGGAAATGTATTTGAGGTTACAACAGACAGTACAGGAAGAATGTGGGATGAAAAATATGTTCCTACAGGAAGCTCCCAGCCTGATTCAAAAATTCAGAAGAATAATTATTATGTAATAAGGGAAACAGATGCTCCTTATGGCTATGAAATATCTGATCAGGTATACAAGGTTATTGTTGTCGATTCCCAGACTATAGCAGTTAATGCCCTTAATAAACTTCCACAGGATGTGTATAGAATAACTGCAGGTACTGAACTCATTTTTTCGGATATGCCAAGCCGGGTACTTCCTGAGAATGAGCTTATAATTAATAAGAATTATTATATGGCAGACGGAGTAACAGCCGCCACACCGGCTTCTAATGCCCTGCTGCAGGTATTTGAAGGAAATCTTACCCTGAATCAGTGTGAGAGTGGAAAATTTACTCCGTTTAATACCGGAGTCATAGAAGGAAATTTTACATATCAGAATGCTGATAATAAGATTATACTGAAGGAAATTCCTGATGGAACTTATACTGTATTTGAAAAATCGGCACCGGATGGCTATGACAGATTAAACAGAGTATATCATTTTACCGTTACAGATCATAAGATATCCTGGGAGGGAGAACCGGGAGAATATAAGCCGGATGCAATTGAAATAAAGAATGTCCAGACCTTTGACAACAGTATAATAATAAACAAGAGATATTTTGGAGCAAAGGATACAGAAAAGAACAGTCCGTTGACAAATATCCATAAAAAGGCAGAATTTACCTGTACAATGACTCATGAATTAGATGAGACAGGGGCATATGTTCCTGTTTCAGGCGTAAAAAATGTAATGACAACACAGGATGGATTTACTTATGCTATCTATAAGCTCAGTGCCGGTAAATATTTAATTGAGGAAAGTGCTGCAGATATTTATATACCTGATGTTCTTCTTCCTCTTACTGTTGAGATATCGGCTAACGGTATAGTTAAGATATATGACAATAACGGTAGTGAGATATCCTACAATCTCGGCTCAAATATGCTTCATCGTAAGCTCACTCTTGATAATGTTATAAGGGATAACAGCTTTGTTATCAGAAAAACATACTATGACAAGGACGGTAATATAATAGAGGCAAATACTATTCCTGAAACAGGTACAGGAAGACAAAAGGTAGAATTTACATTATATAAATGGAAAGGCTCCGGAGATAAGCTTCAAAAGGTTAATTATGTGAACACTGTTTCGGGTACTGACTATGAGGTATATAAGCTGGATAAGGCTATTGTTAACGGAGATTACGATCAATATGTATGGAATAATATTGAGCCGGGATATTATATGGCAGAGGAATCCCTGAAAAGTCAGGATACATCTGATTATGAGGCCTTACAAAGCGTATACTTTTATGTAGATGATGAATACAGGGTGCATGTTAATAATGAACAGACAGGGTCTTATGACAATATGGCAGCTGTTGTAAACAGAGAGGTGGATGGAGCTGTGTGCAGATTTTATCTGCAAAAGGCAATTGCCAATCAGTCCGGAACCGGCGAGACGCTAATTACAACAGAACCTTCTGATATAGGATTTACACTTACAAATACAAGCAATGGGCAGAACATACCATTTACATTTAACAGTGCCAAGCAGCGATGGGAGGCTGTGGGACTTCAGGCCGGTGAATATACAGTTGAAGAAACCGCTGTAAGGGAAGGCTATGAGCCGGCGGAGATAATAAGCTTTGAAATTGGAGACAGGCAGGATGGCTCCGGAATAGAGATAAAGAATATTAAATACGGAACAGAGCCTGTCAGCGAAGACACAAGTGATTTCAGAACATCCATGGTGGCTGAGGATGGCATGGAAACTATGGTTGCTACATTAATTAACAGACCGGTTTCCAATTCACTTACGCTTAATAAGCTTTATTTGCAACCGGGTAAGACAAGCCCTGCGGTTCATAATACAAACGCAGAATTTGTTGTTTTCAGGGTAAATGGCAGCAGTCTCACAAAGGTTGGAACTATGTCTACATTGGACGGAAATACTTATACAATGGAGAAATTCGATCCGGGAGAATATGTAGTTAAGGAAACCTATGTACCTGAAGGCTTCACAGGGGCAGCAGATATAAGCTTTACCGTTTCTGATGACTTTAAACTTACAGTCAATGCGCCTGGGGCTGTCTCCGGTCTTGATGCCACTGTTCAGACAGACAATGTCCTTTCAAACAGAATTAGGATTACTAAAAAATATACATATATGAATGGAACCGAGGTTACGGATGCTGACAGGACAGACTTCCTTAGCGAAACAGAATTCAAATTGTATGACAGCCAGAACCGGGAAGTATCCGGAAAGCTTTCATTTACCAATGGTGTAATCGAAGTGAAAGATATCTCTCAGGGAGCTTACACAATTAGGGAAACCGGTACTCCTTCCGGCTTTAGTCCGGCAGCTGATATCAGTCTTGTTGTAGGCGCAGATGGAAATATAAGTGTTGCTTATCAGGGAACACGAAGCGATTTTTCATCTATATACGGCAATAACAGTGCAGATGTTTCAGCTACCCTGTACAACAGGCAGCTTACAAATGAACTGACTGTGCAAAAGCAATATTATAAGCCTGATGGAGTTACACCGATACCTTTAAACAGTATAACCCAGTTTGCTGTATTTACAATTTCGAGAACAGATAATGCCGAAATTACAGGAATGAATGCTTCGGTCAGCCAGCGAAACGGAAAATACATTTTTTCCAATCTTGTTCCCGGGGAATATAAGCTGACAGAAACAGCACCGGAGGGATTCAGACCGGTAAGTGAGATTGTTTTTACGGTTGATAAGCATGGAAATATAATATGGCCGTCTACAAGTCCTGCCGGATGGTCTCTTGGGGGCACAAATAATAGTCATAATGTATCAGTGAAAGCTTATAACAGCAAGCTTCCAAACGAATTAAAGCTTAAAAAGAACTATTATGACGAGGAAGGAAACGAAGTAGTTCCCGATGACAGCGATCCTTCCAATATAGCAGGATTTGTGCTTAAGGATGTGTCGGGAAATGAATACATACTTATTTATGACAGAACTACAACGTTTTATTCGGTAAGTAATGTTCCTACAGGAACTTATTCATTAATTGAGACTGTTCCTGATGGATATAAGGAAAGCGGAAACATCACGGTGACTGTTTACCGGGATGGAACAATTGATGCTTCATTTTCAGGAAATAATCCGGGAGATTTTTCAATAACAGGAGGCGGAACAAGAGAAAATGCACTTATTGTATACAATAACCACCAGGTTTCAAACAAAATTACAATACATAAGTCTTATGTTTCCGCAAGGGGTAAAAATCTGGATATAGCCAGTGATTTATTTGCCGAGGAATATGCAGATTTCAGATTGTACAGGGATTACGGACAGAGTACACAGACAGAAATAACAGGAGCCAGGGTATATAAGAACAAATTAAATGGCACATATACATTTTTTAATCTGGAGCCGGGAGCTTATACTATTGTAGAAACTCCGGGAACAGGCTTTGCCGGATACCGTGATATAACATTTACTGTCCTTTCAGACAGAACCATAGCTGCTTTAAGCGAAACAGCCCTGTCAGGAAGTGACAGCTATATTAAGGACATCAGTGTAGAAAATGTACGGAATGTGTATGATAACAGCTTTACATTTACCAAGCTGTTTGTAGACGAAAACGGAAATACCGTTACTGATGCGGGAGAGTATAATAATCTGATTGGTGCTACGGAATTTGTTGTAATTGATGCAGATAACAATGAACAATCCCTGTCTTATGATGCTGTAAACCGGGAATACAGGCTGTCTAATCTTGAACCGGGAAATTATATAATCAGGGAAAAGAAATGCCCTGACAATTACAGACGGGCAGATGACATTACCTTAAGGGTAGTAAAGACAGGTAATGGCAACAGTATAATATATGCGGATTACAATGGATTAAGTCAGGATATAGATATTATGAATCCGGCTACTGCAGCGGTGAGCGCAGCTCTTAAAAATTACAGTGATGCCTATGTTTTTATAAGTAAGAGAACAATGACAGGTCAGAGCGAGCTGGCAGGGGCAGTGCTTTCCATAACTGATACAGCAGGTAATATTATTATTCCGGAATGGGTATCGGGTAATACTGAATATGGAATACCTTTGAACAGCTTTGAACGCAATAAGGTTTATATCTTAAAAGAGGTAAAGACACCTTTTGGATATGATTATTTTAATCCGATTTTCTTTATGATAGATGACGGTGGACAGATAAGCATCTCAGACTCTGCCGGTGGAAACTATCAGCAATTATCAGGAAATGTAATAATTGCAAGAGATGAGGTTAAAAAGCTTGCCATAAAAAAGATTGACAGCGAAACTAATACTAACCTTAAGGGAGCCGGACTGGTAATTAAGGATGATACGAATAATGTTATTGCAGGAGAGTGGACAACAGGAGCTGCTGACTATGAGGCAGAGCTTACCGATTTTGAAGCCGGCAGGGTGTATTCGCTGGTGGAAATCAAGGCACCTGATGGATACAAAATTGCTTCACCGATAAAATTCAAATTTGATGATTATGGTGATTTGTATATTTATAATGAAAAAACAGGAGCTTTTGATTTGACAGATAATCTTGTTCTGGTGATGACAGATGAAAAAGAGGAAGTAACAGAGGATGACCGGAATCAGACTACCGAGAATACCACTGAAGATACAACGGAAAGCAATACTGAGGATACTTTTGATAATCAAACAGGAGAAAGCCATAGCAAAGATAATGAACCTTATACCGGAGACGGCGGAGTGATATACATATTGCTGTTTGTCGGTGTATGCAGTCTTTTTGGTGTTATAGTATCCGGCAAAAGGATAAAAAAATAGTAAATAACCGGGCTGTCTGTCTTGTAAAGCTTTGCCAAGGCAGACAGCTTTATTGTCTTATATTCTGTAACATAGGGTATAATTGATATGTATTGAATATATTAAAGACAGATTTTGCACAGGGATTAAGGGTCTAAAATGGAAGAACGTAAGAAAATACAACAAAAAAGAAAAATTATCAGGATAATTATTACTATCGCTGCATTGCTGTTTTGCCTTTTTCTGGGTTATATAATGATAAGATTTGCTGCAAATAAGGAATATTTTAATTACTGGATGGATTCTCATGGCATATTCGGTAAGGTGTTATATTGCCTGATGGTTATTTTTCAGATTATAGTGGCAATTATACCGGGAGAGCCTTTGGAAATTGCAGGTGGATATGCCTTTGGAGTATGGTGGGGAACCATATTGTACCTTGTCAGTGCTACCCTGGGAGGGATGTGTGTATTTGCTCTTGTAAGAAGATACGGTGATGGTATTATGGAAATGTTTTTTTCAAAAGAAAAAATAGGAGAATTAAAATTCTTACAGGTGACTAAAAGTATTGATAAAGGGAAAAAAGAGATGCTTTTATTTGTATTGTTTATTCTTCCCGGGACTCCAAAGGATTTACTTTGCTATTTCGCCGGTATGACAAGAGTCAGTCCCCTGGCCTGGCTTCTGGTATGTTCGTTCGGAAGACTGCCATCATTGCTTACGTCTACAATTGGAGGAAGTGCCATAGGAACGAATAATCTTAAGGGAGCATTATGGGCATTTGGAATAGCTGCCGTTATAAGTATTTTTGGTATTCTTATTTACAGATTCATAAAAAAGAGAGAGCATCGGGAACCGGGAAAAAAGGATGAAAACATAGACTCAAAATAGCAAAGTGTAATGCATACATTGTTATGGTATTTTCCTTTTTTGTGTGATATAATCACAGGATGCATCAGTATATATTATAGTATACAATTGAAGGAGATTAGTAATGGAGCTTAGTTTTATTGAAATCTTAAAGGTTATTTTTCTTGGAATTGTTGAAGGAATCACAGAATGGCTGCCGGTGAGCAGCACAGGACATATGCTTCTGGTGGATGAATTCATAAAAATGAAGGTATCTCCTGAATTTAAGGAAATGTTTTTTTATGTTATTCAGCTTGGGGCTATATTAGCAGTTGTAATTATTTTCTGGAATAAGATGTTTCCCTTCCAATTTAAGGATAAGACAAAACCTGTTGTAATAAAGGATACCTTTTTTATGTGGTTTAAGGTTGTAGTTGCCTGTATTCCGGGGGCAATAGTTACAATTCTTTTTGATGACTATATTGAGGAGCATTTACATACACCGCTGGTAATAGGGATTGCCCTTATATTTTATGGTGTGGCATTTATTCTTGTGGAAAACTGGAATAAGGACAAACAGCCTAAAACAAAAGAGCTTTCGGATATTACATATAAGACAGCTTTTATTATAGGACTGTTCCAGGTACTTTCCATTATTCCCGGAACCTCCAGATCAGGGTCGACAATAATAGGGGCACTTATTATAGGAGTATCAAGAGTTGCGGCAGCGGAATTTACATTTTTCCTGGCAGTACCGGTTATGATAGGAATGAGCTTTCTGAAGATAATAAAGGTCGGCTTTTCCTTCACACAGGCAGAGTATGTTATACTTGCAGTGGGTACGATAACAGCATTTCTTGTGTCGGTAATAGTAATTAAATTTCTTATGGCATATATTAAGAAGAAGGACTTTAAGCTTTTTGGATGGTACAGAATAATTCTGGGTATATTGGTTATAGCTTATTTTGGATTTGCAGCATAAGCAGTATAAGAAATAATAGGAGATTAAAGTATGTCAATTTTAGAAGGAATTGAACCACGGGATGTATTCGGCTTTTTTGAGAAAATCTGTGGAATACCTCACGGATCGGGGAATACACAAAAAATAAGTGATTATCTGGTAGAATTTGCCATTGCCAGAGGGCTTGAGTATAAGCAGGATGAATTAGGAAATGTAATAATATTTAAACCGGGAACTGCAGGCTATGAGAATTCGGCTCCTGTGATTATCCAGGGACATATGGATATGGTATGCGAGAAGGAAAAGAATTGCGATATTGATTTTGATAATGAGGGTCTCAGGCTTAAGGTTAAGGATGGATATGTTGCTGCCGAGGGTACAACCCTTGGCGGAGATGACGGAATAGCCGTAGCATACGCACTGGCAATTCTTGATTCTAAGCATATACCACATCCTCCTCTTGAGGCTGTTATTACGGTGGATGAGGAAATAGGTCTGTTGGGTGCAAATGCCCTCGATTGCAAGGTATTAAAAGGCAAAACACTTCTTAATCTGGATTCGGAGGATGAAGGAATTCTGCTTGCAGGATGCGCGGGAGGAGCTACGGCAAACTGTACAATACCTCTAAAATATGAAAAATCGGATAAATATTCGGACTATGAAATTATTCTGTCAGGTATAACCGGAGGACATTCAGGTGTGGAAATTCACAGACAGGGTGCCAATTCCAATGTGTTAATGGGACGAATACTGGATATGCTGAGAAAAAGGGTGGATACAAGACTTGCATTTGTGTGCGGAGGCTTAAAGGATAATGCTATTCCCCGGGAAACAAGGGCTTTTGCAGGGATATCGAAGTCTGTTAGCAGGAATGAGGTATGTGATTGTATTGACGAAATCGGTGAAATTATATCAAAAGAGTATGGGATTACAGATAGGGATATAAGGCTGGAGATAAAGGAAACGGACAATCATCCGGCATATTTTACCGTGGATACAGAGGACAGAGTTATCTGTGCCCTGAGATGCCTTCCAAATGGTGTTATAAGAATGGATCCCAATATAGAAGGGCTGGTTCAGACCTCACTTAATATGGGAATTGTTAAGATTAAAGATACTGAGCTTATTATACAATTTTCTGTAAGAAGCAGCGTGGAATCTGAAAAGCGGGAGCTTTTGCAAAGAATAGACAATCTGGTGTCATATCTTGGAGGAAATGTAACAGTGACAGGAGAATATCCTGCATGGGAATATAAATCCGACTCAAGGCTTAGAAGGATTATGGTGGATATCTATGAAAAAATGTTTCATGAAGCTCCTGATGTAAAAACTATACATGCAGGCCTGGAATGTGGAATTTTCTCAGGCAAGATTGACAACCTTGATTGCATATCCTATGGACCGCAGATAGACAATATACACACAACAGAGGAAAGGCTTAATATAGACAGTGCAAGAAGATGCTATGAATATACAAAGGAAGTGCTGAAGGCACTAAAATGATTTACAGATTCAGGAGGAAAATAGTATGAATTTATGGCAAAATAACATCAGACAGGTTGTACCATATGTGCCGGGAGAACAGCCAAAGGGTGATAATATAATAAAGCTGAATACCAACGAAAATCCCTATGGACCATCTAAAATGGTTCTGGAGAAAAAAATACAGCTTGAAAACCTGAAGCTTTATCCGGATCCTTCCGCCGGTGCATTAGTGGATGCTATAGGAAAATATCATGGGGTGGACAGTGACCAGGTATTTGTCGGGGTGGGCTCGGATGATGTTCTTGCCATGTCATTTTTGACATTTTTTAATTCGGGAAAAGAGATTCTTTTTCCGGATGTTACATATTCCTTCTATGATGTGTGGGCTGATCTTTACAAAATCCCATATAGAACAATACCACTTGATTCAGACTTTGAAATTAATGCCCGGGATTATTATGCTGAGAACGGTGGGATTGTATTTCCGAATCCTAATGCACCGACAGGTATTGCAAAGCCTGTTGCCTTTGTAGAGGATATATTGCAGCATAACCGGGATGTTATTGTAATTGTTGATGAGGCTTATGTAGATTTTGGAGGAGAAACAGCTCTCCCATTAATAGACAGATATGATAATCTTCTGGTGGTAAGAACATATTCTAAATCCCGTTCCATGGCAGGAATGCGGATAGGTTACGCAATAGGGAACAGGGAGCTTATAAAATATCTGAATGATGTAAAATATTCTTATAACTCATATACCATGAATATGACTTCAATAATTCTGGGCGTAGAGAGCATAAAGGATGATGAATATTTTAAAGAAACCATAAAAAAGGTAATTGATACCAGGGAATGGTTTAAGGGTGAAATAAAGAAAATAGGCTTTTCCTGTACCGATTCAAAGACAAATTTTTTATTTATTACCCATAAGAGTGTGCCTGCAAAGGAAATATTTATGAAGGCAAGAGAGAATAATATATATGTAAGATATTTCGATAAGCCAAGAATCGATAATTATCTTCGTGTAACTATCGGGACAAGGAATGAAATGGAGACCTTCCTAAGCTTCCTTATGAAAATGCCGGGAATTACCGGAGAATAATATATAGGATAAAAAGTCTGTATACAAATCAAAGCATTTGTATGCAGATTTTTTGTTGCAATATATTTGCACAATGTCTACAATAAATTTGTATCTTATAAAGGAACTTCAGTGTCCTTTGTTTTTCCCAACATATTCAATTTTTATACAGGAAGGAGATGTACATAAAACCAGTGTACAAAATGTTAATGAGCTTTGAAGAATTTATTGAAGAGATGACTAAAAAAATACCGGGGTGTATGGAGGAATATAATATTAAGAGTATCCATGCAAAAAAGATATTTAAAAACAACGGGGTTGTCTGTACAGGCCTGGCAATCTGTATAGAAGGGGAGAATGTTGCTCCTAATATTTATATGGAATACTTCTACAATGAGTATAAAGCAGGGCTTTCCATGGAGGAGATAATGGCTTTATTTTGCAATGAATACAAGGAAGCAAGAAATCATATGGCTTATGATTGCCTTGACATTAATATGGATAATCTCCCCAAGCACCTTTTTATGAAGCTGGTCAATTATGAAAAAAATAAGGAAATATTAAAGAATTGTCCCCACATAAAATTTCTTGATCTGGCAATAACCTTCAGATTCCTTGTGAGGCAGGATAAGGAGGGAACCGCCTCTGCCATGATTAGTAATGAAGATATGGAGGAGTTTAAAATTACCACAGGGGAATTATATTCCCTGGCTGAAAAAAGCAACCGGATTGTTTTCCCCCCAAAGCTTATGCCGATGGAAGAGGCGATAAAGGAACTGGCTCCCGGAGAGGATACGGTACCCTGCAAGGAGGTTTATGTTCTTACTAACAGCCAGGGAGTAAACGGAGCTGTATATATGACTTATGTAGATATTATAGGAGCTTATGCCGATAGAATAGAAAAGAATCTGTATATACTTCCCTCCAGTATTCACGAGGTCCTGCTTTTGCCTGATGAGGGGGATATTGATGAGGAGCAACTAGGTGAAATGGTAAGAGATATCAATGAATATGTAGTAGGCAATATAGATTTTCTTTCTGATTCAATATACTATTATGACAGAATTACAGGAAATATGAGTGTCAAAAAGAAGGGTTAAAATACTGACAAATTAATTTAGTTCTTGCGTAATTCACCTTGACTATTTTATCAGTATGTGATATCTTAAATAAGCGTGAAAACGCATATTTATAACTTGGAGGATTTATTATGACAAAGGGTACAGTAAAGTGGTTTAATGACCAGAAGGGTTTTGGATTCATTACAGACGAGAACGGTAAGGATGTATTCGTACATTTTACAGGTCTTAACATGGAAGGATTTAAGACACTTAAGGAGAATCAGGCAGTTGAGTTTGACATTGTTGACGGAGATAAGGGTCCACAGGCAGTTAACGTTTCTGTTCTCTAAAAAAGATTTGACTTAATCAGATAACAGGGTACCTATTGATATATATTAAGGTAGTTTTACATTTAATTTTATTTTAGGATTTGTTATATCATTGAGCTAAACTTATTAGGAGTTATTATTTGTATAATAACTCCTATTTTATTGACAAAAAGTAGTAAATGAAATAAAATTGGTTATATGTATTTGACAAAAGGGAGTATATAAAAAGGGGTGTTTATTACGGATAGCTTCGTTTCAAGGAAGGACAGAATTATTGCATCCGCCATAGAGATTATCAGTGATTCGGGTTTGTCAGCATTAACTACAAAAAATCTGGCTCAAAAGGAAAATATGTCAGAAGCTCTTTTGTACAAGTATTTTGGGGGCATAGACGAGGTGCTTGTAGGTGTTGTTGAATTTTATTCTAAATTTGACGAGCAGATTCGACATACAATCAAGGGGAAGACAGGTAGTAGTATAGAAAAACTACATGATTATTTTGAGGCGTACGCAACCTATTATGATAACTATTATGCTATATCCACTCTCATGCTTCAGTACGAGGAGTTATTGCATAATATAGATACAAGGGATAAAATGGCATGGTGTATATCTGAGAGAATTAGTTTTGTTTCAGATTTGTTTGAAAGTGCAATAAGAGATAAGGAAATAGTTGATACATTCACTTCCGAAGAGCTTGCCAATATGGCTTCGGGGGTTACCATGTCTTATATATTAAGCAGAAGAATAAAATATCACAAAAAAACGTTCAAGCAGGAAATTATGGACAATCTTAACAAATGGTTAAAATCATTAAAGTATCAGGAGTAGGAGGTTTATTATGAAGGTTTTAGTAGCAGAGGATGATGTAGCAAGCGGAAAGTTTATGCAGAAGCTTCTTTCCAAATATGGTGAGGTTGTAGTAGCAAGAGACGGAATTGCTGCTGTAGATGAGTTCGTCAATGCAGTTAATAATAACGAAAGATTTGATTTGATTTGCATGGATATTATGATGCCTAAGATAGACGGTTACAAGGCACTGGCCTCTATAAGGGACGCAGAGCGTAAGCTGGGACTTGCAAGGGACTCCCGCTGTAAGGTGATTATGATCAGTGCGTTGGATGAGGGCTTTGATTCCAATTATGCAAGTGACGATTATGAGGAATATATATGTAAGCCTATAGATATTATGAAATTTGATGCGGTTATAAAGAATTTGGGTTTATCATAGATTAATATATAAGGTATAATAATATGGATTTGTTTGATTATATGCGTGAAAATAACATGAAGGGCGAATCACCTCTTGCAAAGAGGCTTCGCCCTACTTCTATAGATGAGGTAGTAGGACAGGAGCATATTCTTGGGAAGGATAAGCTTTTATATAGGGCAATTAAGGCAGATAAGCTAAGCTCTATTATTCTGTACGGACCTCCCGGAACAGGAAAAACAACTCTTGCCATGGTTATTGCCAATACTACAAGTGCGATTTTTTGTGAGCTTAATGCTACAACCTCGGGGAAAAAGGATATTGAGGAGGCTGTGGAAAAGGCAAAGGATGCCCGGGGAATGTATGGCAAAAAGACCATATTGTTTATTGATGAGATTCATAGATTTAATAAGGCACAACAGGATTACCTTCTCCCCTTTGTGGAAGATGGTACGGTTATATTAATCGGTGCTACTACTGAAAATCCGTATTTTGAGGTAAATAAGGCTCTTATTTCAAGGTCTTCAATATTTCAGCTAAAGCCACTGACAAAAGAAAATATAGCAATGCTTATTAAAAGGGCCGTTACGGATGTGGAAAAGGGTATGGGCTCCTATGATGTCCGGATTACACCGGAGGCTGTAGAATTTCTGGCAGATTTGTCGGAGGGTGATGCACGGCGTGCGCTGAATGCAGTTGAGCTTGGAATCTTATCCACCCCAAGAGATGAAAAAACAGGAAAAATAGTGATTGATCTTAAGGTGGCGGAGGAATGCATACAAAGGCGTTCCATAAAATATGAAAAAAATGGGGATAATCATTACGATATAATTTCCGCTTTTATAAAAAGCATGAGGGGCTCAGATCCTGATGGAGCGGTTTATTACCTTGCCAAGATGCTGTATGGCGGAGAAAGTGTTACTTTTATTGCAAGAAGGATTATGATATGTGCCTGTGAGGATGTGGGAAATGCAGATCCCCAGGCTATAGTTGTAGCGGCCGGCTGTGCCCAGGCAGTTGAACGTGTAGGCATGCCGGAAGCACAGATTATACTTGCCCACGCTGCAATATATGTTGCCTGTGCCCCTAAGAGCAATGCAATTGTCAATGCTATTTTTGATGCCATGGACAGGGTGAAAAATGTAGGAGACTGCCCGGTTCCGAATCATCTAAGGGATGCTCATTATAGCGGTGCGGCTAATTTGGGGAGTGTTGGTTACAAGTATGCCCACGATTACCCAAATCATTATGTGGAGCAGCAGTATTTGCCTGATAAGCTTGTCGGAGAAAGGTTTTACAAGCCCGGCAATATCGGATATGAAAATGACATCAGGGAATGGTTAAAAAAAATTAAAAACAATGATACAAATTAATAAAATCTTAAAGTGTTTTACAGTAGATTTTTAAATTAAAGTTTGAGATAATTTTGCATATAGGAGGTCGGAATTAATGAAAAAAAAGAAGATATTAATTATTACAGGTATCGTGTTGATTTTGGCAGCTATTATTGCAGCCGTTGTATTATTTTGTAAAAAATCAGATAAGGATACAGACAATCTTGTTGTGTATGTCACCTCTGTTTCGGATATAACAGGCTCCGGATATGCGGTAGGGGACCGCTTTATGGGTGTGGTGGAAACACAGGAAACCCAGGGAGTTGATAAGGCAGATGACAGGACTGTTAAGGAAATATATGTGAGTGTCGGGGATGAGGTTAAAAAAGGTGACAAATTGTTTGCGTATGATACTGACGAAATGAGTTTAAAGCAAAAGCAGCTTGAACTTGAGCTTAGCAGTATTAACAATAATATTTCCACCCTGAATTCACAGATTGCTTCTTTAAATGAAGAAAAAAAGCAGGTGGATGAAAATCACAAAATTGAGTACACAAGCCAGATTCAGAGCCTTCAGGCACAGGTAAACCAGGAAAACTATAATGCAAGTGCAAAGCAGCTTGAGATTGACAGACAAAAAACTGCCATAGAAAATGCAATTGTTGTTTCTCCTATGGATGGCATAATAAAGGAAATTAATAATGGCACCGGCAGCCCGGATAGCTATGGGGATTATGGCAATACACCTTCTCATTTTATATCAATTATGGATATGGGAGAATATAAGATAAAGGCTTCTGTAAGTGAATACAGTGTAGGTGCGTTTTCGGTTGGAGCCAGAGTTGTTATCTATTCGAGAGTAGATGAAAGCAAGGTATGGTATGGCAAGGTTACAAAGATTGATACTGAAAATGCAAATCAGGGCAGCAATGATTATTACTATTCGGGAGGAACACAGGCAACTAAGTATCCGGTTTATATAGCCCTTGATTCATCAAAGGATATTATGCTGGGACAGCATGTATATGTTGAGCTTGATTATGGACAGGGAGAAATCAAGGAAGGACTGTGGCTTGCCGATTATTACATTGTCCAGGATAGAAATGCTCCATATGTATGGGCAGAAAATAACGGAAAATTGGAAAGACGCACGGTTGAGCTTGGAGAATATGATGAAGAGATGTGTACCTATGAGATATTGTCAGGTATTTCAGAGGATGATTATATCGCATTTCCGGAGGATAATCTGAAAGAAGGCACAAAAACAACTCATAATTATGAAGATGTAATAGATAATTCTTTACCGGATGATGACAGCAATATTGATTTTCCTGACGGAGAAGATATATATCCTAAGGAGGAAATATATCCTGAAGGAGAGGAAGTATATCCTGAGGGAGAGGAAGTATTCCCTGAGAGTGAAGATGTGGATGTATATAACAATTCCGGAGCGGAAACAAATAATGAGGAGGCATATTAATGATACTGGAATTAAAAAATGTATATAAAGCATATGTCCAGGGAAATATGTATGTGCCGGTTTTGAAAAATATTAATCTTGCTGTTAATGAGGGTGAATATGTAGCTATAATGGGCCCCTCAGGCTCAGGAAAATCAACGTTGATGAATATTATCGGCTGTCTTGATAAGGCGAATTCAGGAACCTATCTTCTTGACGGGGAGGACATATCAGAATATAAGGACAAGGAGCTTTCATATATCAGAAACAAAAGTATTGGCTTTGTTTTTCAGACCTTTAATCTTATGCCAAGACAAAGTGCTGTGGACAATGTTGCTCTGCCTTTGCAATATGCAGGGATTCCAAAGAAAGAACGAAGAGAGCTTTGCCTTAATGCTCTCGATATGGTTGGGCTGGCTGACAGAGTGAATTTCAAGCCTACACAGCTTTCAGGAGGGCAAAAGCAAAGAGTTGCAATAGCCAGGGCTATGGTTAACAGTCCGAAGATTCTTCTTGCTGATGAACCTACAGGTGCCCTGGATTCAAAATCCGGAATACAGATTATGGATTTGTTCAATGAGCTACATAATCAAGGGGTTACCATAGTTATGATTACCCACTCAGATGAGATTGCAGCTCATGCAGATCGCATAATAAGGCTTGTGGATGGACAGATAACAGATGATTCTGCCGATCCTGAGGTTGCAATTCAATATATGGCCGATATGAAAAAGGACCGGGAATCATCAAAGGAAAATGGGCAGGGGGTGACTGGTGATGAGTAAAAAAAAGCGCCTTATAATTATTTCCTCTGTAATTGTTGTTGTAATTGTTGCTGTTACAGGAATCCTGATGCTTATTAAGAATAGAAACAAGGATAAAAAATCTGTTAAGGTATATAATGTTTCCGATATAATGGAATATGGATATGAATATGATCAGTACATGTATGGTTATGTGGAAGCAGGAATGACACAGAATGTATATTTGTCTCAAAGCCAGAAGATTGACAGTATAAATGTTATCCAGGGACAGGAGGTTAAGGCCGGAGATGTCCTTCTTGTATATGACACAACAGCACAGAAGCTGGAGCTTGATATGAAAAAGGCTGATGTGGAAATAGCAAGAGCAGCCGTTGTTGTTGCAGAGAGAGAGCTTGAGGAGTTAAAGAAGATTACACCTGTTGAGGATATCCCTGAGGAACCGTCAACAGAGGAGCCTGCCAGCCCGTTGGATGCAAAGCCGGAAGTAAAGCCGGAATCAAAGCCGGAGGATATAGAAAACGGTGATTCGGATGTATCTTATACAAAAGCAGAGCTGGAAAAGGCAATTAAAGAAAAGGAAGCAGAAATAAAGAAGCTTAAAATAGATTATGAGATTGAGCAGGCTGATC
Organism: Lachnospiraceae bacterium UBA7589; assembly: GCA_002476495.1. GTDB lineage: Bacteria > Bacillota > Clostridia > Lachnospirales > Lachnospiraceae > Coprococcus_C. The sequence goes on from DLKL01000007.1 coordinate 27,959, forward strand.
TTGAAATGATGGAATACCGGAATCAGAATGGAGAGGTGGTTGCTGATTTTGATGGAGTAGTAAGCTCACTTATAACCGAAGATGAGGCTTTGCTTGAATCAAAACCACTTCTGGTAATATCAGGTGAAAAGGGCTGTACAGTTGTATCGAGTATAAGTGAGCTGTCTCTTGACAAGGTTTCCCCTGGAGATACAGTTGATATAAATTGCTATGATAACGGAATGTTTTATCAGGGAACAATCAAAGAGATACTTACAACTCCTACTGATTCAGGATACAATTCCGGAAGTCAGTCCAGCTATCCTATTATAATTACTGTAGAGGACGGAGAGGGACTTACTCCCGGTATGGGAATGGAAGTAACACTTACAGGAGGGGATACCTCCAACGATTATTTTTATCTTCCGTTGCCTTTTGTTATGGAGGAAAATGGAAGATATTATGTTATGAAGGATAATAATGGAGTTTTAGAAAAGGCATATGTAATTACCGGAAAGATTCAATATTGCAGTAGTATCAAGATATATTCAGGTATTGCGATAGATGATAAGGTGGCTTTCCCTTACGCAAAGGATGCCGTTGAGGGGGCAAAGACCACAGAAGGAAGAATGGATGATTTGTATTATTAAGAAAGGAACCTGAAAATATGATAGAAAATATTAGATTGTCATTTCAAGGAATATGGTCACATAAGATGCGTTCTTTTCTGACTATGCTGGGTATAATTATTGGTATAGCAGCTATAATAGCAATAGTTTCAACAATCAAGGGAACCAACGATGAGATTAAGGATAATCTGGTAGGTTCGGGTGATAACCTGGTGGATATACGGCTCTATGATTCTGATTGGGAATATACAACCGGAAATGGCCAGACTCCTGAAGGTATTCCCATGATAGACAGCAAAATAAAAGAAGAGATATTAGAGATTTCTGAGGTTGAAGCTGTTGCAGCATATAGGAATGGATATTGCAATGAAATAAGATACAAATCTAACCTTCTTGAAGGAAACTCTGTGCTTGGCATCGATGAGAATTATCTTGATGTAGAGGGATATGTAATAACCCAGGGCAGAGGATTTGTACAGAAAGACTTTATTAACAACAGAAAATATGTTATTCTTGACAAAGTTGCGGCGAAGTCACTTTTTGAAAATGAAAATCCGATTAATAAGTCTGTGGAGCTTAATGGAGATGTGTATACCGTTGTCGGTGTTGTGGATAAGACTCAGGAATTTTCACCTACCGTTGAAAACATCAATGACTGGTATACATACTATTATGATGATGCGGGGGGAAAGCTTTTTGTACCTCATACTGCGTGGCCTGTTTTGTTTTGTTTTGATGAGCCTTACAACATTGTAATCAGGGCAAAAAGTACTGACGACATGACCAATGCGGGTAAAAAAACCACAGAGCTGTTGAATGATATGATAACATATCAGGATTCAGAAGGAACTAAACCATATAAGTATAAGAGCGAGGACCTTTTGGAAAAAGCCAAGGCTATGATGGATATAAGTTCCTCTACAAGTAAGCAGCTTATCTGGATAGCAAGTATCTCTCTTTTGGTAGGTGGTATAGGTGTTATGAATATAATGCTTGTTTCTGTTACGGAGAGGACTAAGGAGATTGGACTTAAGAAAGCATTAGGCGCCAGAAAGAAAGCTATTCTCGGACAGTTTCTTACTGAGGCGGCAGTGCTTACAAGTCTTGGGGGAATTCTGGGAGTAGGTACAGGTATAGGACTGGCATATATTATATCTGATATTGCATCCGTTCCTGTAGCAATAAGCGGGTCTGCAATAATTATATCGGTAGTATTTTCTATGGTTATCGGAGTAATTTTCGGTTTGCTTCCATCAGTAAAGGCTGCTAATATGAATCCTATAGATGCTTTAAGGCATGAATAACCGGTAAGCCATGTCATGAAAGGCTCTGTAGTGGGCTTTTGTATTTGGCTGATGACAGATTATAATAACAGAAACGGAGAATGGCATAGTGAAGGAAAACAGGGAAGAAGAATATAAGAAAAAAATATCCGGAATGAAATATTCCAGAATAATGGCTGTGGGATGTCTTGCTATAATAGGAATTTCAATAATTGCCACACTAATCACAGGGATAACCGGCAGCAAATACTTTTACGGATGTCTTTTTATGTGCATTGTATTTCCTGTTTTTATATATGCAATTCTCTTTATAGGCAGAATTCTTTTTAATATCAGCAGTGAAGATACCAAAGAAAAGAGTGGAGCAAATGGCAAAAATAAAAAGAACGAAAATGATTGAAAAATGTATTATATTCTGATATACTGACACTTAGTTTTAATTCTGCATGAATTAAATTATACATGTTTTTTACAGGAGATTATTAGTATGAGTTTATTGAAGGAATGGCGTGACCACGCATATGGTCTTGATGACAGAACCCCCGAAGGCAAGGAATTCTGGCTTGATTATTTCCAGAAGGAAAAATCAATATATGAAAAGATCCTCAGTAATCCAAAGGAGGTTATCGGAGGAACAGTTAAGGAGCTGGCAGATTTATTTGGAATTTCAGTTGAATTAATGATTGGCTTCCTTGATGGAATAGAAGAGAGTCTGGTTAAGCCTAATAATGTAGATGACCTTGAGGAGGATTCCCAGGTATCTCTTGAATATGATCCGGAAAAGCTTTACATGAATATGGTAGGCTGCAATGCGGAGTGGCTGTATACACTTCCGCAGTGGGATTCTCTTATTAAAGAGGAGAGAAGAAAGGAACTGTATAAGATTGAAAAATCATCAAAGACAGTTGTTAAGCCACCTAAGGTTGGACGTAACGATCCATGCCCATGCGGAAGTGGAAAGAAATATAAGAAGTGCTGTGGTGCAAACTAATATTTAGCTGATTCTTTAAGGGACTGTCGCATTTGTATGCGTAGGTCCCTTTATGATTTTATTTACCCGTAAGGAGGACTGTATTGATAAAGAAATTCAGTGAGTCACAGAATAATGCCGTAAATCACATGGGTGGACCATGCATGGTTATTGCCGGCCCCGGCTCAGGGAAAACTACAGTTATAACAAGACGGATTAAGCATTTGATAGATGAAGGTGTCAATCCCGAAGAAATTCTGGTAATTTCCTTTACCAGAGCCGCCTCCTCGGAGATGGAGAAAAGGTTCAAAATTTGTATGGGCAAAGAGAAAATTCCTGTGCGATTCGGGACCTTTCATTCTGTTTTTTTCTGGATTATTAAAACTGCATATAAGCTTGATAACAGCTGTGTTATTACTGAAGGTGAAAGAAAATCCGTGATGGAACACCTTTTTACAGAAATGTCACTGGGTTATGAAAATAGAGAGGATATAATAAACAGTGTATTCTCCCAGATAAGTCTGGTCAAATGTGATATGCTTGATATTGATAATTATTATAGTCATGATATGCCTGAAGCAGAATTCAGAAGACTCTATAAGGAATATAACCGGGAGTTGAGAAGCAGGCGAAAAATTGATTTTGACGATATGATGGTAATATGTTATGAGCTTCTTACCCAGAGACAGGATATTCTCAATATGTGTCATAGAATTTTCAGATATATTATGGTGGATGAATTTCAGGACTGTAACAGGATACAATACGAGATTTTGAAGCTGCTTATGGCACCGGATAATAACGGCTTTGTGGTGGGAGATGATGATCAGTCGGTGTATGGCTTTCGTGGTGCAAAGCCGGAGATTATGCACCGGTTCACAAGGGATTTTCACAACACTAAGCTGGTTTACCTGGGGGAAAATTACAGATGTGACAGGCTTATAACCATAGCTTCCGATGGTGTTATAAAAAAGAATCATAAGAGGTTTGAAAAAAGGCTTTTTTCGGCCAGCAAGGAAAATGGCAGGGTGATTTTTCTGTCACCCAAAAGCATTGAAGATGAGAATAACGATGTTGTAAGATTTATAAGAGCTAATTATGACAGGGGAATCCCCTATGAGAAACAGGCAGTAATATATAGAACTAACATACAGCCCAGAAGACTTATATATAAGCTTAATCAGTTTAATGTTCCATATACAATAAAGGATATGCTTCCTAACTTATTTACTCATTTTGTAATAAGAAATGTTTTGGATTATATGAAAATGGCCATGGGTGACAATTCAAGGAAAACCCTGCTTGGAATAATCAATAAACCCGGAAGATATATCAGCCGAAATGATTTGATTGAGGATCCGGTAGACTACGATAAGCTGAGGTACAGACTGCAAGACAGGGATTATGCCGTAGACAGGCTCGATAAGCTCGTTATGGACATGAAGCTTATAAGAAAAATGCATCCTTATGCAGCTTTGAATTTTATTCGCAATGCAATAGGGTATGATAATTATATTAAAGAATATTCAGAGTACAGACAGTTGGATTATGGTGAATTTTTTGATATTCTTGATGAATTTCAGTCTATGCTTGTGGATATGACAAGCTTTGGAGAAATGTTCTTGTTTATCGAAAAATATTCTGAGCTTATAAAATCACAGCAGACAGATAACAATTCAAAAGCAGGTGTTAATCTTGTTACCATGCACAGCTCAAAGGGACTTGAATATGATGTGGTTTATATTATTGATGCCGTTGAGGATATTACTCCCTACAGGAAGGCAAAAAGTCCTGTGGAGATTGAAGAGGAGAGAAGAATGTTTTATGTGGCCATGACCAGGGCAAGACATGAGCTCTACATTTTTTCTCCTGATACAATGTCGGGTAAAACGAAAAAAAAGAGCAGATTTGTCCTGGATGCAAAATCTGCTTTGAATAATTGAGAGGTTTAGAAGATGGTTTTTTCCAGTATAACATTTTTATTTTGCTTTTTGCCGATGGTTCTTCTGGCATATTATATCAGCCCTGCGAAGGTAAGAAATTTTGTCCTGCTTATATTCAGTCTGCTGTTTTATGCCTGGGGAGAGCCGAGATATATAATTATTATGATCTGCTCCATAGCATTTGGCTATGCAGCCGGAATTCTGGTTGATGCATTTTTGAACAAAAATAGAAAGAAACTTGCGAGATTATGCCTTTTTATTGATGTAGTTGTTAATATAGGTCTTTTGTTCTATTTTAAATATATTGGCTTTGTAACGGAAAATCTAAGAAGAATACCAGGTCTTTCCGTCAAGGTAATATCTGTAGCATTGCCTATAGGAATATCCTTTTACACCTTTCAGATTCTATCTTATGTTATTGATGTATACACAAGAAAGGCAAAGGTACAAAAAAATATAATTAATCTGGGGGCATATATTACCCTTTTTCCACAGCTCATTGCAGGCCCTATCGTAAGATATGAGACGGTGGCCGAGCAGCTTGAGGACAGATCTGAAAGCATGGATTATTTTGGGGAGGGTGTCAGGAGATTTGTTATCGGTCTCGGAAAGAAGGTGCTTATTGCCAATACAGCCAGTGAAATTTTTGAGAATCTGTCAAAGACTTTGCCGGAGGATAATTCCGTTGTACTTGCATGGATATGTTCCATTGCCTTTTCTTTAAGAATCTATTTTGATTTTTCAGGATATTCCGATATGGCAATCGGTCTTGGAAAAATGTTTGGATTTGATTTTCTTGAGAATTTCAATTATCCGTATGTGTCAAGGAGTATTACGGAATTCTGGAGAAGGTGGCATATTTCCCTTAGCACGTGGTTTAAGGATTATGTATATATTCCTCTTGGAGGAAACAGATGTGGGTGGTTTAAAACGGTCAGAAATATATTTGTGGTATGGTTCCTTACCGGACTCTGGCACGGAGCTGCCTGGAATTATATATTGTGGGGCCTGTATTACTTTGTGCTGCTTATGATAGAAAAATTGGGGCTTAAGAAGATACTTGACAGAATTCCTCCGTTTTTTGCCAGGATATATGCCCTGTTTTTTATTAATCTTGGCTGGGTGATTTTTGCCTATGAGGATATAGGAAAGCTTGGAAGGGTTATTGGTGACATGTTTGGCTTTGGAGGACTTGGAATAATTAATGATGCTGCAAAGTTTAATATCGTTTCCTATGGTTTGTTCTTTCTTATTGCCTTCATCGGAGCTACACCTATACCGGCAAAGCTTTGGAAAAAATCAGAAAGCAACAGGGTTAAAAATGGACTGGAGATTGTGCTTGTGTTTATTGTTTTACTTTTATCAACGGCATTTCTTGCAAGTAATGCCTTCAATCCGTTTTTGTATTTCAGGTTCTAGAGGAGGTTGGTACTGTGAAAAATAGGATAATATCAATTATGTTTATATTGTATATTGCTGTGTTTGCCATAGGAGGCATAATATACAGGGACAGAGCCTTTTCGCAAATGGAAAACCGTGAGCTGGCAACACTTCCTAAGCCATCGGCTAAAAGCATTTTGTCCGGTGATTTTTCCGATGAATTTGAGACATATATGAGTGATCAGATAATATTTAAGGATTCTCTTGTAAAAATAAAGGTTGCTTTTAACAAAGTAGAGGGACAAAGCCTTATAAACAAAACTTTTTTTGCAAAGGACAATATGCTTATAAGGCAATATGATAAGCCGGATGACCAGCTTTATACCAATTTGGAATATATGAATGAATTTGCATATAATAATCCTGATTTTAATATTACCTGGCTGATTGCTCCGAATGCCTGTTATATTTATGCTGATATGCTTCCCCGATATGGAGAATGTTATAATCAGGGTAAGGTTTTGGATTATATTAAGGATAATATTTCTCCGGATATAAGGCTTGCCGACTGCAGCCGGGAGCTTATGAAAGAAAAGCAGGATTATATTTATTACAAAACAGATCATCATTGGACAATGAAGGGAGCTTATATCGGATATAAGGAGCTTTGTAAGGCTCTTGATATACCGGCTACACCGTTGTCGGATTATGATATTTCCATGGGAAGCAATGAATTTCTCGGAACACTTTATTCCAATGCTCCTGTCTTTAATCAGGAACCAGATGAGATATGGCTGTACAACAATAAAAGAGGGAAATATAATGTAGAGTATCTTGATACAGGGGTGATTTCAGACAGCCTGTATAATATGGACAATCTGGATAAAAAGGATAAGTATACGGTATATCTTGACGGAAACCATTCTATATTGAGGATAACAGGAAACAGTGTAACCTCAGACAAAGGGAAGCTTCTTGTTGTAAAGGATTCATATGCACATTCACTTCTTCCTCTTCTGGCAGATAATTACAGTGAAATAATTGTTGTGGATCTTAGATATTATCATAATAGTATAAGCAGCCTGGCAAGGGAAAACGGTATTGAAAATATTGTATTTATTAATAATGTGGATTTTATCAGTACAGATAATAATTTTTTGTGGTTATATTAAAAAGCTCCCCTTAATGCTCATACAATAGTGTGATTGTTAAGGGGAGAAATATTTGTAAGATGGAAAAACTACTCACCGGACATTTCATTAAATTCCTCTTCGTCCAGAAGCTCGTCAAAGGCATCTGCTACTGCCTCATATTCTTCCTCAGATTCAATCTGGGAAAGGTCAATATCTTCACCGTTAAGCTCCTTAAATCTGTATAGGAAAACTTCGTTTTCGTCATATCCCTCAACCGGCTTATTGGGAAGGAGGGCTATATAATCCCTTTCACCTACAGGAAAAATTGCAACTATGTCACAGGAAAGCCTGGTTCCGTCCTCAAGAGTCATATCAATGGTTGCATCTTCAAATTCATCGTTTTCTAAAAAATCACTCATATTATATCCTCGTCTTTCAAATATTATAATTAGTTCACAAATCCGGTAAGGGTGTAATAAAAATCTTTTCTTAAGAGTAAATCCTTGAAAAAATTACCTAATCATATTATTATAGTTTAGTGTAAAAAATATATAAGGTCAACAAAAAAATGTGCTGATTATAATAATCAGGTTAAGGAATAACAATTATTTTTGTATATAATTACAACTTAATGAAATATATAAAGGGGAAAGCTATGAAACAATTGATGAAATATTTTAAAAACTACAGGGGAAAGGCTATATTGGCACCACTATTCAAGATGCTTGAGGCAGGCTTTGAACTTCTGGTGCCTCTTGTTATGGCAGCAATAATTGATAATGGTATAAAAAATAATGATAAGCCTTATATATTAAAGATGGCGGCTGTTATGGTGATTCTTGGACTTATAGGCTTAGGCTGTTCTGTTACTGCCCAGTATTTTTCAGCTAAAACAGCCATGGGAATCGGAAAAGAATTAAGGTATGATTTGTTTAAGCATATTGAAAGTCTTTCTTATACTGAAATTGACAAGCTTGGTACATCCACGTTAATTACCCGGATGACAAGTGATGTAAATCAGGTACAGACAGGAATAAATATGTTTTTAAGACTTTTTATGAGATCTCCGTTTATAGTTTTCGGAGCAACAATTATGGCTTTTACTGTGGATACTGAATCTGCCAGGGTATTTCTTATTACACTTCCTGTGCTTATTGTTATTGTCTTTGGAATTATGCTGGTATCCATTCCACTGTACAGGAAGGTTCAGGGTAAGCTTGACAGAGTGTTGCTTAAGACCAGGGAAAATCTTTCCGGTGCCAGGGTTATAAGGGCCTTTGGTCAGGAGGAGTATGAAAAAAAGGAATTTGCCGAGGCTACAGAAAGTCTTACCGGCTGGCAGCTCATTGTAGGTGGTATATCAACATTTCTTAATCCTCTTACCTATGCGGTAGTGAATCTTTCTATTGCTCTTCTTGTATGGAAGGGTGCCGGCAGGGTCGATGATGGAATCCTCATGCAAGGTGAGGTATATGCTCTGGTAAATTATATGTCCCAGATTCTTGTTGAACTGGTAAAGCTGGCAAATCTTATTATTATTGAGACCAAGGCTGTTGCCTGTGCCAACAGACTTTCTTCGATTTTTGATATGAAATCCTCTCAGCTCTATAAGTCTGAGAGGATTGTTCCGGTTCCCGGAGCACCGAAAATCCGGTTTAATAATGCAGGACTTTGTTACAGTGAAGCAAAGGAAAATTCGATAGAGGGTATTAATCTTACTGTTAATGCAGGTGAAACCATAGGTATAATAGGAGGAACAGGCTCGGGTAAATCGTCGTTTGTTAATCTTATACCCAGATTTTATGACTGTACCAGTGGAAATATCCTGATTGATGGTATTGATATAAAAGAGTATCCAAAGGAACAGCTGAGGGACAAGATTGGAATTGTTCCACAGAAGGCAGTGCTTTTTTCGGGAACCATAAAAGATAATATAAAATGGGGCAAGCCGGATGCCACAGATAAGGATATAGATGAAGCATTGGAAATTGCCCAGGCAAAGGAGTTTGTAGATTCCAAGGAGGGAAAAACAGGCTTTGTTCTGAATCAGGGTGCGAAAAATCTGTCAGGAGGACAGAAGCAGAGACTTACAATAGCGAGAGCTCTGGTAAAAAGGCCCGAAATACTTATATTGGATGACAGCTCCTCAGCACTTGATTATGCCACAGATGCATCACTTCGTATGTCAATTAAGGAAAAAACTGATAATATGACAGTTTTCATTGTATCCCAGAGATCATCCTCAATTATGTATGCCGATAAAATAATTGTTCTTGAGGATGGAAAGATAGCCGGGATGGGAACTCATGAGGAACTGCTTGAAAATTGCGAATTATACAGGGAAATTTGTTCATCTCAGACAAGAGAGGAGGAAACAGACCATGAGTAGAGTAAGTGGCAAAAAAGGAAAAAAGAATATAGGAAGAGTAATAGGATATATAAAAAAATATATGTTTTTTGTTATCCTTTCCTTTGTCTGTGCCCTGGCTTCTGTTGTAGCAACCTTAATAGGACCTATTCTTACAGGAAAAGCCATCGATGAGCTTATCGGACCGGGACAGGTTGATTTTGATAAGCTTAAGAAATATATATGGTTATTTATACTGGCTTTAATTGTTACATCGGTGACCCAGTGGATTATGAATGTACTTAATAATCATATAACCTACAGTGTTGTACGGGATATAAGAATAGAGGCATTTAATCATCTTGAGAAGCTTCCGCTTTCATATGTGGATTCTCATCAGCATGGAGATATTGTAAGCCGTATTGTATCGGATATAGACCAGTTTGCAGATGGATTATTAATGGGCTTTACCCAGTTATTTACGGGTATTGTAACTATACTTGGCACTCTGGGCTTTATGATATATATATATGCCCCTGTAGCTGTTGCTGTTGTGGTGCTTACGCCTATTTCACTGTTTGTTGCATCCTTTATTGCAAAGAGAACCTTTAGGCTTTTTCAGCGACAGTCTGAATCCCGTGGTAATCTTACATCTCTGGTGGATGAAATGATCGGACAGCAGAAGGTGGTCCAGGCCTTTGGATACGAGGACAGGGCATTGGACAGATTTGAAGATATTAACAATGCTCTGGAAAAGGACAGCATGAGGGCAACCTTTTATTCATCTTTAACCAATCCATGTACAAGATTTGTAAACAGCGTTGTTTATACTGTCGTAGGAATTATGGGCGCTCTGTATTCTATTGCCGGTAAACTCAGCGTAGGTCAGCTTACCTGCTTTTTGAGCTATGCGAACCAATATACAAAGCCGTTCAATGAAATATCCAATGTCATTACTGAGCTTCAGAATGCTCTTGCCTGTGCAGGCCGTGTATTTGAACTTATAGATGAAAAGCCGGAGATATCAGATGATAACGGAGTATGTCTTGATAATGTTAAGGGTGAAATTACCATTGATGACGTTGCATTCTCATATGTGCCTGATAAGGAACTAATCCGTAAGCTTAATCTTAAGGTGAAGCCGGGGATGAGAGTGGCAATTGTAGGACCTACGGGATGCGGTAAAAGTACGCTTATTAATCTTCTTATGAGATTTTATGATGTTAATAAGGGGTCAATCAAAATAGACGGAATTGACATAAGAGATATAACCAGAAAAAGTCTGAGAGAGCATTATGGTATGGTATTGCAGGAAACCTGGCTTAAGGCAGGAACCATAAAGGAGAATATAGCATATGGAAATCCTGATGCTACTGAGGAACAGATTATAGAGGCGGCAAAAAAGGCTCATGCCCACAGCTTTATCAAACGTCTTCCTAAGGGATACGATACCTTTATAGCAGAGGACGGAGGAAGTCTTTCCCAGGGTCAGAAGCAGCTTCTTTGTATTACAAGGGTTATGCTTTTGATGCCACCAATGCTTATTCTTGATGAGGCTACGTCTTCTATAGATACCATGACGGAGATAAGGATTCAAAAGGCATTTAATAAGATGATGGAGGGGAGGACAAGCTTTATAGTTGCCCACAGGCTGTCAACCATAAAGGGAGCAGATGTTATCCTTGTAATGAAGGATGGGGATATAATTGAACAGGGCTCTCATAATGAGCTGCTAGAGCAAAGAGGATTTTATTATAATCTGTATAATTCCCAGTTTGCCCACTGAATGAAGCCGGTAAATTGAGGAAGATAAGTGTAAAAATATAGTGAAATAATGATTTTTTAGTGGTATAATATGAAGTGTAATTCTGTTTGAAATACAAATTTTATTCAGGGAGGAAATTATGTTTCAGTTAAACAATTTTTATGACAATAATAATATGAAATGTATTAACCAGTTGGGTCAGTACAAGGTATTCGAACATGAGAAGGATTTGTCGGTTTCTCCATATGTAGCAGAGACTGCCTATTTTTCATCAGCCATGAATGTAAGAAAAAGACAGGTGCTGGTAGAGCTCAATAATACAGGATGTACTATCCAGGCAGGAGAAATGCAATGGATGCTGGGAAATGTACAGATGTCCTCAGGCGTTAAAGGCGTAGGCAATTTCCTTGGCAAGGCTATAAAGGGAGCTGTTACCGGAGAATCTGCGGTTAAGCCGGAATATTCAGGTCAGGGTCTTCTTATGCTTGAGCCTACATATAAGCATATAATTATGGTTGATGTTGCCCAGTGGGGATCAATTGTTCTTGATGATGGACTTTTCCTTGCCTGTGACAGCACAGTGCAGCTTAAGGTTACTGCAAGAAGTAATGTGAGCTCTGCTGTATTTGGAGGAGAAGGATTGTTTAACACAATGCTTACCGGTCAGGGTATTGCAGTTCTGGAAAGCCCTGTTCCGCAGCAGGAATTAATCCAGTTTAATCTTCAGGATGATGTAGTAAAGATAGATGGTAATATGGCTATTGCATGGTCAGGAAGCCTTGATTTTACAGTTGAAAAATCAGGAAAGAGTCTCCTTGGATCGGCTGTATCAGGTGAGGGACTTGTAAATGTATACCGTGGTACAGGAACCATTCTTATGGCTCCGACAGCATAAGGAGGTGCAGGTATTATGGTATATAGTAATTTATTAAACACAGAGAATATGAAGGTTAAGTCACAGCTCGGCGGTATGCAGGTTGTTGAATATGTCAGGGATATGAGTGTGTTGCCATCAAGCTCCAAGATGGAATATTACTGTGCTCAGATGAATATTAACAAAAGACAGTTGCTGCTTAATCTTAACGGTAACGGATATACTATTCAGGCCGGAGCAATGCAATGGATGAGTGGTAATGTGCAGATGTCATCAGGTGTCAAGGGAATCGGCAATTTCCTTGGAAAGGCAGTAAAGGGAGCCGTTACAGGCGAATCGGCCGTAAAGCCTATATATGAAGGGTATGGTCAGGTCATGCTGGAGCCTACATACAGACATATTCTGCTCAGTGACTTGTCTGCCTGGGGAGGAAGCATTGTCCTTGACGATGGACTTTTCCTTGCCTGCGATAATACCGTGCAACAGAAGGTAGTTGCCAGAAGTAACGTAAGCTCGGCTGTGTTTGGAAGAGAGGGGCTGTTCAATCTCAGTCTTAACGGAAATGGTGTTTTTGCCTTAGAGAGTATTGTCCCTATGGAGGAGCTCTTTGAAATTAATCTTACCAATGATGTAATGAAAATAGATGGTAATATGGCTGTTGCATGGTCAGGAAGTCTTGAGTTCACAGTAGAAAAGTCAGGCAAGAGTCTTCTCGGATCCGCTGTGTCGGGAGAGGGTCTTGTAAATGTATACAGAGGTACAGGAAAAATCTGGATGGCTCCCGTAATAGGAAAATACGCCGGCTCAGCGGGAGAGACAAACCAGAGCCAGAATGCATCATCAGGAAGAACAGGCTCTGCTGCGGCAAAGAATGATGCAGCCAGCAAGATAGAGACAGTGTCCAAGGTTCTTGATTTGTTTAATTAGTAATATCAGGTGGGCATATCATGATTTTTGCATTTTTTTGTTGAAAAGTAAAACCCACTGTGCTACAATTACAAAGTTTTAAAAATAATAATGCAATTCACCTTGTGGTGAATTGCATTTATATTGTGTAAAAGAGGTATATTATGAAGATATCAAGAGACGATATAAGAAACGTAGCTATTATTGCCCATGTTGATCATGGTAAGACAACTCTGGTAGATGAGCTGCTTAAGCAAAGCGGTGTATTTCGTGAAAATCAGGAGGTTGCAGAGAGAGTAATGGATTCCAATGACATAGAGAGAGAAAGGGGAATCACTATTCTTTCAAAAAATACAGCCGTAACCTATGGAAATACCAAGATTAATATCATAGATACTCCGGGTCATGCTGATTTCGGAGGAGAGGTTGAGCGTGTTTTAAAGATGGTTAACGGTGTAATACTGGTAGTGGATGCCTTTGAAGGGGCAATGCCACAAACTAAGTTTGTGCTGAAAAAGGCATTGGAGCTTGATCTTAATGTTATCGTCTGTATCAATAAGATTGACAGGCCTGAAGCCAGACCGAGTGAAGTTGAGGAAGAGGTTCTTGAACTTTTACTTGAGCTTGATGCCAATGACAAACAGCTTGACTGTCCGTTTGTATATGCTTCTGCAAAAGAGGGAGTTGCATCTCTTTCACCGGATGAACCGGGAACAGATATGAAGCCGTTGTTTGATACAATAATAGAGCATATTCCTGCACCGACAGGCGACCCGGATGCGGGTACCCAGGTGCTTATCAGTACAATTGATTATAATGAATATGTGGGCAGAATTGGCGTAGGTAAGGTTGATAACGGAATGGTTAAACTTAATCAGGAGGCTGTCATTGTAAATGCCCATGAGCCTGAAAAAAAGGTTAAAGTTAAGATTGGTAAGCTTTATGAGTTTGAGGGATTAAACAAGGTTGAGGTTAATGAGGCAAAAATCGGTTCCATAGTTGCCATTTCGGGTATTGCCGATTTGCACATAGGAGATACAATATGTTCACCTGAAAATCCGGAACCGATTCCTTTTCAGAAAATATCTGAACCTACAATTGCCATGCATTTTATGGTAAATGATTCTCCTTTGGCAGGTAAAGAGGGAAAATATGTAACCTCAAGACATTTGAGAGACAGACTTTTCAGAGAGCTTAATACCGATGTATCCCTCAGAGTTGAGGAGACAGATACTACAGAAAGCTTCAAGGTTTCAGGCCGTGGTGAACTGCATCTTTCGGTTCTTATTGAAAATATGCGAAGAGAGGGATATGAATTTGCCGTAAGTAAGGCTGAGGTAATATACAAAGAGGACGAAAAAGGTAAGAAGCTTGAGCCGTTTGAAATTGCTGTAATCGATGTTCCGGATGAATTTTCAGGTACGGTTATTAATATGCTTAACAACCGTAAGGGTGAGCTGCAAGGCATGGCACCTACCGGAAATGGTACAACCAGGCTTGAGTTTTCTATTCCATCCAGAGGGCTTATAGGCTTTAGGGGAGATTTTATGACAGCAACAAAAGGAAATGGTATACTTAATACTATTTTTGACGGATATGCACCTTATAAGGGAGATATGAATTATAGAAGTCAGGGTTCACTTATTGCTTTTGAATCAGGTGAGTCTATAACCTATGGATTGTTTAATGCACAGGAGAGAGGAACACTGTTTATTGGTCCCGGTGTTCAGGTATACGGTGGTATGGTTGTAGGACAGTGTGGACGTTCAGAGGATATAGAGGTAAATGTATGTAAGAAAAAGCAGCTTACCAATACCAGGGCATCCGGCTCAGATGAAGCATTAAAGCTTACTCCGCCTAAGATATTAAGTCTTGAGCAGGCACTGGACTTTATTGATACAGACGAGCTTTTGGAGATTACACCAAAGACAATAAGAATACGTAAGAAGATACTTGATCCTACATTGCGTATGAGAGCTAAGAGAAATATGCAGAGTTAAAATAATAAACCCTTACGGGCTGAGAGATTAGTTCATAAAAAAATCTCTCAGCTCGTTTCTTTTGTTGATATTTAGTTTATCAAATATTCTATATGCCAGCTTCTTTACATAGTTGTAAGAAAAATTGAGTTCATTTGCTATTTCCTGATTTGTATATCCAATGGCAATTCTTTTTCCTACCTCAAATTCACTTTCGGTGAGTATAGAGGACATTTCAGCCATTTTTTTCTGACTGAACTGTACGTTAATGGTATCAGCCCGGGATGCCTCCATATGGATTTTTCTTGCATTTTCCAGATGATTTCTTACTCTTGCAACAAGAATATCTGTTACAAAGGGCTTTGTTATGTAATCTATGGCTCCAAGCTCAAGGGCGGTAAGCTCAGCCTGCATGTCTTCCATGCTTGTTAAAAATATAACGGGTACGTTTGGCTGGATAGATTTTATTTCTTTAAAAACTGCATATCCATCCATTTCAGGCATGGCAATATCTAAAAGCACAAGGTCGGGTGTATTCCCCTTGCTGAGTGCATTGACAGCCTGAATGCCTGATTTTGCGAGGCTTACCTCATATCCCTGATGGATAAAAATATTTTCCACAGATCTGAGCATGGCAGTATCATCATCAATAATCATAAGCCGGAAGGGCTGGTTCATAATATCATCTCCTTAAATATGTTCATGGCATCATCATATTCCAATTCCTCAAGACATTGAGCGGCATTTCTAAGCATCCTGATCTGGTCTGAGGGAAGATTGTGATTCAGTATATTTTCAATAAGCTTTAAGGCAGGCTCAGGTTGGAAATTGTCAGTGTATTCCATTATACGTTCAAGATAATCCGAATCAAATACCTCATCGGTTGCTTTTTCCTCCTTAAACAGCTTCATGGAATCTGCTTTATTTAGGAATATTCTGAGTCCGCCTATAGTTTTTTCCCACTGATAAAGCAGCAATGGCAAAGCAAGCCTTATATATTCTGTTTCAGGCTCTCCGGAACAGCGTTTTTCTATGCTCATTGATATATTGTACATGAAGGTGGCCCCTATAAAGCGGGCATTTCCTTTAAGGGAATGTACGGCTATTCCTAAGTCCTTGTAGTTTTCCTTCATGAATAAATCCATGACCTTGTTTAAAGTTTTCTCATACCTTTTGGATATAAGTGAGGCAACGGTATAGTATTGTTCAAAATCACCACTCATATATTTCATGCCCTCCGACAGATAAATGTCATATTTTAACAAAATCTGTTCAAAGTCATTTATAAGCTGAGGTGTATATATATCATTGTTAATTCCTGTAATATTTTCTATAATAAGCTCTCCGGGAAGATTCTCCTTTATAATCATTTCCAGTATTTTTCCGTCAATGGGTTTAGGAATGAAATCCTTAAAGCCTGTCGAAATAATTTTTTCCCTTATTTCTGCGTTTGTGCTGGCAGAAAGGCAAAATACCGGAGTGGTATCTGTAATTTCCGGAAACAATTCCTTTATCCGTTTGAACAGCTTTATCCCATCCATACCTGGCATCATATAATCCAGCAGTAAAAGATGGTATCGGTTTTCCTTAAGCAAATCAATAGCCATATCACCGTTTGTTGCCGAGTCAATTTTTATTTTTGTACGCTTAAGAAGAGTTAAGATTACTTCAATATTAAGTATATGGTCATCAACAACAAGGATACGGGCATCCGGAGCTGTAAAGGAGGGAAATTTATTGTACTGGGATGACATATGCTTTGAGATAGCCTGCTTTGCACTGACCTTGCAGGGAATCTCAATGTAAAAATTCGTGCCATTGCCTGAGGTGTTGGAAATGTCAAGAATTCCTCCAAGTACATCAACAATGCATTTCAATATAGTCAGGTTAAAATCTACTCCGTGGGAATTATTAATCTGTGTATTCAGGTTGTCATGGTTAAGGCTGTAAAGCGCTTTCTCATCAATCTGTATGCCGGGGCTGTCCATGTGTATTGACAGGACTCCGTAGGTATTCTCTTTTTCAAGCCATGAAAATGTCAGGTTAACGGTGGCATTTTTATAGAGCTGAAGAGGTATTGACACAAGATTATCAAGCAGCTGTCCCAAAAGGGAATTGTCCCCTATAGTGTCCCTGGGAATATTGGTTCCGGTATAATGATTAAATGTAAAATTGTTACGTTTTGATTCCTTACATAGGAGATTACAATAGTTGGTAAGGTATTCAAGAAGATCAAATTGCAGCTCAATGGGAGAAAAGTATCCTGTGGTAATTCTGGAATAAATAATAAGATTATTAACTATTCTCTCAAGATTTTTCCCGGCAATTGATACATTTTTTGCATATTCGCTTATGCTTTGGGAATTGCTTTCCCTTATTATCATTTCATTCATTCCCTGGATAATATTGATGGGTGTTCTTAGCTCATGACTTATATTGGCAAAAAAAATATTTCTGGCTTCCTTGGCTGTGGCAGCCTGTTCCATGGCATTTTGTATTTTTCTTTTACCGATTCTGGCATTATAGATTCTTGAGATGGCATTGAATATGATTTCAATTATGCATATAAATGTAAATACAGGAAAAAGAATTCTAAGTATTTTTGATTCGGGATGTATCAGACTTAATATACCTGATGTAAGGCAAACAAAACAAAGAAAGTACATGGATATAGTTATAATAAATTCCCAGGATATAGAAAAGCCTTTCTTTTTTACGGATGACGTATGTTCATTTTTTATATCAGGGGAAAGATTGCTGGCTTTCATTGCAGGCCTCCTTAAATACTCACTTATATTAATAATATAAGAAAAACAATGCTTTTACAAGAATATTTTTATTGATTATTTAAGCATCCTCATGCATATGAATTTGAAGAAAACTTTATGGGTAATAGGTTGGAAATAATAACAATAAGTGTTATAATTAGCTGGGCAAAATTAAAAATACATGGAGGCATATATGAAATACGATACAGTTATTTTTGATTTGGACGGAACATTGTTAAATACCCTGGAGGATTTAGCAGACAGCACTAATTATGCGCTGAAAATCATGGGTTACCCGGAAAGAAGTATTGACGAGGTACGGCGTTTCGTGGGAAATGGAATAAGAAAGCTCATTGAGCGGGCTGTTCCGGAGGATATTTCACCTTCAGATACGGAAAAGACTCTTGACTGCTTCAAAGAATATTATGCTCTTCATAATCTGGATAATACAAAGCCTTATGATGGAATTACAACGCTGGTGAAAGTCTTAAAGGATAACGGTATAAAAACCGGGATTGTGTCAAATAAGATTCACAGTAGTGTGCTGGCCTTAAGAGACAGATTTTTCAGCAATATAGATGTTGCCATAGGCGATATGCCGGGGCTTTCCACTAAACCAAGTCCTGATTCCTGCCTTCTGGCAATGAAGGAGCTTGGAAGCTCAAGGGAGTGTACGTTGTATGTCGGTGATTCCGATGTAGATATAGATACAGCGAAAAATGCAGGGATAGACTGTATGTCTGTCCTGTGGGGATTCAGGGATAAGGAATTTTTGATAAATCATGGCGCTTCTAAATTTGCAAAAACGCCTCATGATATAGAAAGAGAGGTACTTGGGTAATGCGAAATCTTACAATGCTTATGGATTACTATGAGCTTACCATGTCAAACGGATATTATGAAAAAGGATTTAAGGATAAGGTAGTAGTATTTGATATGTTTTACAGAAAAAATCCTGAGGATGGAGGATTTGCCATTGCAGCAGGGTTAGAGCAGCTTATTGAATATATCAATAATATGCATTTTAATCAGGATGACATAGAATATCTCAGAAAAAAAGGAGATTTTTCCGAGGGATTTCTGGAATATCTTACAAACTTTAAATTTACGGGAACTATAGAGGCAGTTCCTGAGGGAACAATCTGTTATCCCAATACACCGCTTGTCACAGTGACTGCACCGGTGATTGAGGCACAGCTTATTGAAACTATGCTGCTTTTGACTATTAATTTTCAGACTCTTATAGCTACAAAGGCGTCAAGAATATGCCGGGCTGCTAAGGATGAGGGCTCTGTTGTTATGGAATTTGGCGCAAGAAGGGCTCACAGCTATGATGCAGCCATCCTTGGAGCAAGGGCGGCATATATCGGAGGAGCGGATGCTACAGCGACTGCCATAGCCGATGAAAAATATGGTATACCTGCCATAGGCACTATGGCTCATAGCTGGGTACAGTTTTTTGATAATGAATATGAGGCCTTTAAGGCATATGCTCAGGTATATCCGGACAATTGTGTCCTTCTTATAGATACCTACGATATTATGAAAAGTGGTGCAGTTAATGCAATTAAGGTTGCCAAGGAGATTCTTATGCCTATGGGTAAAAGACTTAAGGGTGTACGAATTGACAGTGGGGACTTGGCTTATTTTTCAAAGAAGCTGAGAAAATTATTTGATTCCAACGGTATGGAGGATTGTAAGATAGTTGTTTCCAATAGTATAGATGAGTATCTTATAAAATCTCTTCAGGAGCAGGGGGCAAAAATAGACTCTTACGGCGTAGGTGAAAGGATGATTACATCCAAATCCGATCCGGTATTCGGAGGAGTGTATAAGCTTGTGGCTGTCAGGAATGACACAGGGGAGTTTATTCCCAAAATTAAAATATCAGAAAATGTTGAAAAAATAACAAATCCGGGAAAGAAAAAGCTTTGGAGAATATACAGCAGGGAAACCGGATATGGTCTGGCTGATCTGCTTACCTTTTATAATGAGGAGGTTGATATAACAAAGCCATATCCTTATATTGATCCGGTTAAACCATGGAAAAAAATGTGCTTTGAAAATGTAGAGATTAAAGAAATGCAGGCAACTATATTTAAGGATGGAAAGCTTGTATATGATATGCCAAAGCTTGATGAGATAAGAGATTATGTTTCATACCAGCTTAAAAATCAGGTATGGGAGGAAGAACAGAGATACGAAAATCCACACATCCATTATGTGGATTTGTCAAAGGAGTTATATAGAGTCAAGGCAGGAATGCTTGAAAAGGAGTACTAGGTATAATGAGAAAATTTGACACAAGGATACAGGATTTAAAGTACAGGGTATTGAAGGAAACTGCCAGAATGGCATGGAATGATAATCTTATTGAAGGAATTATGCATATACCGGATATTCTTGTACCGGGGAAAAAACCCACAATGAGATGCTGTATATATAAGGAAAAGGCTATTGCTGCCGAAAGAGTAAAACTGGCCATGGGTGGTGACAGGAACAACAGCAATGTCATTGAGGTTATTGAAATTGCCTGTGATGAATGTCCGGTAGGTGGATATGAGGTTACACAGACCTGTAGAGGTTGTCTTGCACATCGCTGTGCAGATGCATGCAAATTTGGTGCCATAACCATAGATGAGCATCAGAAGGCACATATTGACAAAAGTAAATGCAAGGAATGCGGAGCATGCGCAAAGGTATGTCCTTACAGTGCCATAATGCAATATAAGCGTCCCTGCCAGCAGGCATGTAAAATTGGTGCCATTACCATGAATGAGGATTACTCTGCAAGGATAGATAATGATAAGTGCATTTCCTGTGGTGCCTGTGTATATCAATGCCCATTTGGTGCCATAAATGATAAGTCCTATATTCTGGATGCCATAAGATATATAAAGGACAGTAAGACCAAGGGGTACAAAACCTATGCAGCCGTTGCACCTGCAATTGCCAGCCAGTTTAATTACGCAAAGCCGGGACAGGTCATTACGGGACTTAAGGAGCTGGGCTTTGATGAGATAGTCGAGGTAGCTCTCGGGGCAGATATGGTAACATGGAAGGAAACAGAGGAATTGAAGGAAAAAGGTATACTTACCAGCTCATGCTGTCCTGCGTTTGTGGAGTATGTTACCAGACAATTCCCTGATATGCTTCCGTATGTATCTACGACATTATCGCCTATGGCCATGATAGGAAAGCATATTAAGGAAAAAGATCCGGAAGCAAAAGTAATTTTTATCGGACCATGTACTGCTAAAAAGATGGAGGTAAAAAAGGACAGTGTTTCAAAGTATATTGACTGTGCACTTACCTTTGAGGAATTACAGGCTCTGTATGACAGCCGGGATATAGACATAACAGCTCTTGATGAAACCGGATTGGACAGTGCATCGTATTTTGGACGTATATTTGCAAGAACCGGCGGACTGTCAGATGCCGTAAAACAGGGAATCAGAGAGCAGGAAGGAGAGAGCGGATTTGCTGTGACTCCTGTAGTCTGTGATGGAATAGAGGCTTGCAAGATAGCATTGTTAAAGCTTAGAAAGAACATGCTTGAGGGAAATTTCCTTGAGGGAATGGCCTGTCAGGGCGGCTGTGTAGGCGGCAACGGTAACCTGACTCACATGGCAAAGAGCCGGATTGATGTGGAAAATTATGGAAAGGCTGCATCTGCAAAGACTATAGAAGAGGCAATTAAAGCAGTAGAATAAAATAAAGAAACCTTTATAACCTGTACTAATATGAACATGGAATAAAGGCTTCTTTTTGTTTATATATTATTGTAAATAGCTGCGCATGGATTTTAAAGCATTTTTTTCAAGACGGCTTACCTGAGCCTGGGAAATAGAAATTTCGTCAGCTACCTCTGTCTGGGTTTTACCTTCAAAAAATCTGAGCTTAATAATATTGAACTCACGCTGATCTAATTTTTTCATTGCTTCATTAAGAGAAATATTTTCTATCCAGTTTTCTTCCTTGCTTTTTTTGTCTTTTACCTGATCCATAAGGTATAATACGTCCTGTCCCTCCTGATAGACAGGCTCATATAAGGACATGGGTGTGGCGATTGCATCCATGGCATTTACAATATCCTCCTTTGGAATTTCAATTTCCTTTGAAAGCTCTTCGATGGTGGGTTCTCTGTCAAGTCTTTTTGTAAGCATATCCCGTGCATAAATTGCCTTGTAGGCAATATCTCTCAAGGAGCGTGATACCCTGATTGCATTATTATCCCGCATGTACCTGCGACATTCACCAAGTATCATAGGAACAGCATAGGTGGAAAATTTCACATTAAGGCTTCTGTCAAAATTATCTAATGCCTTAATCAGACCAATACATCCAACCTGAAATAAATCATCGGCACTTTCGGAATTGTTGCCGGAAAAACGCTGGATGACACTTAGTACCAATCTGAGGTTTCCCTGTATAAATTCTTCACGGGCCTTCATATCCCCTTTATCTATACGTTCAAATAAAGCTTCCTTTTCCTGATCACTCAGTAAAGGAAGCTTAGATGTGTTTACCCCACAAATCATAACCTTAGCAGGTGCCATATAAAGTTCCTCCTCAAGTATATAACTATACTGTTAAGGATTTACATTTGGGGTAAATTCTATTCAATTAAAAAATGGCAGTTTATGGTTTGAGAATATCCTCCATATCAAAGTCTATATTGTCAAGCTTATCCATAATGTCCATCTTGGAGTCATCAGGTTTCGCTTCAATATTAATTTTCTCAATTTCCTCCCTGGATAAGCCTGACATAAGAATAATTTCGTTTATGTCTATTTTTGCTTTAAGCATTTTAGCAGCAAGATCCATTCGGGCTTTTTTTGTATTATTCATAAAAACACTCCTTACATAGTTAATTCGTTAATAAATTTTTCGTTTATATTAATTACCTCTGTAATTGCCTTTTCTCCGGGAGCACCGATGGTATTACGTTTTTCCACACATTCCTTAAGGCTGATTGCCTGATAAATATCATCTTCAAATACAGGGCAGATACTCTTATATTCGTCAATAGACATATCCAGGAGAGAAATGTTTTTATCAATGCAATATAAGACCAGCTTTCCTACAACGGAGTGAGCATCTCTGAAAGGAACCCCACGGTTAACAAGATAATCCGCTGCATCGGTGGCATTGGTAAATCCGTTCATGGCACTCTTTTCCATAACAGCCCTATTAAGCTTCATGGTAGATATCATTCCTGTAAAAAGGGCAAGACAGCCCTTTACTGTATCTATAGCATCAAAGGTAAGCTCCTTATCCTCCTGCATATCCTTGTTATAGGCCAGAGGAAGTCCCTTCATTGTTGTTAAAATTGATGTTAAGGCACCATATACACGACCTGTTTTTCCTCTTACCAGCTCGGCAATGTCAGGATTTTTTTTCTGTGGCATTATGGAGCTTCCGGTGCTATAGGCATCATCAAGCTCTACAAATTGATATTCATTGGAATTCCATATTATTATTTCCTCTGAAAAACGGGAAAGATGCATCATAATTGTTGAAATGGCACTTAAAAGCTCAATTATGTAATCTCTGTCAGAAACAGAATCCATGCTGTTTAAGGTAGGACCATAGAATTCCAGCAAAGAGGCTGTAAGCTCTCTGTCTAACGGATAGGTTGTACCGGCAAGAGCCCCTGCACCAAGAGGACAATAATTCATTCTGCTGTAAATGTCGGTCAGCCTGCCAAAATCACGCTTAAACATTTCCATATATGCTCCTATATGATGGGCAAAGGTTACAGGCTGGGCTTTTTGCAAATGTGTAAAGCCGGGCATGTATGTGTTAATATTTTCCTTCATAAGTCTGTGAAGGACTTTGATTAAATCAAAAACAAGTGCCTTAAGCTCTGTAATTTCATCCCTGATATAAAGCTTCATGTCAAGAGCAACCTGATCATTTCTTGAACGTCCTGTGTGAAGCTTTTTTCCTACGTCACCTATTCTGTCGATAAGGTTTGCTTCAACAAAGCTGTGTATATCTTCATATTCATCAGTTATAATAAGGCTTCCGTTTTCCACATCCTTAAGAATACCTTCAAGACCGGATATTATTTTGTCTCTTTCATCGTCGGTAATTACCTTTACCCTGGCAAGCATGGTCACATGGGCAATGCTGCCTCTGATATCCTGTCTGTAGAATTTCCGGTCAAAGGAAATAGATGCATTAAAATTGTAAACTAATTTGTCGGTTTCTTTGGTGAAACGTCCACCCCAAAGCTGTGCCATAGCTGATACCTCACATTCTTCATAATTGTATTCTGTTCAAAAAAATATTTTACAACAGTTTTTACTCTCCATCAAGGAAAAAATAACAGGCTGCATATAGAAATTAAAGGTTGCCAATAAATAATTATTGAATTAAAATATATCTTAAGGTTGTGACAGAGACTTATAATATAAGGAGAAAAAAGAATGGATAATTATTATACAATACTTACAGCAATGACAGGAGATGACAGCAAGCCTCTGCTTGTAGCAGTGTGTCTTATTGTGTCAATTGTTCTCATGGTAATTCTTGTTATTACTGGATTAGCCGGAAAGAGATCAGAATCATCAGGTGAAGAAGATATGAATGAGGATGATGATAGCAACGGGGAGTAGTTTTATGAGAAATAATAAGGGAAAGATATATATTCTTATTCCGATTATAGTAATTGCGGCTATTCTTGTTGCATATTTCTATGGATGGAATATAGGTGCCCACTTTAATAAGGACAGGACCGCATACAATGTTATGGAGCTTGCTACTCTTATTAATGAAGATATAGACAATGGCAGGGAAAGCGGGATTTTTTACATCAGTGGTATAACAGAAGACGATATTGTTGCAATAAACGATTATGTATGCAGCATAAACGGTGTGGTAAAGGAATATTCCATTCAGGAGAAAAGCAGAAATGGAATGAAGGTAAGAATGAAATATACTATTTCCGATAATTACTATGTTGTACAAAAGTACATGAATGGTGCGGAAATACCGTCTGACAGACCTGAGGCTGTAAAGCTTTATAACAAGGTGAATGACATATTGAATGAAGTAATAACAGCCGGAATGACTGATTATGAAAAGGAACTGGCCATTCATGATTATATTGTATTGAACAGTGAATACGGATATACAGATTATGCCAAGGAATATGCTTTTAGGGCTTATGGGGTTCTTATCCAGGGAAAGGGAGTCTGTAATGGATATGCAGAGGCCATGTCAATGCTTCTTACCTGCGCCGGTGTAGAAAACTATATTATGCTTGGAGAAGCTTATTCTGAAGGAAAGTATGATTTGCATGCATGGAATGCCGTTTTACTGGATGGAAAATGGTATCAGGTAGATGCAACCTGGGACGATCCTGTGCCGGACCAGAAGGGCTTTGCCGGTCATTCATACTTTAATGTAACTGATAATATTATGGATGATACACATATCTGGGAGGATGACACCTATCAGGTATGCAACAGCAATGATTATAATTATTTTGAATATAACAATCTGATTGTTGATTCCGGGAAATTAAAGCCTATAGTGGAGCAGGCAGCTTCAAAGGACATAACAGGAACTGTCCAGGTTGTACTTACTGATTACAGTGAGGATTACAACTGGGATATGATTTTTGATATACCGGGTGTAAACTATTTTGAATATACTATGGCTGATTATGGGGATGATGTGGTTGTTACCATATTTCTTAACCGTCATTATTAAAGGATTTTGATATGAAAAGTTTTGAGATAGAAGATATAAAGGGATTTATGAACGAGCTTTTATTGAGTGAAAAATATGACAGCTTTTATCTGTATGAAATAAGGCTGAAAACCAAGCTTGATTACTATATAAGCGGAAGAATCAATAAAGATTTTTATGATGAAGAGGAAAGCCCTGATGAATTATGTGATTACATAAAATGGCAGGAGGTAAAGCAGATAATATTTGAACTCATTAAAGGCAAAAGACTTCCCATCTCCATCAAAGCAGTTTTGCTGTTTAACAGGGAAAATATAACCAGATTGATTGAGATGAATAACCTGCCGGTAAATCCGGAGGACGTCAATAATCTTTCATTAAACATATTTTACGAAAACCGGCAGCTCACTGTGACTACAGGAACATCCATTAAGATATTTTCCATGGATAAGACATTAGACAATATGTGGGATGAAACCATAGAAAAGTATTATATATGAAACAATTTTTATTAGCACTCTTTTTTAATGAGTGCTAATTTTTTCTTGACTTTAGACATATTGAGTATTATTATACTTTACATAGAACAATTGATAATTCTTTTATGTTAGTTTTAGGAGGTTGATGTTAAGATGGAAAAACAGGGAAGCTTATCAATTAACAGTGAAAATATATTTCCGATAATTAAGAAATGGTTATATTCAGATCATGATATTTTTATCAGAGAGCTTATTTCCAACGGATGTGATGCCATTACCAAGCTTAAAAAGCTTGCAATGATGGGAGATTATGAAGAAGCTGAAGGAGAGGAGTATAAGATAGAGGTATATGCCTCGGCAAAGGACAAGACGTTGACCTTTGTTGATAACGGAATCGGTATGACTGCTGAGGAAGTGGATAAATATATTAACCAGATAGCATTTTCAGGAGCTACAGATTTTATAAATAAATATAAGGATAAGACAAATGAAGATCAGATTATAGGACATTTTGGTCTGGGATTTTATTCGGCATTTATGGTGGCCGATAAGGTTACAATTGAAACCTGTTCCTATGAAAAGGGTGCTAAGCCTGTATTCTGGGAGTGCGATGGCGGAACCGATTACACAATGTCTGAAAGCGATGATGATACAAGAGGTACAGCAATTACTCTGTATCTTAATGAGGATTGCTATGAATTTGCCAATGAATACAGAATAAAGGAAATAATACAAAAGTATTGTGCATTTATGCCATACAATATATATCTTATCAACGAGGATGAGATGGAAAAGGATGCAACAGAAGATAAGGATACAGAAAAGGATTCTGAAAAGAAAGATTCCAAGACACCTGAACCATTAAATAATCCTAATCCTCTGTGGATGAAAAATCCTAAGGATTGTACAGAGGATGAATATGTGGACTTTTACCAGAAGGTATTTCTTGATTTTAAGAGACCACTGTTCTGGATTCATCTCAACATGGATTACCCATTTAATTTAAAGGGTATATTATATTTCCCTAAGATTAACAATCAGTATGATCAGCTGGAGGGTACAATCAAGCTCTACAATAATCAGGTGTTTATTGCTGATAACATTAAGGAGGTTATTCCTGAATTCCTGCTTCTTCTTAAGGGAGTTATTGATTGCCCCGATTTGCCTTTGAATGTTTCCAGAAGCGCTCTTCAGAACGACGGATTTGTTAAGAAAATATCAGATTATATTACTAAAAAGGTAGCGGATAAGCTCTCAGGAATGTGTAAAACAGATAAGGAAAGCTATGAAAAATACTGGGATGACATCAGTCCATTCATTAAGTTCGGATGTCTAAGGGATGATAAATTCTGTGAAAAGATGACAGATTATATGCTATTTAAAAATCTTGAAGGAAAGTATATAACTTTACCTGAATATCTTGAAGCAGGAAAGGACAAATATGAGAACAAGGTATTTTATGTTTCGGATGCCCAGGCCCAGTCACAGTATATAAATATGTTTAAGGAAGAAGGCATGGATGCGGTATACCTTGAGCATAATATAGATAATGCATATATTACTCATCTTGAAGCAAAGAATGAAAATGTAAAATTCCTCAGAATAGATGCAGATTTATCTGATAATTTTATGGGGGAGGCTCTTAGTGAGGAGCAGATTAAAGAATATACCGATAAGCTGTCCGATAAATTCAGGAAGGCTTGCGGCAATGATAAGCTTAATGTCAAGGTTGAAAATCTTAAGAATGAAGCTATTTCATCAATGCTTACTCTTTCCGAGGAGCAAAGGCGTATGGTGGATATGATGAAGGCTTACAATGTAGGCGGACAGTTTGACCCTGCCATGTTTGGCGGCGAGGGTGAGACACTTGTACTGAATGCGTCAAATAAGCTTGTTAAGTATATTCTTGACAATCCTGACGGTGAGAATACCGATAAGATTTGCTGTCAGTTGTATGATCTCGCTGTTCTTGCCAACAGGCCTCTTGAGCCTGAAGCAATGACAAAATTTGTTACACGAAGCAATGAAATATTGGGACTTTTAATTTAAATTTAAATGTGAAGAGACGTTTCTTTTGTGGAATGTTACAGGGGAAACGTCTCTTTGCTTATTGTATACGGTAACACTATTTTTGTGTTGACAAAAAAACAGGTTTAGAATATTTTATAATAAGGTGTATCCTATAGAATGGGATTAGAATGTTGAAGGGAGAATCCGGAGATTCGGACAAGCAGACTTTATATGAAAATTTTTAATACATTGACAAGAAAAAAAGATGAATTTGTTCCAATAAATGAAGGCAGGGTAGGCATATATGTATGTGGTCCGACTGTATATGATTACATCCATATTGGAAAT
Organism: Lachnospiraceae bacterium UBA7589; assembly: GCA_002476495.1. Classification (GTDB taxonomy): domain Bacteria; phylum Bacillota; class Clostridia; order Lachnospirales; family Lachnospiraceae; genus Coprococcus_C. Next base: position 56,453 of record DLKL01000007.1, read on the forward strand.
GCAAGACCTATGATTGTTTTTGATACGCTGAGAAGATATTTTGAATATAAGGGCTACGATGTTAATTATGTATCAAACTTTACAGATGTTGATGACAAGATAATAAAGAAGGCAAATGCGGAAGGTGTTGATTCCGGGGTTATATCCGAGAGATTTATTGAGGAATGTAAAAAGGATATGGCAGGACTTAATGTCCTCGAGGCAACAACACACCCTAAGGCAACAGAGGAAATCCCTGATATGATTGCCATGGTTGAGACTCTGATTAAAAAGGGATATGCTTATGAGATAAATGGAACAGTATATTTCAGAACAAGAAAATTTTCTGATTACGGCAAGCTTTCAAAAAAGAACCTTGATGATTTAAGGGCAGGTAACAGGGAGCTCCTTGTTTCAGGACAGGACGAGAAGGAGGACCCTTTGGATTTTGTTCTTTGGAAACCAAAGAAAGAGGGTGAGCCTTCCTGGCCTTCTCCATGGGGTGACGGCAGACCGGGCTGGCATCTGGAATGTTCGGTAATGTCTAAAAAATATATAGGTGACGTTATTGATATACATGCAGGAGGGGAGGATCTTATCTTTCCTCATCATGAGAATGAAATTGCCCAGAGTGAGGCTGCAAATGATACAGAATTTGCAAGATACTGGATGCACAATGGTTTTCTTAAAATCAACAATGAGAAGATGTCCAAGTCCCTTGGCAATTTCTTTACCGTAAGAGAAATAGGAGAAAAATATGACTTGCAGGTTATCAGATTTTTTATGCTGTCTGCACATTACAGAAGTCCCCTCAATTTTTCGGCAGAACTTGTTGAGGCATCTAAAAACGGATTAGACAGGATAAAGACCTGTGCATCAAGAATAAAAGAAGTAATATATACCAACAAAGATAAGCTTTGTAATGAACAGGAGAAAAAGCAGGCAGAGAAATTTCATGAATATATCAGCAGATTTGAGTCTGCCATGGATGATGATCTCAATACCGCGGATGCCATTTCGGTTATTTTTGAGCTTGTAAAATATATCAATACTACTGTGAATGAAGGCACATCAGGGGAATATGCACAAAAGGCATATGATACATTAAAGCTTTTAAATGATATTTTAGGTATTAACGTTGAAAGCGAAGAACTGCTTCTTGATGATGACATTGAAAAGCTGATAGAGGAAAGACAGGCTGCCAGAAAAGAAAGAAACTTTGCCAGAGCAGATGAAATAAGGGATATTCTCAATGAAAAGGGCATTGTTCTTGAAGATACAAGAGAAGGTGTACGATGGAAGAGAATTTAATATTAACAGGTATGTCCTCCCAGGAGGTGAATCAATATTCACCGCTTACTTTGGCATATATTGGTGACAGCGTACTTGACCTTCTGGTAAAAACACGCTTTGTACTCATGAGTAATAAGCAGACTTATAAGTATCATAAGGATGTTACGGCAATTGTTAAAGCAGTTAATCAATCAGGATTTGTGGATGAGATTATGGAAACACTTGCTCCGGATGAACTTGAGATATATAAACGTGGACGAAATGCCAATACTCATTCAAAGGCAAAAAATGCAACTATGGGAGAGTATAGAAAAGCAACCGGTTTGGAAGCTTTATTTGGATATTTGTATCTTACGGGAAATATGGAAAGGCTTTGCTTTTTTGTAGACAAAATGATCAGTGTATATCTTGATCCAAAACAGTAGAATAATTAATTTTTCAGAATACAATTTTTACAAATGTACTAAATGGTGATGCATATGTCGTGGTTAAAATATTATAAAGAACAGGTGAAGGTCATAAGGGAACGTGACCCGGCTATAAAGAGCAATCTTGAAGTGCTGTTATATCCAAGCTTTAAGGCCATATACAGCTATAGAAAGGCACACAGATATTATCTCAGAAAAAAGTATTTCCTTGCCCGGTTAATATCTCAGAGAGCAGCGAGAAAGACAGGAATAGAGATACACCCCGGGGCAACAATAGGTGAGGGACTTTTTATAGATCACGGTCATGGTGTAATTATTGGTGAAACAGCCGTGATTGGTAACAATGTTACAATATACCAGGGCGTAACTTTGGGAGGAACAGGTAAAGAAAGCGGAAAGCGGCATCCTACTATCGGAGATAATGTAATGATAAGTGCGGGAGCAAAGGTCATAGGTTCGTTTACTGTGGGAGAAAATTCAAAAATAGGCGCCGGCTCTGTTGTTTTGTCTGAGGTTCCACCGAATTCTACCGTTGTCGGTGTTCCAGGAAGGGTAGTTAAGAGGGAGGATGTGAGACTTCCGAGACTTGATCTTGATCAGATACATTTACCTGACCCTGTATTAAATGATATAAAGCTGCTTAAGATGGAAAACGAAGAGCTTAAAAAGGCAGTATCAATGCTATTAAAAAATGAAAAAAAATAAAAAGGAGGCTTATTTTAAGTCACAATGGAAGATAATAATCAGGATATAAATCAGAGTACGGGCGAGGCCGATGAGCATTTTATAGAGGGACGGAATTCTGTCCTTGAGGCTTTTCGCTCAGGAAGAACAGTAGATAAAATATATATTCAGGATGGACTCAGAGATAGTGTAATTAGCTCTATCCTGAGGGAGGCGAAAAAGAAGGATGTAATTGTCAATTTTACACCTAAGGAAAAAATGGATTTGATGTCAAAGGGCAATAAGCATCAGGGAGTTATTGCAATATGCTCAGCCTATGAGTATAGCGATATTGAAGATATATTTGAAAATGCCAGGGCAAAAAATGAAGATCCTTTTATATTTATTCTTGACGAAATAGAGGACCCGCATAATTTAGGAGCTATAATAAGAACTGCTAATCTTGCCGGGGCACATGGAGTTATTATTCCGAAGAGGCGTGCCGTAGGACTGACCTCTACTGTTGTTAAGGCATCGGCAGGTGCAATCAATTATACGCCTGTGGCTAAGGTAACCAATATATCGCAAACCATAGAGCAGCTTAAGGAAAAGGGAATGTGGTTTGCCTGTGCCGATATGGGAGGTACAGTTATGTATGATACCAATCTTACCGGGTCTATAGGTCTTGTTATTGGTAATGAAGGCAGTGGCGTAAGCCGTCTTGTAAAGGAAAAATGTGATTATATTGTATCAATACCGATGAAGGGAAATATTGATTCTCTCAACGCTTCCGTTGCAGCGGGAGTATTAGCATATGAAGTGGTCAGACAGAGAATGGGAAGATAAAGCTTAAGGGGAAAAAATGAGTCCGGATTACAGTAAGCTTACAGACAATGAAATAATTGAGAAAATTAACGCAAGGGAAGATGGAGCAGCAGAGTACATGATGCAAAAATATGGTGCATTGGTAAAAAAGGAGGTCCGAACCGTATTTTTAATAGGAGCTGAAACAGAAGATCTGACACAGGAGGGGATGATTGGGCTTTTTAAAGCTATCAGGGATTACGAGCCTGATAAGGGTGCAACCTTTTTGACCTTTGCAACCCTGTGTATAAAAAATCAGATTAAGTCAGCCATAACTGCATCTAACAGAAAAAAACACACTCCTCTCAATTCATATATTTCCATATATGGAGATGATGCTGAAGAAGGGATGAACGTAAACCAGCTGGAGGCTTCCAAGGGAAGCTATGACCCTGAGGCAATAATACTTGCCAGAGAGCAGAAGTTTGACATGATGAAGAAAATAGATGTCAAGCTCAGTAATTATGAAAAAAAAGTAATTAAGCTGTATCTGGAAGGCTTGTCGTATGCAGATATAGCCAAAGAACTTGGAAAAACCGAGAAATCCATAGACAATGCATTGTTCAGAATCCGTGGTAAGCTTAGCAAATAGTTAATTCATATGGATTGATAACAAAAGCATATATTAAGTTAATAAATAAAGGTAATAGCAAGTTAATAAGTAAGTTAATAGTATATTATGCTTGACATATAAATCAAAATAAAGTATTATTCTTCATGGTGTTGTTAATGACACCGCAGTTGCTGCTATAGCACAGTCGGTAGTGCGCAACATTGGTAGTGTTGAGGTCACCGGTTCGATTCCGGTTAGCAGCTTTTTTAAAAGGGTTGTCACAAATTGTGACAGCCTTTTTTCGTTAATATGGCATTTGCTGTTAATTTCAATCAATATTTATGATGTATTTCCATGAATATTCCACGAATATTGAAAAAAGTTTTTTACATTTACTATATATTGTGGTAGTATTATTTGTGTATGAGTAAAAATGGGTTTACATAATTTGTTTAGTTCAGGAGGTTTGCATGAAATACAGAAGAAGATTAATTGCATTATTTACGGCTGTTGTTCTTGTGGCTGTAATTCTCAATCCGTTGCGACCTGATATGAGAACGGCTGCTAATCTTTCCGGGACTATAACTGCTGACTGGGTAAATTTCCGTAGTACTCCCGGAGGCGAAATAATTAAAGATGGGAACGGAAGATATATACAGCTTTGTACAGGACACCCGGTAACAATCCTGGATACAAGCAATACAGCATGGTATAAGGTTCAGACTACATATGGAGATGTTTCATATACCGGATACATTTATTCCCAATATATTAAAGTCAACAGTGATTCATCAGGAAGTGAAGCGGTTTCTGATGATGCTGATTTTGAAGCCAAGCTTACTGCCCAGGGATTTCCGGAAAGCTATAAAAGCGCCCTGAGAAAATTACATGAAGAATATCCATCATGGGAGTTTTATGCCGTACATACCAATATTGAGTGGAATACTCTGCTTGATAACGAGTGTAATAAGCAGGGACAGGTTAAGAATCTCGTATGGACATCCAAAAGCTCCCCAAATTATAATTGGCGGTCTACCAAGGTTGGATATGATTTTGATACAGACAAGTGGTCTGCCTATGACAGCAATAACTGGTTTGCTGCCTCAGACGGCCTGGTAACATATTATCTCGACCCGAGGACGTATCTTGACGAAACGTATATATTTGTATTTGAGAGCCTTTCCTATCAGGAGGAAATTCATAATATCCAGGGTGTAGAGGCTATTTTGAAGGGAACCTTTATGTATAACACACGGGTATGTGACGTAGCAGTTAATGACCCGGATACAAGGCTGTATTCTGAGGTTATATTGGAGGCTGCCAGGGATACAGGGGTAAGTCCTTATCACATAGCATCAAGAATTAAGCAGGAGATGGGCTCTGTTGCCAATGACTGTGCAAGGGGAACATCGGATTCATACAAGGGGATATACAATTATTTGAACATTGGAGCTTATGACTCGGCGGATGGAAATGCACCTTTAAATGGGTTAAAGTATGCTTCAAAGAGTGATACATCTGATTTCCGGCCGTGGAATACAGTTGAAAAGGCAATCAAGGGTGGAGCGCTGTTCCTTGGAAAAAATTATATAAATAAAGGACAGGATACCCTGTATACCCAGAAGTTTAATGTAACCAACAGGAAAAGCCTTTTCTCACATCAATATATGACTAATGTTCAGGCACCGGCATCTGAATGTGTAGGTGTCTATAAAGCTTATCTTAATAATGAAATGCTGGATTCTTCCATGGCATTTAATATTCCCGTATATCTGAATATGCCGGAGACAAAAACCACTAAGCCAAGCTATTACGGACATCCAAATAACTGGTTAAAATCCCTTGTCATAGATGGATACGGACTTACACCAACCTTTGGTGCAAACTGGGTTAATGAGTATTCCCTTATTGTGCCAAAAAACGTTGACAGTATTAAAATCAGTGCGGACACTGTCAATCCAAGCGCCAGGATTACCGGCGGAACGGGTACAGTCAGCCTGTCTGAGGGAACTAATTATATATACATAGATGTCCAGGCACAGAATGGAGATGTGAGAACCTATAAGCTTACTGTTGTAAGAGGAACGGCATCACCGGAATCAGGTGTGTCAGGTAATAGAATGAAGGGGGATTTGAATGGTGACGGAAAAATATCAACAATAGATATAGTCAAGGTTCAAAGAATAATAGTCGGGTTTGACGCAGTTAATGAGGATAATCTTGCTGTTGCAGATATTAATGGAGATGGAAAGGTTTCTGCAATAGACATAGTTAAAATTCAAAGACATATTGTAGGTCTGGAAAAGATACAATAATTTATACATATTAAAATATTTACTTTATCTGAAATTATAACTTGAAATTTTCACCTTAAAAAGGAGAAATTATCTCATGAAAAAAATATACAAAAGATTAATTTCCTGCCTGCTTATTATTATATTATGCTTTGGTACATATATGTTTGATACGAAAGCAGATGCCTATGTATCAGTTTCCGCAACATCTTCTGTAAGCATTGGAGGAAACGTATCTGTAAGTATTTCAATAAGTGGTGATGTAAGTGCATATACCTTATACGTTTCTTATAAGTCAGACATTTTGCAATATAATTCAGGCTCAGGAGCCATGATAAACGGTGGTGGAGGAACACTGGTTGTAAGCGGTACAGCAGCAGGAACGGTAAACCTTTCCTTCACTGCAAAAGCAAATGGAGAAAGCAATATTACTGTAAGCGGTGAGGCTTTTAATATACAGAGCGAAGAGGTTAACGTCTCCTTTGGCAGTGCAAGTGTAAGAGTTGAGACACAGAACAATAACAATAACAATAACAATAACAATAACAATAATAACCCGGATGACGACAATACCCAGGAGCCGGATGACCGATCGTCAAATTGCAATCTTTCAAGCCTGCAGGTTTCACCGGGAAAGCTGGTACCTGATTTTAGCAAGGATGTATATGAGTATACTGTCCGGGTTGATGCTGATGTAAAGGAAATCGCTATTTCCGCTGTAACAGATGACAGCAAGGCTTCTACATCAGTTCATGGAAATACAGAGCTTGAACAGGGGAAAAATGAGGTCCAGATAATTGTCACTGCGGAAAACGGAGCCGTAAAAAAATATATCCTTACAGTTATTGCAGGAGATATACTTGAGGATGTAATTATAAAGATTGATGATGTTGATTATACCTTTGTTAATTCGACTGAAAATATCCAGATTCCCGAAAATTTCACCAGTACGATAATAAAGTATAAAGAGTGGGATATAACAGCCTATGAATCCCCTAATAAAAAGATAACTCTGGTATGTCTTAAGGATAAATATGATTACACAGGCTGGTTTATCTATGACAAGGTAAGGGATGAATTTACAGAATATAAGGAGTACTCATCCAGATTTAACAGATATATTATATTGCCTTTTCCGGATAATGTCCTGCTTTCGTCGGATTTCAAGCAGGATAAGGTAAACATTTTCGGAAATCCTGTGGAGGCTTACCGGTTTCCGGGGACAGAATATAAGAATAAATATCTTATTTACGGAATGAATATAGAAGGCAACGAGGGTTATTATATTTATGATGATGAGGAAAAAACCTTTATGAGATATTTAATGGGTGAAGTGGCTACACCGATGGAGCCTGTAGCTACACCCATAGATGTGGTTAAGGGCAATGAGAATGTATCATTTTTTCAATACATCAGGGATTTCCTTTCATGGAATATCCTGTTCTATATTATGTGTGGTACTCTGGGTCTTTTATTGATTTTTATTATTGTAATTATAATATTAGGCTGTAAGAATAGTAAGCTTCACAAAAAACTGGATGAATATAGCGAGGGAAAATGTAATCATATAGATGAGAAATTACCGGTTGGGGAGCCTGAGCTTGCTGCCACAGAGGAAGAGCAAATGCCTATTGCCACAGAGGAAATCAGCAAGGAGGAAGAACAAAATTCTATTGCCACAGAGAAAATCTGTGAGGATGAAGAGCAAAATCCTATTGCCACAGAGGAAATCAGCGAGGAGAAAGAACAAATGCCTATTGCCACAGAGGAAATCAGCAAGGAAGAAGAACAAAATCCTATTGCCACAGAGGAAATCAGCGAGGAGAAAGAACAAATGCCTATTGCCACAGAAACGCCTGATATGGATACAACCGGTGATGATAGTGGGCAGATTTTAACAAATATTTCCAAGAGTTATAAAAAACCACAGTTTGAGGATGTGGATATATGGGGAACTGATGATGGGAAGGCTATTCCTACATTGGACGTTAATCTCTATAAGAATGAACCTTATGACCCTGAAAAGGACAGTGCGTTTTCTCTTATATTTGACGAGGATAATAAATAGTGATATATTTCAATAATGGATGTTAAGGAGGCTTTTGAATATATGGAAGGCGAAGTTATTTCAAGAAATTTTATAGAGCAGGAGATTGATAATGACCTTAGAGAGGGGAAGTACAGTAAGGTTGTTACCAGATTTCCGCCGGAACCAAACGGTTATCTTCATATCGGACATGCAAAGTCTATACTTTTAAATTATGGACTTGCCAAGGAGTATGGAGGAAAGTTCAATTTCAGATTTGATGATACCAATCCGACTAAGGAGAAGACAGAATATGTTCAGTCAATTATAGATGATATAAAATGGCTGGGTGCTGATTTCGGAGACAAAATATATTTTGCATCTGATTATTTTGATGATATGTTCGAGGCTGCCATAAAGCTGATTAAGAAGGGAAAAGCTTATGTGTGTGATCTTACTGCGGAAGAGATAAGAGAATATAGAGGAACTCTTACAAAGCCGGGAAAAAACAGTCCATACAGAGACAGATCCGTGGAGGAAAATCTGGAGCTTTTCTATGGCATGAGAGATGGAAAATATCCGGATGGCTCTAAGGTATTAAGAGCAAAAATAGATATGGAAAGTCCTAATATGAATATGAGAGATCCGGTTATTTACCGTATAGCTCATATGACACATCATAATACAGGGGATAAATGGTGTATTTATCCTATGTATGATTTTGCCCATCCTATAGAGGATGCTGTTGAAGGAATATCTCACTCCATATGTACTCTTGAGTTTGAGGATCACAGACCTTTGTATGACTGGGTTGTAAGAGAATTGGAGTACGAGACTCCACCAAGGCAGATTGAATTTGCCAAGCTTTATCTCAAGAATGTTGTTACAGGAAAAAGATATATAAAAAAGCTTGTTGAGGATGGAATAGTTGATGGCTGGGATGATCCAAGACTTGTGTCACTTAGTGCGTTGAGAAGGAGGGGCTTTACTCCTGAGTCAATAAGAATGTTCATGGAGCTTTCGGGAGTTTCCAAGGCGCAGAGTGAATCGGATTATGCAATGCTTGAGTATTGTATAAGAGAGGATTTAAAGCCTAAGGCCAAGCGCATGATGGCAGTATTAGATCCTGTCAAGGTAATTATTGATAATTATCCTGAGGATGTAATAGAATATTTTGATATTGATAATAATCAGGAAAATCCGGATCTTGGAACCAGAAAGGTAGCCTTTTCCAAAGAAATATATATTGACAGGGAGGATTTTATGGAAGAACCTCCAAAGAAATATTTCAGACTTTTTCCGGGCAATGAGGTAAGACTGAAAGGGGCATATTTTGTAAAGTGTGTTGATTATAAAAAGGATGCGGAGGGAAATGTTACTGAGATACATTGTACCTACGATCCTGAGACAAGAAGCGGCTTGGGCTTTGAGGGACGAAAGGTTAAGGGAACTATTCACTGGGTATGTGCAAGAACAGCCATAGATGCAGAGGTAAGGCTTTACGAAAATATAGTTGATGAAGAAAAAGGAAAGCTTAATGAGGACGGAACCTTGAATTATAATCCCAATTCTCTTACTGTGCTTAAAAATTGTAAGCTGGAGGAGGAATTTGTCAAGGCAGGTAAGGGTGAGGCTTTTCAGTTTTTAAGACATGGATTCTTTTGCGTTGATATTAAGGATACTACAGATGAAAAACTTGTTTTTAACAGAATTGTATCCCTGAAAAGCTCTTATAAACCCAACTAGAGGAGGATATGGCATATGGGACTACTATCCGGAATGGATGAATATGGTCTTAAACAATTTGAAGATGCGGATATTTTAGAGGGAACGCATCCGGAAGATAAGCTTTCACAGGCTTTGAAGGTTGAAAATAAAGCACCTGCTTTTAATGAGGAGGAGGTGCTTTTTGATAAGCATTATACTTGTCCTGTATGTGATTGCACATTTACAGCAAAAAGCGTGAGAACCGGAAAGGTAAGACTTTTAGGTCAGGATATTGATTTGAGACCGGTATATGATAAGGTCGATGTTTTAAAATATGATGTGATTGTCTGTGATAAGTGTGGATATAGCTCCCTTATCAGATATTTTGGTAAGCTCACAGTAAAGCAGACCAGGGATATAAAGAGTACAATTGGAATTAATTTTAAAGGAATTAATAATGATAAACCTGTATACACATATAATGATGCTATTGCCAGATATAAGCTTGCCCTTGTTACTGCAGTGGTAAAAAAGGCTAAGGTAAGTGAAAAGGGGTATATTTGTCTTAAGCTTTCATGGATAATCAGAGGGAAGCTTAAGGAGAAGAACCTTTCGGCCGAGGAGAGAAAAAAGCTTTCCGTGGAAGAAATTTCTTATGTGAAAAATGCATATACAGCATTGTTACAGGCCTTAAGCAATGAAAATCTTCCCATAGCCGGAATGGATGAAAATACATTAAAGTATGTTCTGGCATATATGGCATACAGACTTGAAAAGAATGATGAAGCTATAAAGCTTCTGGGACAGATTATTATGTCAAAAGGTGCCAATGAAAGATTAAAGGATAAAGCCAGGGAATTAAAGGAATTGTTAAAAAGCAAAGCCGCTAATCAGTAAATTAAAAGTAAGGTGTATTTTTATGGGTACGAATAACTCCTCAAAAAGGAAAAATATAAAAAAGAGAAACAAAAAGAATAATACTGATAAGACAAAGTGTGTTTACATACTTATATCAAAAACACAGACATTACCCTCACGGGTAATTAAGATGTGGACTAAGGAGCCCTATGCCCACACTTCCCTTGCTCTTGACATTGAGCTTAGGGAAATGTACAGCTTTGCAAGGAAAAGACTGAGAAATCCCTTTTATTGCGGATTTATATCAGAGGATATAACCAAGGGGGTTTTTGGAAGAGATGTTAACACTACCTGCCGGGTGGCAAGGCTTTGGGTTACACCTAAACAGTATAAGGAGATTTTGAAGAACCTTGAAAAATTCAAACAGGAGAAAGATCATTTAAGATATAATTATCTGGGTATTTTTGGCGTTGTATTTAATAGGGCAGTTGAGAGAAAGTATAATTATTTCTGTTCTCAATTTGTATATTATATTCTTGATAAATCAGGTGTAAAGATGTTTGGTAAAAAGCCGGGGCTTACAAGACCGGAGGATTTTAGAACCTGGGATGAACTTGAATTGATTTATGAAGGAAAGCTTAATGAGTACCGGGACTATTTGAAAAATACCAGCCAGGTGGATAATTCTTTTGATGTATCCCTGAATGGTGCCTGAAAAGAAATATAAAATTGCACCTGTCACTTCCTTGTATTATGTTAAGGTGAGTGACAGGTGATTTTTTTATACAGACAGGGAATATTTTTTTAACCAGTAGTTTACCTGCAAAAGATATGCTGCCATCTGTGGACCTGCCATCAACTGTCCATACCAGGGCTTACCGTACTCCTTAGGCTTATCAAGAAAGCTTTTTACAGCTCCGAGATTCAGATAACTCCTGATTGGGGAAGAGGAGTCGCTTATAACATCTCTTAATCGGTTTACTAATATCTCTTCGTACTTTGGATGGTAGGTTTTTGGGTATGGATTTTTAGGTCTGTTCAATATTTCAGAAGGGAGGAAGCCTTTAGAGGCTTTTCTCAGTAGACTCTTAGGTATACCGTTTTCTGATTTTATGTGCCATGGAATATTAAAGACATAATCAACTATTCTATAGTCTGCAAAGGGAACTCTTGCCTCAAGACCACTGTGCATGGAGGTACGGTCCATCCTGTCAAGAAGAGTCTGCATAAACCAGCGGATATTCAAATAGGATACTCTTCGTCTGTTGGTTTCCAGCTTAGATTCCTCCGGGATTATATTAATTTCAGATATTGTTTTGTTGTAGGCATGTGCTACATATTTTTCCATCTGAAGTGAGGCTGCAAATTCAGGATTAAGCATTGATTTTCTGAAGGTTATATCCCTCATCCATGGAAAGGTTCCGGCACACAGCATATCCTCTCTGTGAAACCATGGATAACCGCCGAAAATTTCGTCTGCACATTCACCTGTAAGAGCTACCTTATGATTTTTTGCAACCTGACTGCAAAAATATAACAGGGATGAGTCCACATCAGCCATAGTTGGCAGACATCTGGAATCAACGGATTTCTCCAACAAATCTGCCAGAGTTTCATATTTGCAGCTAAGATATATATGGCTTGAATTGAGGTATTCCTTCATTATATCTACATAAGGTCTGTCCTGTGTGGGCTGGAAGGAATTTGATTTAAAGTGTATATCATTTTCTTCATAATCGAAGGAATATGTGGAAAGAGGAGTATCCTTGCCAAGATATTTTGCACACACAGAGGAAACCAGAGAGGAGTCTATCCCCCCTGATAAAAATGTGCATATAGGGACATGGGATATCATCTGCATTCTGATACTGTCTTCAACAAGCCATGCGGTTTTTTCTATAGTTTCCTCATAGGAATCCGTATGGGGAACGCTTTTAATTGTATAATATTTCTCGTGATGAGTGTATAGAGGTGAAAATACGATATATTCTCCGGGCAATACCTCACTTATTCCGGAAAAAACGCCTTCACCATATGTTTTAGCCGGACCTATTGTAAATATTTCATTAAGACTGTTTAGAGTAACTTCCGGCTTAAGGCCAGGATATTCAAACAGAGTATCAATTCTTGACGCAAAGATTAATGTGTTGTCCTGCTGTTTGTAGAAAAGTGGCTTGATTCCAAAGTGGTCTCTGAAAAGATAAAGAGAATTACACTGCTCATCATATATTCCAATGGCAAAGATACCGTTAAGATGGGTTACAAAGTCGGCTCCCCAATGAATAAAAGCGTAGCCTATTACCTCGGTATCTGATTTTGTTTCAAAGGTATAGCCGTATGATATAAGCTCTTTTTTTATAGTGGGATGGTTATATATTTCTCCGTTATATACAATATGATAATTATTTCCACCATAGGAAACCTTAAAGGGCTGTCTGCCCATATCAGGATCGATTATGGATAATCTTGTATGGGCAAGACAGCATGAGTTAATAATAGAGCAGCCCTGGTCGTCGGGACCTCTCATTTTCATTGTATTGATCATTTCCTCAAGAATGGTAAAATTCTTTTTCGGATTTTCGGAATAATTATCTTTGGGATTGTAGAATCCTGCAATACCGCACATATTATCCTCATAGATATTTTTTAATAGTATATGCCGGTTAAAGCAGATCTGCCACCTCGAGGAGAAGTGCTTTTGTCTTATCCCAGCCAAGACAGGGATCTGTTATGGATTTTCCGTAACAACCGCCTCCCACAGGCTGATTTCCGTCCTGAATATAGCTTTCAACCATAACACCTTTAACAAGCTTTTTAATATCATCATTATGTCTGCAGGAGTGGAGAACCTCCTTGACTATTCTTGGCTGTTCAGCCCATTTTTTGCCGGAGTTATTATGATTTGCATCTACTATGCAGGCAGGGTTTTTAAGGTCAAAGCTGTTATAGGCCTCAACCAGCCTTACCAAATCATCATAGTGATAATTTGGAACAGATTTTCCGTATTTATCAAGACCGCCTCTTAATATGGTATGAGTGTAAGGATTACCTGAGGTTTCAACCTGATAGCCCTTATACATAAATGTATGTCCGGTCTGACCGGCAAGACAGGAATTCATCATTACAGTAAAATCACCACTGGTTGGATTTTTCATGCCTACAGGAACACTTAATCCACTGGCTGTAAGACGGTGCATCTGATCCTCAACACTTCTTGCTCCTACTGCATGGTAGGCAATCAGATCATCAACATAATGGGTGTTTTCAGCGTAAAGCATTTCATCAGCGGCGGCCATGCCTGTCTCTGCAATAGCACGAAGGTGTAATTTTCGTATGGCAGCAAGTCCCTCTGACATATCTGTTTTTTTACTTGGATCAGGCTGATGCAGCATTCCCTTGTAGCCTGCCCCTGTTGTTCTTGGTTTTCCCGTATAAATCCGAGGAATAATAAGGATTTTATCCTTTACCATATCCTGAACATCTCTGAGACGGTGAAGATAGTCCATAACAGGTTCTTCGCTGTCGGCAGAGCAGGGACCTATTATAAATAAAAACTTATTGGATTCTCCGGTAAATATTTTTGCGATTTCCTTATCTCGTTTATCCTTAACCTCTTTTAAATCATCACTAAGGGGATATGTGGATTTTAATTCCTCCTCGGTGGGAAGCTTTTTTACAAATTTAATACTCATGCTGTATCCTCCTTTACTATTGTACTAGTCTGCTTTACAGTTTAACAGTGCAAAGTGAAAAAGTCAATACAATTTATCATAAAATTATTTTTCTTTCAGTATAATATAATAATACATATTCAGGGTGAATAAGGGTGAAAAAATTATTTCGTTTTATCATTACAGGATTATTAATAGTAAATATTACTTTTGGTATTCCGGGTGTATCTTTTGCCGCCGGGGGTGATAATAAGGAACCTAAGAATGATAGTACAGGGGATAAAGCCGGGTCGGAGGAAATGGATTTAGGAATCACTTCAAAATCGGCCATATTGATGGATGCAGCCAGTGGGAAAATAATATACGAAAAAAATGCCGACGAAATGCTGCGTCCTGCTTCTGTTACAAAAATAATGACTTTACTTCTCATTTTCGAGGATATTGATGAGGGGAAAATGAGTATGGATGACATGGTTACGGTTACGGAGCATGCGGCTTCCATGGGTGGATCCCAGTGCTTTTTTGAGGCAGGTGAGCAGCAGACAGTCAGGGATATGATAAAATCAATTGAGATTGCTTCGGGAAACGATGCAGCTGTGGCCATGGCAGAGCATATTGCCGGAAGTGAGGAAATGTTTGTCCGGAGAATGAATGAGAGGGCAGGTGAGCTTGACATGAAGAACACATGCTTTAAAAATGCATGCGGCCTTGAGGCAGAGGGACATCTCACCTGTGCAAGGGATATAGCTGTTATGTCCAGGGAGCTTATAGTTAAGCACCCTGAGATAAAAGAGTATTCTACAACCTGGATGGATTATATCGTTCACAAAACAAGAAGGGGAGAGAGCAGATTTGATCTTGCAAACACCAATAAATTTCTGAGGCAGTATAATGGGGCAACAGGACTTAAAACAGGATATACATCAAAGGCAAAATACTGTATGTCAGCCACTGCGGAAAGGGATGGAGTGGAGCTTATAGCCGTTATTATGGGAGCCGATACAAAGGAAATCAGAAACAGTGAAGCCGGCAGACTTTTAGATTATGGCTTTTCTGTATGTGACAGTTATAAAGACTCCCCTGTGCTTACACAAAAGCTTACCTTTAATGTAAAAATGGGAGTTAAAAATACTGTCGGCTACAGGTGTGCCGATTCAAAAAGTATATCAATTATAAAGGGTTCGGCTGCTGATGTAAAAAAAAGAATTGAAATATATGACAATATTGAGGCACCGGTGTATGAGGGAGATATAATCGGGGTGGTCCAGTATACAATAGACGGAAATGTAATTGATGAAGAATTTATATATGCGGCAGAAAATGTTGAAAAAGCTTCATATAATTACAGTATAAAATGTGCGGCAAAAAAATTATTTATGGTAAATTAAATACAGGTATGCTAGTATGTAGGAAAAATAAGTTGGATAACAGAGGGCAAATATGATTTTTATAATTTTTATATCTGTAATTGGCATAGTATTATTTTTTATTTTTGCCGAAAGCAGAAGAGAATGTAAGCAATTTAAGGTTACATCATATTTTATTCCTGTGGAATCAAAGGATATGGATAATCTTAAAATAGTAATGATGGCAGATTTACACAGCGGATATTTTTCCCGTAACAGTGAAAATCTGCTTAAAACAGTGACAGGGCTTGCACCTGATATGATAATTATTGCCGGGGATATGATTACATGCAGGAGAAAGGAAAAGAAAAATAATATAACCACAGCCGGATTTATCAATAAGCTTTGTGATATTGCTCCGGTTTTTTATGGCATGGGAAATCACGAAAGAGGCGTGAAAAATCTTCCTGAAAAGATGGGAGATAATTGGGAAGAATATACAAGACTTCTTAATCATGAGGTTAAAATGTTAAGCAACCGTTATGTGACTATAAACAGGGAAAACAGCCGGATTTCTATATACGGTCTTGATATATCCGGAAAATATTTTAAAAGATTATACAAAAAGAAGCTTTTTAAAGAGGATGTTGATAAGCTTCTGGGAGAACCGGATGAGGGATACAATATTCTGATTGCCCATAATCCGGATTACTTTTATCAATATGAGGAATGGGGAGCCAATCTGGTGCTTTCAGGTCATAATCACGGAGGTATGATACAGCTTGGCAGGCTTGGTGGGCTTATATCACCGAGATTAAGGAT
>DLKL01000007.1:72972-78002 GCA_002476495.1 Lachnospiraceae bacterium UBA7589
GATTGTATAAAAGAAATGGCACAGATATGATTTTAACCAACGGACTTGGAGCACATTCCATAAAAATCAGGGTAAATAATATACCGGAAATTGTATTCATAAAATTTGGAATAAATGGTACCGATAAAGGTTGAAAAATACCTCTAAATAATATATTATAAGGTAGCTTGTAACATATCAAAGTTTTAGATGAAAAGGAAATAATAATGAGCAGAAATAAGGATAAATCCATGAAAAAGGATACAGAAAAGCAGGAAGTAAAGAAAAGTATAGAAAGTGGGGAAAACAAAGAAAATTCAATTGAGGGAGCAGCTCCTTATATTGACCCATCGGTAAAAAAGTATAAAAAAAGAAAGAAGACCGTCAGAGTAACAGGTATATGTTTTGCTGCTCTTGTACTGTTTGTGTACATAGGAGGCGTAATTTATTTCAATAATCATTTTGATTCGGGAACCAGAATTAATCAATTTGATGTATCAAACAAATCCGTATCCGATGTTGAAAAGATATTTGAAAAGGAATTTCAAAACTATGACCTGGCTGTTGAATATAAGAATACCACAAAGCATATTAAACAGGGTGACGGAGAACTTACCTTTACTCTGGAACAGTCTGTTTCTGATATAAAGAAAGAGCAAAATTCTTTTTTGTGGTTTGTTAATATATTTACAGATGAGAGCTACAATGTAGAATATAAGGCAAATTATAATGCAGATAAGCTTCGTGAATATCTGGATTCCTTTGAATGTATGGCACCGGAAAACATGGAAAAGCCGGAAAATGCCTATGTATCTATGGAGAATGGCGAGGTAATTGTTGTCCCTGATGAGACAAAAACCCTTCTTTCGCCGGAAAAGGTATATGATGTGGTTGAAGTGGCAATAAAGGACTTTAAATCGGAGATTAATATTGAGGAAAATGATTGCTATGTTACTGCGGACATTACTGCAGATTCGGATATAATTAAGGCTCAGACTGAGGCTGCCGAGGAATTTCTTTCGATAAAGGCTGTATATGACTTTAAGGGATATGAGATTCCGATAACAAGAGAAGAACTGGCACAAATGGCATATTTGGACAGCAACGGAGAGGTGCAGATAAGCAGAACTGGAACAGAGAGATTTGTGAAAAATTTTGCTGATAAGTATACAACATACAAAAAAGACAGAGTATTTAAAACCCATGACGGAGATAAGATATTAATTAACGGAAATTATTACGGATGGGAAATTGATGAAGAAAAGGAGCTGGAGGAGCTTTATCCGTTGCTTCTTAAAAAAAAGGATTTTACAAAAAAGCCGGCCGCAAAAAGAGAAGGCTATGCAATGGGTGAGATGAATGATATAGGAGATTCATATGTTGAAATAGATTTCCTTAAGCAGACTCTTTATGTATATAAGGATGGAAAGCTGGAGCTTGAGACACCTATAGTTTCAGGTAATATGTCCCGTAATTATAAAACACCGGGTGGACTGTTTTCCATAGATAACCGGGTATATGACACATATCTGGTTGGACCTACCTGGAATCTTCATGTTAATGTGTGGATGGGCTTCAATGGCTCCATAGGTATTCATGATGCTCCATGGAGAGCTGAGTATGGAGGGGATATATATACATATAACGGTTCCCACGGCTGTGTTAACGTGCCATATGATAATGCCATGAAGGCTATTGAGATATGTGAGGTTGGTATGCCTGTAGTGGCATATTGGCTGGATGAAGTAGAAATAGTAAAATAATTACATCGGAGTTAATTATGAACAGGACAGTATTCAGACAATTAATTGACAGTAAAATAATAATGCTTGATGGTGCAACAGGCAGTAATCTGATGGATTGCGGCATGCCTGTGGGAGTATGCCCCGAAAAATGGATTCTTGACAATCCGGAGCATCTGGTTAAGCTTCAACGGAAATATATCAAAGCAGGCTCTGATATTATTCTTGCCCCAACCTTTACGGCAAACAGAATAAAGCTTGCCGAATATGGACTTGAGGATGATATTACTTCGATTAACACAAGGCTTGTAAATCTTTCTAAGAAGGCAGTTGCCCTGGAAGGACACAGAGGATATGTGGCGGGCGACATTACAATGACAGGCAGACAGCTTAAACCAATCGGTAATATGGAGCTGGATGAGCTTATTAATGTTTATAAGGAGCAGGCAAAAATTCTTTGCGAGGCCGGTGTGGATTTGTTTATTGTTGAAACAATGATGAATCTGGCTGAGGCAAGAGCGGCTCTGATTGCCATAAGAGAGGTTTGCGATTTACCGGTAATGGTGAGCCTTACTTTTAACGAAGATGGGAAAACTCTTTTTGGACAGACTCCCGAAACTTCTGTGGTGGTTTTGCAAAGCCTTGGAGCAGATGCAGTGGGAATAAACTGTTCAACCGGTCCCGGAGAGATGATTCCTCTTATAAAGAGGATGATTGATTATGCCACTATTCCCGTGTTCGCAAAGCCAAATAACGGTATGCCTTTGCTCGTTGACGGAGTAACAAGATATAATATGACTCCTGAGGAATTTGCATTATATGGAAATGAGCTGGTGGAAGCAGGGATAAGAGCTATAGGTGGCTGTTGCGGAACTACGCCAAAGCATATTGAAGAATTAAGAAAGTACACCAGAAACATAAAGTCAGGAGGATATACTCCTGTTGCAACAAGGATTCTTGCAAGTGAATATGAAATTCTGCCTATTGATATAGATGGCAATTTTAAAATTGTGGGTGAAAGAATCAATCCTACAGGAAAAAAGAAACTTCAGGAGGAACTCAGACAAGGCAGAATGGATATGGTTGTTTCCATGGCAGAGGAGCAGGTAGCATGTGGTGCTGAAATACTCGATGTAAATATGGGAATGAATGGAATAGACGAGCTTTCCATGATGAAGAAGGCAATATATAGTATTATAGGAACGGTTAATGTACCTCTTTGCATCGATTCCAGTCATGTCAATATAATCGAAGAAGCATTGCGCCTGTATCCAGGCAGGGCACTTATTAATTCTATTTCCCTGGAGGAAAAGAAATGCCGGCCTCTCATGAAAATTGCCGCAAAGTATGGTGCGATGTGTATATTGCTGCCTCTTTCCGACAAGGGACTTCCCGAAAGTCTTGAAGAAAAAATAGATATAATTAACCGCCTTCTTGATATTGCTAAGGAGGAGGGCGTATCAAGGGACAGTATTATTGTTGACGGCCTTGTGGCAACGGTGGGCGCCAATCCCCGTGCTGCCATTGAAACTCTTGAGACAATAAGATATTGTAAGGAAGAATTAAAGCTCCCTACAATATGTGGTCTGTCCAATATATCCTTTGGACTCCCGGAAAGAATAAATGTCAATACAGCATTCCTGACTATGGCAATAAGCTATGGACTGACTATGGCAATATGCAACCCGGGACAGGCTATGATAGTTAATTCGGCATTGGCATCGGATTTGCTTCTGGCAAAGGACAGGTCTGATGACAGATACGTTGCCGGAGTTGTACCGGTGCTCCAAAAAAACAGTCAGGCTCAGGAAAAAAAGGATTCAGAACCTGATTTGCAAGGAAGTCCCATATTTATAGATGTGGTGAAGGGAAATAAATCTACCATAGTTGAGAATGTAAAAAGAGCCATAGACGAGGGTAGAGACCCCCAGAGCATTATTGACAACGATTTAATACCTGCTGTGAATAAAGTGGGAGAGCTTTTTGAACAAAAGAAATATTTCCTCCCACAGCTTATATCAGGTGCAACTGTCATGGATATGGCTATAGAGTATATTACACCATATCTTAGAATTGAAGATACCAAGGAATATAAGGGTACGGTTGTAATTGCCACAGTTGAAGGTGATATACATGATATCGGTAAAAATCTGGTAGCCTTAATGCTTAAAAATTATGGATATAAGGTCATTGATCTTGGAAAGGATGTTCCAAGAGATGTGATTATTCAGGCGGCTGTTGATAATGAGGCACAGATTATAGGTCTGTCTGCTCTTATGACTACAACCATGATGAGGATGAAGGATGTGGTTGATGAGGTAAGAATAAGAAAGCTTGACTGTAAAATCATTATAGGCGGTGCTGTTGTGTCCCAGAATTTTGCTGATGAGATAAAGGCAGACGGATATTCAAAGGATGCAAATGAAGCTGTAAAGCTTGTAGAGAGACTATTGACAGACTAAGTTTAAATGGTTAAAATATAGTTTAATGTAAAAATGAGTTTAAGTTTGAAAGGTGGATACAATATATGAATAAGATGGTATTATCATTATTGGTTGACAATACATCAGGTGTACTTAGCAGGGTTTCCGGTTTGTTTAGCAGAAGAGGATATAACATTGACAGCCTGTCAGTGGGTATAACAGAAAATCCTAAGCTCTCCCGCATGACAGTTGCAGTCAGTGGCGATGACAGGATTTTAAGCCAGATAAAAAAACAACTGCTTAAACTTGAGGATGTCATATCCATCACAGAGCTTAAGGACGGAGCATCTGTATGCCGTGAGCTTCTTTTGGTTAAGGTAAAAACAACAAACGAGGAAAGACAGCAGATTATATCTCTTGCGAATGTGTTCAGAGCAAAAGTTGTTGATGTTTCCACTGATTCTGTTATGATAGAAATAACAGGTAATGTTACCAAGATAGAGGCATTTATTACTCTTCTGGATGGCTTCAGGATAGAGGAAATGGTTCGTACAGGACTTACAGGTCTTATCAGAGGTAATGCCTCTGAGAACTAAGTGAGGGTCATTACTTACATAAAGTAATAACATATATATTATTTTTTACAGGAGGAATAAAAAATGTCAGCAAAGATTTTTTATCAGGAAGATTGTAATTTATCATTATTAGATGGTAAAACCATTGCAATTATCGGCTATGGCAGCCAGGGTCATGCACATGCTCTTAACCTTAAAGATTCAGGATGTAATGTTATCATCGGACTTTACAAGGGAAGTAAGTCATGGGCTAAGGCAGAGGCACAGGGCTTCAAGGTATATACTGCAGCAGAGGCTGCAAAATTAGCAGA
>DLKL01000007.1:78090-78225 GCA_002476495.1 Lachnospiraceae bacterium UBA7589
GGCAATATGCTTATGTTTGCTCACGGCTTCAATATTCACTTTAATCAGATTGTACCACCTGCAAATGTTGATGTTACAATGATAGCACCAAAGGGACCGGGCCATACAGTTCGTAGTGAATATCAGGCAGGTAAG
>DLKL01000004.1 GCA_002476495.1 Lachnospiraceae bacterium UBA7589
AGCAGTTTTTACTCCCGTTTCTGTCAATTCCTTTGCTATCTGGTAAGCAGAATATCAAATCCGGAAAATGCAACACTCGCCTTTCCGTCAGCAAATGATTTTCTTTTTCATCATGTAGTATTCTCTGATATGGATCCGGATTCTTCCCTCCTAAGCTCGATTCCGCTTACGCTTCATCTCGCTGTATGTTGTCGCCAAGTACTTCCATTGGTTAATACAGCATCCGGCTGATCAGTCGGATGCCTACACACAAGAAAAGGATGAACCATTTCATGCAAGCATGATGGTTCATCCTTTCTTGTGTGACATCTGCTTCGCAGATGCTATATTTACTTATGTCGTGTTTGGCTCGTTATCACTCAAACTCAATAGTCCCAGGTGGTTTGCTGGTCAGGTCGTACAGAACCCTGTTTACACCCTTAACCTCATTGATTACTCTTGTCATTACCCTCTGAAGAACCTCAAAAGGTATTTCAGCACAATCAGCTGTCATAAAATCAGTAGTATTTACTGCACGAAGAGCCACGGCATAATCGTAGGTTCTCTCGTCACCCATAACACCAACGCTTCGCATGTTTGTAAGAGCTGCAAAATACTGTCCAAGGTTCTTGTCAACACCGGCCTTTGCCAGCTCCTCACGATAAATATAATCTGCATCCTGGACAATGCGCACCTTTTTTGCTGTTACCTCTCCAACTATTCTGACTCCGAGACCCGGACCCGGAAACGGTTGCCTGTATACAAGGTAATCAGGAATTCCAAGCTGAAGTCCGGCCTTTCTGACCTCATCCTTAAATAACATTCTAAGAGGTTCAATAATCTCCTTAAAATCAACACAGTCAGGGAGACCTCCGACGTTATGGTGGCTCTTAATAACTGCTGATTTTCCAAGTCCTGATTCAATTACGTCAGGGTAAATTGTACCTTGCACAAGAAAATCAACTGCACCTATTTTCTTTGCCTCTTCTTCAAAAACCCTGATAAACTCTTCTCCGATTATCTTACGCTTCTCTTCCGGATCAGTTACGCCTGCCAGTTTTTCGTAAAATCTTTCCTGGGCATTGACCCGTACAAAATTAAGGTCATACGCACCGGAAGGTCCAAAGACAGCCTCAACCTCATCTCCCTCGTTCTTGCGAAGAAGTCCATGATCCACAAATACACAGGTGAGCTGCTTACCTACAGCCTTGGAAAGAAGGACTGCAGCCACAGATGAATCAACTCCACCTGAAAGTGCGCACAAAACCTTACCATCTCCAACCTTTTCTCTTATATCCTTAATTGCTGTTTCTACAAAAGAGTCCATACGCCAGTCTCCTGAGCAGCCACAGACCTTTAATACAAAATTCTCGATAATTTTCTGCCCTTCCTCTGTATGCAAAACCTCCGGGTGAAACTGGGTAGCATACAATTTTTTTTCAGGACATTCCATTGCTGCCACAGGGCAAACAGGAGTTGTTGCTATAACCTTAAAGTTCTCCGGTGCCTTTTCAATATAATCAGTATGACTCATCCAGCAGATCGTTTTTGATGATACTCCCTCAAAGATAAGACTGGTGTTATCAACCTCAACTTCAGTTCTGCCATATTCGCTCACAGGCGCTGTCTTAACCGAGCCTCCAAGAGAATATGCCATATGCTGTGAGCCATAACATATTCCCAGGATGGGTACGCCGATGTCAAATATCTCTTTGGAATATCTTGGCGAATCCTCTCCGTAGATACTATTTGGTCCACCTGTAAAAATAATCCCCTTTGGCTTCATTTCCTTTATCTTATCCAGTGATAAGGTATAGGGATGCACCTCTGCATACACGTTGCATTCTCTCACTCGGCGAGCAATAAGCTGGTTATACTGTCCGCCAAAATCAAGTACAATAACCATTTCCTTGTTCATAAGGCTTTATCCTTTCTCCTCAAAAATAATATCAGTTACCTTGCCGGAATATATCAATAATCCTTGTGCAACCGCTATTTTATCATGTCTTCTAATATCAAAACAGCCTTTTGAAGCTGCGTATCCTCTTCCTTTTTTACATTTACGGCTGAAAGCATTCCATCCGGCAGTTCGACCTCATAATCCGGCTTAATACCAATTCCGTGAATGTCATTGCCGTTAGGAGTAAAATATTTGGCAATTGTCAGCTTCATGGCAGTACCATCTGATAAAGGAATAACAGATTGAACTATGCCCTTTCCATATGATGTTGTTCCAACAAGCTTTGCGATACCGGTGTCCTGCATGGCCCCTGCAAATATTTCGGAAGCGCTTGCACTGTTTCCGTTAATAAGAACCACCATAGGCTTATCCAGGTGATGCTCCTTCGATGCAGTATACTCCTCTATTACTCTTCCGTTTTTATCCTTCGTGGTAACAATTACCCCACCATCCATAAGGTAGTCGCACATTTCTGTAACAGCCGTAAGAAGGCCTCCCGGGTTATCTCTTACATCAACAATATATCCCTTTGCCCCCTGAGTCTCCATGTCCTCAATTGCATTGATAAATTCCTTTGCTGTATTATCATAAAATTGTTGAACCTGGATATAGGCAATATCATCCTCCAGCATTTCATAATATACTGAAACATTCTCAACAAGACGGCGTTCCACCTCAAGCTCTACATAATCCATAATACTTGGTCTGTATACCTTAATTTTTGCCTTGGTTCCTGCAACACCACGAATCATGTCAACTACAAGAGTAAGCTCCTGACCATTTATCTCTGTTCCATCAATTTCAACCAGAATATCCTCAGCCATTAATCCGGCTTCTTCAGCGGGACTTCCGGGAATAGGACGTACAATTACAACCGACATATCTGATTTCTGTGTGACAACCGCACCAATACCATAATACTCACCTGAATTGGTTTCCTGCAAATCAGCATATTCCTCAGCTGTATAATAAACAGAATAAGGATCACCTAAGCCTTCCATAATGCCATCATAGATTGCCTCTTCTCTTGCATCCTCATCAATATCAAAATAGTAATAAGCATTAATATACGAATTAATCTCATCGACCTTTTTTTCTACATCTTTATCATTCCATATGTTACTCTGAGTTGTCTTCGGTGATGTGGCACTCTTATCGCCCTCCCATGGCATGTCACAGCCACAGAGCGAGAAAATCATACATCCGGCAAGAAGAAAACCCAATAATCTTTTTTTAAGCAATTCAAACACTCCTGACTAATACTAATATAAATATGGATACGGATCCACATATGAGCCATTAATTCTGACAGCAAAATGGCAATGGGAGCCAAAGGAAAATCCGGTATTACCGGCATATGCTATTACATCTCCACGTTTCACCTGCTGACCTGCACTTACTGCAAGGGATGAGTTATGTCCATATGTAGTTGTAACACCGCCGCCATGGTCTATACACACATAATTTCCAAGTGATGAGTTATAAGTGGAAAGGATAACAACCCCATCCTCGCCTGCAAGAATCGGTGTACCTGTCGGACATGGTATATCAAGTCCATGATGATATGAGGTTCCTGCCAAATCTCTTGGTCCAAAATATGATGATATATAGAAATAGCTTCCTGCTACAGGCCACTGAAAGCTTCCACCTGTCCAGGTAATAGGTAAATCTGTACCTGTATTCTGTCTGTGCTGCCTTTCATATTCCTCTATTGCCGCATCAATCTGGGCATCAATTGATGCCAGGTCAGCCTCGTATTCCTTAAGAACTTCCTCTTTTTCCTCTATGGATTTTGCATAGCTCTCGACCTGCTTTTCCTTACCCTCAATAAGAACTTCCATGGCCTCTTTGCTGTCTGTAAGGTCAGATTCCAGCTCTTCAACCGTATCAAGCTCAGATTCCAGCTCAGCCTGTTTGTTGGCAACAGTCTTTTTAATCGAAATAAGATTCTTCAACATATTAAGGTCATAATTGTATACCTGTTCTGTATATTCCGAATCATTAACAATATCAGTCACATCTGTCTTGGTGAAAAATGTATCCATATATCTGGCATCACCATTTTCATATGAATACTGAATCCTAAGCTTCATTGCATCATACTGCTTCTGTTGCTGTTCCTTGGCATCCTCAAGCTCGAGCTTTGTGTCATCAATATCAACCAGAAGAGCGGCTTTACGTTCCTCAAGCTCAGCAATCTGATTATTAAATTCAGTTACAAGCCCGTCTAATTCCTTGATTGTACTGAGAATATTATCCTGTTGGGCTGTAAGCTCGTCAACTATGCTCTCTACCTCTTCCTTTTTGCTTTCTACATCCTTTTTCTTTTCCTCCAGGTCAGAAACATCCGCTGCATATACATTAATACACAATGCTCCCAAAAGAGCAACGGAAAAGAATACCCTTAGTATCTTACGCATCTAATTCCTCCTTATACCTTCAAATGCTTTCTTGTGGTAATGATACTTCCCACAAGCCCAAGCCCAATACCAATGGCAATTGATACAGGCACAAGCACCGCAAAAATCTCTGAGGAAGGAACAAAGGCAAATAAGCTTTGCACAATCGAAACCTTATCCATCAGAAATTGTTTCAGGTTATCATACATTAAATATACAAGCAAAAGTGGAACTGTAGAACCAATAAGTCCTATAACTACACCTTCAACTATAAATGGTGCTCTTACAAAAAAGTTGGTAGCACCAATTAATTTCATGACTGCAATTTCCTCCTTACGCACTGTGATACCGATAGTAATGGTATTGCTGATAAGGAATATAGATACGAGCAGCAATATACATATAATACCGATAGAAGCAACACCGACTATACTGCTTAACGCATCAATGCCATCTGCCGTAGCTTCGTTACTCTCCACCTTTCTTACTCCGTGAAGTCCATTCAGAAATTGGACAAATTCAGCATGCTTATCCAGATCCTTAAGAGTAATCTCATAGGATGCACTGTTTTTCAACGGATTATCCCCGGCAAAGGACTCCATTGCTGCCTGGTAATCATCCTTGTATCTTTCCTTTGCATACTTTTCCCATGCTTCGTCCGCAGTTATAAAACCGACAGTTTTAACTTCTTCTCTTACACGAATCTGTTCCCCTATAAGAGCAATATTATCATCGGAAATATCATAATCAAAAAAGACGGATATAACAACCGTATCCCTCAGCTCTGATACAGAAGACTGAAAATTTGCAATAACACAATAAAATATACCGAACAGAAACAGACATGAAACTATAGTTCCAACTGACGCAAGCGAAAAGAGCATATTTCTCTTAATATTTTTCAAGCCCTGTCTGATACTGTATAAAAACGAACTAATCCTCATCTATATACCCACCTTTTTGTTCATCACTGATAAGCTCACCCTTTTTAAGAGTGATAACTCTCTTTTGCATAGTGTCTACGATTTCCTTGTTATGAGTAACAACAACCACTGTAGTACCCTTTTTATTTACTTCTTCAAGAAGCTTCATAATCTCCCATGAATTTTTGGGATCAAGGTTACCTGTAGGCTCATCTGCCAGAAGAATTTCAGGTTTATTAACCAATGCTCTTGCAAGTGCCACTCTTTGCTGCTCTCCACCCGATAGCTGCTTAGGATACGCCTTGTATTTGTCGGCCAGGCCAACGAGTGTCAGCATAGCCGGAACCTGTCTCCTTATATATCTTGTAGGTGTTTCTACAACTCTTTGGGCAAATGCAACATTTTCATATACCGTTCTGTCCTTTAACAGGCGGAAATTCTGGAACACTGTTCCGATTCGTCTTCTAAGCTTAGGCACATTTCTTCTCTTAAGCTTAGGATAATCTATGCCGGCCACCTGAATCTTACCTGAGGTAGGCTCCATCTCCTTAAGAAGCAATTTGATAAGCGTAGTTTTACCGGAACCACTGGACCCCACAATAAATACAAATTCTCCATCCTCTATATTAAAGCTGATATCATTCAGCGCATAGGTTTTACTTGCGGGATATTTCATCTTAACGTGATCTAAAGTAATCATAATAAAAATTCTCCTAATTAAAATTCCTGGGACTCCATGTACTTCATATATTTCACAACCATAAGAGCAATTTTAAAGGTAATAGCATCCTCAAATACCCTCAGGTCAAGATTGGTGCTTTTCTGAAGCTTATCCAGTCTGTAAACCAATGTATTTCTGTGGATATAAAGCTGTCTTGATGTTTCGGATACATTCAGGCTATTTTCAAAAAATTTGTTAATAGTTGTCAAGGTTTCATCATCAAATTCATCCGGTGATTTTCCGTCAAAAATTTCCTTAATAAACATCTTACAAAGTGGTATAGGAAGCTGGTAAATCAATCGTCCGATTCCAAGGTTACTGTAGGCAATAATCTTTCTGTCACTGTAGAAGATTTTTCCTACATCCAAAGCAAGCTTCGCTTCCTTATAGGACCTTGATACCTCCTTGATTTCATTCACTATTGTACCATATGCCACATTTACCGATGACATTGCCTCCGTATTGAGCATATCAACTATAACCTTGGCTGTCTTAGCCATATCCTCATAATTCTCACTAGGCTTAACTTCCTTGACAAGAATAATATTCTTCTCATCTACAGCAGTAATAAAATCCTTTGTTTTGCTGGAAAAGAGAGCTCTTACTGTCTCAAGGGCATTGGTATCCTTCTCATTCTTTGTTTCAATTATAAATACAACCCTTCTCACATCAGTCTCAATATGAAGCTTCTTTGCCCTGTTATATATATCAACCAAAAGGAGATTATCAAGAAGCAGATTCTTAATAAAGTTATCCTTATCGAACCTTTCCTTATATGCTATCAAAAGGCTCTGAATCTGGAAGGCTGCAACCTTGCCTATCATATACACATCCTCCGCTTCACCCTTTACAAGAATAACATACTCCAATTCGTTGTCATCGTAAACCTTAAAAAACTGGAAACCATTCATCGCCTGACTTTCAGCCGGCGAATCAGCAAAGGCAATGGCCGCATCCTCCAGCTCCTCTGTATCTTTAATGGTAGATGCCAGATTCTTTCCATCGGTATCCATTACGCAAAAATCCGTACGGGTAATGGCCTTGATTCCCTCTATTGTCTCCTGAAGTATCTGATTTGATATCATCTTTTCACCCCTTAAACTCTAATATAGGTATAACCCCTTACTGTTACAAATACGCATAATCATACAGATACTATTTTACAGTAAAAAAGCAAAAAAAAAAAGAGGAAATGCATAAAAATATACATTTCCTCCAATAATTCACATAATTAACATATTTGATAACGACTAGTTAGCTACAACCTCACCTGTTTCCTTATCAAAGATATGTACCTTGCTTAAATCAAATGCAAACTGAACTGAATCACCAGGTCTTGCAGTAGTTCTTGGATTTACAGATGCTGTAATATCGAACTGATCGATAGTAAAGTATAAGTAAACCTGAGCACCTAACATCTCATAGATGTTAATTCTTGCATCGATAACGCTCTCTGGTGATGATTCAATAAACAATTGCTCATCATGAATATCCTCCGGACGGATACCAAGAACAACTTCCTTGTCAATAAAGTCTCCGCTGATAAGCTTAGCAGCCTTTGACTCAGGAACCTTAATTGAATGTGAACCGAACATAAGGAGCACGTCAGCACCTGACTTAACAACCTTACAATCGATAAAGTTCATAGGTGGCATACCCATAAATCCTGCTACGAATAAGTTACATGGCTTATCATAAAGATTCTGTGGTGTATCAACCTGCTGAATAATACCATCCTTCATAACAACGATTCTTGTACCAAGAGTCATCGCCTCAGTCTGGTCATGTGTTACATAGATAATAGTAGTCTGAAGTCTCTGATGAAGCTTTGAAATCTCAACTCGCATCTGAACTCTCAGCTTTGCATCAAGGTTTGAAAGAGGCTCATCCATAAGGAATACCTTTGGTTCACGGACAATAGCACGTCCCATTGCAACTCTCTGTCTCTGACCACCTGACAAAGCCTTTGGCTTTCTGTCAAGAAGATGTTCAATATCAAGAATCTTGGCAGCCTCATGTACCTGCTTGTCGATCTTCTCCTTTGGTACCTTTCTGAGCTTAAGTCCATATGCCATATTATCATAAACTGACATATGTGGATAAAGAGCGTAGTTCTGGAATACCATGGCAATATCTCTATCCTTTGGTTCAACGTCGTTAACCATCTTGTCGCCGATCCATAACTCACCTGAGCTGATATCCTCAAGTCCTGCAATCATTCGAAGAGTTGTGGACTTACCACATCCTGAAGGACCAACGAAAATGATAAACTCCTTATCTTCAATCTCCATTGAGAAATCCTTAACAGCGTTAAATCCGTTAGGATAAATCTTGTAAATATTTTTAAGTGATAAACTAGCCATTAAAATATTTCCTCCTTAGATTAGCTTAATTTACTGACTCAATATGTTTTGATTTTACACTAAAGAACTTTTAAAAGCCATATTACAATTTAACAAATAACCCCGATTTTTATTGTGTATTTTGTATATCAATATTTTTTGAGACTTTTTTTTATCTATTTTCAACAAAAACAAAACTTTGCTATCCTCGGAACTTTGTGAAACCTTCACCAAAAGCCTCTCTTATATCCCCTACAAAGCAGAAGGCATTTTTATCAATTTTGTACAGATTCTGCCTTATTTTCACCATCTCCTTATCAGGTACAACGCACATTATCATGTTTTTACTTTTACCTGTATATGCCCCCTTTGATTCAATATAGGTTACACCCCTTCCTGCAATTTCAAGAATATATCTTGCGACTTCATCATATCTGTCAGATATAATATAAATAAGCTTCGCCCTGTTTGGTCCCTCCATTATGCTGTCCGACACCTTGGCTACTATATATATGGCTATTATGGCATATATTCCCTTTTCAATGCCAAACACAAAAGCTCCGGCTATTACAATCAAGCCATCTATCAAAGCCATTATTTTAGGAATGGATACATAGGGAATCCTCCTGTTAATAAGGGTTGCCGCAAGATCAGTACCTCCTGACGATGCATAGGAGGCAAATATAAGTCCCAGACCCGTTCCCATAATAACACTTCCCGTAATTATATCCACCAGCAGGTTTCCTGTAAGGATATCCAGTGGTTTCACTATGCCAAGAAGGGTAGTAAGACTTATTGTGCCAAACAAAGTCTTTACAAATATATCCCTTTCAAGGATTTTATATCCCATTATAAACAAAGGAATATTAATAATGGCATTTACCAGCCACATCGGTACACCCCAAAGCTCCTTAAGTATTATAGCAACACCGGTTACACCTCCCGGTACAACCCCGGTTGTATCAAAATAAACCACCACTGCAACAGACATAAGCAGGGTTCCTGCTACAACACAAATATAATGTTTTAACTCTTCTCTGTCATTAATAAAAAAGCTCTTCATACAATAAGTATGAAGAGTTTTTCATAAAATATTCATTTATTGGTCATCATCGGCAATTCCTATAATAATTACTATGTCATAATCCGAAAGATCCTCATATGCTCCCTCCGGCATATTCCCTACCTGGTACGATGCACCGTCAAAATACTCAACCAGATCCCTGCCTACGCCATCCTCCTTTGCCACGATAATCGTATTGTCCTTAGTATTTCTGAAATCTGTTGCATAGGTATTGGAATATCCTTCACCATTAAGCTTCTTGCACCATCTTCCCGCAAGACCTCCTACCTCTGTGCTGTTAAGAACAGCTATTTTCTTGTCGTAGGATTTTGCTGTTTCCTCCTCAGCCGTTGCTTCCTCTGTAGTCTCTGTAGAGTTATCAAGAAGATCATCCCGAGCTCCCGGGTCATATAGTACATTTTCATCCACTGTGGTAACCGGAGTTTTGTCCTTCCCATCCTCTTTCCTTACTATCTTAGTTAGAAATACTATAAGAAAAACAGCTATTCCTATACCCAATATAATAACTGCCGCTCTCAAAAACATTGAGAAAAACAGTCCCACTGCGCTTTGCTTTTTCATACATACTACCTCCGAATTTCCATCTATATATTGGCTAGTATATCAAATGCCGCAAATATTTTCAACACGCTCATTGTAAATGTTTTACTTGCGGTAATTGGTTTTATGATAGATAATACACATATCATTCATCATA
The DNA here is from genome assembly GCA_002476495.1 of Lachnospiraceae bacterium UBA7589. Lineage (GTDB taxonomy): Bacteria > Bacillota > Clostridia > Lachnospirales > Lachnospiraceae > Coprococcus_C. Next base: position 10,106 of record DLKL01000004.1, read on the forward strand.
TAGGAGATTCATTATGAAAACAGCAATTATTACAGGTGCCTCCCGGGGTATAGGAAAGGAATGTGCTCTGCTTCTGGCAGACAAATACGATTTCATTGGTATATGTTCCTCAAAAAGTGAGGATGAGCTCATGGGAGTCAAAGACAGTATTCTTAAGAAAAACACGAGCTGCAAGGCCTTCGTGGGAGATGTGTCCCAATACCATTTTGTTTCGGATATGATAGCCGGTATTTTCCGTGAAACCGGCAGGATTGACCTTCTCATTAATAACGCCGGCATATCATCTGTGGGACTTTTTACCGATACAACTCCTGATATCTGGCAGACAATTTTGAATACAAACCTGACCTCCGTATATAACTGCTGTCATGCAGTTCTCCCTCACATGATTCACGAAAAATCAGGCCGCATCCTTAATGTATCCTCTGTATGGGGTCTTGTGGGAGCTTCCTGTGAAGTTGCATATTCAGCTGCCAAGGGAGGAATTAACAGCTTTACAAAAGCCCTGGCAAAGGAGCTGGCTCCAAGTAATATTTCTGTAAATGCAATTGCCTTTGGGGCAATTGACACATCAATGAACCATCACCTTTCCCCACAGGAGCTTAGCTCCTTGTGTGAAGAGATACCCGCCGGAAGAATGGCTACAGCAAAGGAGGCTGCCCAATGCATAAGCAGCCTCCTTGATATGCCGTCCTACCTTACCGGCGAAATTATAAAATTCGACGGTGGATGGATCTAGATTATTAATTTTCCTTTTTAAGTGCCTTTAATGCATTGGTGAGCTTTATAGGGTTTCCATATCTCAAAGTAGATGCCCGGAAAATCTTTCCGCCTATGAAGCCCATCAATATAACAGAGCCGTACAAAATAACAGCCGAAATCACTATTTCCCACAGGGCGACATCCCCCATTGCAACTCTGGCAAACATGGCGCTATATGAGCTTATAGGAAGATATGAGCACACCTTTATAACTGCTCCGTCAACATTCTGAAGCTGGACAAGCACTACAAAATATACCAATGTTACCAGCATCTGTGCAGTTCCCGCAGTTTTGTTAAGATCCTCTATCTTTGATACCAGTGCTCCAAGCGCACCGTAAATAAATGCATAGAACAAAAATCCCCCTACTCCGAATACCGCAAAGGTAAGTAATACATCCCCCGGTATATCAAGGAACATCTTTATTGCCTGGCCCCAGTAGTCCTTATTGAACTGGTAAGCCCCAAGAAGTCCGATTGCGATTACACCCACCTGGAATATCATTGCAACCGTTCCGGCAAATACTTTTCCGAACAGAAGGGAATTGGAGGAGGTGCTTGTGACAAGTATCTCTATAGAACGATTACTTTTCTCATTTGTTACTCCGGAGGCAATAGATACACCATACATAATTACCAGCATAAATACTATAATCACAAGTATATAGCAATACCAGTAATTCTGTTCCCCATCCTTACCGAGAACATTTTCTCTGGCATTTATCGGTGCATATTCCATTGCCATAAAATCTTCATAATCAAGATTGTTTTCCTTACAATATTCAGTCTTAATTATATATTTCATGTATTCCTCAAACACTTCCATGTCATTGTTGGAAATACTTTTGTTATAGATATAAAAATCAAAATCATTTGTGGAATTGATTACAAAGCCTGCCTCTGCCGTTCCGTCTTCCACCAGCTTTTTTACCTGCTCCTCGGTATCACAGACCTTAAAATTGCCATCCGGGAAAATGTGTTTCAGCTCTTCCATATTTCCCAGCTCCTCCGGATCACAGATTGCCATTTGTCTCATATCCTCTTCACTCACCGACTCCTGGGAATCGTCCTTGCTTCCCTTTATGCTGTCTATAACTCTCGGAGCAAACATGATAGCAGCGGCAACTATGGCTATAAGTATCGTAGATATTATGTATGATTTACTTTTAAAGTAATTATCTAACTCGAATTTAAAAATTGTCTTAAAGCTTCTCACTTCGTTTTCCTCCCTTTTTCTTTTTATTTATCTTATTATTTGTTTCCTCTTTATCCTCTTTGGGTTCTTTGGCATTCTCAGCTTCTTCTCCCACCTTTGATACGAATATATCGTTAAGGGATGGCTCATATGCCCCAAAAGCTTTAACGTCTACATTCAGTTCTTTAAGCTTTTCCAGAACCTGCCATTGATTCACATTTTCCTTCATATCCAATATTACATAGTGTTTATTTGTAAACAGAACACTGACAATTTCATTGAGCTTTTCATTACAAATATCCTTTAACTCCTCCAGTGTATAATTATATGCCGACACAATTTTTCTTCCCTTGCCATATTGACTTTTTATCTCATCAAGGTTTCCGCTGAGAACAACCTCTCCCTTATTGATAATAACTATGTCCTCACAAAATTCTTCCACATAGCTCATCTGATGGCTTGAGAATATAACTATTTTACCCATCGAAATGAGCTCAGATATCACATCCTTGAGTATCTGTGAATTGACAGGATCAAGGCCACTGAACGGTTCGTCAAGAATAACTATATCAGGCTCTGCGACTAAGGTGGCAGCAAGCTGAACCTTTTGCTGGTTGCCCTTTGAAAGTGTTTCCAGCTTTCTTTGTGTATACTCAGAAACCTGAAGCTTCTCCAACCATTTTTCAGTGCTTTTATTAGCCTCCTTCCTGTTCATGCCTCTCAGCATGGCAAGATATACCATCTGTTCTTTTACGGTCTTTTTCGGATAAAGTCCCCTTTCTTCAGGAAGATAACCCACCTGGCTGCCGTCAGGCTTAAATTTTTTCCCATCAAGAAGTATTTCTCCCTCATTGGCTCTGAACACATCCATTATTATTCTTATTGTGGTAGTTTTTCCGGCACCGTTACGCCCCAGAAGTCCCAGGGCCCTTCCGCTTTCCACGGAAAAATTTATACCATGAAGTATTTCTTTGCCCTCAAAGCTCTTTTTTATATTCTTTAATTCAAGCTTCATGTTTATTTTCCTCCTAATAATAAATCCTCATACATATTCTTTTCCAATCGTGCACAAAATAACCGTGTTATTGTATCACAAGTATTATAAGTATTCAAGCTTCTCCCGGTATCCTGTTTATTTCGTTTTATATATAATTCCCGGCATAAAATATAAAATGTGGCATTAAACTAATATTCAATGCCACATAAGGATTACTCAATTACAAACATAATTTAGATATTGTAGCCGGGGCAGCTATGGTAGAACATACTTTGCCGCAAGGTCTCCAAGATTTTTGTTATACCATTCTTCGTTTTCTTTCATTTCCCGGCGATAATTGTGAGCTTCCACCTCATCATCATCGGACTGGATAACATTTACGGCAATATTGGAGCAATGATCGGATATACGTTCATAGGCATCTGTTATATCAGAAAGGCTTATGCCAAGCTCAATTGTGCATTTGCCCTTTTTAAGGCGCTTGATATGACGCTTCTTAACCTCTTTATTCATCTGATCCATAAGTTCTTCCATAAGCTGGACCAAAACGGCCTTGTCCCTGTTTCCTGTTTCAAAGGTCTCCAGTGTAAGCTCCAGAGTATCCTTTAGTGCTTCAGTATATATTTTAAGCTCCTCCTGGGCCTTTTTGGAGAATTCCTGGGATTTTTTGTACATATTCTCCGCTCCGATAAGAATGTCCACAGCAAGATCCGATATACGCTCTATGTCACTTATGCTGTGTAAAAGGGTGGATACAGTGTGTCCATCCTCCTTTGACAGATCTCTTTCCGAAAGCTTAAGAAGATATCCCCCAAGCTGATCCTCGTAATTATCCACAAGACTTTCTGCCTTTCTAACATATTCTCCTGTTTCCTCATCATATTTGAAAAGGAGAGATACTGCCTTCAGTACACTTTCCCTTGATATTTTTGCCATTTCGTCAGCTACCTTCTGACACTGGGCAACTGCAAAAGCAGGCTGATCTAAAAAGATAGGATCAAGGAGCTGCAAAACAGAGTTTTCCTCCTTCTCATCTGTAGTCTTATCCTTAATTGTCCTAATTGCCAGTTTTTCCAGCAGACTTGACATAGGTAAAAGCACAAGGGTTGCCGCCACATTAAAGCTGGTATGAACAGTTGCTATTCCGGCAGGTCCAATTGCTTCATGTATAAAATCAAAACCCACAATGGCATTTATGGAATAGAATACAGCCATAAATATTGTAGTACCTATTAAATTAAAATAAAAATGTACAGCTGCTGCTCTTTTGGCATCCTTGCTTGCACCTATAGCCGACAAAATTGCAGTTATACAGGTTCCTATATTCTGCCCCATTATGATTGGTATGGCATTGCCATAGGTTACTGCTCCGGTAACACAAAGTGCCTGGAGAATACCAACCGATGCCGAGGAAGATTGTATTATAGCTGTGAGTATAAGTCCTGCCAGCATACCCAGAACAGGATTACTGAACATGGTAAGAATCCTGGTAAACTGTGGAACCTCTGCCAAAGGCTCAACAGCAGTACTCATTGCATCCATTCCATACATAAGCACAGCAAAGCCCAGTAATATGGTTCCCAGGTTATGCTTTTTTTCGCTTTTGCAAAATACAAGACATATAACACCAATCATAGCAAGAACAGGTGAAAACGAAGTTGGCTTCAACATATTAACCAACACACTGTCTCCGCTTACTCCCGTAAGGCTCAACAGCCAGGATGTTACGGTTGTACCTATGTTGGCACCCATAATTATTCCTACTGCCTGCTTAAGTTTCATTATTCCCGAATTAACAAATCCAACAACCATAACTGTAGTTGCAGATGAGGACTGGATAACCGCAGTTACTCCTGCTCCCAAAAGCACAGCCATAAATTTATTGGAAGTGAGCTTTTCCAATATTGTTTCAAGCTTACCTCCCGACATTTTGGCAAGGGCATCTCCCATGGCATGCATTCCGTATAGGAAAAGGGATAATCCGCCTATCATAGATAGAACGTTAAAAATGTCCATATAATTCTCCTTGTAAGATAAGTATTATTAAAAGCAGATTTTAAGCTTTCACAAGCAATAATACAACCTTAAACAAGTCTCCGTCAACAATAATTTGCAATTTTCCTCCCTGAATATCCATAAGGCTCCTTGCAATGGACAAGCCCAGCCCGCTGCCGTCAGTATTTCTTGAACTGTCGCCTCTTACAAAGCGCTCCATTAGTTCTTCTCCCGTTATATTAAGCTCCTCCCTTGAGATATTCTTTATGGATATCTTTATCATAGGCTCAACCCTGGTAAAGCCGTCACTCTCCCTGGTCAGATCACCATCCTCCACATCAATATAAACCCTGGTATTTTCCTGTCCGTATTTTAATATATTAACCATAAGGTTATCAAAGACTCTCCACATATGCTTACCGTCCGCCATAACCATTGTATTGTCGGTGTGGTACCCGGATACAATTTTCATTCCCTTGTCCCGGAGCTTTTCTTCCAATTCGCCTATAATCTGTTCCAAAAGAACCCTTACATCCATTTTCACAAGCTCAACCGGCATATTCCCTGTAGATGCCTTTGAAGCATCTATAAGATCCTGAATAAGCTTTTTTAGCTTTGCCGACTGACGTCTGAGCACCTCAATATATTCATCGGCCTTCGAATTATTCAATTCTTCCTTTGATAAAAGGTCTACATAATTTATTATAGAGGTAAGTGGAGTTTTAATATCATGGGATACATTGGTAATAAGCTCTGTTTTCATTTTCTCACTCTTGAGTCTGTCATCCACGGCAACCTGTATTCCGTCTCTAATCTGATTAAGATTTTCTCCATGCTTTTTAAACTCCCACAGCATATTATCTGTATCCACTTCATACTCCGATTGTCCCGCAGCTATTATCTGGGCTCCCTTTTTCAGCTTGTTCATATTAGTTATAGCTACAATAAGGAGGATAATAAGTATTATCCTTTCTACAATCCATAAAAATGCAATCATATCAATGTCAAGAGCTGCCGCTCCCATTGCAAATTCCACTACAGATATAGCGATAAAGCCGCCCAGCCACTTAATATAAATACTTGCATTCGTCCTTAGATAAGATAAAAGTTTTCTGGTTTTTTTGCATACCTTTTTCATTAACCGGTATAAACATTTTATGCACCGTACCACAATGGTATTTTTCAGCACATCCCCGGTTTTTAATCTGGCTGAGGTAGTAGAAATAAGTGCTGCTGTAGCAAATGCAACCGGCAAAACCAAAAGGAATATGGCAAAGCCTTTCCCCAACCACGAAGAGCCATAGTATGAATTAAATATAAAATCATAGAAAAAGTCCGGCAATGAAGTACCAAGCCTTATTCCTATATTATTAATAAGACACATTTCCAGATAGCATATAAATCCATAGGCAATAAGAATTACATCAAAGGGAATGCTGTTAAAGGTATTTATATACACCCCCTCATAATTTTTCTTTCGTCCGGCGGCCATAATAATGTACACAGCCGATGCAATCCATAACGTAACAGATATTGCAAATATAGGAACTGCACCGTTAAATATGAATGGTATTATCTTTAATCCAAATGAGGACGAAAAGTTGTCCAGAGCAGTAAAATTGCTTTTTACATATCCGGAATATTTTAATTCCACAACGTTGCTGCAACGATATTCCATATAAAGCTCATTGGAATACCTGTCATATGCATAATCATACAATTCATAATAATTATATCTTGATAGCACCTCATTTTTCAGAAAGGTATATAAATCCTTTCTGAATTTTGCATTATTCCAAAGATTGTATTCAATCTGGAAAGCATCAAATTGCAGGACAATATAAGGAATACCATTGTCGCCGGAAACATAACAGGAAATATCAATAATATCCTCCTGGCTGACATCAGCCTTTCTCAACAGCTCCTCTTTTTCATCCCCCAAAAGATATCCCGAATAATAATTATCATCTACCCCAATAGCCTGTTCAAGCAGCTCCCCGTCATAATACTCAAGGCTTACCGAATCAGTTATATCGTAAGCATCCATATATTTCTCATTACCTGATATCTCACTTTGTCCATAGACCGGCTCATCAGTATAATAATTTTCTTCAAACGCTGTTTCATCTGTTTCCTCTTCTGTTTCTTCAAAATATTCTGACGTTGTGGTTTTACCTATGGTCATTTCTTCCGATTCATTCTCTTCTGACATGTCAGTAAGATTATAGCGTTCCACCAAAGTTGCATAATCATATACATATACCTCTCCGTTCCCATCGCAAAAATCCTCCAGCGTTAGGTTATATCCATATCCTATTGTATCTCCCGGGATACTCTCCTTTACAATGGTGGAATAAGCATATTGATAGTCTTCCCCTGTGTAATTACTCAGAACCGGAAATTTTTCTTTGTCTTTTTGATTGTTAGGTTCTATCTGAAAATAGAAATTACAATTTTTTTCGGAAAAAAGCTGCTGGTAATACTCCTCATCCCTTAGACTGTATTCACCCCCGGTGCGGAGGTCATACCATTCAAGTGACTTTTGCTCATAGCCATAGCAGATGTTGTCCAGTATATTATTCCTTACTGCTTCTTCCTGTTCTGCTACACCATTGTTATTCCGGACAACACATACAACAGCTATCCCACTTATAAGTGTCCCCAGCATGGACAGGGAGAAAACAATTATG
>DLKL01000052.1 GCA_002476495.1 Lachnospiraceae bacterium UBA7589
GGTTATTGCTGCTGCTCTTTTGGTTATTGAAATTATTACTCTTGGACTGACTACAATATGGTTTGCCGGGGGAGCTGTCCTTGCGGCAGCGGTTGCAGCATTCGGAGGTAACTGGATATCCCAGACCCTGGTTTTTGCAATTGTATCATTTTTGCTGCTTATATTCACAAGACCATTTGCAAAAAAGCATTTGATGAGGCAGGAAAAGACTAATGCTGAAGGCCTGATAGGGCAAAAAGCAGTAGTTGTACATACCATAAACAATATAATGTCTGAAGGCATGGTTAAAATTAATGGTATGGAATGGACAGCACGTTCGAAGAATGATGAAACTATTGATGAAGGAACAGAGGTTATAGTAGATTCCATAAGCGGAGTCAAACTGATTGTTACCAATAAATAATTATCGGGAGGAAACAAAAAATGATATTGTCAGAACTTAGCGGAGGACAGGGATTTGCCTTGTTTATTATCTTTTTAATTATTGTAATTGTGGCAAGTACAATAAGGATAGTTCCACAGGCACATGCATATGTAATTGAGCGCCTTGGAACCTACCAGTCAACATGGTCCGTCGGTTTTCATATGAAACTGCCTGTATTTGATAAGATTGCTCACAGGGTTTCACTTAAGGAACAGGTAATCGATTTTGCACCACAGCCTGTTATAACAAAGGATAATGTTACCATGAGAATTGATACGGTTGTATTTTTCCAGATAACCGACCCTAAGCTTTTTGCTTATGGTGTAGAAAAGCCTATTATGGCTATTGAGAATCTTACAGCTACCACACTTAGAAATATTATAGGTGAGCTTGAACTTGACCAGACACTTACTTCAAGGGAAACAATTAATATAAAAATGAGAGCTACTCTGGATGAAGCAACAGATCCATGGGGAATAAAGGTTAACAGGGTGGAGCTTAAAAATATTATTCCACCGGCAGCCATTCAGGATGCCATGGAAAAGCAGATGAAGGCAGAGCGAGAAAGACGTGAGCAGATTCTTATTGCGGAGGGTGAGAAAAAATCAGCTATTCTCCGTGCAGAAGGTCAGAAGGAATCCCTTATCCTTTCTGCTGAAGCTGAGAAGCAGTCAGCTATATTAAAGGCTGAGGCAACCAAGGAAGCAACAATAAGAAAGGCAGAGGGTGAAGCAGAGGCTATATTAACCGTACAAAAGGCAAACGCCGAGGGTATCAGATTTCTTAATGAAGCTGCACCAAATCAGGCAATTCTTACACTTAAAAGCCTTGAAGCCTTTGGAAAGGCTGCTGATGGAAAAGCAACAAAAATTATTATACCGTCAGACATAGCAGGAATAGCCGGAATTGCATCCTCTCTTACAGAGATAGTTAAGGATAAGAAAGACACACAATAAAGGATATAAAATTCAGATGAGGAGATAGCTATGGGTAGCAGGCTTGAATTACAAAAGGAAGCGTTAAGCGAATTAGTGGACTACAGTGAGAAGATAATAAGGGGGACTGAGACAGTTATCAGAGAGCTGAGAGATACCAGAAAGGATGACACAGATGAGCTGTTTAATCTTGTAATCCAGGGGATAAACTGGGAAATAGAAATTTTTAATAATTGTGAGACTCTTATTAATCAGGACGGGCAGCAGATAGATAAGGATAAGATGGCCCAGGCTGTTGTACGGCTTGGAAAGGTTCTGCAGGAAAAAGATGATATAAAGCTTGCTGCATGTCTGGATGTGGATTTCCTTCCGTTTCTCAGGACAATGGAATTTGCAGCTCTTTCTGCAGGGCAATAAATTATAAAATATGCATAAAACTATTTAACTTTTTGGACAAAGATGGTATAATAATCACATATTATGCTAAAAGGGGTGACATTATGATTAAGAAAGAAATGATAGCAATGCTATTAGCAGGTGGACAGGGAAGCCGCTTGGGAGTTCTCACATCAAAGCTTGCCAAGCCTGCGGTTGCTTTCGGTGGAAAATACAAGATTATTGACTTTCCGTTGAGCAATTGTATTAATTCTGGTGTTGATACTGTCGGTGTGCTCACCCAGTACAGACCACTCAGGCTTAATCAGCATATTGGCATTGGTATTCCTTGGGATCTGGATAGAAGTATAGGTGGTGTTACGGTTCTTCCCCCATACGAAAAAAGTACAAACAGTCAGTGGTATACCGGTACAGCTAATGCTATATATCAGAACATTGAGTATATTGATTACTACAATCCTGATTATGTGCTTATATTGTCCGGTGATCATATTTACAAGATGGATTATGAGGTTATGCTTGATTTTCATAAGACAAGTAAGGCAGATATTACTCTTGCTACATATCAGGTGCCTATGGAGGAAGCAAGCAGATTTGGAGTTGTAATAACAGATGAAACAGGCTGTATTCAGGAATTTGAGGAAAAACCTGAGCATCCAAGGAGCAACAAAGCTTCCATGGGTATTTATATATTTAACTGGAAGCTGCTTAAGGAAGCCCTGACTGTTATGAAGGATGTTCCGTCTTGTGACTTTGGTAAACATATCATTCCATATTGTCATGAAAAAGGAAGCAAGATATGTGCCTATGAGTACAAGGGCTATTGGAAGGATGTAGGAACCTTAGGCTCGTATTGGGAAGCAAATATGGAGCTGGTAGATATTATACCTGAATTTAACCTTTATGAAGAATTCTGGAGAATCTACACAAAGAGCGATATGCTTCCACCTCAGTATATTGCTCCGGAAAGTTCTGTAACAAAGAGTATTGTAGGAGAAGGAACTGAGATATACGGTGATGTGAACAGCTCGGTTATCGGTGCGGGTGTTACCATCGGTAAGGGAGCGGTTGTAAAGAATTCAATTATTATGAATGGTGCTGTCATCGGTGACGGAACTATTGTTGATAAGGCTATTATTGCTGAAAATGTTGTCATCGGAGCTAATGCCCAGTTAGGTGTTGGCGAGGAAGTACCTAACGAGCTGGCACCACATATCTACTCATACGGACTTGTTACTATCGGAGAAAATTCAGTTATTCCTGATGGCGTTAAGATTGGTAAAAATGTGGCCATATCAGGAGAAACAACAATTGATGAATATCCGGATGGATTGCTGAAGAGTGGTTCTAGTATAATAAAGGTAGGTGAGTAGTATGAGAGCGATAGGTATAATTTTAGCCGGAGGAAACAGCAACAGAATGGGAGATTTGTCTGCCAAGAGAGCGGTAGCAGCTATGCCAATCGTTGGCAGCTACAGAGCTATTGATTTTACTCTTTCTAATATGACTAACTCACATATTAAAAAAGTAGCTGTGTATACCCAGTATAATTCACGTTCACTGAATGAACACCTGAATTCATCCAAATGGTGGGATTTCGGTAGAAAACAGGGTGGTCTGTATGTCTTTACTCCTACCATAACAGCTACCAACAGCTATTGGTATAAAGGTACTGCAGATGCACTTTATCAGAATATTAATTTTCTGAAGTCAGCACATGAGCCATATGTGGTTATTGCATCAGGAGATGGAATATACAAGATGGATTATAATAAGGTTCTTGAGGAGCATATAGCTACAGGAGCGGATATTACTGTTGTATGCAAGGATATTCCTGCCGGTGAGGATGATATTAACAGATTCGGAGTTGTTAAGCTTGCTGATGATAACCGTATAGTAAGCTTTGAAGAAAAACCACTTGTTGCCGAGACAAATACAGCCTCAATAGGCGTATATGTTGTAAGACGAAGACAGCTCATAGAACTTCTCGAAGCATGTGCCTCCGAAGGAAGAAGTGATTTTGTCAATGACATACTTGTACGTTACAAAAATGTAAAGAAGATATATGCATACAAGCTGGATTCTTATTGGAGAAATATAGGAACTATAGAGTCATATTTCAAGACAAATATGGATTTCCTTAATAAGGATATAAGAGATTATTTCTTCAGACAGCATCCGGATGTTTATTCAAAGGTAGAGGATCTGCCACCTGCAAAGTATAATGGGGATGCGGTTGTGAATAACAGCCTTATAGCAAGTGGTTGTATAATTAATGGTACAGTTGAGGATTCTATATTGTTTAAGAAGGTATACATTGGAAATAACTGTGTTATCAAAAACTCTATCATTCTTAACGATGTTCACATTGGGGATAATTGTTATATTGAGAATTGTATAGTTGAAAGCAGAGATACACTTAGAGCCAACACTGTTCATACAGGAGATCCTAACCAGATTAAGGTTATTGTGGAGAAGAATTTCAGGTACGCATTGTAATGGGTAAATAAGTTATTTGAAGGGGGATTACTATGGAGATTACTGATATCAGGGTGAGAATGCTGACGAGAGAAGGAAAGATGAAAGCTGTGGTTTCTATTACCGTTGATGATGAATTTGTCATACATGACATTAAGGTTATTGATGGTGAAAGAGGATTGTTCATCGCAATGCCAAGTCGTAGGGCATCAGATGGAACCTACAAAGACATAGCGCATCCTATTAACTCTGATACAAGAGGAAAGCTTCAGTCACTTATTATAGAAGCTTACAAAAAAGCCGCTTTGGAGGCTCAAGAATAATACTTAAAAAGGATGTCTGGCTATTTAGACATCCTTTTATATTTTATGTCAGAATTGGAGGATAGACATGACAGAGGAATATAGTGTAACAGTGACGGATCTCATAAAGAAAATGAATCTTATCAACTATACACCGGATATTGATACAGATAAGATTTTAATTAAGGATCCTAATATGAATCGCCCGGCAGTTCAGCTTGCCGGCTTTTTCGAACATTTTGATGCAGCCCGCATACAGATATGTGGAAATGTAGAATATGCATATATAGCAAATATGCATACGAGGGAAGAAAATATTGTCATATTCAATAAGCTGTTTGAGTACAAAATCCCATGCCTTATTTTCTGTCGTGGTCTTGAACCTTATGATTTTATTATTGAAGCAGGAAATAAATACGGAATTCCAATTTTAACTGATCAGTCTGAAACAACCTCAGAGTTCGTACATGAGGTTGTAAGGTGGCTGCACGTTGAACTGGCACCGAGAATTTCAATACATGCGGTTCTGGTAGATGTATACGGCGAAGGCGTGTTAATAACAGGTGACAGTGGTATAGGAAAAAGCGAGGCCGCACTGGAGCTTATCCGAAGGGGACACAGACTGGTTTCTGATGATGTAGTTGAGATAAAGAAGGTAAGTGATGAAACTCTGGTAGGAACAGCTCCTGAAATAATAAGGCATTTTATTGAGCTGAGAGGAATAGGAATCATAGATGTAAAGACCATGTTTGGAGTTGAATGTGTAAAACAGACTCAGAATATAGATCTTGTAATTAATCTCGAGGAATGGGATAAGGATGCGAATTATGACAGATTAGGTCTTGAGGATCAATATGTTGAATTTCTTGGAAATAAGGTTGTCAGTCACTCAATACCTATAAGACCGGGAAGAAATATAGCTATAATTGTGGAATCGGCAGCAGTAAACCATAGACAGAAAAAGATGGGTTATAACGCAGCCCAGGAGCTATACAACATAGTGACCAGAAATATAGCTAAAAATTCAAACACAGAAGATGACAAATAAAAGGAGGATGTTATAATGGCGAAATATGTTTTTGGCGTTGATATAGGAGGAACAACAGTAAAAATAGGTCTTTTTTCGGTTGACGGTGAACTGCTTGATAAATATGAAATCACAACCAGAACCGATGAGGGAGGAAAATACATTCTTAGTGATATTGCAGAATCCATAAAGGATAAAATGGCAGAAAAGCTTGTTAATAAGGAAGACGTAGCCGGAATCGGAATGGGCGTTCCCGGCCCTGTAAAGGAGGACGGAACAGTACTGAGATGTGTTAATCTTGGCTGGGGAATATTTAATGTGGCAAAGGAAATGGAACAGATAACAGGACTTCCTGTTAAGGCCGGAAATGATGCCAATATGGCTGCCCTCGGAGAAATGTGGCAGGGTGGTGGAAAAGGCTATAAGGACATTGTAATGGTTACACTGGGCACCGGAGTCGGCGGTGGTATAATTCTGGGAGGAAAAATGCTTTCAGGAGTTAACGGCGCAGGAGGTGAGATCGGTCACATTCAGGTGAACACAGATGAGACAGAGGTATGTGGATGTGGAAGAAAAGGCTGTCTTGAGCAATATACCTCTGCAACCGGTATAGTAAGGTCAGCCAACGTTGCACTGACAAATACCGACAGACCTTCTATTCTGAGAAATGTCCAGTATGTGTCGGCAAAAGAGGTTTTTGATGCAGCAAAAAAGGGGGACGAGCTGGCTTCGTCCCTGGTTGAAAACCATGGAAAATGTCTTGGAAAGGCACTGGCTATGGTTTCCTGCGTAGTAGATCCGGAGATATATGTTATAGGTGGCGGTGTTTCAAAGGCCGGAGATATACTTATTGATACAACTGAAAAATATTTCCAGGAAAGTGCATTCCATGCATGTAAAAAGACAAAATTTGCTCTTGCAACTCTGGGAAATGATGCGGGCATGTATGGTGGAGCATGTGCCATACTAAATAACTAAATTGTACAAATGTACTAAAAAAACACATTTTATAAAAAAAATTCTATATTTTTTTCAATTGAAATAATCAAACCTGTAATGTATGATAGATGTATTATAGGTTTGATTTTTTTCATACATTAGTATGTAGCAATATAGGATTAAGGATGTTTTTATGAAAGATATATTTGATTATATAAAATATTTTCATATGGAGCCAATGAAAAAGCACACAACCTTCAAAATCGGAGGCCCTGCCAAATATTTGTTTATGCCCCAAAATGCAGATGAGATAAAGTCAATTATAGATTATGCCAGAAATAATAATGAGAAGTATATGGTTCTGGGTAATGGCAGCAATGTACTTTTTTCAGATGAGGGATATGATGGAATAATAATTCAGATATATTCAATGATGAAGGACATTTCCGTAAAGGGGAATGTTATATATGCACGGGCAGGGGCATTGCTAAGCAGAATTGCCGGCGCTGCCAGGGATAATGCACTTAGCGGAATGGAATTTGCAGCGGGGATACCCGGGACCCTGGGGGGTGCTGTTGTAATGAATGCCGGAGCCTATGGTGGCGAAATGAAGGATATTATCCAGTCGGTTGAGGTTATGGAAAAAGATGGAACAGTGAATAAATATTTACCGGAAGATATGGATTTTAGCTATAGACATAGTGCTATTGATAGTGATAGAATTGTTCTTGGTGCTTCCGTAAGGCTTGAAAAAGGCGATATTAATGTAATTAATTCCAGGATGGAAGACTTAAAAAATGCAAGAATATCAAAGCAACCTCTGGAATATCCAAGTGCCGGTTCTACCTTTAAGAGACCTGAGGGATACTTTGCCGGAAAGCTTATTGAAGATGCAGGGCTTAAAGGTTACAGGGTAGGTGGAGCAATGGTGTCCGGGAAACACAGTGGATTTGTAATTAATTATGATAATGCAAGCTGTGATGATGTGATTAAAATTATTGATGATATAAGAAAACAGGTTTATAGTAAATTTGGTGTTATGTTAGAGCCGGAGGTGAAAATAATCAGATGAGATTTGTGATTGTTACCGGAATGAGTGGAGCAGGAAAATCTACAGCATTGCGTATGCTTGAGGATCTGGGCTTCTTTTGTGTTGACAATATTCCTGTTATGCTTATTCAGAAGTTTGCAGATATAGCCCATGATGATAAGCTGGAGGTGGACAATGTAGCCATCGGTGTAGATATAAGAAGCGGTGAGGCACTGAGTGAGCTTTCTGATTGCCTTGAAGAAATGAAAAACAGAGGGTATTCCTACGAAATACTGTTTCTTGATGCCAATGAGCCTGCTCTTGTGAAACGATACAAGGAAACCAGGAGAAAACATCCACTTGCTGACGGTGGGAGAATAAATGAGGGTATAGTCAGAGAGCGTGAGAAAATAGAATTTCTTAAGCAGAGAGCCGATTATATAATTGATACAAGCTATCTTCTCACCAGAGAATTAAAAAACGAGATAGATAAAATATTTGTCATGGGTGAGGAGTATAATAATATTATAATTACTGTTATGTCCTTCGGATTTAAGTATGGTATTCCGCGGGATTCGGATATAGTCCAGGATGTCAGATTTCTGCCTAACCCATATTATAATCCGGAGCTTAGACCTCTTACGGGTAATGATGCTTCTGTGGCGGAGATGGTAAGTAATTGTGAGGAATATACCAGATTTTTGGAGTATATTACAGGTATGCTTACATATTTGTTACCTTTTTACAAAAGAGAAGGGAAGAATCAGCTTGTGATTTCCATAGGCTGCACGGGAGGAAAACACCGTTCCGTTACTGTTGCCAATGAACTTTACAAAAGATTGCAGGAATTGCCTTATACAGTAAGACTTTTCCATAGAGATATAACCAAGGACAGGATAGTTAAAGGAGAGTAAAATATGTCTTTTTCAGCTCGTGTAAAAGAAGAACTGTGGGAGCATATGGGAAGTTCTAGACATTGTCGTCTGGCTGAACTGGCAGCATTGATTACCATGTCGGGATATTTGAATAAGGATAAGAATCAGGAAAAGGAAAATCAGATAGTTTACAAAAAAGCATATAAGCTGTTTAAGCTTCTGGATATATCCGAGGACATGGAAGATATGACAGAGGCATTAAAACTCGTTTCCTGTGGAAAAAGATTCACAATTGACAGACAGCTCATTGAAAGAAATTGCTGCAAGCAGGCTTTCCTGAGAGGGGCTTTTCTGGCAGTAGGTTCTGTAACTAATCCGGAAAAGGGATATCACTTTGAGATTCCCTGCGAGGAAAAGGAACAGGCAGATATAATCATGGACTGCATAAAGAGTTTTGACATAGAACCAAAATGTGTAAAAAGAAAAAAATATTATGTGGCGTATCTTAAGGATGGTTCTATGATTGTAGATATATTAAATGTTATGGGTGCCCACATTTCTCTTATGAATATGGAGAATGTGCGTATTTTAAAGGATATGAGGAACTCGGTAAACAGGAGAGTTAATTGTGAAACTGCCAATATTAATAAGACAGTCAGTGCAGCTGTAAAACAGATTGAGGATATAATGTATATTGACAGGATTAAGGGAATTAAATCTCTTCCTGATAATTTGCGAATGATAGCAGAACTTAGAATGGATGAACCGGATATGTCATTAAAGGATCTAGGGGAATTACTTAATCCACCAATTGGTAAATCCGGGGTTAATCATAGATTAAGAAAAATAAGTGAAATAGCCGGAGAGCTAAGGAGGAACCATAATGTGTAGTAAGAAAGTTAATGTTAATCTGCCATCGGATCAGGAGGCCAGGCCAGTTGCTGTTACAGTACAGATTGCAAGCAGGTATGACAGCCGCATTTACCTTATCTCGGATTCAAAAAAAATTAATGCAAAGAGCATTATGGGCATGATGAGTCTTGGATTCTCTAATGGGGATGAGCTTATTATTGAAGCAGAGGGCAGTGACGAGGAAGCTGCAGTAGCGGAAATAGCTAAATATATTGAATCAGGGGAGTAGTATTCTTGCATAAGGTATATGTTTGTGATATTATATTTATTTGACAAGACTACAAAGGAGGATGTCGAATGGGAAAGCTTAGCAGTCTCCTGGGTAAGATTCCTTTCTTATCCGGTATTGGTGGAAAAAAGAAATCAACGAAGAGTAATGTAGAACTTCAATATGATAAAGCCATTAATCTTATGGAAAATGGCAACGGGGAAGAAGCTGTAGAAATATTAGAAAAAATTGTAGATATCGCTATTGTAGATCCTACCTATAAAAGCTTTGGCATGGATGCCCTCAAAATTATGGGTGATTATTATGAAACAGGCAAGTATAGCAATAGTACTGTAACTGTGGATAAAGCAAAGGCAGCAGCCTATTATGAAAAATATGTAAAGCTTAATAAGGATGGGGAAATGATATATAAGCTTGCCAAGATGTTTCTTGAAATACAGAATTTTTCAAAGGCTATTACCTATTTTGAAAAAGCAACCGAGTGTGATATTAAGGCTGCATATATGAATCTTGGTAACATATATGAAAACGGACTTCACAGAATTGACCAGTATGGCAACAAGAGTGATTTTGTTGTGCCTGTTGATTATGATAAGGCCATGATGTGGTACAAGAAGCTTGCAGATGCAGGGGACAGCAAGGCACAGCTTGCATATGAGAGGGTTGATTATGCAAGCAAGCATACGGACAGCATAGAATTTGAGGAAAAGGATAAGCTTTATACTGCCATAGCTGAAGCACGAAGAGCCAAGGGAAAGGAACCTAGATATAAGGCCATTGAGGCTTCAAGATTGCAATATCAATATACATATGTTCATAATCAGGTTGATGGATATATACACAAGCTGCCTAAGGATTGGGTAAAAACCATAAATAAGGATACAGATGAGGAGTATTATGCACCTAGTCTGACTTATAAAGATTTTGCCATGTATGTATCTTATGACAGTATTCCAAGAGATTCAAAAAAAACTCTGGAGAATTATCTGAGATATTGCAATGATGCTTTTGATGAGGAATTACAACTTAAGGCTTATATAACAGAATATGCTGATGGAATATGTACTACATTTTATCATAAAGAGATGGAAAAGGGCATTGTTACCTTTGCATTCTATCAGGGTAAGCGCCTTGCCTGTATGAAATTTGTTTGTGCATCAATGGAAATAATCGAGCAATATGAGGAGATTATATTTGAAACAGCCAATTCCTTTGCTTTTGTAGATCCTACTCTTGTAAGTGATCAAAGCCTTAACAGAAAGGATAATCAATACTACAGTGAAGCTGTATATTGTTATTATCTGGAGGATTATGAAGGAGCTATGGCTGCTGCAAAGCAGGCACTTAAGCTGGGAAGTATAAAGGCCAGCTACCTACTTATTGAGCTGTATTATGATGATGATTCACCATATAAGGATATAGAAAAGACTATAAGTTATGCAAAACAGCTCTTTGAAGCTACAAAGGATCCTGATTTGGCTTTTCTTCTCGGAAGTATATACGATCAGCAGCTTAAGGATTATGTAAAGGCATTGAACTGGTATGAGAATGCCAAGCGTCTTGGACATAAGAGAGTAGCTTTCTATCTTGGAAGATTCTATTATTATGGATTATTGAGAACAAAGAGGGATGGAGCTAAGGCCCTTGAGTATTTTAAAGAGGCTCAGGCCAACGGAATACTTGAGGCAGATGCATATATTAAGGATATAGAGGAATTGGGAGATGAGGATCTTCAAAGTTCTGTTGAGAAGTGGGAAAGAGCTGTAGAGGCAGGAAGTGGTGCCACAGCATTGAAAATAGCACTTTATAAACAAAGCCAGGTGTTCTATATTGCAAATTCCTACGAGATAGAAAAGGCATTTATGGAAGCTTTGGGGCTTGGAAGTTATCAGGCGGCCTATGAACTGGGTAAGATATATCAGCAGCAGGAGGCTGATGAGAACTATCATGGCGAGATAAAGAGCATAGTATATTTTGAAAAGGCATATGACCACAAGTTTGATGGCTTTGACAAGGAAAATCTGTTCAAGGTTATTGAATACAAGGCAGGAAAAACTGATAATATTGACGAAAAGGTTAATTATTATATTGAGAGTGCAAAAATGGCATATGTGCCTGCAATAGATAAAATTGTAGAGCTGGTTACAGTTGCTAATGCTGCTATACAAGAGCTTTACCGTGAACTTATTGAAATAGCTGAAACCGGTGATGATTCCGCTATAATTTCCATGAATAAGCTGGAAAAGAGATATAATGAGCTTGTAATTAAACAGCCTGATGAATCACAGAAGGTTATTGAAAACAAATTCTTTAGAATTTGTGTACCAAAAGAGTGTACTGCTGTTATCAACGATGAAGGCGGAACAATCAAATTCGCTGATTCCGTAGTGGAATTTGCAGTAGCCGAGCTTCCTGTAAGTGCGGATGATGAGCAGAATTATCTTAAGATATATAAACTTATTTTGTCAGAATATCTTCCTGATGAAAATGCAGAAATTATTATAGCTAATTCACGTATGATAGGCTCAGGAATGAGGGATAATAAGAATAACATTTTCAGCTATAGTATTTTACTTATCAGCTCAAAGAACCAATATATGTTCAAATTAAGCTCAAGAGACCGAAGAGAGATGATGCAATTTAAGGATAAGGTTCTTGAAATAGCAAAATCACTGGTTGAGACAGGTGAAATATATACTGCGACAGAAGATAGTAAAAAGAACATTGGCTTATCCTTCCTGCTTAGAGCAAATGAAAGTGGATTCCTTTCTATTGGGAAGGCCGACAACTAAATAATACTTCGGGGCAGGGTGCAATTCCCTACCGGCGGTATTTGCGAAGAGCATTAGCCCGCGAGCCTTAAGGCATGATTTGGTGTGACTCCAAAGCCGACAGTATAGTCTGGATAAGAGAAGTAGTATTCCTATGGATTACATAAAACGTCCCGTAATTTATTACGGGATTTTTTATGTATTATGGGGGTTATTATTAATTTCCTATGATTTGTATAAAAGCCCGGTTAATAGGAAAAATTTGCAAATTGGGAGACCTGATATATGGAATATAATATGAAATATATGCAAAGAGCTATTGAGTTAGCAAAAAAAGGAGAAGGGTGGGTTAATCCCAATCCTCTTGTGGGAGCTGTTATAGTTAAGAATGACAGGATAATAGGAGAGGGCTATCACGCCAGATACGGAGAGCTGCATGCGGAAAGACAGGCTTTTGCAAGCCTTACAGAAGATGCTGCCAATGCACAGATGTATGTTACTCTTGAACCCTGTTGCCACTATGGCAAACAGCCACCTTGTGTACTTGCTATTGTACAGCACGGAATCAGCAAGGTATATGTTGGTTCAGATGATCCAAATGAAAAGGTATGTGGAAAGGGCGTTGAATATCTTCGCAGCCATGGCATAGAAGTGGTGACAGGTGTCATGAAGGAGGAATGTGACAAGCTTAATCCTGTATTTTTTCATTATATAACCAGGAAAACCCCTTATGTAGCTTTAAAATATGCTATGACCATGGATGGGAAAATAGCTACAGGTCAGGGATTAAGCAAATGGATAACCAATGATGTTTCAAGACAAAGGGTACAGCAGCTGAGAAACAAATATATGGGAATCATGGTGGGAATAGGAACTGTTTTGAAGGATGACCCTATGCTGAATTGCAGAATAGAGGGAGGAAGAAATCCTGTAAGGATAGTTTGTGATTCAAAGTTAAGGATTCCTTTACATTGTAAAATAGTTGAATCTGCCGGGGATATTGAAACTATTATAGCCACACAAAAACCGGAAAGTGAAGATAATATATACAGGGAGAAGGTAAAATCCCTCATAGAGAGTAAGGTAAAAATATTATATGTATCCGGAGACAAAAATAATATCAATCTGAGAGAGCTTATGGTACAGCTGGGTAAAATGAGTATAGACGGAATATTACTTGAAGGCGGAGGCAGCTTGAATTACAGTGCTCTGAAAGAGGGGATAGTAAATGAAGCCTGGGTATTCATTGCACCTAAGATTTTCGGAGGAAGAAATGCCATATCGCCGGTAGAAGGAATCGGAGTAGACAAACCTGATTCGGCCTTTAAGTTTGAGCTTAACAGTGTTGAAAATATACATCAGGATATACTTTTGAATTATAGAATAAAGGAAGGATAAAGGATGTTTACCGGAATTATTGAAGAGGTGGGAACACTAATACAGATAAAAAGAGGAAGCAAATCAGCCATACTGACTATTAAGGGAGACATTGTTACTAAGGACTCAAGGGTAGGTGACAGCATTGCTGTCAATGGAGTATGCTTTACGGTAACTACTCTTTCAGGTAATGTTTTTACGGCAGATGTTATGGGAGAAACTATGCGAAGGACATCTCTTGGCAATCTTAAAGCAGGCAGCCGTGTTAATTTGGAAAGAGCAATGGCTGCCGGTGGAAGGTTTGGTGGACATATTGTATCAGGGCATGTGGATGGAACAGGCACAATAGCAGATATAACAAAGGAAGATAATGCAATGTGGGTTACCATAAATGCTAATGAAAAAATATTGCGATATGTTATTGAAAAGGGTTCCGTCGCAATAGATGGAATAAGCCTTACCGTGGCATATGTAGACAGTGAATGCTTTAAGGTTTCACTTATTCCACATACGGGGGCAAATACAACATTACTTGTTAAAAAGCCGGGGGATCTGGTTAATCTTGAAAATGATATTATAGGAAAATATGTTGAAAAGCTGCTCGGGCAGGGAGGAGACAGACATAATATATATCCTGAAAAGAAAAAAGAAGCTGATGGTATAAGTCCTGATTTTCTTATGAAAAATGGATTTATGTAAGAAAGGAGAAAAAATGGCAGAGTTTAATACAATAGAGGAGATAGTTTCCGATTTGAAACAAGGAAAATGTGTAGTAATTCTTGATAGTGAAAACAGGGAAAATGAAGGTGATGTAATATGTGCAGCAGAGTTTGCCACAACTGAGAATGTGAATTTTATGGCAACCTATGCCAGAGGACTTATATGCATGCCTATGGATTCCACATACACAGATAAGCTGCATTTACCACAGATGTGCATAACAAATACGGATAATCATTGTACGGCATTTTCAGTATCGGTAGATCATGTAAGTACAACAACAGGAATATCAGCTCATGAGAGGGGAATAACAGCCAGAAAATTTGTAGATGATAATGCTAAACCTGAGGACTTCAGGCGTCCGGGACATATGTTTCCTCTGGAGGCCAGACCCGGAGGCGTAATTGAAAGACCCGGACATACAGAGGCTACAGTAGATTTAGTAAAACTGGCTGGACTTAAACCTGTAGGGCTTTGTTGTGAGATTATGAAGGATAATGGTGAAATGGCCAGACTTGATGATCTTGTAGAATTTGCGAAAAAGCATGAGCTTAAAATATCCACTATTGAAAAGCTGATCCGGTATAGGAAGGAGCATGAGGTTTTTGTAGAATGTGTTGCAAAGGCAAAAATGCCTACCAGATATGGTGAATTTACAATTCATGGTTATGTAAATAAACTGAATGGGGAGCATCATGTCGCATTGGTAAAAGGAGACATAACTGATGGAAAACCGGTGCTGTGTCGTGTTCACTCGGAGTGTCTTACAGGAGATGCTTTAGGCTCTGTGAGATGTGACTGCGGACAACAGTATGATGCGGCTATGAAAATGATAGCAAAGGAAGGAAGAGGAGTTCTCCTTTATATGAGACAGGAGGGCAGAGGAATAGGTCTTATTAATAAAATAAGGGCTTATGAGCTTCAGGACAGAGGCAGGGATACAGTTGAAGCCAATCTTGAACTTGGATTTCCGGAGGATGCAAGAGATTATACCATAGGTACACAGATTCTTGTGGATCTTGGGATTAAGCAGCTTAGGCTTATGACAAACAATCCCCTTAAGGTATATGGCCTTGCGGGATATAATCTTGAAATTGTTGAAAGAGTGCCTATCCAGATGGAGCCGGGTAAATATGATTTGTTTTATCTGAAGACAAAGAAAGAAAAAATGGGACACATACTGGATTTAAAGTAAAATAATATATAAAGCAGGAGGAAAGAAAAATGAAAACTTTAGAAGGAAAGATGGTTGCAGAAGGTATTAGAATAGGTATTGTTGCAGCAAGGTTCAATGAATTTATTGTTTCAAAGCTTATCGGTGGTGCCATGGATGGTCTTTTAAGACATAATGTTAAGGATGATGATGTAACTCTTGCCTGGGTACCGGGAGCATTTGAAATACCTGTAGTTGCAAAGAAGATGGCTGAATCCGGTAAATATGATGCAATTATCTGTCTTGGAACAGTTATACGTGGAGCTACAAGCCATTATGATTATGTTTGTAATGAGGTATCAAAGGGAATTGCCGCTGCTTCAATGGAAACAGGTGTACCTGTAATGTTTGGTATTTTAACAACCGAAAATATAGAACAGGCTATTGAAAGAGCAGGCACAAAGGCAGGAAACAAGGGCTATGACTGTGCACTTGGAGCGATAGAAATGATTAATCTTATTAAACAGATATAGAAAGAATATACGGATATGAAGCTTTTATTTTTTGATATTGACGGAACTCTTATAACTGATGACGGTAAAAGAACCTTCCCTGAAAGCGCGAAGCAAGCGATAAGGATGGCCAGAAGAAACGGCCATAAGACATTTATTAATACCGGCAGAGTGAGAGTTAATGTAGAGGATTTTATATGTGAGATAGGCTTTGACGGACTTGTATGTGGCTGTGGAACCCATATACAGATAGATGGTCATGACGTATTCCATCATACAATCCCAAGAGAAAAATGTGTTGAAATTGCCCATAAATGCAGGGATTATAACATAATGGCCATATTTGAGTATATAAGTCATACCGGATATGATAAAAAAATAAAGGGAAATGGTCACAGGGCTATTCTGGATTATTTTATTTCTATGAACAGGAAGCTTGTTGATGATATAGATTCTCCGGAATTTGTATTCGACAAATTTGCCGCATGGTACGATAAAGATAACCCTTATCTGGACAAATTCAGGGATTATGTTGAGAGTGAAGGTTTCAGATATATTGCAAGAGAAGGAAATTTCTGCGAAATAGTTCCAAAGGGCTTTTCCAAAGCTACCGGCATAGAATATTTAATGAAAAGGTATAATGTTTCTGCCGGTGATGTTCTTGCATTTGGGGATAGCAATAATGATTTGGAAATGCTACAATGTGTTCCGAACAGTGTTGCCATGGGCAAATGTACCCCGGAGGTACTTAAAGTGGCAGGATACCACACAGATACTGTTTTGAACGATGGAATTTACAAGGCTATGAAGCATTTCGGAGTGATATAATGAATGAAAGAAAGCTTAAGCAACTGAATATTGTTGTAATTGTTACCATATGTGCTGCATTTATCTGTACACTGGTTCTGGTTCTTGCATTTTCAAACAGGGATGAGAATGCTATTAGCACGGATAATCTGGTGGAATATAATGATAACTGGGTATTAAAATCAGACAGTGGAACCGATGACAGGATTATTACTCTTCCTGCAAAGGTAGATGGGAAAAAGGGTGATACCATCCTTCTTATGAACCGGGTTCCTGAGAATGTAAATAAAAATTCTGTACTGGTTATTTCGACACGGTTTCAGAATATAATTGTTACTATAAACGGTGAAAAGATATATTCCAATGGTGTACTTAATAATCAGAAATTCATGAAGAATGCAGTTCCCTGTTATAATATTATAGATATAGGAGATGCCTCACCTCAGGATGTGATTTCGGTATATATATCGTCGGGCTATGATAAATACAGCAAAGAGATAAATGGAATATATTTTGGAACAAGGGGAGGAGCAATATGGAATATTGTGAAAAGAAGTGGTATATCCTTTGTTTTGTCAATATCCATATTGGTGCTTATCCTTGTACTTATTGTGTCACTTATATGCATGAAAAATGTTAATGTGGATAAGATGAAGGCAGGATATGCCCTGGGATTTGTGTTAGTGACAGTTTTGTGGACCCTTACAGGGAACCCGGTTATGCAGCTTATTACAGGAAATACTTATGGGAATTATATGGTTAATATGATGCTCATCCTTATTATGCCGGTGCTTTATATAATGTATCAGCGCTGCTTTGCTGAAAAAAGAAAATTTGCCAGAATATTTGAGATAGGAATATATATATTTGCCATAAACTTTTTAACAGGTATTATATTTCAGATGTATTCACTGGTGGATTTTGCAACCTATGAGATATTTACAAAGATTCTTATAGTAGTTGCTCTCACACTGCTTTCCGGAATAATGTATCTGGCAGCAGATACATTTTCAGATAAAACCATATATAACAATCTTACAGCTAATCTGGTGCTTAATATTGCCTGCCTTATGGAAGCCTTTTTTTCTATTTTCAGATTCTATAAAAAAGCTGATGGGATAATTCTTCAGATAGGTATATATATATTTATTGTGCTTCTGGTTATGGCAGTGGAAAAAAATATAATAAATGAAGTAAATGAGCAGAAGGATATTGCATTGAGCAATATTGATGAGGAAAAACGTAAGGTGATAAAATGTATTAACACCCAGCTTATCTTTTCGGCTCTTAATAAGGTTGTTAACAATCTGAAGGCTGTTGACAGGGAAAACAGCAGGCTTGTTTATGATACATCAATTTACCTGAAAAACAATCTGAAGGCTGTTACAGAACGGGATCTGGTATCCTTTAGTGAAGAGCTGGAGTATATAAATGCTTATCTTCGGATTCAGGTAAAGAAAAATGAAATGCTTGAAATGCAGATAGAGGATAAGGTTGTTGATTTTAATCTGCCATTTAACACAGTTGAGCCTCTTGTTGAAAATGCGGTTTTAAACGGAGCACTTAAGGCGGATGCTTCAGGACGGATAACGGTAAGAAGCTATGAAAGACTCGACTGCTATGCGATACAGATTGTGGATAATGGTCCGGGAATAGGTCCGGATAAAAAATTTGAAGGAAAGCAAACCTTCAAAAATATAAAAAGGCGTTTGAAAAAAATGTGTGGAGGCGCTGTAGAAATAAGCAGTAAGCCGGGAAGGGGAACAATAGTTACCGTAAAAATACCAAAGGATGGATTTGTAATAAAGGAGTAAATACAGCATGACACTTTCAGAACAAATAGTATATGGATTGATAAAGCCATCCAGATACGGAGAACTTATAAAATTAAAAAAGGGGAGATTTGCAACATACACAGTGGTTATGATGCTGGCACTTTCTATTATAACCTTTGCAATACCCATAGCTGCCATAATAACCGGATTTGGTGGATTTGAAAAGCTTTTTTCAAAGAATATGGCATCTATAGAATATAGTGAGGGTGAGCTTTCTATAGAAAAGCCCTTTGAAATGTCAGTGGGATATCTGAACATAATAATTGATACAGAAAATGCTATGGTTTCAAAGGATGAGTTGAAACGTGATGGAATATACTATACCTTTGGAAAAGAAAAATTCAACCTTGTTTATATTGTAGGTAAACAGGTGCTGAGCGAACAAAGTCTTCCGGTTTCACAAATCTTTCATGAGGGCTTTAATAATAAGTCGCTTATTGATTCAATCCCCGGAATATATGCTGCACTTGTGGCTGCTTTTTTTGCTGTTGCTGTCGGATATTTTCTGAAATATGGTTTTTTTGCCCTTATATTGGCTCTTTGCGTAAAATCCATAAACAGGAGACTGGAAATTAACCTAAGCTTTGGTGAATTATTCATGATATGCTTTTATTCCCAGTCGTTGTTTATGTTTATAAATAATATCAATGCTGCTCTTGGATTTTTGCCATCTGCCATATTAAGTATTATTGGCTTTTTTGTGGCAATCAATTTTGTGAGTACCGCTTTAATTACTATTAGCAAGACTAAGCAGGTGTAAAATGTCCTTATTAGACATGACACTCATTGTGCTGTTGTGAAAATTGGTATCAAAGGTGACCTCTCTGGATAAATATTCAGGGGGGTTATATTTATTTGAGGATTTTTCATCCGGAAATTCTATCTCTCCCATGATAAGTCCTGTAAAGCTGCCTGAAAAAACGTCAAGCTCAAGGGAAAGTTTATCATCCAATGGAATTACATATCGTTTCTTGGTAATAATATTTCCTGAAACCTTATCCTTAAGGGAGTTATATTCTTCCGGTAGTATATCAAGTTCATATTCCTGCCTCTTTAACAGGCCTTTGGATTTTATTGTAAGAACGTGAAGCTCTTTTACAGCTGCTCCCGCATCATAGTATATTTTTTTCCTTATACGGATAACCGGAGAGGTGCTGATGTATCCCTGCTCGATATAAACAAAGGGCAGACTGTCAAGAGAAAAGGGTATGTAATCTAATAGGTATTTTCTTTCAATTTCCATAATATCTCCTTACAAAATAGGTTATTTTGTTAAATATAAAACAAGGTCTGGTTGATTATTTTACTATTATGTATTATATTATATACTAATTGAAAAAATAATGAAATCGTTAAATTGCCAAGATAAAGCATTTATTATGGAGGATATAGATATGAGCAGCGTTAATATGTTTTTTGCTACAGGATTTGAAGAAGTTGAGGCATTAACAGCAGTTGATTTGTTAAGAAGAAGCGGTGTCAATGTAAATATGATATCTATTACAGACAGTAGAGAGGTTACAGGCTCCCATGGTATAATTGTAACTATGGATAAAATTTTTTCTGAGACAGAGGAAGCTGATATGATTATTCTTCCGGGAGGTGCAAAGGGAACCGAGAATCTGTATGCCTGTGAGCCACTTAAGAATATGATAAATCGTTATTATAGGGAAAACAAATACCTGGCAGCTATATGTGCGGCACCTACAGTATTCGGACGCATGGGGCTTTTGAAGGAAAGAAGGGCGACATGTTATCCGGGCATGGAGGATGAGCTGTTTTGCAAGGAGGCTCTTGAAGATGGAGTTGTGATGGATGACAAGGTAATAACAAGCCGTGGGCTTGGGACAGCCATTGATTTTTCACTGGCATTGGTAGGGGTTCTTGTAGGGGAAGAGCAGGCAGAAAGTCTTGCAAACAAGGTTGTGTATTATTCATGGAATGATTAAGAAAGAGCAGCAGATTAAGAATAAGTAACATATAATAATATATTAGCAGATATGAGGAGAATATAGTGTTTGAATTAAGTGTTAAAGATATAGTTAATATAACATCCGGCAGGCTTTTATGCGGTGATGAAAATACCATAATAAGAGGGATATGTACCAATTCCAAGATTATTGAGGAGGGAAATTTATTTATCCCGCTCCCGGGAGAAAAAACTGACGGACATCTTTATATAGAGTCTGCCCTTGAGATCGGTGCTGCAACCCTTACATCAAGACATTTTGATGTAGTGATAGCTGAAAAACCCTATATTCAGGTTCATGATACCACAAGAGCAATGCAGAAAATAGCTATTTACATCAGGAATAAGTACCATAAGCCTGTAATAGGAGTAACAGGCAGTGTAGGGAAAACCACAACAAGAGAAATGATAGCTGCTGTACTTTCACAGAATATCAGGGTGTACCAGACCCCTAAAAATTATAATTCACAGGTAGGCGTTCCTATTACATTTTCTCTTATTGATATGGATTCGGAGGCTTCGGTGCTTGAAATGGGAATAAGTAAAAATGGCGAGATGGAAATTCTCTCTGATATGGTAAAGCCTGATATAGGTGTTATTACCAGTATCGGACTGGCTCATATTGAACATTTTAAGACTATGGAAAATACAAGAAATGAGAAAATGAAAATTACTGCGCATATGAATCCGGATGGTGTATTGTTTCTTAATGGCGATGAACCTCTTTTGGCTGAGCTTAAGGGTAAGACTCCTGTAAAGGCATTGTTTTACGGAACGCAACCATGGTGTGATTTCAGAGCTGAAAATATAGAACAGACAATTGGTGGAATAACTTATGATTATGTTGCCGGAGATGTGAGAATTCCTGTTGTACTGGATGTCTGTGGAAAGCATAATGTACTTAATTCACTTGCCGGTCTTGCGATTTGCCAATATATGAATTTTGATGTAAGCAAATCAGTAAAGGGGTATCTGGGATTTAAAGGCCAGAGACAAAGAGTTATCAATCTTAAGGACAGATATACAATTATTGATGATACATATAATGCAAGCCCGGATTCCATGCGGGCGAGCATTGATGTACTGTCAGATTTAGAAACAGAGGGTAAGCGTATAGCGGTTCTTGGTGATATGTTTGAGCTTGGTGAGGGTGCAGAAAAGTATCATTATGAGCTGGGTAAATATATTGCCACTAAAAATATAGATGAGCTGGCTGTAGTAGGTGAGCTTTCTTTAAATATTGTCAAGGGAGTCAAGGATGCCGGGTCAGACATAAAATGTAATATATTAAAGGATAACGGTGAAGCTGTTTTATATCTCATGTCAATTATGGCAGATAAGGATATTGTGCTTGTAAAGGGTTCACATGGGATGCATATGGAAAAGATTGTTGACAATGTAATTGGAAAAAAAGAGGGAATATACTAAATTTGTATTTCAATATTGAAGGTATCAGGAGCAAAACTAAAACATTTTATTGTTAATAAAATATTTTAATTTTGCTCTTGACATATTATCAGAGTGATGTTATATTGTCTTTAGTAAAACAGTAATGATTATCATTATTGAAATATAAATTTGCTTATTATGAAAGGAGAATTTTATTATGAAGTATGTATGTTCAGTATGTGGATATGTTCATGAAGGAGATCAACCACCGGAGAAGTGCCCACAATGTGGTGTCCCTGGTGATAAGTTTGTAGCACAGTCAGGAGAAAGGGAATGGGCTGCTGAGCATGTTGTGGGTGTAGCGGCCGGAGCACCTGAGGATATTATTGAAGATTTAAGAGCAAATTACATGGGAGAGTGTACAGAGGTTGGTATGTACCTTGCTATGGCCAGGGTTGCACACAGGGAAGGATATCCTGAGATTGGACTTTACTGGGAGAAGGCAGCATATGAGGAAGCAGAACATGCAGCTAAGTTTGCAGAGCTTTTAGGAGAGGTTGTTACTGATTCTACCAAGAAAAATCTTATGATGAGAGTGGAAGCTGAGAATGGTGCAACAGCCGGTAAATTTGATCTGGCTAAGAGAGCAAAGGCTCTTAATCTTGATGCAATCCATGATACAGTACATGAAATGGCAAGAGACGAAGCCCGACACGGAAAAGCATTTGAAGGGCTCCTTAAGAGGTATTTTTCATAATCATATATTGTGCAATATGTATTTTTTTATCACAAAAAGGAATAAACCATTGGTAATTTCTTAAGAATTTTTTTAAATATCTTGCAAAATTCTATAAAAAAGGGTAATATCTACACTAGCAATAGGTTGAAGGCATAAAGAGCAAAAGATATATATTTATGGAGGAAAGTAAGATGGCAGTAAAGAAGGCAACTGTAGATTCAACAATGGCTAAGGTTGAGGCTGCTAAGGCGGCAGAGACAAAGGTTACCGGTGTTAAGCCGGCAGCAAAGAAGACCGTAGCAAAGAAGGCAGAACCTGCTAAGGAGACTAAGGCCGCAGCAAAGAAGGCGGAACCTGCTAAGGAGACTAAGACCGTAGCAAAGAAGGCAGAGCCTGCTAAGAAGACCGTAGCAAAGAAGGAAACAACAACTAATGTTGTTATTGAGTATGCAGGTGGTCAGGTTTCAACTGCAGATATAGTAGCTAAGGCAGCAGCCATAAGCGGTAAGAAGGCTGTTAAGAATCTCAATGTTTACTATCAGCCTGAGAATGGAATGGTTTATTTCACAGCTGATGGCGAAGAAGGATCCTTTGCTTTATAATATTTGAATTTGTAGTCACATAAACAACCGGGATTTTCCCAACAAAAAAAGGTGTAGTTACATATGTAGCTGACACCTTTTTTGTTGCATAATTAATAATATGTAATTAAAGCTCTCTTGCTTTAGCGGTACATGCCTTCATTGCTTCAATAACAGAACTTCTGAATCCCTTTTCCTCAAGTACTCTTACAGCTTCAATAGTTGTTCCTCCCGGAGAACATACCATATCTTTGAGCTCAGCCGGATGCTTACCTGTATCAAGGACCATTTTTGCACTTCCAAGAACAGCCTGGGCGGCAAATGTGTATGCTTTATCTCTTGGCATACCATCCGCTACAGCCGCATCTGCCATTGCCTCTATTAGAATGAATACATATGCGGGGGAGCTTCCACTTACAGAAACACATACATCCATTAATGCTTCGGGAATTTCCTGTACAATTCCAAAGCTTTCAAGAAGCTTTTTTACATAGTCAAATTCATCCTTAGATACATACTGGTTTTTGCATACACCGGTTATGCCGGCTCCTACAAGTGCAGGAGTGTTTGGCATAGTTCTTACTATTTTAACATCTCCAAGCCCCTCTTCCATAAAACGCAGGGTTTTACCGGGTGCTATAGTTACAATAATCTGCTCCTCCGATATAATATCCTCAATTTCTGACATAACGGATTGGTAAAACTGAGGCTTAACGGAAAGAAAGATAATATGGGAATCCTTTGCTACGTCGCCATTGTTCAGGGTTGTACATATTCCGTGTGATGCCTTTATTCTATCAAGAGCTTTTGACTGGGAATCGGAGGCTATGATTGTTCCGGGCAGTATGCCTGATTTGCTTATTAATCCTGAAATAATGGCGCTTGCCATATTTCCACATCCGATAAAACCTATTTCGTATTTCATTGTAATTACCTTTTGCATATATATGCAATCCTTTCTATATATTTTTTCGCTGCCTTAAGGCTATATCAGGGTGATCCGTTATAATACCTGATATTTTCTTTTTAAGAAAATGTTTTATTTGTCTTGGCGTGTTTACTGTCCACACATAAATAGGATAATTGCACCTGTTCATTTTCCATATGAAAAAGCTGTTTGCAATAAGGTAGTGGGGCGAAATAAAATCAGCATTTGAACTGGTAAGCCGTTTCAGGGGGAATTGTTCCCGCAGACCATTTCTTATTCCCACATTTTTTTTCCCTACAAGAAGACCGACATATACCTTAGGATCCAGAGCCTTAACAGTTGTACATACCTGATCGTGGAAGGATTTTATGCTGAATTCCCTATAGGTATAATCCTTTTTCACCATAGCCAGTACATCAGCTTCAAAGCCGGTTTCCTTAAGCTCTATATCCAGCCGGATTTTACCCTTGCATAATGAGAGAACCTGACATAGCAATGGGGGAGTAAATCCATAGGAACCGGTACGGGTGCATAAATCATTATATGTCAGAGCTGATACAGGTGTTCCCATATAATGGGAATCGTGAAAAACTATAAGCTTCCTGTCTCTGGTCTGCCGGATATCAAATTCTACAAGGTCAGCACCAAGCTCTATGGCGATTTGAAATGCTTCAAGACTGTTTTCGTGTGTTGCCAGGGCTGATGCTCCCCGATGGGCAATTATTACAGGCTTCATACTACCTCCGGGATAAACGTTTTATTTTACTTAATTAGTGCCTCTAAGCTCGATAATCGGAGCTCCCTTTCCATTAATGTAGTCGCCGGTTATGGTCACCCTTCCTATCGTGTCATCTCTTGGAATTTCATACATAATATCAAGCATAAATTTTTCTATTATTGCTCTTAGGGCCCGGGCTCCCGTTTTTTTGGTAAGAGCCTGCTCTGCTATTGCCTCATAGGCTGAGTCATCAAAGAGAAGCTCAACCTCATCAAGAGCAAGAAGCTTTTGATATTGCTTAAGTATGGCATTCTTTGGTTCCTTTAATATTTTGATGTACATATCCTTATCAAGGGCATCAAGGGAAAAAAGTACAGGAAGTCTTCCTAAAAACTCAGGAATCATGCCGAATTCACGCAAATCCTCATTGGTTACCTCCCTCATTATATTTTCTTCCTTGTCATATTTATCCTTCAAATCTGCGTTAAATCCCATGGAGGATTGTCTGTTTAGCCGTTGTATAATTATTTTATCGATGTCCGGAAATGCACCACCACAAATGAACAGTATATTTTTTGTATTCATAGTAGTCATAGGAGTCATTGCATTTTTGCTTCCGGAGCCTACAGGCACCTCCACATCCGCACCTTCAAGTATTTTTAAAAGTCCCTGTTGGACGGATTCACCACTGACATCCCTGCTGTGGGTTTCTTTCTTTTTTGCTATTTTGTCTATTTCGTCAATAAATACAATGCCACGCTCAGCCTTTTCCACATCATTATCAGCGACTGCAAGCAATTTGGATAATATGCTTTCAACATCATCACCTATGTAACCTGCTTCGGTAAGAGTGGTGGCATCGGTTATGGCAAGGGGGACATTGAGTATGCGGGCAACGGTTTTAACCAGATAGGTTTTTCCGCAACCTGTTGGCCCAAGCATAAGCATATTTGATTTTTCAATCTCTATATCATCCATTGTGTTGGTAATAACTCTCTTGTAATGGTTATATACGGCAACAGATATGGCTTTCTTTGCGTATTCCTGCCCGACTACATATTCATCAAGCATAGCCTTGATTTTATGTGGTGCGGGAATATTTTCCATGGTGAGAGGAATTTCATCTTCCTTTTTTTCCTCAGCCTTTTTCTTCTTTTTAACCTTTTGAGACTTTGGAATATCATCGAAAGGCATAAACTGTGACATATTTATATTACCCATCTTACTGAGATCTATGAATTGCATAGGACTGTTATTAAAGGCGTCAAAGCTTTTTTGCATACAATCGTTGCATATATAAATATCCCCCGGCATGGTAATAAAAGGGCCGGCCTGAGATTCAGGGCGCCTGCACAGGTAACAATATTTCTCATATTCATCCCTATCGTCTATGTTATTATTGTTATTGTTGTTAATGCTGTTATCTGACATAGGTATCCTCCGTAAAAAAAGTTTTAATAATTATACCACTAAATAAAAATTAATACTATTATATATTTTTGGAAGTTAATAAGGATATTTTAATTGTATTTGATAAGAAGAAATTGTATTAAACTATTGAAAATTTTTATGTATAGAAGTATAAATAAAGAAATGTCTGTTAGCCGGAAGGGGTGGTTATATTATGAAAAAAAGAATTTTTGCATACCTGGATTATGTTGATAAGCTTTTGGAACAGGATGATATGGATTGGGACAGGGAGATACACAAGCATCTTGTACAGATTACTTTTTTTGCCCACGAGAGACTTGTTCATCTGATTGTAACTGTTCTCTTTGCACTTGGAACCATAGTGAGCATTTTATATCTGAATTATAGTGGCAATATAATGATTTTTGCATTGGTAATAGCGCTTATGGTGCTGCTTATTCCTTACATCAGGCACTATTATATATTGGAAAACAGTGTTCAGAGGATGTATATCCAGTATGATATAATGTTAAATAAGCGGGAAAAAGGATTCATAATGAAGGATAAGGAATCGTAATAAATAAATTAAGGGGCTTGCAAAGATATGCAGGCCCCATTTAAGCTTTATCTTGAACGGTTTTCAGTATTATTATTGCTTTCAGTGTTGGAATTTCCGTTGTTTGTAATATCGTCAACACCATTTTCAACTCCGTCTATTACATCGTTAACACCATTTTCAACTCCATCTACAACATCGTTAACACCATTTTCAGCATCGTCTATAATTGAATTGCCATTGTTACCGGTAGTGTCCTGACTGCTGCCGGTGCTTTTGTCGTTAGATGTCTGGTCACTGCCGTCACATCCTGTAAGGCAAAAGGCCAGAAGAGTTAATGTTGCTAAAAGTAATATTTTAGATTTAAAATTCTTCATAACAATATACTCCTTATGTTTAGTTTTATGAAAATAGTATTGCCCAAAATTAAGGAGAATATTTATAATAAAAAATTTTTATTCTAAATTGTAAATGGACATGATGGTGGCTCCTCGTTTATGCATGGGGTCGGGTCGGGAGGGTTGCAATCAGTTTTTTTGTCACAGGGATTACAGGTTTCAAGTGGTTTTATGTTTCTGTCCAAAAGACTTCCGTTTACAAAATCCATACAAACTGTTTCCTCTCCGGAGGACAGACTTCCTTTTGATACAATTGCTTTGCCCATATGTGGGAGCTGATACTGTGTAAAATAAACCGATTTTACGATAAGAGTAAGACCGATAGTAACAGTGCTTCCACTCATGTCAAAATCAAGAACCTTCGGAATAGCCATAAGATTTAATCCCTGTACGAGCTGATTGTTGGTTGTGGAAAATCCGATAAAATTAAGGGAAGGTGTCTCCACATTTCCGTCTGTATAAGTTACTCCGTAAGGGGCAAATAATTCCAGGGATACTGAGGTAGGGTTTGTATCTTCGTCATAGCCTGCATCGGTAATTGCGGGAGGAAGATATATTATCCCGGGAAGAGTGAGGGTGGTTAGAAGACGATTACAACAGTCATACAGCTTAAGCGCAAAGGTTACGGATAAATTGGAAAGAGTAACCTCATAGCAGTTTCCACGCTGTGGAATCTGTGTAATGGTTATTCCGGCCGCATCAGTTGTGGCTAACTGGTATGAGATATCGATAACCTCCGCCTTTGCATACACGGCAGTAGGAAAATCTGCGGTAACACCGGCAGGGATTGGAAGGGAACGACAAACATTTATTCCCAGCTCATCATATACAACAGGTGTAAGAACAGTAAGGTATTTTGGATCCCCGCAGCCCGGGTTAACACATATATCAATACAGTCATCATTTATTCCGGAAGCTATGGCGCTGCTTAATATTCGTTTGTTACAGCAACATTTAGACATAATAGATTTCCTTTCAAATATGCTTACAATATTATATTCTCCTTGGGTATTTTTGTTCTTTAACACCCATATATTGTAAAAAGGGAAAAGGGAAAATGTAATGGAATATATTTTTGCAGGCAATGGATACAGGACAGTAATATATGATGAGGGAAACAATATTTTTTCCACTGTAATAGGAAAAAACAGAATTCAGAAAATAAGGCTTCTGGGAAAGGATTACCACAGAAGCCTGACCTGTGCAAAGCAGAGTGAGATTATTCATTGTGCATATATTTCCACAGCCGGGGCGCTGGTCTGGGTAGATGGGGAAAAGGAAATCTCCGTGGTACTATTTGAGGACAGACAGGAACAGTGGAATATAGAGAATCCACAGCTTATGTATTTTGGGAAAAAACTGGTTTTGCTTTATATGGCAACTAATCCGGTTACCGGAAGGTATGAGGTAAGATATATTCCTCTTCCGGATGACAGAAAAACAAGGGTGTTGATTGAGTCAAAGAAGGCTATAAAGAAGGTAAAACAGGTTAGCGACGGATTATTATGCTGCAGTGGAAAAGAAACAGCCGATAAAACGATATATTCTATACGGATGCAAGGACAGTGGGAAATTGAATCGGAAAAAATGGAATTGTATGCCGAGGGCTATATGAAAAATAGAGAAGAAAAAATCATTGAGGGCTACAGGGAACGTTATATGGAGTTGTATGAATTTACAAAGAAGCTTCAGGAGGAGGGGAAGCAGTGGAGAGAAAAATTTTATGCAAGTCATAAAAGAAGTCAGTCAGGGGAATAAATTCTTGACATAAGACAAAAAAAATCATAATATAAAATTTGTATCCTTTTTTAGACATAAAAAGGTATTGGTTTGTAAGACATTGTGGTGATTGATTATTTTGCTGCAGTATATGGGATAGTAAAGGATTTGTCTATGAAGAATTTAGATAATAAAGCTGATGAAAATTCATACAGACAACCGGAAAATGAAACCGGATATAACCGGAAGAACGTAGACCGGATTAAACGATTTATAATTATTGGAATGCTTATGGTTTGTGCTTTGCCGGTAATTGGCTGTATATATCTGTTCGGAAGGCTTACAGATATGGATAAGCAGGTTGAGGACCTTGAAAACCAGGTTGAGCTTTCGGACACATCCTCAGACGATGTAAGCTCAGGGTCTGAAGGAGGGAAGGATATTCTTGACAGGGAAAACAGTGCTAAGGATGATATAGAAAAAAATACAAGAGAGGATAGCAATATTTTATCATCAGCCGATAAGGAACAGAATGACGAAACCACAGAGATATCAGGAACCATGCAGGGACATAAACTCAACGGAAAAAAGGTTTACCTGACCTTTGATGACGGGCCAAGCATATATACGGATGAAATTCTGGATATATTAAAAGAAAAAGGGGTTAAAGCCACCTTTTTTGTAGTATACAATGACGATAAGGAATTGTGGGAAAAATATAATCATATTGTTGAACAGGGACACACCCTGGGTATGCATTCTTATTCCCATGTGTATGATAAGGTATATAACAGTCTGGATTCTTTTAAGGAGGATGTCACCGGTATACATGATTTTCTGCTGGAACAGACGGGAGTTGACTGCAAATTTTACAGATTTCCCGGGGGAAGCTCTAATACTGTTTCAAATGTGGATATCCAGGTATTGATTAAATATTTGAACCAACAGGGATATACATATTTTGACTGGAATTCCTTATCGGGAGATGCAGTAAATAAATATATGTCACCGGAGGAGTTAAATGCCAACGTAATGAAATATGTACGGGCAAATCAGGGGGATTCGGTTGTGCTGATGCATGATCTTACTAATATTCATGCTACTGTGGAAGCTCTGCCTCAGCTTATTGATATTCTTATTCAGGAGGGATATGAAATATGCCCTATTGATGATAATACAAAACCGGTACAACATGTTACATACGAAGAAGATTAACCAGCGAGGTGTGTGTCATGGATTATGCTATGGCTATGAAGTATATAGAAGAAAAAAATAAGCTCGGCTCTGTGCCGGGCTTAGTTAATGTTAAGGAGCTGTTGTTT
Organism: Lachnospiraceae bacterium UBA7589; assembly: GCA_002476495.1. Taxonomy (GTDB): domain Bacteria; phylum Bacillota; class Clostridia; order Lachnospirales; family Lachnospiraceae; genus Coprococcus_C. The sequence continues at coordinate 30,452 of DLKL01000052.1, forward strand.
CGCCTCGGTAATCCCCAGAACCGTTTAAAGTGCCTCCATATTGCGGGTACTAACGGAAAGGGCTCTGTTTTTTCTTATGTAGACAGTGCCTTAAGAGAAAATGGATACAGGGTCGGAAGATATATTTCACCTACCATATTTGACTACCGAGAAAGATTTTCCATAAATGGAAATAATATTTCAAAGGAAAGATTTGCAGCCCTGACAGAAAGGGTGGCCATTATAGTTGATGAAATGACAAGAGAAGGAAATTATAATCCTACTGCATTTGAAATAGAAACGGCAATAGCTTTTTTGTACTTTTATGAAGAAAAGGTGGATTTTGCCCTTGTGGAATGTGGAATGGGAGGAAGCCTGGATGCTACCAATGTAATAGATGATCCCCTTCTTACGGTAATGGCCTCCATAAGCATGGATCACATGCAATTTTTAGGGGATACCATAGAAAAAATTGCATTAAACAAGGCGGGGATTATGAGAGCGGGGAAAACCACAGTATCATATCCTCAAATATCCGGGGTAAAGACGGTATTGGAGGATTGTGCAGGAAAGCTGGATAATCATATTATATATGCAGATACTGCAGGTTTAACTAATATAAGCATGGGTTTAAATGGGACAGGTTTTGTTTATAAAAACCGGAAATATGATATAGGATTGCTTGGTACACATCAGATATATAATGCCATGACGGCCATAGAAGTGCTTGATGCACTTTCCGGTATGGGAATATCACTGGATGACTCATTAACAAGGAGAGGTATATCAATGACAAGATGGCCGGGAAGGATGACAAAAGTCTCTGATAAACCGGATATGTATGTTGATGGTGCCCATAATACGGATGCATGGAAATTTCTCAGGGATGGAGTTAAGAAGTATTTTACAAATAAGAAAATTATCTATATAATAGGAGTATTGAAGGATAAGGAGTATGAGCGGATGGTAGACATCCTGTATGATACCATGGATTATTGTATAACCATTACTCCGGATAATTCCAGGGGACTGCCAAAGGAGACATTGCTGGAGCTGATTAAAAAGAAGGGTATACAGTGCAATGCCGCATCAAATGCACATGAGGCAATTCTTATGGCAAAAGAAAAAGCAGAGGAAGAAGGAGTTATTATTGTGTCCGGTTCACTATCCTTTATTGCTGATTATCTGAAATATAATAATGACGGACCGGATAACATATGATTATGGACAGAATAGATGCTATATTGAAAAATAGTGAATTTAAAAAGCATATGGAATATATATCCGCGGCAGAAAAGACACGAAGGTTCTGCCTGCATGGCTTACAGCATAGCATAGATGTTGCGAGAGTTGCATATATTATTAATCTTGAAGATAATCTTATGTATGACAAGGATGTAATATATGGGATGGCTCTTTTGCATGATATAGGCAGAAGCCGGGAGTATGAAAAAGGTATCGGACATCATGAGGCAGGAGCGGAAATAGCAAGCCGGGTATTAAAACAGAGTGGTTTTAATGAAACGGAATGTGAGATAATAGCTGATGCCATAGCCTGTCACAAGAATCCTACAGGTAAGGAGAGAGATTTAAGGTACATATTATATAGAGCGGATAAGCTTACAAGAAATTGTTTTTATTGCCAGTCCAGTGAACTTTGCTATTGGAGTGAAGAGATGAAAAACAAAACGCTGATATATTAATATATTTAGGAGGAAAACATGACAGATAAGATTAACATTGGCACAAGAGAGTTTTCCCTCGATAAAGCACCGTATATTATGGGGATACTTAATGTTACACCGGATTCATTTTCTGACGGAGGCAGGTATAACAATATTGACAGGGCTCTCAATCAGGTAAAGCTTATGATGGATGAAGGAGCTGATATAATTGATGTGGGAGGAGAATCCACCAGACCCGGACATATACCTGTTTCTATCCAGGAGGAGATTGAGAGGACCTGTTTTGTTATAGAGGCAATTAAGGAAAGGTATAATATTCCTGTTTCACTGGATACCTACAAGTGGCAGGTTGCCCAGGCGGGAATCCTTGCAGGGGCTGATATGATAAATGATATCTGGGGCTTTAAGCAGGAAAGTAAAATGGCTGAAATAGTAGCAAAAGCCGGTGTGGCCTGCTGTCTTATGCATAACAGACCTGTTGCGGTATACGATGATTTAATACCGGATTTACTTGATGATTTGAAACAGAGCATAGATATTGCATTGAATGCAGGGATTGACAAAAACAGGATAGTAATTGATCCCGGAATCGGTTTTGCAAAAAGCTATGAGGATAATCTTATCGTAATGAATAATCTGGAAAAACTATTGGAACTGAATGCTCCTGTTTTACTGGGAACTTCAAGAAAATCAATGATTGGTAATACACTAAATCTTCCGGTTGATGAAAGAGAAGAAGGAACAATAGCTACCTCAGTTATGGGACTTATGAAAGGCTGCAGCTTTTTCAGAGTACATAACGTTAAGGGAAATTATAGAGCTCTAAGGATGACATGGGCAATGATGAATGCCCGTTAATTATCCTTATGTGATGGAGATGTGCTTATGGACAGGATAGTAATAAAAGATTTGAAAATATATGGATATCACGGAGTTTTGGACGAGGAAAAGAAAAATGGTCAGGAATTTGTAATTACCGCTTTTCTTGGAGTTAATCTGCGTGAGGCTGGAATGAAGGACAAGCTTTCAGAGACTGTTAATTATGCTTCTGTTTGTCAGGACATAAGGAAGGTTGTTACAGAAAACCGCTTTGATCTTATAGAGGCTCTGGGCGAGAATGTGGCAGATACTATTTTGTTAGGGTATGATATGGTGAAGGAAGCCAGAATTGTGATAAGCAAGCCGCAGGCACCTATTGATATGGACTTTGACACAGTTTGTGTGGATATAACAAGAAAAAAACATACAGCATATCTGGGAATAGGTTCAAATCTGGGAGACAGGGAGGCTTATCTTGATTATGCTGTGGATCAGCTAAATAAGGATGAGTATATTAAGGTTACAAAGATTTCCTCATATATTGAAACAGAACCATATGGCAATGTGGAACAGGATGATTTTCTAAATGGATGTCTTGAAATTGAAACAATGTACACCCCCGGGGAGCTTTTACAGGTAGTAAATGACATAGAGGAGGGAGCCGGGAGAAAAAGGCTGATTCACTGGGGACCAAGAACTCTGGATATAGATATACTTTTATATGACAGGGAGCTTATTATGGATGACAGGCTTACTATTCCGCATATAGAGATGGGAAAAAGATATTTTGTCCTGAAGCCTTTGTATGAAATAGCACCATATGCGTATCACCCGGGATATAATAAAACGGTTATGGAATTATATGAAGCATTATAGGAGGCAGGAAGCATGGCGTACAAAACCTTTGCGGCAATATATGTCGGTTCCAGTGATATCTCTCTCAAAATATATGAGATAGGCAGCAAAAAGAATTTTAAACAGTTGGATCATATAAGCAGGATTATTGAATTGGGAAAAGATACATATAATAAAGGATATCTTGGCACTGATTCAATTAAGCAGGTTTGTGATATATTGAACGACTTTAAGAAAAAGCTTAAGGAGTATCAGATTACAGATTATAAGGCATATACCACCAGTGCAATACGGGAGGCAGAAAATGAGCAGATAGTGCTGGACACAATCAAAAGGGAAACCAATATAGAAGTAAAGGTTCTAAGTAATTCTGAGCAAAGATATATGATATTTAAGGGACTGGTGGCCTGCTACAAGGATTTTCATCAGGTAGTAAGCAAAAATACAGCTGTAATTGACGTTGGGGCAGGAAGTGTACAGATTTCCCTGTTTGACAAAAATAACATGGTATTTACGGAAAATATGCATATCGGTGCATTGAGAGTAAGGGATTATGTATCTATAATGGGAACAAAATCCGGAAGGCTGGATAAAATCATTGCAGATTATGTAGAAAATGACATAGTTACCTTCCGTAATATTTATCTTAATGATAAAGAGATAAAGAACATTGTAGCTGTAGGTGAGGTTGCCGGTGCAGTCAGGAAAATTGCACCGGAGCTTGCCCTTAGTGGTAAGATAACCAGGGAACAGTTTGATGATATATATAACAAAATAGTGGGAGTACATCCCCAGGAGCTTTCCGAAGCTTATGGAATACCATATGAAAGGGCAACACTTATGCTGCCTAATATAATAATTTATCAGACCTTTCTTGATAATTGCAAGGCTGAAGAGGTATATGTTCCCAAGGTGGATTTCTGTGATGGAATCTTTGCATCTTACATGGATGAAGGCAGCAGAACAGTATTTGAACATAATTTTGAAGAGGATATTGTTGCATCTGCATATGCATTGAGCAAGAAGTATAAGAGTAATAAAAATCATATTGAAAAAACAACAGAATATTCTCTGAAAATATTTGATGCGGTTAAGAAAAAATATGGGCTTGGAAAAAAGGAAAGACTCCAGCTTCAGATTGCTTCTCTTTTACATGAATGTGGTAATTATATCAGTATGCAGAACGGAGCAGTCAGCTCGTACTATATAGTGGCCAATACGGAAATAATTGGGCTCTCTCATAAGGAGAGAATGGAAGTTGCTAACATTATAAAGTATAATGTTATGTATCTTCCGGCAAAGGACAGGATATCAGCGGAGCTTGACGGATGTGATTATATGACAATCGCAAAGCTCACATCCATATTGAGGCTTGCCAATATTCTTGATAAGAGCCATGCACAGAAAATTGATGATATTTCTGTTTCAATACGGGAAGATAATCTTATCGTTTCCGCAAAAACCTACGAGGATATATCTCTTGAAGCAGGATTGTTTGAAACCAGAGCTGATTTCTTTGAAAGGGTATATGGGCTTAGACCGGTGCTAAGACTGAGAAGAGGTGTATAGGTATGTTAGATAAGAAAATTCTTGAAAAAAGTGAAAATTATTATAACAGAGAGCTTAGCTGGCTTAAATTTAATTACAGGATACTGGGAGAAGCAAAGGATAAAACTATTCCATTGTTTGAACGTATTAAATTCCTAAGTATAACTGCCTCTAACCTGGATGAGTTTTTTATGATAAGAGTGGCTTCTCTTATTGATCTGGTTCATGCCGGAGTAAAGAAAAAGGATATTTCGGGGCGGACACCGGTGGAACAGCTGGAGCTTATTATACCGGAAACAAAAAATATGATGGCAAATCAGTATTCAACCTTAAACAGGGCATTGCTTCCCACTCTTGAGAATAATGGGTTAAAGCTGGTAAAGCATTATGAGGATTTGAACGAAAAGCAGATAAAATTCATAGATAAATATTTTGAAAAGGATGTATATCCGGTGCTTACTCCTATGGCTGTGGATTCATCAAGACCATTTCCACTCATAAGTAATAAGACTCTTAATATTGGAGCACTTATTCATGACAGGAAGAAGGATGTGGTGGATATAGCTACAGTTCAGGTGCCTTCTGTTCTGCCGAGGGTTGTGGAACTGCCTTCTGATAACAAGGATATGAGAGAGATAATCCTTCTGGAGGAAATAATTGAGAAAAACCTATCCAGACTTTTTCTCAATTATGAGATTATATGTGCTCATCCATACAGAATAATGCGTAATGCTGACCTTACAATAGACGAGGATGATGCTTCGGATTTGCTTAAGGAAATTGAAAAGCAGATAAGAAAAAGAGCCTGGGGTGAAGTTATAAAGCTTGAAGTTGAGGATACAATGGATAAGCGTCTTCTTAAAGAGCTGAAAAAACAGCTTCAGGTATCGGCTGATGCAGTGTATCCTATAAACGGTCCTTTGGATCTTACCTTCCTTATGAAGGTAAATGGTATGGAGGGCTTTGATAGTCTGAAAAACAGAAAATATATTCCGCAGCCGGTAAAGGAATTAAATAATGAGGAAAGTATATTTGATCAAATTAAGAGAAAGGATATACTTTTACACCATCCTTATGATGAATTTAATCCTGTAATTGATTTTATAAGACAGGCTGCCGTAGATCCGGATGTTCTTGCCATAAAGCAGACACTTTACCGTGTAAGTGGCAATTCACCTATAGTTGCTGCACTGGCCAGGGCAGCAGAAAACGGAAAGCAGGTTACCGTGCTTGTGGAGCTCAAAGCAAGGTTTGACGAAGAAAATAATATAATATGGGCTAAAAAACTTGAGAAGGCAGGATGTCATGTAATCTATGGCCTGGTTGGACTTAAGACACATTCAAAGATTGCTCTTGTTGTAAGACGTGAAGAGGATGGAATAAAGAGATATGTTCATCTTGGAACAGGTAATTACAATGATATAACTGCAAAGCTATATACTGATATGGGAATGCTGACAGCATCTGATGCCATAGGAGAGGATGCAACAGCCGTATTCAATATGCTTTCCGGTTATTCTGAACCGGAAAACTGGAATAAGCTTATCGTGGCTCCAATCTGGATGAAGAATAAGTTTGTAAGTCTCATTTCCAGAGAAACAGAGAATGCACGTCAGGGTAAGGAAGCAAGAATAGTTGCAAAGATGAACTCACTGTGTGATCCGGTAATAATAAGGGCACTTTACGAGGCTTCAAATGCAGGGGTAAAAATTGACCTGATTATCAGGGGAATATGTTGCCTTAAAACAGGAATTAAGGATTTGAGTGAAAATATAACAGTGCGCTCCATAGTTGGTAATTTCCTTGAACATTCGCGTATATTCTATTTTTATAATGATGGCTTTGAGGAAGTATACATGGGAAGTGCTGACTGGATGCCTAGAAATCTTGATAAAAGAGTTGAAATCACATTTCCTGTAGAGGATGTGGATTTAAAACTCAGGGTAATGGAAATACTTAATATACAGCTGGCAGATACACTTAAGGCTTATGTAATGCAATCGGATGGTACCTATGAAAAGCAGAGTCTCAGAGGAAGGGATAAGCTTTCGGCCCAGGACTATTTTTGCAAACAGGCCATGAACAGGTCAAGGGGAGAAGAAAAAAACGTGTCACGAATTTTTGTTCCAAGAACAAAAAGTGAATAAATAACACAAAGGAGGATGATTTTGTGGAAAAGTTTTTCAAAATCAAAGAAAGGGGTTCTACAATAAAGACTGAGGTTTTTGCAGGAATAACAACATTCTTTGCAATGGCTTATATCATTTTTGTTAACCCTAATCAGGTTGCTGCCGAAGGCGCAAATGGATGGCTGGTTCTTTTTAACGGAGCAGACCCTGTGGCTATGGGGAAGATATGGAATGCGGTTTATATTGCATCTATAGTTGTAGCTGTTATAGGTACTCTCCTTATGGCACTGTATGCTGATATGCCATTTGCCCAGGCTTGTGGAATGGGTCTTAACTCATTTTTCTGTACAATATTTGTGGCCGGAGCCGTTGACTCAGGCGTAGATGTTACAACAGGATATCAGTCAGGACTTGTAATTGTATTTCTTTCAGGTGTTGTATTCCTTATCTTGTCAATTACAGGACTCAGGGAATATATTGCAAAAGCCATGCCTGAGTGCCTTAAGAAGGCTATACCAGCCGGTATTGGTCTTTTTATAGCTATGATTGGCCTTAAGAATGCGGGAATAATTGAAGACAATCAGTATACTTTCTTGCAATTCTTTGATTTTCATGGAAGAATTAATACCATAGGAACAGTTGCCGAGGATGGCCATACAATTACAGGAACTGAGGTATGGCATCAGATTGTACCTGTGCTTATTGCACTTATAGGTGTTCTTATTATTGCAATACTTGCAAAGTATGGTATAAGGTCAAACGTAATTATCGGTATTGTTGTGTCTACAGTTCTTTATTATGTATGCATGTGGGAGCTTCCTGACTTTGATACAAGTACAATCGGTCAGTCCTTTAAGGATTTTGGTGAGGTTGGATTCCTTGGACTTTTCAATAAGGATGCGTGGGACGCAGCCTTCAACGGAGCACATATTGGCGGTGTATTCTCTGCTATAATGCTCATAGTTGTATTCTGTCTCGTAGATATGTTTGATACAATAGGTACAATTTACGGAACAGCATCTCAGGCGGATATGCTTGACGAAAACGGTGATCCAATTAACATTAATAAGTGTATGCTTTGCGATTCTATAGGTACTGTTACAGGAGCAATGCTTGGTACATCAACATGTACAACCTTTGTTGAGTCTGCATCGGGTGTAAGTGCCGGCGGCAGAACAGGCTTTGCCAGTCTGATTACATCTATTTGTTTTGCATGCTGCTTATTTTTAAGCCCTCTTGCAAATATTGTACCTAGCTGTGCAACAGCCCCTGCATTAATATTTGTGGGTGTTCTTATGGCAAAGAATTTTGCTAAGGTAGATATGGATGATATGCTTTCAGCAGTTCCTGCTTTCCTTGCACTTATTATGATGCCGCTTACTTATTCTATATCAAACGGTATAGGAATCGGTGCAATTGCATATGTTGTAATCGCACTTTTCACAGGTAAGTACACTAAGAAAGATATTGTAATAACAATCATTGCTGCATTATTTGTATGTAAGTTTATCTTTGTAACTATGTAGTTTTTGGGCGGCCGAAAATATTTCCCTTTGCGGAAGAATTTTCGCCGCCTTTTTTAGAGGTAATTAATATGAAACTTCGATTAAATGGCATTTCAAAGGAAAAGACAGAGTTTATTAATGACATAATAAAAAAATACCATTTTGACGAGAAGGACCGGGAAGAACTTAAAAATGTATATGAAGAGCTGGTTGCATATATGACGCCGTATGCAATATACAGAATTAATCAATGGGTTACAGGTGTCAGAAAAATAGATGAAAATCAGGTGGCGTTAGTAGCAATAACCCTGGGAAAAGGTCCCGATGAGCTTTTGGATAAATATGTAAATGAGGGAGCTGTTAACAGAGAATATATGGTAGAATGTATGTCAAATGATATACTTCTTAATTTGTATCAGGAATTCAATCAAAATTACGGAAAGATACACAGACGTTATGTATCCGGGTATGTTTTTGTGGGGGATGAGGTGCCGCTTACATCTATCAGGGATATATTATTATTACTTCAGGAAAATGAAGCTGATGGAATGGTTATAAGAGCAAATGAGTACGGTGTTATTACTCCGTCAAAGAGTGTTTTGTTTTATGCACTTTTGTCTGATAATCCTAAAAATGCATGCGGAGGGATATGTGAAGGCTGTAGTAATATAAATTGTAATCAAAGGGAAAAGAAGGATAGCATAAGACTTAATTATGGCTTCCAAAGAATTTTTGGAATCAGATAAATGATATTTATTTGTAAATTTATTTGCCTTTGTTACAATATAATGTTACTATGAAAAAAAGATTTGGCGAGGGGAGAAGCTGCATGAAAACAGATAAGAGAAAAATAGGTCAGGAAGGATTTTCACTTGTTGAACTCATAATAGTTATTGCCATATTGGCAATACTGTCAGCTGCAATAGTGCCATCTGTTATCAGATATATAAGGAAGGCAAGGGCTTCAAAGGCAACCGAGGAGCTTAGAACCATAATAACAGCGGTGGAAACAGGGCTTATATCTTCTTATGCAGATGAGCATCCTGTTAACACTGACATGATATATACAGGCTATGACGGCAGGCAGGTAGCCTGTGGAGTTATGACCAACTGGATGATAAGCCGTGCACAGAATAACAGCATGGATGGAATTAGTGATTCCAATGCTCTGGAATACTATTTTGCCCAGAGGGTTCTCGAGGAGCTTGATGCAAAAAACGGAAGTGTATATCCATTCTTCAGATTTACCGGAGATGAGGATGAACCTCTTGGGATGAATTGTGAAAATTTTTCCGGTAGGTTTGGATGTCCCGGCGTAATCGTGGTATATGGTGAGGATGGAAAGGTTATTTTCGCACAGTATTATAACTATGGATGTCTCATAGAATATGTGGAGGGTGACGGCTACGAAACCATAGATGACGATACCTTTGCAGGAGCACCGAGGATTCAGTAGCCCTGTATATTACCTGTAGTCACGTTTGATTCCACTGTCAACGAAAATGGGATTTACAGTAAAATCAGCCATATCACCAATTGCAACATCTGAACCGGTTATATCTATCATAAGTGATGTAAGACCTATGAATCCAAGAACCGGATACCTGTTACCGTTTATGTGTGCATAGAATTTTCTGGGTGATCTTACACTTTTAAATAATTTCAATACAAACCCAGGCAGCTGTAACAGACTGGTACAGTCATTTACCTGCTGTATGCCCAGACCATCAGAATATCCAATAGGAATAATTGCTGTCTTTGTTTCTCTTTTTGTTGTATATGCATATCCATAACCAATATTTTTCCCTGCAGGAATAACATTTATATCCTCAACAGGTGCTGTAAGGTGACCTGTAGGCTGGTAACCGTAGCTGTTGGCCAGGGGAACGCGGCCAAGAAGAGCAGAGCCAACGCGGACAGCGTCAAGCTTGGTGTCAGGATATCTGAGAAATGCACTTGTTGCCGCAATATGTCTGCAACCGGTATTGATTCCCATATCGGTAAGCTTTTGACACAAATCCGTAAACATCCGGAATTGAACCGGGGTATTTGTGTCCTTTTTGTAAGCTGCAGTAGAAAAATGTGAGTAAATTCCGGTTATGGTTATATTATTCATATTGTTTATAAGGTTGGCTATTTCCTCCGTATTTTCACAGGGAAATCCATGTCTGCCAAGTCCTGTATCCACACAGATGTGAGCTTTTCCCTTAATGCCGGTTCTTTCGGCTACTGCCTGGGTTATTTCACCACATCTTGAGGTTGTTATGCTCAAAACAATATTTTGCATAAGAGCCTTTTCAATAAGAGCCTCATCATAAACCGGGGAAAGATCTATTATCTCACATTCAAAGCCTGCATAACGCAGTGCAAGGGCATCTGAGAGCTCTACAACTGCAAGGGATTCAATACCGTTGTCTACCAGAAGTGAGGCAAATTCATGAATTCCATGTCCATAGGCATTTCCTTTAATTACAGCAATAACCTTGGAAGAACCTGCAAGCTTCTTTGTTATATTAATGTTATTAATCAGTTTATTCTTTTCTAATACGAGAGTTGCCATATTTTTTCTCCTAATATTTTTATAAAAATCTGCAATTTCAGCATATAAAATAGTATACCCCATTCTGCATAATATTCAAATATATAATTTTGTGGACTTATGAAAAAAAAGAAATTATACTATATAAAAATACAATTACAGGAGATGAATAATATGAATCCAATGTCATTAATGAAGGTAAAGGGTCTTTTTGAGAGATTTCAGAAAAATCATCCTAAGGTGCCTATGTTTTTTAAAGCCGCATCCCAGTCAATAGGAGAGGACACAATTATTGAAATAAATGTTACAACTAAGGACGGAAAAACACTTTGTACCAATATGAAGGTGTCAAGGGATGATATGGAGCTTTTTTCCCAGCTTAAGGATATTATGTAGTTGGTGGTGGACAGATGAAGAATGAAAGTCAGAAAATAATTTCTCTGGCAGACATTATATTGTTAGCCGGCTTTATTATTGTTGGAGGAGTAAGTATATTATTGCTTCTGGGGCGAAGCAAACAGGGACTTTTTGCCAAAGTCATTGTGGACGGAAAGACTGTGGTTTCTCTTAATCTGAACGAGGAAAGAGAATATACTCTGGATACGCCGGAGGGGACAAATACAATTATAGTGCAGGATGGACAGGTCTTTGTAAGCTACGCAGATTGTCCTGATAAGGTATGTAAAAATCACAAGCCCATAAAGAACAATGGGGAGACTATAATATGTCTTCCTCACAAAATGGTAATAGAAATAGCCGAATAGTATATTAAAGAGGGATAAAATAAGAATGGAAGATATGAAGGAGAATGCCGGAGAAATAAAAGAAAAGAAAAATAAGCGGGATAGACAGAATAATAATCAGCTTACCGGTAACAGACTTACTGCTATGTGTGGAGTTTTTATGGCTTTGGCAATGATTCTTTCCTACCTTGAAAGTCTTATTCCTGTATCCTATGCAATTCCGGGAATAAAGCTTGGACTTGCCAATATGGTTACAATTGTGGCATTGTATAAGCTTGGGTTAAAGCCGGCACTCATAGTAAGTGCGGGAAGAATCGTATTGTCAGGAATTCTTTTTGGTAATATCATGGTGATAATATACAGTCTTGCCGGGGGATTTCTTAGTATATTTGTAATGCTTATGGTAAGAAAGATGAAGGTATTTACTGTAACAGGAGTCAGTATATGTGGCGGAATTGCCCATAATCTGGGACAGATAGCCATTGCTGCCATTGTACTTGAAAATGCCAATATTATGTATTACATGATTGTACTTGGAATCACGGGGGGAATTGCCGGTGCGGTAATAGGTATTATGGCAGGTATTGTGATGAAAAATTTATTGTAAAAATACCCTGATTGTATTAAAATATTTTTATAAATTTTATTTAGTGGGGTCAGTAAAATGAAACATACATTTAAAGGTGGAATTCATCCATATGAGGGCAAGGAACTTACTATGGATAAAGAGGTAAAAGTGTATCTCCCTAAGGGAGATATGGTATTTCCTCTGAGTCAGCATATCGGTGCGCCTGCCAGACCTGTAGTAAAAAAAGGAGACAGGGTTTTGGCTGGACAGCTTATAGCTGAGGCGGGAGGATTTGTTTCTGCGAATATTTATTCGTCTGTATCCGGAACGGTAAAAGCTATTGAACAGCGGCTTACCCCATCCGGTTCAAGAGTTAACTCCATTGTGATAGAAAATGACAAACTGTATGAGTCTGTGGAATATCAAGGTAGTGATAAGCCTGTAGAACAGCTTACAAAGGAAGAAATTCTAAGCAGTATAAGGTCTGCCGGTATAGTTGGTATGGGTGGAGCCGGATTTCCTACAGATGTAAAGCTTTCCCCAAAGGAGCCGGACAAAATAGATACCATTATTGTCAATGCTTCTGAATGTGAACCATATCTTACTTCTGATTACAGAAGGATTTTGGATGAAGCTGATAAGGTGATAGAAGGTTTGAGGATAGCACTTGCCATATTTGCCGGAGCAAAGGGAATAATAGCCATTGAAGACAATAAGCCAAGGGCAATAAAGCTTTTACAGGAAAAGCTTGGTGACGATAAGAATATAAGCGTAAATGTACTTAAAACAAAATATCCGGAGGGTGCTGAAAGGCAGTTGATATATGCCAATACAGGAAGATATATCAATTCTAAAATGCTTCCTGCAGATGTGGGGTGTATTGTACATAATGTTGATACGGTTTATGCAATATATAATGCAGTGCGTGAGGGTAAGCCTCTTATGGAAAGGCTTGTTACGGTTACAGGAGATGCCATTAAAGACCCTTGTAATATGTTAGTAAAACTTGGCTGCAGCTTTGATGAGCTGATTGAGGCAGCCGGAGGGTATAAGACCAATCCCGCCAAGATAATAGCCGGTGGGCCTATGATGGGTAAGGCGGTATATTCTACGGATATTCCTACAGTAAAATCCTCATCGGCAATTTTGTGTATGACAAAGGATGAGATAAGCCAATATGAGGAAAGTCCATGTATACGCTGTGGCAGATGTGTTTCGGTATGTCCGGGTATGGTTATGCCAAATAAGCTGTCTAAGCTGGTTGAACATGGAAATATGGAAGAATTTGTCAATGCCGGAGGAATGGAGTGCTGTGAGTGTGGCTGCTGCTCCTATGTGTGTCCTGCAAAAAGACATCTGACCCAGACTATTGCCGGAGCAAGGAAGCTTGTTCTGTCCCGGAAAAAGAAGTAGGAGGAAAAAAATGGAAGGTAATAATTTGAAGGTTTCAGCTTCACCACATATAAGAAGCAAGGATACAACCTCTGATATAATGTTTGATGTGATTATTGCCCTTGTACCCGCAACGGTATTTGGAATTTACTATTTTGGAAAGTCTGCCTTGTTTTTAGTAATTACTTGTATACTTTCCTGTGTAGCCTTTGAAGCCCTTTATCAATGGAAAATGAAAAAAAAGATAACCATAGGCGATTATTCTGCCGTATTGACAGGATTACTGCTTGCCCTTAATTTACCGCCAACCCTGCCAATATGGATGGCAGTGGCAGGCTCGGCCTTTGCCATTATTATCGTCAAACAGTTATTTGGAGGTCTCGGACAGAATTTCATGAACCCGGCTTTAGGAGGAAGATGCTTCCTCTTGCTGGCTTTCGGCAAATATATGACCAATTTTGTGGTGGATGGTGTTACAAAGGCAACTCCGTTACTTATGCTGAGAAACGGAGTATCCTTTAACTATGAATATATAAAGAAGATGTTTCTCGGCTTTACTGCGGGAACAATTGGTGAAACCTCGGCAGCAGCCCTTTTAATAGGTGGTTTATATCTTATGATTAAAAAGGTTATAAGCCCGAGAATACCTGTATGCTACATAGGAACTTTTGCAATCTGCATAGCTATATATGCTGCTGTTAAGGATTATGATGTTATGCAATATACCCTGATTCATTTGTGCGGTGGTGGCCTTATGCTGGGAGCATGGTTTATGGCTACGGATTATGTAACATCTCCTATTACACCTTGGGGCAAAGTGGTATTTGGCATAATTCTGGGACTTCTGACATTTATTTTGAGAATATTCGGTAATTCTACTGAAGGAGTTTCCTATGCTATTATTTTCTGTAACCTTTTAGTCCCTCTTATAGAGAAAGCTACTGCACCGAGAAGCTTTGGAAAGGGTGCCGAAGCTTCGGTAAAGCCGGAAGATGATAAAGAAAAGAAACAAATTAAGAGATATGAAGAAATAGAAAAATCTAGTGGTGAAATTAATCCGGTTGACAAAATAAAGAATAAACGGACATTTGACGGAAAGGCAGTAGCAAAGGCAATTATTGCAATATTTGTGATAACCCTGCTGATGGGAGGCACTTTGGGACTGGTATATAATCTTACCAGAAAGCCTATAGAGGATGCCCGGGAGGCAGCAAAGCTTGAGGCCTATAAGGAGGTTTATCCTTCTGCGTACAAGGTGGGAAGCAACGAAGATTCAGATTATACAATGGCAAATGAGATGATACACAGTGCAATCAATCCTGACGTAACCCTGGATGAGCTTGCCGTGGCTATAGACAGTGAGGGAAATACCCTTGGCTATGTTCTGACAGTTACGACTAATCAGGGCTATGGCGGCAACATAACCATTATGGTGGGAATAGATACAAATTGTGTTATCCAGGGTATATCGGTATTGTCTCACAGTGAATCACCGGGATTTGGTGCTGAGGCAGAGAAGCCGGAATTTATTAACCAATTTATCGGAAAAGAGGGAGTGCTTGAATTTGGCTATACAACCACAGGCAATACAAGTGATGATAAGGTGGATGCCATATCAGGTGCTACCATAACAACAAAGGCATTTATAGGTGCGGTTAATACATGCCTTATGTTTTCTATATTGTTAGGAGGGTTTAATTAATGGGAAAGTTAACTGAACGATTGTATAATGGTATAGTTAAAGAAAATCCGACCTTTGTTCAGATGCTTGGAATGTGTCCGACCCTGGCAGTAACCACAGCAGCAGTTAATGGGCTTGGCATGGGGCTTACAACCACAGTGATACTTACTCTCAGCAACCTGTTTATATCAGTGCTTAGAAGAGTTATTCCCGATAAGGTCAGAATCCCGGCATACATTGTTATAATTGCATCCTTTGTGACCATGATACAGTTTATATTGCAGGCATATCTGCCTGAGCTTAACAAAAGCCTGGGATTATTTATTCCGCTTATTGTTGTTAACTGTATAATTCTTGGAAGAGCTGAAAGCTATGCCTCAAAGAATAAGCCTTTACCATCAGTATTTGATGGAATAGGAATGGGTCTGGGATTTACCATAGGTCTTACTCTTATTGCAATTGTAAGAGAATTCCTTGGCAATGGCAGTATCTTCGGATTTGATCTGATAGCGGCAATAAAGGACAATAATATTCCGGTATTAAAGAGTATAGTCGGTTCGGATTCTTTTAGTACCATAAGAATATTTACATCAGCACCGGGAGCATTTTTTGTATTGGCATTCCTGATTGCATTTATTAATCACAGGAATATTAAAAAGGCTGAGAAGTCGGGAAGTAAGGCAGAACTTTGCAAACTGGCTGATTGTGCTGCCTGCCGGAATACAATGTGCGGTGGAAGGGTAAAGGAGGATTAATTCATGAATATTATACTTTTAGCTATATCGGCAGCATTTGTTAATAATGTTGTTCTAAGCCAGTTCATGGGTATATGTCCGTTCCTGGGAGTATCAAAAAAAATCAGTACGGCGGCAGGTATGGGTGGAGCTGTTATATTTGTAATGACTATAGCATCTACAGTTACAGCCCTTGTATACAAATTTGTACTTGTGCCTTGTAAACTGGAATACCTTAATACTATTGTTTTTATACTTGTAATTGCTGCTCTTGTACAATTTGTGGAAATGTTCCTTAAAAAGTCAGTACCCGGTCTGTACAGCGCATTGGGAGTATATCTTCCGCTTATTACAACAAATTGTGCTGTGCTCGGAGTAGCATTGTCAAATGTACAGAAAAATTACAATATTCTCGAATCGGCAGTAAGCGGCATGTTTTCCGCAATAGGATTTGCAGTTGCAATTATTCTTCTTGCGGGAATAAGGGAGAAAATAGAACATAGCGACATACCGGAAAGCTTTAAGGGAGCACCAAGCGTGCTTATTGCAGCCGGTTTAATGGCAATGGCCTTTTCTGGCTTTGCCGGATTGATATAAAAATGAGGTGGAGCTAATGGATGTTGTATCAATTTTAATTGCAGCCGGAGTTGTCAGCATCGTTGGAATTCTGGCAGGTATACTTCTTGGAATAGCCAGCGAAAAATTCAAGGTTGAGGTAGATGAAAAGGAGGTTGCTGTAAGGGAGCTTCTTCCTGGTAACAATTGTGGCGGTTGTGGATATCCGGGTTGTGATGGCCTGGCAGCAGCTATTGCCCAGGGGAAAGCAGCACCGGGAGCTTGCCCTGTAGGTGGCGAGGAAACCGGTAAAAAGATAGCTGAAATTGTCGGTGGAGATGCCAGTGTTATAAAAATGACAGCTATGGTAAAATGTGCAGGCGATTGTAATAAAGCAAAGGAAGCATATGAATATACAGGTCCTAAGGATTGTAATATAGCATTTAACACACCCGGCAACGGATATAAGGCATGTCAATATGGCTGTATGGGCTTTGGCTCCTGCAGGAAAGTCTGTGAATTTAATGCCATAGAAATTATGGACGGCATAGCAGTAGTGGACAAGGAAAAGTGTAAGGCCTGCGGTAAGTGTGTGACAGCATGCCCTAAAAAGTTGATTGAGCTTATTCCATACAAGGCTGAAGCATTTGTGCAATGTAATTCCGAAGATTTTGGAAAGGATGTTAAGGAAGTATGTGCTGCGGGCTGTATAGGATGTGGTATATGCCAGAAAAATTGCCCAAAGCAGGCAATTACTGTTGATAATCATATTGCACATATTGATTATGATAAGTGTACAGGCTGTGGAATTTGTAAGGAAAAATGTCCGGTTAAGATAATCAAATAATCATACAGGTGAATATAATGATAAAAAAGCTTTAGGAATCCTGTATGCGTTTTCTGGAATTGAAGGAAAAAGAGGTAATTAATTGTAAGGATTGCCGGAGATTAGGTTATGTGGCTGATATGGACTTTGATCCCTGTACGGGAAATATATGCGCAATTATAGTTCCGGGACCGGGTAAGCTATTCTCGTGTTTTGGTTCATGTACGGAATACTATATCAGATTCTGCAACATAGTAAGAATAGGACCGGATATAGTTCTTGTGGATATAGACGATTGTGATATCAGAAAAATTAATGGAGATTAAATTTGCAAAGGAGATAATAATATATGAGATGCCCATTTTGTGGAGACGATAATACAAGAGTAATAGATTCAAGACCTGCAGATGATAATCAGGCTATCAGAAGAAGAAGGCAGTGCGATGAATGTGGGAAAAGATTTACTACATATGAGAAGGTGGAAACAATTCCACTTATAGTAATAAAAAAGGATAAAAACAGGGAAACCTATGACAGAACAAAGATTGAGTCAGGTGTGGTTAAATCATGTCATAAAAGACCGGTGTCTGCGGCTCAGATAGAAAATTGTATTGATGAGATTGAAAACAAAATTTTTAATCTTGAGGTAAAGGAAATAGAGAGCAAAAAGATAGGCGAAATAGTTATGGATCAATTAAAGGATTTGGACCAGGTTGCCTATGTGAGATTTGCATCGGTATATAGGGAGTTTAAAGATGTAAATACCTTTATGAGTGAGCTTAAGAAGCTATTGGATAACAAATAGGAGAAAGATATGCTGGACAGTTATGTCAGACTGACAGAGGGTGGCAAAGGAGAGATTGTTGAAAAAAAATCAAGATTTATTGCCTATGTTGAAGCAGTCACCACTGAAGCTGAGGCGTATGCCTTTATAGAAAAAATCAAAAAGAAGAACTATGATGCACGGCATAACTGTTATGCTTTTTCTGTGGGTGAGGAAATGCCTCTCCTTAGATTCTCTGATGACGGAGAACCACAGGGAACAGCCGGAAAACCGATTCTTGAGGTGATAAATGGATCGGGAATAAGGAACATATGCATAGTTGTAACAAGATATTTCGGAGGAACTCTGTTAGGGACAGGTGGACTTGTAAGAGCTTATACAGATGCCAGCAAGGAGGGTCTTAAGAATTGCAAGATAAAAAAGGTTCAGAGGATAGTACCTGCGATATTGTATACAAACTATACTGATATGGGAAAAATACAGTACATTCTTGGCCTTTCCGGGATTAATATAACATCCTCATGCTTCGAAGAAAGGGTTACATTTAATGTAGAGCTGCCGATTAATGATAAGGAAAGAGTAGTGGCGGATATAGTTGAAGCCACCGGTGGAAGAACCCGATTCGAATTTTTTGAGGAAACCTTTGCATAATCTACAGCAGTCCTTTTACAAATATACATACAATTGATATAAGCATAATAAGTGGAAGCACCTTAAGCAAAAGGGTGCTTTTTCTTATTATGAAGTCTACTACAAATGAAACTGCAATCACGATAATTGTGTACAGGAAAAGAGTTAAAATCATAGCTGCCTCACCTGTAATAAGCAGGGAGATATTGCAGCATATATATACCGGCAGAAGGGAGGTAAGGATGTTTGTAAATTTTATTCCTTCAATAACATTTCCGGGCAGAGCTATGTATATATTTCTTTCTTTGTCTGTCATAAAAGTAAGTAAGCCCAATAAACCGGAAAAGAGAATCAGAATAAGGCTTATTTCATATATAGGAATATTGATTTTGTAAGTTTCGGTTTTGTAATTATAGATTCCGTTTGTGAGAGATTCAATGGTAAAAATGCTGTCGCTGTACATATAATCCATAAGAGAAGCAGTGAGTTCTGTATTATATTCCGGCATATTTACAGTATGAAGCAGAATATCCCTTGCACATACTTTTAATATGCAACTGAAAAACGTTTCGGATATGGCAGAGGAAAGCGTGGAGGATGGAGAGTCATAAAGGACAATTTTGTATTTGTAGTTACCCTTTATATATTCCTCAAAAAAATTGTCGGGTATAGCAAAACCACAGTGGGCATAGCCGGATTTTACATCATTTATCAAAGTGTTTGTATTTTCAACCTGATAAAATTCATATATGGAATTAATATCCTCTAATGCATCAAAAACATCACTGATATATGGTGTATCATATCCGCAGAATATACCAACCCTTATGGTAGAGGTTTGTTTTTTTTCGGGAAGAAGCACATATGCGGCAGTAATTGTTAAAATAAGCAATAGCATTGCAATGTATATTTTTTTCGACAGAATTCTTTTTGAAAATACAAAAAAGCGGTTTTTAAAATTCATAGTAACTCCTTTACAATCCAAACAGGGATGCAGCAATATTTCCGATTAAATATTCTCCGGGAAGAAAACCTGACAGATCTTTGATACCGTCAGGGAGCATTGCAGCGGGGAATATACCACCACCGATATAAGCAATCAACAGGGTAACTATAAGAATTGATATATTGGCGGCAAACTGTTTTTTAGACAGAGATGCAATAATGTTAATTATAAGGCTTATGATCATAAGTGATGGAAGTATGTATATTAATCCCTTAATGTTAAAGCTTCCCTTCCAAAGACTCATTCCTACATAGCATGGAAGATATGCGAGATATAAGGCGGGAAGAGTAGATAAATAATTTGCAAAAAAAATGTGAATAGTATTTATGCCATAGGTTGTAAGCTTTAAGAAAAGCCCTCCTCCATAGCCTTGAAGGTATGACATAAAAACAAAGGACACAAAAAACAGGCTAAGCATAACTGCAACAGCCATATAGTGTTCAATAAGTGAAAAATTACCTTCACAGGTGGCTTCCTGTTTTTCAAGATACATATCCTTATTAAGGGATCGGTCCAGAAATGTCATATTGATCATATCCTGAATGGCATATCTTTCTTCTTTATCTGTATCATGGGTTACAAGGGTGTCTATGCCACTATATACACCGGCTTGGGCAATTCCAAGATATCTGGCATAGGCAGAAAAAAGCTCATTGGTTATATAAGAGGTAATATCTCCTGTATCGCCAAAGAGAATGGTAAGCTCAGGATTAGTGCTGTCCATAATTCCTGAAAAAAAGTTTTCGGGAACGATGATATAATATAATATTTCACCGTTTTTCAGCATATCGTAGCCTTCTTCTATATTGTTAACCTGAATTATGCTGGCTACTTCCTTTGTGCCCTCCAGATCCTTTACTATATTGATTCCGAAGCTGTTAGAAGCAAAATCATCATCATCCGGGAGATAGTAACCTATGTTAATTATGGAAGAACTACCTTCCTTGTAAATATTGCCTGCTACAAACTTTGCAGCCAGGGAGCATATTGCAATAAGGATCAGAATGGAGGAAAATATGGGTAATATGTAATTTCTTAACCTTTTAAGGTCAGCCACCAGAAGATGGAAAAAAATTGTAAAGCCTTTCATTTTTAACTCCTTAATATATCCATATAACTAAGCCCCTTTGCATGAAGGGCCTCAGTGTCAATAAGCTGCCCATTCTTCAACAGGTATACTCTGTTACAGAAATTGAATACATCCTGGTCATGAGAGGCTATAATAATGGTTCCCCCGAGTAAGCGATATTCGGACATATAGTTGAGTATATCCTGCTTTGCCGGCAGATCTAAGGCCGCGAAGGGTTCATCCAGAAGAAGCAGCTCAGGTTTATTGATTAAAACTGTGGCAATGGATACCCTTTTTTTCATTCCACCGGACATTTTTTTTACAGGCGTGTCAAGAAAATTTGCAATTCCCATAGATGCCAGAGGTGGTGACATAAGGCATTGCAATATTTCGGATTTTGACAGCCGGGTCCACATTTTTATGTTATCAACAGGCTTAAGTTCGTCAAATAGCGGATTCTCCTGAGGAACATATCCCACCGAACAGTCCTTGCTTTTTGCAAAATTTTTAGCTATACATGTAAGAAACGTGGATTTACCTGAACCATTGACCCCCAATATGCCTACTGCCTCTCCCGGGTTTACATTTAGGGATATATTATTCAATATCAGCTTGTTGCCATATTTTTTTGATATATTTTTTATTTCCGGCATAGTGACTCCTTGCATTAATCAAATTATGTAGTCAGCATATCATTTTTCTATAAAATATACAATAGAGATAAAAAACAAAGTAACAGTATGTGGACTTTAAGGACTGATTTTGATATAATCTGAAAAGTGTATAATTGAAATATTGATATAATAGATAATATAGTGGAAGTTCAGGAGCAGCAGACAGCTCCTAGTATTCCTCCTCTATAACCTGAAAATCAAGATAATCAAAGGCAATTTCGTCGATGAAGCTATCCTGGGTAAATCTTGTCCTGGCATGACGGATAAAATCCTTTTTATTTATATCAAGCCATATTGGCTTTGATAAATCGAATTCATAGCAAAGCTCTTCAAGAGCCTGATAAACCTTAGCGGTTCTGGACATAGAAGGATTATCAATGCAAACAGTGTAATCCTTTATAAGCCTGTTATCTTTGATGAGTTTGCCCCAGATTCTAAACATGTTATGTAAACCTCAATCGTTAATAATTTTAACTTATTTTGCCTTACTTTTTTCAATATGTCAATAGCTTGGGATTATAAAGACTAGGAAAGGAAAATCCTTATGTAAAGGGAATATATGAGATTATGTACAAATTAATTACTACAGACGGATGTGCAAAAAGAGGTGAATTTGTCACCCCACACGGAAATATACAAACTCCTGTGTTCATGAATGTGGGGACGGCTGCGGCAATAAAGGGGGCAGTATCCACAGAGGATCTTAAGCAGATTAAAACACAGGTGGAGCTTTCAAACACATATCATTTACATGTAAGACCCGGAGATGAGATAATAAAGAAGCTGGGGGGCTTGCACAGGTTTATGGTATGGGACAGGCCTATACTTACCGATTCGGGCGGATTTCAAGTGTTTTCACTGGCAGGTCTCAGAAAAATAAAGGAAGAGGGAGTATATTTTAACTCTCATATTGATGGACGAAAAATTTTTATGGGTCCTGAGGAAAGTATGCAGATACAGTCAAATCTGGCATCAACTATTGCCATGGCCTTTGACGAATGCCCACCGGCGAAGGCAGATATAAGCTATATCAGGCCTTCTGTTGAAAGAACAACAAGATGGCTGAAAAGATGTAAGCTGGAAATGGAAAGACTTAACTCTCTGGAAGATACTATCAACAAAAAACAGATGCTTTTTGGTATTAATCAGGGAGGGATAATTCATGATATACGTATTGAACATGCCAAACAGATAACAGATCTTGATCTTGATGGCTATGCCATAGGAGGATTGGCAGTAGGAGAAAGCCATGAGGAAATGTACGATGTAATTGAGAAAGTTGTTCCTTATCTTCCACAGAACAAACCAACCTATCTTATGGGTGTGGGAACTCCTGCCAACATACTTGAGGCTGTGGAGAGAGGGGTGGACTTCTTTGACTGTGTGTATCCATCCAGAAACGGACGACATGGACATGTTTATACCAATCATGGAAAAATTAATCTCTTCAATGCCAGATATGAAACAGATGACAGACCTATAGAGGAGGGGTGCGGCTGCCCTGCCTGTGCAAAATACTCAAGGGCATATATAAGGCATCTTCTTAAGGCAAAAGAAATGCTTGGAATGAGATTTTGTGTATTGCATAATTTGTATTTTTATAATAATATGATGGAGGAGATCAGAGAGGCTATAGAGGAGCATCGCTTTAAGGAATATAAAAGATGCAGACTGGAAGGCTTTGATAATAAAGATTAGGAGGAAAAAGGATGTTTTTAACAGAGGCAACAGATGCTGCACAGTCAGCTGCTAAAAGTGGTGGAGGGATAACTATGATTCTTATTATAGTTATCTGGATTGCTGTTTTTTACTTCTTACTTATAAGACCACAGAAAAAACAGCAGAAGCAGAGAGAGGAGCTTAACAAATCCATGGAGCCGGGAGATAATATTATGACTACAAGCGGCTTTTACGGAACTATTCTTGATATAGTTGATGACACAACAGTAATCGTGGAATTTGGCAATAACAAGAACTGCAGAATCCCTATGAATAAAGCGGGTATTGCTGAGGTAGAGAAGGCAGGCTCGGCTGAAATTAAGGATGAGGAAGAATCCGAAGAAAAATAATACCAAGGGTTTTAACCACTTTTTTTGAGTGGAAAG
>DLKL01000043.1:0-264 GCA_002476495.1 Lachnospiraceae bacterium UBA7589
TCTGACTCCTGTATATTTAAGATCTTTGTAATCGCCATACTTCCAGCACCTCCCCGAATGTTTTCTTTACATCATCCAGACTGTTCCGCAGATTGTCAATGTCTCTGTAATACAACCATTTCCAATATTGTCTTTGTGTTTTCTATGATTTTATCCTTTTCAGAAAACAGTTAATTTGTTGCCTTGATGAACATTTCCTTGATTTCATCTCCGGTGATATGTGGTGTTTTGCATTTACAGCCTTTCCCATACTTATTATTGCAT
>DLKL01000043.1:350-5279 GCA_002476495.1 Lachnospiraceae bacterium UBA7589
TAGAAAAGCATCCAACTCCACTGTATCTGTCAATATTCTGCCTTCTGTAAAGTTCTGCCTGCACCTGCTCGAACTGGTCAGCTGTCACAATACCTTCATGGTGACCTTCCATATAATACTGTGGCACTTTGCCATTATTATCAACTCGCTTATGTGTTAAGAAGTCCTTAGTAAAAGACTTCAGCAATAAGTCGTCACCTTTGTATTTTTCATTCTTCAGAATACTGGTGTCAAAATCGTATACCACTTATCTTTTCCAGTAGCAGTTTTTACTCCCGTTTCCGTCAATTCCTTTGCTATCTGGTAAGCAGAATATCAAATCCGAAAAATGCAACACTATATTTTAAATTCAGCAACAAATTTCACTTTCAGCAAAAAGGACTGTTTTCCCGCTCAAATATGTTCTATCGCCTTCATAATGACAATATAGCACACCACTTCGCACTGATGCCTGATATGCAATTAAGTCTTGCTTTCCCAGCTTCTCTGCCCATATAGGTATAACATGGCAATGTCCTCTACCACAGACAGGATCCTCTGCCACATTACATTTGGGTGCAAAGCTACGAGTAACACAATCATATTCTGTTCCCGGTGCAGTAACGTGAAGTATAAACCCGTCCATTTCTTCTATAACATTTTGATTCGGTACTAAATCTTTTACCTGCTGGTCTGATTCCAAAATTAAAACCATATCCGCATCCATATATGCTTCTACAGGCGTTATACCGATTGCCATTGTCATTTGCTCCGTTATTGGAATCGACTTTGGCTGATAGGATGGAAAATCCAGTGTAAGCAGTTCATCCTTTCTCGTAACATGCAATAATCCACTTAATGTCTCAAAATGTATAATTTTTGCCCCAGGCTCGACAAAATGTGTGATAACGTATGCCGTTGCTAATGTTGCGTGCCCGCATAAATCCACTTCTCCACCTGGTGTAAACCATCGCAAATGATAATTATTTCCATTTTTTACAGCAAATGCAGTCTCCGACAAATTATTTTCTATCGCTATTTTTTGCATCAGCTCCTCATTCAGCCATTGTTCCATCACACAAACTGCCGCCGGATTTCCTTTGAATACTTCATCGGTAAATGCATCAACAATATACTGCTTCATCACAAAACCTCTCTTTCCATTTCAATATCTGCCTTTTCTGATTTCCAAAATTCTTTCCGGTAAGGCACTTCATGAAATCCAAACTTTTTATACAAATGAATGGCTGGTTTTAAGTCTCTGCACGAAATTAAAACTTCCTTCTTCGCTCCATGCTGCTCAGCATAATCCATTGCTGCCTGTAATACAGCACTTCCAGCACCAGTACCAGTATATTGATTTTTTGCCGCCAGTTTGCATATTTCCCAGGTATCTTCTTCCAAGGGCATTGCCATGCAGGTCGCTATTACCTCTTTCCTGTCATCCAGTGCAAAAAAAGCCATTGCTCCCTGTTCTATCAGTTCTTCCACATGATCCATAGCATATTGATCAAAAGACTCCACCCAGTAAAACCGAGTCAGCCATTCCGTATTCAATCTGACGAAATCTTCTCTATACTTTGCTTCATAAGTAACAATTTTCATTTTCCGACATCTCCTGTTCTTGTATTTGCTTTTTCCGTATGATACAATAGTTTTTCAAATAAGTAAAATAGATGTTTATTATCTGAATATGTCATTTGCTTATATTAGAAAGGTAATGGGAATAATAAATCGATACAAGGCATTGTTAAAAGTAGTTGAAGTCAGAAGTTACACAAAGGCAGCAGAAATATTAGGATACACGCAACCAGCTCTCAGCCAAATGATTTCTTCTCTGGAAAAAGAAACATCCATTACATTTTTATATCGTTCCCGATACGGCATACGTCTGACTCCTGAAGGCGAACGCCTTTTTCCAGTTATTAAAAAAACAGTTCAGCAATACGAAGAATTACACCAACTGGAAAATGAAATAAAAGGTCTTGATTCCGGCATTGTCAGAATTGGCACTGTATCAAGCATCTCCTGTCATTGGCTTCCATCCATTATACAGCAATTTTGGAAGAGATATCCTAACGTACAGCTTGTCCTACATCAGGGCGACTATAACAGCATTTGTGAATGGGTTCAGAATGGGGCTATAGATTTCGGATTTGCAAATCCTAACGCTGTCAAAGGCCTGGAAACACAGCAATTAAGATCGGATCCATTTGTTGCCGTTCTTCCTAATAATCACAAGCTCGCAGTTAAAAATTCTGTTTCTTTGCAAGAATTAGCAGCCGAGCCATATCTTCTACTGGAAGAAGGCAGCTACAGCGAACCACTGTCGGCATTTCATAATGCCAATATTTCCCCAAACATTCGTCTTCGTATGCACGACGATTATTCTATCCTGTCTATGATTGAGCAGGGATTAGGATACTCCCTGCTTGCAGAACTCGTCCTTCAAAAAACATCCTACAATGTAACTGTTCTTC
Organism: Lachnospiraceae bacterium UBA7589; assembly: GCA_002476495.1. Lineage (GTDB taxonomy): Bacteria > Bacillota > Clostridia > Lachnospirales > Lachnospiraceae > Coprococcus_C. Next base: position 2,810 of record DLKL01000043.1, read on the forward strand.
CCATAAAAGAACCGGTCTTGCGAACCATGGCAATCGTAACAAAAGATAAGCGTTCCTTATCCTTTGCAGCGAAAACATTTATGCAATATGTTTTAGAGAATATAACTTCAACTTAGCAAACCACTTTTTTCTTCTTTCGCGGAAAATATTCACATTCAAAAGGAATCCTTGCCTGCTGCAGCAGAAACTTCTGCTCATACTCCAACGCCTCCTTTCTTGTCCGAAAGCCACGTTTGAGCTTTCTTTTGTTTTTACCTGTCCAATCGTTGTAGTGGAAGGAGACATACCATGTCCCCCTCGCCTCATCCTTGTATGCTGCCATACAACTGCTCCTTTCCCTTATGCTGTCTTATCACATAAGTCATATACTTTACTGTCAAGATACTTTCGGCTTACTCTGCCAGATCTGACATAAAGGCCTTTATCAGAAAGTTCCTTATTAGCTTGCCGGATACAAAACTTGGAGGTACTAATGAATGAATTTGAGTTGTTTGAAAAAATACAAAATTCGATGCATGAGGGAACTTATAAGAAACAGTTTCTGATGTATTATCATTACTGTTTAAACTGGATGATCAGATTGATATGAAATTTGAGGCAGATAAGGACGATGAGAGCAATTTCAAACCTGCTACTGTTAAACTGTCCTTTAAGAACAACCTCATCAATAAAAAACTCTGTACCTATATGAAAGCTCTGGAAATTCGTGAAAATATGATAAATGCTAAAAATGAATATTCAGAAGAAGAGTATGCTGACAGTTTGCAGCATATCAATGAAAATATCGAAGAAATCAAGCAACATCTGCTTGATGACAATATGGTTGTCAAAAAAGGTACTGACCGCCTCACTGTGAAAATTTTTCCAAATTAGTGAAACCTCTTGAATTATCAGACATAAGATGATAATATCTGATTAAACAGAAAGCACCCACTCCAAAGGTGGATGCTCCGCGTTTAGGTTAATGAATGTCCTTAAGGACACCGCCTATCCAGTTGGCAGACAGGATAGGCATTTTTATTTTCGCTTGTTTCTCTTATCGAGAAAGGCAAGCATAAAAGAAGCCAGACCGTTCCATTATAGTACCGCCTGCCTGTTGATTATTTTTATGCTGCTTTCTGTATCCCGCCAGTCTGACAAACGAATGTTATCATGTTCTTTACAACAATGGCTTTTCAAATTGACCTTTCACTAAATTTTTATTTATATATTCAAAATAAGGTTTCTTATTAACCTCTGTTCTATGTTCCAAATACCATTTAGCACTATCTCTCAATCCGTCTTCTAATGATATGGTTTCTGAGTATATTTTGTTTTGACGTGATACATCCAAATAGTACTCATAGTTGTAAAAACTAAAATAATTTCTCTGTTCAATCTCTTCATAAACATTTACAAAATCTGGTATTTTCCCTATGCTTTCATAGCATTTTGTTACCCAATCTTTAATAGAAACTGCTTCAACATTACCAACATTTAAAATATGCTCTTCCGGCTTTTCTTTAATTATTACCTCCATCAACCTGCATAAATCTTTCACATGAAAGAATTGTAATTTCATACCGCCATCTTGAGGTAAATAGAATTTTCTATCCGCCAAGGCGCAATCAAATACAAAAGCCTCTCTATACACATTATTCATTGGTCCATATAAATAAGGCGGTCTTAGTATATATGCTTCTTTCACTCTTTCAAGTAATGCCTTTTCAGCTGCTATTTTATCGGTTCCATATGCACCCCAAAATTTATTTTCGGATTTCTCTGATTCTTCCAGGAACGGCTGAACACCATACTCTGGATAAACAGCGCTTGAACTAATCATAATATACTGATCAAAAGAACCCAATTCCTTAACAAAATCAATTATATCGTTGTCATTATAAGCTGTTATATCCGCTACAACATCAAAGAATGTATCCTTCAATACACCACCCAAATTATGCCTATCAGCTTCAATGAGTTTTACTCCCTGAACTTGTGGCTTAGAATTTCTGTTAAGTACAAATACTTCATAACCCACATTCACAAAATATTCTGCCACATATTTACTTACAAAAGTTGTTCCGCCTGTCACTAATATCTTTTTCATAAAGTTCTCCTTTACACAAAAATTCTGATTTTCTTAGTTCTAAAAACTTGATTACACAACTAATTATTATATCAGATTTAACCAATACAACACATACATAAGAAAGCAATATAAATAATGCAGGAATAGCTATTAACAACAATATTCCGATTAAATGATTCTTTCAGTTTTCGATGCTGTCAATCCATATGGCTCATTCCACAAATATGTAATGGTCAAAATGTATATAGCTCATGTACATGAGGGGATTGCCACATACCCGTCCGTTCTGAATCAGTTAATATAGTTCGTCTTTCAAATTGGATATTACGTTGCGATGAAATCGCACTTCCGGAAATCTGGGAATCAGATGTCCGGAATCGGAAATCACCTATGTAAGTT
>DLKL01000010.1 GCA_002476495.1 Lachnospiraceae bacterium UBA7589
TTGACAAAGGGTACACTTTAATGGGATTCTGAAAAGGTAAATAAGGATACCTTGAATACATTCAAAAAAGTATGGCTATACTTAGTATAACAGGAGGTTCCCTGTCATAAATCGCTCCCCTGTCTAATCATCTACCCATTCCATTTCCTGTTCAACGTCCCAAAATCTTTTCCCATCAAACAAAGGCTGTTCCAGAAATTTGTCTAAACTTGATTGATGATCCAGACCTTCTACATACCAGAGCATTTTCCCATCCGGCTCCCATTGTTGCAATTCAAAGCGATATAGACCGTTTTCGAGGATATATCCTTGGGAAAAGTATTTTTTCCCATTATATGTATAAATTAGCTCCTCGCCACCCCACAGTTTATCAACAAATTCTCTAATATTTCCATTAAGCATTTTATTGCACCCCCTTAAAAAATTTTTTGTATTGCTTATAAATCTTTGAATTTTTGTGAAGCACTTTCGTTGTTCTTTCAAAGGGAGATTTTGCCTTTTGGCTGAACTCTTTTCCATAGACATGATAATGAAGTACTTTTGGCTTTCCCTTTGCAATAGACTGTTCTGAATGATATGCGATTTCAAGCCTGAGATTATGGCATTGATCATATATTCTCATCATGTTAAATGTTCCGTCTGGGTTTAACTTCAAATAGGCAATACTTGAGTGAGATGATTCTGGTAATCCATGTTTCCCGGAAGTCCCCTGTAATATTTTAATTCCATCAATCGTTCCAACCGTTTCATAGCTGTAAGGAACATTATTCCCGACCGCGAAAGTTCCACGTCCACCCATATTAGCGCACCACCTTTCGAGAAGCACGATAGTCTACGGTGACGATATTTCCTTGCATTTCTGAAAATGGTGTTCCAAAGCAAATAATGGTTTCGGGATGAATTTTTTCTAACATGGCACAATATCCACGCATGAAATTCAGACGATTTTGCTTACATCCAATCATTCCGATAGCAACGATAGAGTTTTCCTCTACACCATCAAAGCAGAAATCATAGCTGCTTGGCGTACTCCAGCTGATTGTAGGAATAACGGTTAATCCTTTGCTCTGCCAATAAGCACCACACCATCTGTTTTTCGCAACGCTTTCTATCTGCCGCCATAAGTTCATATCTGCATAAGTAGAAAAATCCGGTGTCAAAAGAAAAGCATATTGGGAATATTTTGCCAGAGATTTTTCTGGATTGTTATAAATCCCGTTGAATCTGTAATCATCGACAAAAAAATGAACTCCATTCTGTGTATTCACGGAAGAATCGTTTGATTTTGTGTCAGAACAGGCAATCAGTGACAGATGATCGACATTGAGTTCCTGTTTTCTTACTAATGGAATATTCCATTTTCCGCGACCGGCATACTCATTGCGCATGAACAGCTGGTCATTGCGCATACATTTACTTGTATTACTAACCATATTAAGAATCCTTTCCCCTCCAATCGGAGGAACAATGTATTAAGCAATTCACTTTTGTATAATTTGCGAATTGCACCTGCGGAAAGGATATGCTATACTCATTTTGATTGAGGAATGCGAATAGCATATCCGCTGATGAAACGTATTAGATTGCTGCGCCAACAGCTTTTTAATACGTTTTATTTTTTGCACTCAAAGTAACCACTTCCCTAACTTGCCTGGTCAAAGAGACAAAGAAGGCGATGCTCGTAATCGGTGTAACTGCCATAATAACGTCTCCGCCATTTCTGGTAATAATAATAAGCATAACAGGCAGCTTCATAGCTTATCTCGAATATCTGCGAAATGCTTTCTGGATTATTCAGTTTGAGCTTGTGGATCAGAACTGGTGGTGCAAGTGCATATTTGGCAAAGAATTTGACTTCTTTTTCTGCCAGTTCGCTGTCCTCAGTGTGATCCAGGACAATATGACCGATTTCGTGCATAATGGTGTGATTTACACGCCCATAGTCTTTTTCGTCATTGTAGAATATGTACCATTGTCCGTTTGTTCTTTCTACGGAAAAGCCATCTTCGCTTTTCTTAATCAGAAGCCAACGTTTACTTTGTGGATAGGCAGAGTATGGAATAACTTTGACTCCCATTTTGTGTGCAATTTCAAAGCTGTTAATGGGTACGCAGGATACTCCATACTTTATAAACATTCTAACAACGATACGTTTAATTTCTTCGTATCTTCGATTTGATAATCTAATTGCCAATACTTACTCCTCCCCGAACAGTGCATCAATCAGAGCTTTCTTTTCCTGATCAGTCATAGAAGAAGCATTTCTTGCAATCATACGGCGAACTTGGTGATAGTTGAACGCATCGTTCTCAATTCCCAAAAGATAATCTGAGGTTGTGTGTAACGCAGTTGCCATATTAGCAATTACGTCTGGCTTTGGTTCTCGTGTTCCGGCAATATAACGTGACATAGCGGTTTCTGTGATACCGGTTCGTTCAGCCAGTTCCTTCTGCTGAATGCCCTGTTTCTGAAGCATCTCAGATATTCGTTTTCCTAATGCCTTGCCCATGATATTTCCTCCTTTTCGTCAGGCTTCACTTATCAGCCTAATTTTATTATATTCACAACTTGCCAAAATGTCAAGTATGATTATTGATACTGGTTTCTGT
>DLKL01000005.1 GCA_002476495.1 Lachnospiraceae bacterium UBA7589
GAAAGATTATGAACAAAATAATTTCAAAAATTGGAGCAGTAGTCGTAACAATTACTGTATTTCTTTTTGCTATATGTCTGATTGCTGATTTACCATTTGTTTCGTATCTCGTGTGTATGTTTTTACCTCTGGGATACATTATGATGGCAGTAGGGTTTCAATATGAAAGCTGCGAAGAACGGAAGGTTTCTGCCAGTGTCGGTGTTGTTATTGCCGTTATCTATGCGGTGATGGTTCTATTAGTATATTATGCCCAGACAACGAGCGTTCAATTGGGCGGTTTGAATGAGCAGGCCGTTCGAATATTAGATTTTCAACGTGGTGGTCTGTTATTCAATTATGATTTGCTTGGTTACGGAATGATGGCACTTTCCACATTATTTATTGGTCTTTCTATCAATCCAAGTTCGAAAGCGGACAAGTGGCTGAAATATTTGATGATACTACATGGCGTTTTTTTTATTGGATGTTTTATTATGCCGATGACAGGTGTATTCACAAGCATGGAAAGCGGAGAAACCGGAAACGGAGGTACTATTGCACTATTATGTTGGTGTGTATATTTTCTTCCTATTGGTGTATTAGCATATAAGCATTTTCAAAAGACTCAGTAACAAATTCAAGTTTATATGGATAATACAAAAATTATTTTTGCATGAAAATAGGTGCGAAGCACCCTGGTCCGTCCAGGGCGACAGCCTTGGCCCATAGATGTGTTGTGACACATCGTATATCTATAACCTGAACGATTACATTGAAAAGGTGCTGCAGCTATGACGGCTGCCTGATGGAAGGCGTCACCGGCAGGTATTTTGTCCTTCTGGCAAATTGTCTTGTTATGTATGCCTGATTAATACTCTTATAACGCTTTGTATTTAATGGTAATGCTGTACCGTCAGTCATATGGCAGGATCTTTCATCCATAGACGATACATAATCCAGATTTACAAGTATTCCCCTGTTTACAGGCAAAAAACGGTCATCATTGAGCGCTGATTCCAGCTTTTTAAAGGGCATTCTGCATCTGAGCGTTTCCCTCGTATGAATAATCAGATAGTTGGAATCTGAGTTTATGTATCTGATATTGGAATAAAGGACAGGGACAGCCTTGCGGTTAACATGGAGAAGTATGTGGGCGGTATCCCTGGTATTATAATTATAAATAATGAGGTCGTTCATAGTCTTATCTATCATATTTTGAGTGACAGGTTTTTGGAGATAATCAAATGCGTGCACACAAAATGCGTCTGCAAAATGCTCGCAGCTGGCAGTTACAAATATTATTGGCGTGGAGGGAAATGATTGTCTGAAAGTGTTTGCCATTTCAATACCGTCAGTATCATCCATATATATATCCGTAAATATAATGTCATAAGCATTATCGGAAAGAGATGATAGAAATCGATCGGCGGATGAATATATATCACAGTCTGTGACAATGCCGGTCAGGGTTCCCCAGTTTGTTATAAGCTTTTTTGTGTTAAGCTGTTCAGTCCTGTTATTATCTATAATAGCTATATTCAATACAAGATCCCCTCCCTCTGTAACCTGATAATTGCACAGCCTGTCATCACTTACAAGCTATTCTTATATTAGCATAAATTCCTGCGAGGGGAAACCTTTTTATCCCAGAAAAATGCTGTTTATCCCACATATGTTGACGTGGAACTAAAAAAATGATTTGATTAAGAGTAATGTAATAGAGTATAAGGAGGAGAATATGAAAAAGAAATTATCTAGAGTGGTGGTTATGCTTATGGCACTTATGCTTATAGTATATATAACCTGTACCACGGGAGCCATTAATGCTGATGCAGAAGGGATTTCTGTAGTCGTGGATGGTACGACACTCAAAACGGGATATTATTATTATGATACAACCCAGGTATTGACCTATGTAACAGAAGCACCGGAAGCAGCCGTTACAGATTCATACGCATATTATGATGAATCCGCCGGCAAAATGACTGTATATGGTGACTTTGATATCTATATGACCAAGTCCGGTGTTCCTGGACTGCAAATTGATAATGGCACACTTATTTTAAGTGGAGCAGGAAATTTAAGTATTTTTCCACAGAGTGGTATAGCCGGTAATGGTGCAGAGACCATTGTAAGTACAACAGGTGCAGGAATAGTAACAGAGGGGTATAAAGGCGATATAATGCTTAATGCAATAAATTATAGTGCGATTAAGGGCTTGTCAACAGTAGATTTGGAGACAAACGGTGATATCAATATCAGTACAAATTTTAAAAATGGAATTGTTGTTGATGCCGGTAATGTCGCTTTGGTTGGAAAGTCGGTATATTTAGGTAATTCAAGTTCACAGGCAGAGGGACTTATCAAGGCGACCGGAGATATAAGCATTGTTAGTAGTGAAAATTTTGGAGAGAATACAACTAGTACTAATTATACCGGTGCTATGTTTGAGGGAAGTAATATAAATCTGAAGAGTATAGACGGAGAAGTTTCTTTTGCTGCTCGTAAGAATGGGAATATTGCCAAGGGAGATCTCACTGTGACAGCTACAACAGGTGTAATACTTAATTCAGATGGAAATGTGGTTAATGGAAGTCTGACGATTAACAGTAATGATCCAATTGATATTAATATATCTTCTGGGGCCGGCTCAGCGGTGACAGGTGATTTTAATGTAAATGCTGAAAGTTCAGATGTAAATGTTGAGGCAACGCTTTACACAGTAGGAGGGGATATTGATATAACTGCAAGAAGTGCAAAGCTTTTGTCGAAAGATGGTTATGTGTGTGGTGGCAATGTTGACGCTTGTGTCAGTCAGGGATTGACGATAAATGGCCGTGGTGATGCAATAAAGGGTTACGCCAAGATTATAAATAATGGCAGTGGTTCGGCTAAAAAGGTGTATATTAATTCTGCTATTGGAACAGCCGTTGGAGGAAATCTTGATATTGAAAGCGCTTATGTGAGTATTACCTCCGGAAAAGTAACTGTTAAGGGTAATATATCAATTACTGATGCATCCCAGGTAATAATTGCGTCAGACACCGATTCGGTATGTCTAGGTGACGTTAATGTTGATGCATCAAAGAATTTGCAGTTATGGGGTGACGGTGAAGCTTCTGTGATAAAAGGTACGTTAACTGTTAATCAGTATGCTGACATCAATTTGGTAGCACGCACAAATAGTGGTGGTAAGGTTCCGGAAACGCCTATTTTAGCTAACCTGCCTTCTTCCGGTGTAGTTGTTTTGCAGGAGAAGGATACGGATACAGGTGTGGCAAAAACTTATGTTTGTGTAGAGGGTGTTTTATATGCAGCTGATGCGTCAACATGCGAACATCCACTGGTGGACGGAGAAGGAGAGTGCTTAGTATGTTATACAGATAATCTTGACGTTGCTGGGCTTGTTAAGGGTGATGGAACTACGACTACATATTCTTCACTGGCTGATGCAATTTCTGATGCGGCTGATGGCGAGACAGTAAAGCTTTTGTATAACATAAAGCAACCAGACTTAGATTTAGACCATTATAATGAATTGCCTAATAAAAAAATAACCTTAGATTTGTCAGGCTATAGACTTCAGATGGGTGAGATAGACACTGAAAATGCATTAACAATAATGAACGGAACATTTTACGGAGCGATTAACCATGCATCCGATACAGGTAAGCTCACATTCAAGGATGTCAAAGGAACAATCAAAAGGTTACAGTGGATGCCTGATGATGGGGTAAGTCTTATTAACAGTCAGCTGACATTTTCCGGAACACAATTCTGGCTTGAAAAATTAGATATGGACGAACAGTCTGTATTTGATATAAGTATATTAAGTGGTTCGGGCTTAAGTAATTATGGACGTATATCGGATATCGAGAATGCACTCGGTGGAATTGAGGAATTTTTGCCTTATGGTTATACAGTTGCCAAGAAACGGCCATCCCCAAATGCTGCCGACATAAGAAATACTATTTTTGATGAAAATGGCAATCTTGCAAATAATATTTTACTCAAATATAAGCGTATTACAGATGATGAGTTCACAGTAGCATTTAATCCTGCAGCCTATGTATATGACGGTACAGCCAAGACACCGGAGGTTACGGTAAGCTATAACGGAACAGCGCTTACAAAGGGTGTTCATTATAATGTTACATACCTTAACAATGTGAATGCCGGTCAGGCCGGTGTAAAGATACAGGGTATAGGTGTATATCATGACAGTGTTGATAAGAGCTTTGTCATTGATAAGGCGCCTCAGAATGCACCTACAGGAATTAAAGCTGTTTCTGAGACAGAGGATGGCAAGAATGATGGCTCTATAATATATGTTACAGCAGCTATGGAATATAGTACAGATCAGACAAATTATAAGGCAATCAGCAGTAATTCCATAAATGGACTTGCAGATGGCGACTATTATATAAGATATAAGGAAACTGCTAATTATTATGCATCACCGGCAGCCAAGGTTACCGTACATAAGGGTACGACGGTGGTTGCGAAAGATACAGAGGCAACAACACCTACATCACAGGGTAATGACAATGCATCGCCTGATAATCAGACAACAGGAAATCAAAACGGTGTGAATACAGGGGATAGCTTCCCTATGGGAATATGTCTTGTACTTATAATGATGACAGGCTGCTTAATACCTATTGTATACAGAGAACTTAAGAAAAACAGATAAATAATATGCCACCTTCACTATAGACAATTACCCGGATAGGTAATGACTTGTGTGGAGGTGGCATTTGTTTTGGTGAAAAATCCCGGAACATTAGGGATATACAGGGGAAATGTAAAAAACAGTGCATATTGACGGTAAAAGGGTGATGTGTTACCATTTTTAAAGTAATATGTTACCTAATGGAGAATGGTATGAATATAAAATATGATATGCGAACTAAAAAGGTGCTTTTGATATCAATGATTGCAGCCCTGTTGCTTTTTGCTGCAGGCTTTATTGTGATGTGGTTTGAGATAATGGGACTTGAGCTTTTGTTTTTGTTTGGAATATATGTCGGTGGAGGGTTATTTATCTGTTCTGCCCTGAATTTTGTTGCTTCCTTGTGCTATTTTAAGAGATTGAAAAGACATGGATATGAAATACCGTATAACAGGAAGGATTATGGTAATGATTTGAGAAATCTTCCTGTTTCGGCGGACGCAGACAAAGAAATTCCGCAAGATAGTAAGGAGAGCCGCATTCTTGGGATATTTTATGGTGTAACATATTTGCTGTCAACTGCGTGGAATATCTATTACATAGTAAGCTGGTACAGATATGTGAATGGAAATGCCGTATTTCTTCTGTGTGTTCAGATAATTCTTGATCTTGTATGGATTATTGAGGCTATTATACTTTATGGGCAGATGGACAGTAAAAAATACAGAGATGACGTTGAGGCAGATTTGTCAAAAAAGGAAAGAACCAGCATAGAAAAAGGACTTTTAACAGGTCTTATAATTCTGGTAATGACAATTTTTGTCAAGTCTATGGCAGTAAATATGTCAGAGTATGTATATAAGGCTATGTCGGATAAGGAACAAAGTTCAAATACAATAGAAGATGTACAGTCTGACGGTCGATAGTATTATTCGCATATCTGACCATTGCTTATCCTGATTATCCTTTTTGCGCAGGCAGCAACCTCACTGTCGTGGGTAACAAGTATTATGGTTTTACCCTCAGTGCTTAATTCTTTAAATATTTCCATTATTTCACAGGCGTTTTTTTCGTCAAGGGCACCTGTAGGTTCATCTGCAAGAAGATACTTTTTGTCGGAAACATATGCTCGGGCTATAGCCACACGCTGCTGCTCGCCACCGGAGATTTGTTTTGGAAATTTTCCCTCTAATCCTGTAATCTGAAGTCTTTCCATAATATCTGCAATTTTCTTTTTCTTGACAGTGGAATTACATTTTATGACATTCAAGGGAAGCTCAATATTCTCATAAACAGTATACTGGCTCATTAATTCATATTTCTGGAAAATAAATGCAATGTTATTTTTCCTTACTTTATCAAATTGAAAGGGATTCAGGTTTGTAATTTTTCTGCCGTCCAGGAAGTAATCACCGGAGGTAAGATTATCCATGCAGCCTATTATATTCAGCAGTGTACTTTTTCCGGAGCCAGAACGCCCTGTTATAGCAACGAATTCACCATCATCTATGGAAAGATTGATTTGATTTATAGCGGCAATTTCGTAAGTATCGCCCTTGTAAATTCTGGTAGCATTTTCTAATTTAATCATATTTCCTCTCCCATCATATCAAGTGGTGTCTGTTTGTTAATGTGCCCCTTTAAAAACAGACATATAACTGTACATGTAAATATCATTCCTGCAATATAATATGGCATCAGCATAAAAAACATTTCCTTTGTCTGTGCATCAAAACCAATAGATTTAACAATCCAATACAGTATGGACAGTATAAAGGAGATTAATATTTTAATTGATATTTCCGTATATATAATAGCCTTCAGATCACGTCTTGTCATATTATTGGAAAGCATAACAGCCATATCCCGACGGCTTTTTATAATGGAAATATATGAGGCAACTATCATGGATATAATTGCACAAAGAGAAAGGGCTAAAGGCATGAGATAGTTTTCCCCGGCTTTTTCGTAGGCCTCCTTTGCCATATTATCAAATAAGGTATCCACATCATTTATATCATATATATCTATTTCGAGGGAATATGCCAGATTATATATATCCTGCTTAACCCTGTCTTTGTCAGCATCAGCATCAACTATATAAAGCAAATCATTAAGGCCGTTAATAAGGAAAATTTTATCAAGGGCGATTATGTCATCAAGTGAGGCAATAATATAATCATCTAAATCAATGATTTTACCTGCTGAAGAAAAGTAATTGCCGGATATAAATTTCCGGTCTGAAATTATGCCTGTTATATTGAGCGTATAACCACTCATATAATCCGTAAGCTTTGTATCAATGGGACAGGACATGCTTTTGTTTTCTCCTGCCACAGAGCATATACCGTCCACATCGGAAAATTCAATATCTATGCCGCAAAGTGGTAATATATCCTCACTTACATACAGTATATTAATATCATTTTCCGTATTGTCAAAAAACATGCCGGCATGGCTTATACCTTCAATTTTCCCAAGCTCACGGTAAAACAGGAGAAGCTTATCCATATCATCAAAATTACAGAAGCCTGTGGTGTATTTTTGCAAATTAATGCTGTAGATATTGCCATAGGGAAAATCAATAACTCCTTTTGCCCTGTAACGGGAATAGCTGTATGTCAGATATACCATTCCTGCATATTCCATAACGGCAAATGATAATGTGAGCATTGCCAGAGTTATAAGTGTTAATATTTTATTTTTGTATAACTGGCATATGCCATACCATAATCTGAAATTCATTTATACATCCTTATCTGTTAATAATTTTACAGGGTTATGTGTGATTAATGTAATTGCCGGAACAATTAAAAGAGCAGGTAATGTAATCAGAGTATATTTAAATATGTTGATTAGCCTGAAGATAAGCCTGTCTGATGAAAACCATATCAACTCATGTTCCAGCAGATTGAATATCATCAAACCTAATTCTGATAGAGCTATTGCTATGGAAAGCATAAGCAATAGCTCTGTGAGGATTTCACATATCAGTCTCAGGGTAGAATATCCAAATGCTTTTTTTATTGCAAATTCTCTTTTCCTTAATAACATCCACAGGTGCACAATTAAAATAACTGTTGCAATTGAAAAAATATATATAAGATTGGCATATTTTCTATATTGGGGATCTATAGATTGTGATTCTACAAATCTCTGAAAGCCCGGAAGTATATTTGTGTATTCATCCGTCTCAATCAGGTCGGATATAGCTTTAGCAGAAATGGTATTACTGTTAAATATGAGGGTGAACCCGAGAGAATAATAATAATACTCCAAATCAGACCTGACATTATCCCCAAGACAGTCATAGAATAAAATAAGCCTGTTATCGTAGATGGCTGAATTAGGGGCCGCTACAAATCCTGTAACTTCATACTTTTCTCCATGAATATCTATGTAGGTTTTCCCTTTTTGGTTATATGTATATTTGTATAATTCCTTTCCCAGAACTGCACAGGGGGCACCGGTTGACAAGCGGGCTTTGTCGGGATAAGCACCTTTTATAATGGGAAGAAAGTAATCATTACCATAGACAATAACATCCGCCATATAGCAGGAAGTGGCTGCATCCAGATAGAAAACATTTTCTACAATGGACATAGTACAGTCCTCGAAACGAAGTGAAGCTATCTTCTCTGACATATTGCCATCTCCCCATGCAAATACCGGAAGGGAGTTGCGTTCATAGAGTGTATCTGCATCATACTCTTCTCTGAGATCAATAGCATTTGCTTCTTCGGAATATTGAAACATAAATATTGAAACAAGCAATATTACAGTAACCAGTATTCTTATTTTGTTAACTTTTATATAATTAATCATCAATCCCTCATAAGCCCCAATCTTCGCATCAACATTTCCCAATTTGAATAATAATATCTGACCGCAAGCTTTCCACTGGCTGTTACTTCATCATTTTCGGCAACCACCATAAATAAATAAGAGCCATTCTTAAAATCGCTGGCTTTATAAATATAGGAACCGCTTTCTGATATCCTTTCTTCATATACAACAGTGTAGGACTCTTCGTTTTCCCCGGGTTTGTTGTCATGCATATCTGATACGGTAAATATAACAGCTCCGTTTTCTATATCACATTCCAGTAAAAAATCCATGTACATTCTGTTATTTTCGTCAATTCTCTCTAACGCACTTCCGTTGTATCTGCTTTTTTGAGTATAACTAAAGCTGCTGGTGCATGAACCATGAAAAGTTTTGTATGGCTCATCAGCCCATCTGGAGTTGCGTATTATGATAATGGTCACCGGAATGCATATGAGTAAGAAAAGTATGATTGATGATATGATAATAATTCGTTTTTTCACAATATAGCCCCCCCTTTTTTGTAATAAGAAATAAAATACACCCCTAGCATATATTACTCTTTTTACATTGTCAATGAATTATTATAATTTTCTTGTACAAATTGTAAGCCCTATTCCTAATGCAGTGAAAACACACCCTATTCCCAGAAAAGTAAAAAAGATGAAGCCGGAGCCCGACTTAAAACGTACATCTGTCGGATTTTCAGGATCATAATAGACCTGAATGGACTGTCCCTCATACATTTTGCCGGAGTAATATCCTAAAGATATGTCCTGTAGATATTCGCCGTTTTTTGTATAATAGTTTATATATACATCATGATGTTTCTCGTAACGGCTCCGGCGAAGGTTGTATTCCTTATGACTTTCTATGCCTACAATGGTTGCATTGGTTTTTTCTGCTGAACGGTAAAATTTACCTGAGCTGATTTTTATTATGAAAGAAGCTGTCAGAAGAACCAGCCCAATAGTGGTAAATATTAGTTTTACCCAAAAGAATATATTTCTTTTCATTTAGAGTCCTCCGTATTAATATTAATATATTTTGCTAAAGTATAACAAAATATATTGATATTGCATAGTGATTATGCTCAGTGCTGTGCTATAATAAGGAGTAAGATATATCGCAGAGCATATAGCAGCTGTCGGGAGGTAATTATGGATAATGGAAAATGCCCTGTTTCAAAAAGGTGTGGCGGATGCAGGTATCTTGATGTGAGATATGAGAAACAGCTTAAGGATAAGCTTGGCAGGGTCAGGGAGCTTCTCAAGAATTATGGGAATGTTGAGACGATAATCGGTATGGATAATCCATATCATTACAGAAACAAAATTAATTCGGCATTTGCCGTGAGAAAAAAGGAGGGAATAGTATGCGGTATCTATGAAGAGGGAACCCACAATGTTATTCCCATGCCTGAAAATGGCTGTATTATTGAGGATGAGAGAGCTTATCCGATTCTTTCCACAATAAAGAGGCTTATATCGTCCTTCAAGATTCCCATTTATAATGAAGACACAGGATATGGGCTTTTAAGGCATGTGATGATAAGAACAGGCAGGAAAACCGGACAGATAATGGTTGTTCTGGTTACCGCTGACCCGGTATTTCCTTCAAAGAAAAATTTTACCGGAGCATTACTAAAGGAACATAAGGAAATAACAACTATAGTACAGAATATAAATACGAAGAATACAAGTATGGTGCTAGGGGATAGAAATATTGTAATGTATGGCAAAGGATATATTGAAGATGTTCTTTGCGACAAAAAATTCCGTATATCCCCTAACAGCTTTTATCAGATTAATCCGATCCAGACACAAAGGCTTTATGAAAAGGCGGTTGAGCTGGCAGGACTTACAGGGAAAGAGAGTGTTATTGACGCATACTGTGGCATTGGAACTATCGGTATGGTTGCGTCAGATAAGGCGAAAAGGGTAACCGGCGTTGAACTTAATAAAGAGGCAGTCAGGGATGCCATAACCAATGCAAAAATAAATAATTGCAATAATATAACCTTTTATAATAATGATGCCGGCAAATTCATGTCGAGGCTTGCGATGCAGAGAAAAGCAGGGGATAACAGAAGTGGGGATAAAACCGATGTTGTATTTATGGACCCTCCACGTTCAGGCAGCACAAAGGAATTTATGGATTCGCTGCTTACACTTGCTCCCCACAGAATTGTTTATATTTCCTGTAACCCTGAAACTCTTGGGAGGGATTTGAAATATATTTTGCAAAAGGGACAATATGTAGTAAAAAAGATGATTGCTGTGGATATGTTTTGCTGGACTGAGCACGTTGAGAGCGTGGTATTGCTGTCAAAGACACAGGACAAATCGTAAGTTTACAGTTGATGATTTTGACTTAATTATTGAATAAGCAGAAAACTCGAATTTGATGGAGATATTATGGAAAAAATTAAAATAAAAAAGACAATATATATTCTACTTGCTATATTAGGTTTGTTTATTTTTCAAACTTTTGCAAGTAAGTTAGGTGGTTTCATTGCTGATTTATTTCAATATGAAGTGATTGATAAAGATGGCACATTTATGAGTGTTTCCGTGCACCACATTGTTCAGATGATTGTGGCTTTAGTACTTATTTTTGTTATTAGTAAGAAAAGTTATTTAGATTTTTGGTTAATACCAAGGTTAAATAAGAGCGGTATACTATATACGGCAATTTTTGCTATCGTTATTTTAATATATGTTCTTATTAGTTATGTCGTTGGTTATTCGCTTAATACAATTGTGCCATATGAATATGAGTTAAATATATCGAATGTTTTAGGAACATTAGGATTTCAACTGTTTTTATCGGGAACATCAGAAGAAATTTTGTTCAGAGCACTTCCTATTACTGTTCTTGGTGGAGTGATTTGCAAAGATAATAAAAAGAGTTATACATTTATTATTGTAATAGCCTCGGTACTATTTTCTGTTGCGCATATCCGATGGACATTGTTTCCCGTTTCAATATCTTTTTCATGGTTTCAATTGATTTATGCATTTATATTAGGTATAGCGTATGGACTAACATATGTGAAATCAGAAAGTATAATTTATTCTATGATTATGCATGGATTGAGCAATTTCTTTATGGTTGGAATGGGATATATATTTATGGCTATTATGAGTTAATACATGGTTAAGAGCACACCCAAAATTCAGTTTCATGGACATATTCCAGCAAAACAGCAAAGACTTCTTGCCTATTCTATCAAGCCGTGTTGAGACGGTATGTTTGATGGTAAAAAATAAAATTTTAAGTTTAAAGCATTGTATTCTTGTTTTTTAGTTTGAATTAGGAGTCTATCCTTTGAAAAGGTTTGTTTTTTTATAAATGAACATATTTACCGCGAAAATGTGCGACAGATTGTAACATCAGATTAGATACCGAAAATTAAGAGAGTATATTAAATACCACAATTTTTGAATGAATTTTCAGGTTTGACGATAAATCTGAATAGCTAAGACTAATGGCATTTTGGGGACATTTAAATTGACGTTATCGATTGATAAAAACAAATCAGAATTTATAATTATGACAAAGTTTTAATTTTACATCTAAGGTGATTGTATGAAAATAAAAGAAAAAAATTTATATTTAATAGCTATTATCGGAGCGGTCGTATGTTTTATCGGTGATAATTTATTAGGATACTATATTCCTGCTTCCGATTTTGGGCACAAATTAATGTGCATAAGTTTTTCATACGAATGGGCCAATGTAGATCCTATTAGGTTTGTAATCGCAGGCTTTTTAGGTGTTATCTCATTAATTATGATGTTTTCAGGATTTTACGGAATATATCTCAGAATAAAAGCAAAAAATGAAAAAACATCAAAATTATTCTTACTTGCATCGTTTATATTTACCGCTGTCGGAACCATGTATCACAATGTATTTGCTATTGCTGCGTATATTTACAACAAATTAGTTCAGTGCGGTTTTGAAAGTGCAAAAGAATTTACATTAGATGTATTTAATACTTTTGTTTTAGTTGGTGTTCTTGCAGCATTCGGATACGCCGTTATTGCCGGCATTATGTTTATCGAAACATTAAAGGGAAATATATATCCAAAAAAATGGATGTGTGTAATCAATCCTTTTGTATTTATGGTTATTTGCATCGCTCTGTCAAAAATATTACCTCAAACAGCTTTTGTAAATGGTGTATTTGATTTAGGGCAACAAAGTATCGGTCTATTTATTGTGTTTTTAGTTTTGTTCTTTACATGCAAAAAAACCAAGTTGGAATAATTTAACTTTTCGTTTATCAAAAAGCAAATTTTCTTTTAAAATGTGTGTGTTGGCGGTAGTCTTTACGGTAAGTTACACCCCTGCTACCTGCGCCTGTGATATAAAAATTTTTGCGGAATACGGCTATTGTGTTGAAAAAATTACGCCTGTTGACCTTTTCTCGAGAACGGTGCATGTTGAGACGGTCTGTTTGCTGTCAAGAAAAGATAAATAATGGCTGAAAAGTGGCGTATTTCCGGGATTTTTGCGAGGTTAGTATCATCGTAAGAAGCCTTGCGGAAAGCTCGGTTTTCTTGTATGGAAACATATCTACTTGTCAGCCTGACCGAAGAAAAAGTGGATGGCCGAAAAAATGCGGTAGGGTTTAGGCTGTGGATTAGATGTCATAGGTTGTGGCACTGGAATTGTTATCAGAGCCGACCGCAGTTTAAGCCACTCGATATTAAGAGGCAGACTTGGCAGTGGATTAGATGACAGGAGGTTTTAGGTGGCAAATGGATATTAGAGATATAGAAAAAATAATTGATACGTTTCATGAAAAACATCCGGCGTTTACTGGAACAAAGCAACAGATGGCATATGATTTACTTGCGACATTTGAAGATTTATGTTCTTTAGCGATAATTGGAAGTATGTTAAATCCATTTTCTTTGAAAAAAATAACGGATTATATGGATGCATTAAATCAAGCCTTAAACTGGGTGCATAATAGCTCTCTTAGTTCTTCGGAAGTTCCTATTAATTCGAGAATTGAAGAGAGCAGGTATGAGAATTGTGCTTCACTTATAAATGATTATGCATTGCCATATTCAGTTATATGCAGTGGATATATTTCGTACTCAAGAAAACGATTAACAGCTAGTGTAGAAGAAAATAATGTTACGTTTGATTTTCCAGAAAACGGGAATAAGTCCGCATGGAATGACATTTTGAGAGAAACAAGTCAAATGGGGATTAAAGGATTTATGGAAGTTGTGAATCCTATAAAAATATCGTCAGCCTACGAAAAATTAAAAGAACGTATTTCGATACAGGATGAAGAGTTATGCTATGAACTGACAAGAGAGGTAATTGATGCTTTTTCTGAGATTGCTTCAAAGCAATGGGAGGTTACAAAAACACTTCCATCTTCATGGAAATTTGACTTGTTTTCGTTAGAAGAATACAGGAAGGTTTGGATTGCATTAGCAACCTTATCATACATACACCTTTTTAGCAGTTTGACAATACAGGATGCCCTGATTAGACTAAAAAATAGTACGATAATACAACCGATGGATAATATTATAAGTTATGTTGAATCCATGACGAGTATAGATAAAAATGTGATCAAAAATATACTTGAGTATATTACGTTTGAACCTGAAAAAAAGAATGTCGACATTATGTATCAGCCGATAGTAGTTATGCCCGGAAATATTATGGTTATAGCGCCAATATTATTTGTAGGTTCCAGGCCAGAGAGAAATTTATTATCTGTAGTCAGCTCTAAGACGGATTTTGAACATTCCAAGGAAGTTAACGATTTAGAGAACTTAATGGTGGAAGAAATTGAAGAGAAATTGAAAAATCATTCAAATCTCGTGATCGTAAAGCATAAAAATTTAGAAGGACGATTGCCGGATATAGATTTAGGTGTTTATGAGCCTAATTCTAATTCAGTATTACTATGTGAATTAAAATGGTTTATGGCTGCAGATTCTTCTAAAGAAGTATATGCAAGAGAAGATGATATTACTCATGGCTGCGAACAGTCATCACAAATTATGGCATATGCTATGAAGGATAAAAAAACATTTATGAAAAATGTGTTTCAAGTTGATGATTGTGATGATGTAGATTTATTTTGCTGCGTTGTTGCGAGACATAATATTAGAACACAGAATAAGTATGTTCCGGTAATCGATTTAAAGAAATTAAAGGAATTATTTGGCAGCAAATCACCAGCTTCGGTATTTCATATTATTCGAAATCATGAGTACGAAGAAAGTCTTCCTGAAGATACATCAATAACATACAAGACTATAACGTATGGCGGATTCACTTTCAATATTCCAGCAATTTGCTTTGGTTCAATGCCAGAATGAAAAAAAGCTCCCCATCACAGGAAACTATCCAGTGGTGAGGAGCCTTCGTGCATCTATGAAAGTTATGCATCCACATCGATACTAACACCGGATTTCAATTCGACGGTGATGTGGTCATCCCAGATGGTGATCTGTTTGATCCAGCGTCGCACCAGTGATTCGTCAAATTCGGTGAGGTGAGTAGTCTGCTGTGCGATATAATCCTGTAGGTCATTGATCCGTGGATATTACGTTGCGATGAAATCGCACTTCCGGAAATCTGGGAATCAGATGTCCGGAAGCGGAAATCACCTATGTAAGTT
>DLKL01000027.1 GCA_002476495.1 Lachnospiraceae bacterium UBA7589
TCCTAATATTCGTTTTACAACATGGGAGGATTACGCAATTATGTCAATGGTTGAAAAAGGGTTAGGGATTGGTATACTCCCTGAAATGATTTTGAAACGTATACCGTATCAGATTGCAATTCGACCATTTCAAACACCATATTTCAGAGAAATTGCATTGGCGATGAAAGATCGGACAAAAATTACTCCAGCGGTTAAATTGTTCATAGAGTATTTAAAATATAGGAATATGGATTAAATACTGAATCAAAACTAAAAAGTCTTTCACTTGAAATCAAAATGTGAATGCCCCAGTATTATTCAAACAAGGTATATAAAGAAACTTGCTTACCATCAATTATGGTAATTTTGATTAAGTAGCCTGTATGCGAAATAAAGAATACAGGCTACTTGTGTTTTACAATTCTAACGAATCTTCCGCATCCACCCACATCTGCAAATTCCCATCAAGATATAACCTTGCATATTCAAGTGGTTCATCGACTGCAAGTGAGTTCAAAGCACAGTCTGATCCAGGTGTAGTTTTTAAATCCTTTTCCGCTTCCCAACAGTCAATGCGGAGCATATAGCCAGCACTGGTATATACATCAATGCTGTTTCTGTGTGGATTGTATTCTGCAAATATTGCTCTCATCGTATCTTATCTCCTTATCGTTCAATCAATCATTTGTTACAAAAAATCAGAAGCATTTCAATCAGTTCACCATGTCACTTTTATTTTGTGTTATACTGTTTTATAGAATTTTCTTGGTCTCCGCTGCCGCTTCGGTCGGCACAGAGCAGAGGTCCACTGGACCTCTTGTGCCCTTGTATTTGCCCTTATCAGAGTTCGTAAACACTCATGGGACGATATAACACAAGGGAAACAATAAGGGAAAGCTCACCTGCGATAAATCCAGTGTTTTCAAGGGTTTGCGGAGAATTTAATAACAAAATATAACATTTACCTAAAGCAGGTGTAAAATGTACCCTATAGATTAGACAGTTTGAGTTTTTAAAACCCTTACCATTGGACAGTAAGTTTTAATGAAAACCCTTAAAGCTAGACAATGAGTTTACAGAGAACCCTTAATTTCGGACATGATGCTGATAAAATCCTTTATTTGGGACAAAATCGGTTTTTGACTCCAATTCAGATTGATATTACAATAAAAATGAATTGGAGGAAATTATGGCAAACAAAAAGTTTACAGAACAAGAAATGCTCACACTGAGAAATAGTAAATATGTATTGGATGTATCGCCGAGTATTGTACATTTCTCAGCAGAATTTAAAAAATTGTTTTGGGAGGAACTGTCAAAGGGCAAGCTTCCACGTGAGATTGTTTCGACTCTTGGAATAGATCCAAATATCCTAGGAGATTCCAGGATAAATGGTCTGAAAACCATGATTGGAAATGAAGTAAAAAAGGGAAATGGGTTTCGAGATCTTAACACCTATGCACAGGGCTGCAACGGATATCTTTCGGCTGAAAATCGGATAAAATATTTAGAAATGCAACTGGCATATAAAGATCAGGAGATTGAGTTTCTAAAAAAAATTGTATCTTTAGATCCGGAGGCTCCGGAATAATGAAAATACCAGCCCATGCAAAGTATCAGATTATTTATGATACCATGCAAAAAAACAATAATCTATTGAATGTAGCTGCCATGTGCGAAATTGCAGGAGTATCCCGTTCGGGATATTATCATTATCTCTCAACAGAAGACCAGCGAATGGAAAGGGAGGAACGGGACAGACAGGATTTTCTTTTGATTCTGAAAGCATACCAGTACCGAGGATACCATAAAGGTGCCCGTAGCATATATATGAGGCTGTTACACATGGAACCGCCTATAGTAATGAATATCAAAAAAATCCGTCGGCTGATGAAGAAATACAACTTACAGTGTCCTATCCGCAAAGCAAATCCCTATCGGAGAATGGCAAAAGCAATGGCAACCGCATATATTGCACCCAATATAGTAAATCGTGAATTCGAGGAACACGGACCAAGAAAAATTCTGTTAACGGATATCACGTATATTATAAATGGAAAAGCACCTCGGTGCTATATGTCAACAATTATAGATGCCTGTACCAAGGAACTGCTGTCATGGGTTCTCAGCGAATCATTAGAAATTGATTTTGTATTAGAAACTGTAAAGCAGTTAATAAAAAAACATGGAACTGTTTTAAGTGCAGAAACATTAATACATAGCGATCAGGGTTCTCACTATACAAGCATTAAATTTATCCAATTGTTAAAGGATAATGAACTGAGACAGTCTATGTCACGTAGAGCAAACTGTTGGGACAATGCTCCTCAGGAATCATTCTTTGGTCATATGAAAGACGAACTGGATCTATCAGAGTGCTGTAGCTATGGAGAGGTATTAAACGCAGTTAGGGATTGGACAGAATACTATAATACAGAACGTTATCAATGGGACTTAGCAAGGTTGTCACCTGTTGAATATTATCAATATCTGACAACAGGAATTTATCCACTGATAATCCCTAAATCAAAAGGTGAAAACAATCAATCAGAGGCATCACTTTGATGCCTCTACACAACAAATAAATATAAAATAGAAATCTGAAAAGGAAAAAATCACAGTGTCCTTGACAAAGGGTACACTTTA
>DLKL01000022.1:0-8614 GCA_002476495.1 Lachnospiraceae bacterium UBA7589
ATATGAACAAGGAAATCAAAATAACGGGCTAAAAGCTCACGGAGGTAATCATTATGAATAGAAATAATAACATGTCAACAGGTGAAGCTGTACTACTGACAGTCGGATTATTTTTAGTAATCTGTTTCTTTGTATCAATCTTTGGTGATGAGCCGGAATGCGCAAAAGCCGGATGTGACAATCCTGTATCCAAAGACGGAGATTATTGCTGCTTACATGACTCATACGCAAAAAGATATCATAAATCCCATGGAACAAGCAGCTCCTATAGCGATACAACGATAAGTAGTTCAAACTCAAATTCCTCTTCCGGCAGCTATAAGACCGGTAGCTCAGGCAGTAAATATAATAGCAGTCACTCTTATGATTCTTATGATGACGGTTACGATGATGTCTACATGGATGGGGATTATGACCAGGATAGATATGACAGGGATGATGATTATGCCTCCGGAGTAGATGATGCTATTGAAGATGATTGGGAAGAGGGCAACGAGGGGGATTGGTAATGTGGAGTAGTTGATTATAAATGAGAAAATGGTGCAATTAAAATAAAACCAGATGTTGTAAAAATGATAATGTATGTTGTTATGATATTTATATATAAGGGAGAAAATATATTATGAAATTGATTTTATTTGTTTTGGTAATGTGGATAACTGTTAAAGTAGTACTGCGCATAAAATACAGGAAATTAGAAAAAGAGATTTTGAAAACACTTGAATATGCAGGATGGGATGTTGTTACATATTTTGATGAGAACGTAAGAGTGAAAAGCCGACAAGCATTAGAGAAATATGATGATATAAAATTCTTTAAAGAAAACGAAGGAAAGTTTGAACAAGCGGAAATGATACTTATGAAAAAGCAGCAAGTATCACACACTTTGAAAAATTTTCTTGATAACAATGATTATAAAAAACGTGTAACGTATAGACGAATAGTCAAAAATATTAATGCACTTTTGAAGAATGCAGAGGCATATCGTATTTGTGTTGACTATTATTCGGCAGCAGGAAATCATTTGGGGCAAAAAGAAATATGTGTTACACAATATAAGATTAATACGTTAAAGGCAGATCCTTCGATATTGATGGGAAAGGGAGAATATAATAAGTTCTTAAAGGAACAACAAAAAGATGCATTAAATAAAAAACATCGTGAATATTACGAAAAAGTCAATAAAGTAATTGATTATGCAAATCAGTATAAGGATAGTATTGTAATAAGAGGGCAGCAAGAGAAAATTGATGACTTAATGGCACAATTGTTTGACAGAACGGTAAATAGTATTAAAAAAATTAAAAGTACAGATAGTGAAGAATGGGATATCATTGAAAAATTTATATTAAGTATTAATGAACAAATAGAAAAAATTGTAAGTGAAAATCAAAAGATTTTAGAATATTATGATTCAGAAGATTTTAAGAAAATCAAGGACACCTGTGAAGCTCTAATGAGTAGCCAGAGGGAATTCAATGATTATATTAATGAAAAAATTCAATCAATATCAAAATTATTTGGGACCAGGGTTTTAAGAAATGAAACAGTTTCGGATGATGAGCAAAATTATATCAGACCATATAAGAAAACGATTTCACCCTTTAATGCTGAGGTTTCGTCAACTGTGTTTGCCAGTGCAGAAAATAATCCATTAGTATATGTTGTGAAAAATTTCTATCCAAATAAGGAGATGTATCCTGAACAGATACAAAAATTGCAATTACTGGTTGAAGAGCTTGAAACGTTGAAAGAAGCAAAGCAAATTATAGATAATTATAAACAGGATTATCAGCAGTATATTGAAAATGTTCCGGATTATGTAATGTCTAATGACGAGGCCGGTTTCTATTCTAGATTGGGTTTTGCGTATATAGATGAAAGTATGCTTACTGTTGAATATAAGTTTTCGTATACATCAGGTGGAGGTTTGGCACAACGTTCGTTTACGGTACCTATGACAGAGGATACTATTGCTGAGCTTGTAACAATGCTTCAAAGTAAGCTTACAGCCGGTGCATTTGCTAAAGAACAAAGAGCTTTAATGACGAGAAAATTAAGAGATGCAATAAAAATAAGAGATAATTATACCTGTTGTATTTGTGGAAATTCTGTTGCGGCAGAACCTAATTTATTACTTGAAATTGATCACATCATTCCGATAGCAAAGGGTGGAACAACCGAAGAAAATAACTTACAGACCTTGTGCTGGAAAT
Organism: Lachnospiraceae bacterium UBA7589; assembly: GCA_002476495.1. Classification (GTDB taxonomy): domain Bacteria; phylum Bacillota; class Clostridia; order Lachnospirales; family Lachnospiraceae; genus Coprococcus_C. The sequence goes on from DLKL01000022.1 coordinate 2,217, forward strand.
GTAATCGTTCAAAAGGTAGCAAGATTATTTGATTAGTAAAAAGTGTAATATATATGGAATATGGGTATTTGAACCGAATCAATGTAAGGACGTGGAAAAAATTTTCTGCGTCCTTTTTTAGTGCCAATAGATATTATATATGTTATAATGAATATGATTTGTGGGATTAATTATGCTGACCACACCATTGAGGAATATGGAAATATACATAGATGATAAAAAATAGAATATGTCAAAATAAATATTGGAGTATCGGATAGATTATGTTCTGATGCAGAATGTTTTATTTTTAGCAGATGAAAAGGGGAAAAATAGAATGAGTAAATATAATTCGTTATGGGAATATGTGAGAGATAATTGCAATTCATCTTTTAAACTGACATTTCAACAAATTCAACAGATTGCAGGAATTCCGATTGACCATTCTTTTTTAAAATATAAAAAAGAGCTTACGGAATATGGATGTCAGGTTGAGAAAATATCTATGAAAGAACAAAATGTTATCTTTAGTAAGATTGATTTATAAATCCAAAAACTTAAATTTTAAAGAAAATATGCCGATTTAATAAGTGTAGTGAAACAAAAATCCGGTTGTTAAGACTTCGGTAGGAGATGCTTGTATCCTGGCTATAATATATGTGTAAAAGGTGAAAAATGAGTTGCGAAGAAAAAATATCGATAATAGATTTACTAAAGCATAGAAGAATATGGATATATGGAATTGGGGTTGTCGGTAAAAGGGTTTGCCGTATTTTCAATTATTTTGGAATAGAGATAGAGGGTATTATTGTATCGTCAATGAAAGGAAACATTGATACCTATATGGGGATTGCTGTAAGAGAGCTTGATGAATGCTGTATACCGGCGGAAGCTCTTGTGGTTGTAACTGCAACAGGAAGGGCAAAGGATGAAATATGCGCTAATATAGCTTCGGAGAATAGAGAATATATTGTATGGACACCTGAGCTTCTTACTGGGTTCTGGAAATCCTGTGAGTACAAATTCATAAACAGAAAAAAAGATAAAAACAAGCTGTGTCTTGTGCTTAGCGGATATAAGGATTTTTTATGGGAAAATGTATATGAACGGTTAAATAAATATACTCCTGATAATGTGGAAATTTGTTTATGCTCCGCAGGAAAGTATTGTGAAGCCTTAAGTGAAATTGCTGAAAAGTACAATTGGTCATATCTTTCAGTGCCTGTTAATAGCGTGTCTTTGACTCAGAATATATGTATTTCTATCTTTGAAAAAGCCGATTGGATATACAAAATGGACGAAGATATGTTCGTCACACAGGGAACCTTTGAAAACATGTATACAATTTCACAAAAAGTAATTGCTTCGGGAACATATGATTTTGGTGTGTGCAGTCCTTTGATTCCTGTAAATTCCATTGGATACAGATATATCCTTGAGAAGTATGGGAAACTGTCTGAATTTGAAAGAATGTATGGAAAGGCATATGTTGGTGGTTCGGCACAGAGAGAAATTGAAAGAAACCCTTTAACGTCGGCATATATGTGGGGTGAGGGAGAACTGCCTCAATTAGATGATATAGCTGAGGACTTTAAGGATAATGAAGAATATGTACTCTGTAATACACGTCTCAGTATAGGCCTAATATTGTTCCGGCGTGAGCTTTGGAATCGGATGCAAGGCTTTGTTGTCTATGGAAATATGGATCTTGGTGTGGATGAAGAAGATATTAACGCCTTCTGCATCAATGACTCCAAGGTAATGGCTATTGCCATGAATGCTGTTGCCGGTCATTTTGGATTTGGAAAGCAGACTGATGAAATGAAAAAATATTATCAAAACAATAGAAATAGATTTTAACAGTGGAGTATGATCAAATGGATGAAAAGATAAAGACAATTATAAAATGGCTCGAAAACGAAGTAAAGGGCAAAGGCTGGGAAGAATATTTAAAAACCTACGGATATAAAAAAGTCGCAGTCTATGGAGCCGGCGACCTGGGGAAATATCTGATTTGGGCATTGAACGGCAGCAATATCGAAATCAGCTGCGTGATAGATCGGAGGGCAAGTGAAATTGAGCTCTTTGAGAATCATACAGTGTATACCTTGGAGTCTTTTATTGAAAAAAATATAGATACAGATGCAATTATTGTAACAGCAATAAGTGCATATGAAGAAGTGCTGGAATATGTTACCGGATTAAGACCGGAACTACCGGTATTGTTTTTAAGAGATATGGTATATGAATTTTAAAGATGGGGTAGACAATGTATGTTGAATATGGTCAGGGAAAAAAGGGGAAAAAACGAGCAAAAGCTTCACGAACTTAAGCAAAACGGCGAATTGTATACGTGGAAGGAGCAATTTAAAAAGGAGACATTCCCGGAATATTTTAATATTTCCAGGACTAAGCCGTTATATGAAGTTTTTGACTATATATGCAGAAATATAAATATAAGCATTGAAGAAGAAAACAGATTTGTATACTTCCTGGATTATGTATTTTTACTTGATGAAGTCAGAGGCTATCAGTTTGGCAATATCACACCTGATTATGCTTCTTTTCTTAAATACGGTTTGGAAGGATTAAAGTCTGAGACAGACAAATCTGAGTATGCAAAAGAATATAATGCTACTATTGAATCAATTGAAATACTAATTAAAAGGATTGTCGGCTATCTTGAAAAAAACCAATCTGCCAATAACAAAAGAAAAATTGATTGGTTTAAAAATATGATTCATTATGGTGCAATGCACTTTGAAGAAGCAATCCAGAGAGTTCTGTTTGTAAATCAAATAATATGGCAGACAGATCACAGACTGATAGGACTTGGGGCAGTAGATAGCTATTTGGCTGATTATTATGAACATGATATTAATTCAGGATATATAACCGGGGAAGAAGCCAAAGAAATATTAAAGGATTTCTTTATAGAGCTGCATAACTATTATTGGCTGAAAAGTAATATGCTAATGGGGGATACAGGACAAATAATTGTAATTGGCAAGACCGGATTAAATGGAGAGTATTTGTATAATGACCTGACTATTATGATTATGCAGATTATAAAAGAACTGGCATTTCCGGATCCTAAGGTGCTTTTAAGAGTCAATAAGCATACACCTGATGAGGTATTGGAGCCGGCAATAGATTGTATTGCTTCAGGTGTAGGAAGTCCGCTGCTCTCAAATGATGAGGTGGTAATAAGGAGATTAATAGAGTTTGGGATTGATGTAAAAGATGCTCATGAATATACGGTGTCCGCATGCTGGGAGCCTTTAATTGGCGGTAAAAGTGTTTCCCTGAATAATATGACTACATTAAATTTTATGCGACCGTTAGAAAATTTGTTTAAAAGGGATAACTTACTTAAGATACAGAATTTTGAGGATTTGATAAATAGATATGAATTTTATCTGGAAAAGAATTTGAATGCTGTAAAAAGGATTATTGACGGTGGAAAATTTCAAAAGGATACTGTAATGTCTGTATTCATGGAAGGGTGTAAGGAAAAGGATGCTTCTAAAGGAGGTGCGAGGTATTTTGACGCAGGTATTACCACCGTTGCCCTGGGAAATGTAATCGATTCGTTGATTAATATAAAAAAGTATGTATTTGAAGAACATAAATATACTTTGCTCGATATAAAACAAAAATTAGTATTTAATTTTCGGGGTGAAGATTTATTATTAAATGAACTGAAAAAAGAGGGCTCAAAATACGGATTAGACGACGAAGAAACTATTGCTTTATCAAAAAGAATAGTATTGATGGTTAGTAAATATACCGAAAATTATACATCTCCTAATGGAGGAAGATTAAAGTTTGGACTGAGTGCTCCGGTATATATAGATGCGGCAGTGGGCTCAATGGCATCCTTTGATGGAAGAAAAGCCGGAGAACCATATAAAGTACATATATCTAACGAGACAGCATCTTCATATACGCAAGTGATTAATTTTGCTTCCGCTATGGATTACTGTGGAAATCGTTTTAATGGAAATGTTGTTGATATTATGGTAAATCCGGACTTTATTAAGGATAACCAAGAAAAATTCAAGTATTTACTGATTGGTGCAATCAAACGGGGATTTTTTCAAATGCAGGCAAATGTTGTAAGCAGTGACATATTAATTGATGCTAAGGAGCATCCGGATAAACACACAGGCTTAATAGTCAGAGTCTGGGGATTTAGTGCATATTTTATTGATCTGCCGGATTCTTACAAAAATGTCCTGATTAACCGGGCATTAATCAGTGAAGGGAAGATGGCGGTATAATGGACAGCTTAATTACCAATATTCAACGCTTTTCTATCCATGATGGGCCTGGTATAAGAACAACAGTATTTTTAAAGGGATGTCCGGTACATTGTCCGTGGTGTTCAAATCCGGAGAACATTAATTATTGCGAAGAAGCATTTTGCCTGAATGGAACAAGTGGTGTATACGGAAAGTATTATGAACCGGATAAACTTGTTGAAGAATTATTAAAGGATAAAACGTATTGGATTAATGGCGGAGGCGTAACCTTTTCCGGAGGTGAGGCTTTGACCCATATGACATATCTGCCGGAAGTGTTTGAAAAATTGAAGCAGAAGAACATAAACATTGCAGTGGAATCTTCGCTTTTTGCTTCAAACGAGTCTGTTAAAAACGCAATCAGGTATGTGGATTTCTTTATTATTGATATAAAAATCCTTGATGCAGACAGGTGTAAATCAATAATCGGTGGTGATATTGAGGTATATAGATCTAATGTGGAATTAATATGCAACAATGTCAGCCATGAAAATATTGTTTTCAGAATACCATGTTCAGCAGAATACACGTTGGAAAATACAAATAAGGAATTGATAATAGGAATGCTTGCGAAATATCCGGATATCCAAATTGAAATATTTAATTTGCATAGACTTGGGGAGAGTAAATATGATAGTCTGGGCATAGAGTACGATTTTGCAGAAAGTGACAAAGAAGAATTGGAGTTACTAAAGTTTTATAAGCAACTGAGTGAACAAGGCTTTACGGTGAAGATAAATAAAGTATAGAGGTGATTAAATGCAGGTATTTGAGAATAAGAAGATAGCAATATGGGGTGTTGGCGTATTTCAGGTTGATATAGAAGCTATTTATCATTTTGATGAGGTTATAGCTTATATTGATGATGAAATAGAAGAAAGAAATTTGATTACTGTTGAAAGAAACCGGATAATTACATCAAATGATATTCCGGAATGTCAGGACGAAAATGTTATCTTTGTATTGTGTACAAATGATAAAGATTTTGCAATAAGAAGATTAACTGAACTGGGGTATTTGAGGAAAAACTATGTTCTTGGTGAGGAACTTCTTGCGAACAAGGAAATATATGATTTGTTTCAAGGCTCCGATGTGACAATATACGGAGCAGGAAATACGTACCTATATTGGAAAAAAGAATTACTTGCCTGTAACATCAATATAGAAAGATTTGCAGTAACAAATAAATCTATGGATGAGTTCGAAGGGAAACCGGTCATATCGGCAAATGAGCTAAAAAAACTTAAAGGGAAGACTAAAATAATAGTTTCCAGTATATATTTCAAGGAAATATATAACACACTAAAGGATGCGGGATTTGTGCCGGGATATGATTTTATACAGTTGGATACGTTTCTTTCGATTTTTAACCTGACCCAGAATATAAATAGCGATTATAAGTTTGTGAATAGATCCAAAGGCTTTGATAAGCTTTTGGTCATATTGAGTGGCTATAAAAGCTTTGTCTGGGACAGTGTATTTGGAAGGGTTGAGAGGTATCTGCCTAATGATATGGATGTATGTGTTGTTACAAGTGGAAAAGAAGATGAAACAATGAAAAAACTGTGTGAGAAAAATCAATGGTCATACTTGTCTACAACAATGAACAATGTATCTTTGGTTACTAATCTGGCAATTAGTTTACATATCCGGGCCGAATATATCATAAAGATGGATGAGGACATATTTGTTACACAAGGAACCTTTGAAACACTTATAGAAACCTACAATAAGGTTGAAAGGGATAGTGATTATGAAGTAGGATTCGTGTCGTCGATTATTCCGGTTAATGGATATGGTTATGCGCGTATACTTGATATTTTGAATATAAGAGATGAATGGGTGAAAAAGTTTGGCGAAATAAAAATAACAGATTGCTATAAACATCACATGACCATTCATGATAGCCCGGAAGCTGCAGAATTTTTATGGGGTAAGGATAATCCGGCCATGAGCAGTATTGATAATATACAAAGTAAGCTGCAGAATTCAAAATTTTCATATTCGATATGTCCTGTCAGATATAGTATAGGCTTAATTGCCTTCCACAGAGATAATTGGCTTAAAATGGGTATGTTCCCTGTTAAGAGCTATGAAAATATGGGGGCGGATGAA
>DLKL01000022.1:8626-22113 GCA_002476495.1 Lachnospiraceae bacterium UBA7589
TGAGTTTTGCATGATGGAAGGCCGTGCAATGGTAGTTTCTGAAAATTGTATTGTCGGGCATTTATCATATGGACCACAGCATAAGACTATGGGAAAATATTATCATGACAATATAAACTTATTTGGGATATAGATAAAGAATATGCAATATACGAGGAAGGATTGATATAATGGATATAAATTGTGAGAATATTATGAAGGTTTATAATTTATTGGCAGACGAAGAGTCAAAAGCAATATTTTGGGATAGGCTGAAGTATACTACAACAGGAGAAAAAAGATATCTTTTGGATGCAGTAATTGATGGGTATACATATAATGATACTTTTGCTAATACTACGAACGTATATTTGGCAGAATTGTTCAAAAAAATTATTGTCACTAAGGAGGAGTGTGAAATTGCCATATTTGGAGCCTCTGATAAGGCTATGACAATTGCTGAATTGCTGTATGAATTTGGATTTCTTGATGAAGAGATGACCAATGTAAATTGTTATTATGTTGATAATGATTCATTAAAATGGGATACTGATTTTGGGTGGCATAATCCCAATATGTATATGCACGTATATAATCCTGAGAAGCTTAGAAATAGAAATAAAAAAGTATATGTTTTTATTGCAGTAAATACCTTCAGCAATGACAAGCGTATTACTGGGCAATTAGTGGAATATGGAATAGATAAAAATGATATCTGCCATAGTCTTATCGCATGCGAATATTTTCTGGGCGAAATGTACCTGGCTGAGGATATTATGAAACCTGTTAAAGGTGATGTTTTTTGCGATATTGGTGCTTATGATATGTACAATACAGAAAAGTTTGTGAAGTGGAATCCAAATTATGGACAGGTTTATGCTTTTGAAGCGGATCCGGTTTCTTTTGAAAAATGTAAACGAAAACAATTGGGAGAAAAAGTAGATGTATACAACCTGGGAGTTTGGTCGTGTAAATCACAGCTGGCCTTTGAAAGTGCCCCAAATGGAGAATTTGGTGGTTCAAGAATTAACGAGAATGGAAAGCAATTGGTTGATACTGTTGCGTTAGATGAGTTTTTAGGAGACCAAAAGGTAGATATTATAAAAATGGATATTGAGGGTGCAGAGCTTGAGGCATTAAAGGGAGCACACAGGTTAATAGAAATCAATAAGCCAAGTTTAACTATATCCATTTATCATAAACCAACTGATATTATTGAGTTGCCCTTATATGTGTGTTCAATAAATCCTGATTATAGAATATATTTAAGGCATCATACATATGGTATTTTTGATACTGTAATGTATGCGATAGACAAAAACAGAGTGAAATAGAGGAAAAGAGAGACTTTTGATGAATATAGTAATCTACGGTGCTCAGAGTATAGCACTTGGAGCGTACAATGCAATCAGAAGCCTTCATCCTGAGATGCACATAGAATGTTTTCTGGTAACCGAGTTGGCAAATAATGCAATGACTCTTGGTGGAATTCATGTTAGGGAGTTGGCGGAATTTGCAGCAGAAAAAACAGATGACGAAAAAAATAATATAGAGGTTTTAATAGGAACACCGGAAAATGTAATGGGAGCAATTGAAAAAAGTCTTGAAGAAGCAGGAATACATCATCATGTACGCCTGGATTCTATGAAGTGGGCCGAGATGCAAAAAAAAGCTTTCATTAAAGCAGGAAGATTCACCCCGTTATCTACATATCCAACAGGAATCCGAAAGCCTGATATTGAAATATATCAGATGGTGCACCATAAAGATAAGCTATTAGAAACAGATTATAAGTTTCCTGATTATTTTATGCCTGTTCAGGTAGGAGCTGCTATGACTGACAGAGTAATAGCGCAATTTTCCGATAACACAGGCTATAATATTTCTGCCAAGAATGGTGATTATTCTGAACTTACAGGTCTTTACTGGATATGGAAAAACAGAGTTTCACAATCAGATGGAAAGTATTACGGTCTGGCACACTATAGAAGATTCCTTGAATTATCGGAAGCTGATCATAGCAGACTTGCAACAAATGATATTGATGTTGTACTTCCATATCCAATGCCATATGAGCCGGATATTGAAGCACATCACCTTAGATATCTTACAAAACAGGAATGGTCTGGCGTGATACAGGCATTAAAGGAAATAGAGCCGGAATATGCGGAAGAATTTAACCTTATATTGAAACAAGAATATTTGTACAATTACAATATTGTATTGGCAAAGAGCGAAGTACTTGATAAATATTGTAACTGGTTATTTCCGCTGTTGTTCAGGATTGAAGAAATAAATAATCCCAATGGAAATAAAGAGCCAAACAGATATATAGGTTATGTAGGGGAAACGCTGGAAACCTTATATTTTATGCATAACAAAGACAAGCTGAAAATTGCCCATACAGGATGCAGATTTTTAGTTTAATTAGTTTAGTAAATGATGTAAAATTTTTTATATAAAGGAGAACGCATTTGCAAAGCTTCTTAATACCGGTGAGGAGGTTATTCCCTTGTCGGTCCTTTATGGTATATCACATAAAATGCAATCACACAGATTAACACTGATAACAAAGAGCCGGCTGCTGTTGCAAGCCCCATCGGAAACAAAGTTGTCTTAAATATCCTTGATGTCAGATAAACTCCCGGAATACGAACCAGTACAATGGCCAGAATGTTATGTAAGAATGACAGTCCGGATTTTCCATAGGCACAGAAATAACCGCTGCAGCTAAAATGAATACCTGCAAAAATGCAGTCGAAGATATAACCCCGCAAATATTGACTACCAAGCCTTATCACATCTGCTCCGGCTGATGTATTTCTATCGGTAAATAAAGCGACTATTGATCCGGCGGTAAATTGAATTATAATGGTTGCCAATATTCCGAATCCAACTGCAATCAACACAGCATACCGCAGTGTTGCAATTGCTCTTTCTGGTTTATGTGCTCCGATATTTTGTGCCCCAAGGGCTGAAACGGTTGATAACATAGAAGACGGAACAAGAAACAGAAAACTTATTATTTTCTCTACAATGCCTACAGCGGCTGCATCGTTTAATCCTCTCTGGTTTGCAATAATTGTTATCACAATAAAAGCAACCTGAATCAGACCATCCTGCACAGCAATCGGAATACCGATAGATAATATCTTTCCCATTACCGGACGATGAGGTTTAAAATCTGTCTTAATCAGCACAATGCTTTTTCTTTTTATAATAACGATCAATGATATCAGTACACTGATTGCCTGAGAAATGGTTGTCCCAAGTGCAGCCCCGGCAGGACCAAGTTTAAATGCCCCCATAAAAAGGTAATCCAATAAAATATTAGCAACGCATGCCACAGCAATAAAATACATCGGACTTTTACTGTCTCCCATACCTCTGAAAATAGAGCTGATGATGTTGTACGCTGTGATAAATGGAATACCTATAAAACAGATTGTCAAATATGTGACAGTACCATTTACAGCCTCGGCAGGAGTAGACATTACTGATACAATGGGACGTACCAGCATAAGTAACAATATCATTCCTACAATAGCCACTCCCATAAACAAAGCTAGTGTATTTCCAATAACCTTAGATGCCTGTTTTTTGTTATTTGCTCCGATTGCCTGTGCAATACTTACTGTAGTACCCATAGCAAGACCTACGATCATAACGGTAATCATATGCATGATCTGTGAACCGACAGATACTGCAGTAGTACTTGCCACGCCGTCATATTGTCCGATAATAAACAAATCTGCCATTCCATAGAGTGTCTGTAAAAAATAGGAGAGCAGGTACGGAAGGGAAAACCAAATTACATTTTTGAGAACACTTCCGGTTGTGAGATTTTTTTCCATGATAATTTCCTCTTTCTTATTTGATATAAGCATATCATAAACTCTACAACAATTGTAGAGTCAATATTTTTTGTTAGAATTTTACTTGTGAATTATCTTTCTGTTTCTCTAAAGCAGACTACAATAATGTAACCATTGAAATTACAATTGTTTTTTGATATGATTACTGTCGAAGAAAGGTGTTTATAATGCAGTAGAATGTGCACCGGATGAACAACTGTTTCATTTTCATGAGAACACAAATCAGAAATGTCCGGTAGAAAAAATTATTATATAAAAGAGGTAAACCGATGTATTCCGTGGTTTCCAAAGAGATAATGGAATTTTTATTCAAGTGATTTCTGATTCCTTTTTAATCACTTATTGGAGATGTTAATCAGGCATATACACAGACAGTAAGAAAAATTGAGATTGTTATTAAAGTGAAAATATGGAGGATACATATGGGATATTTATTTGTGGCTCTTGGTGGAGCGGTGGGAGCAATGGGCAGATATACTATAAGCCTTATTCCTGTCAAAAATTGTTTTCCGTTTTTGACCCTGGTGACAAATATTATAGGCTCTATACTGATTGGATTTATTGTTGGTATTATAAGCTGTAAAAATCAGATATCCGAAAACACCATATTGTTCTGGAAAACAGGGGTATGTGGAGGCTTTACCACCTTTTCAACATTTTCTTTGGAAGCATATAATTTGTTTGACAATAATAAGTATGCAATTGGAGGATTATATGTACTGCTTAGCTGTTGTGGCTGTATATTGGGAGTACTGTGTGGGAAAAAATTATCATGTCTTATCAGATAAATATTATTGAAATAGAGCAAATTAGTGTATCAAAATATTTTTTTGCATAAGCGATGAATTAATCTGGATTATTACCGGAGTAGAAAAAGAAGAGGAGAAGAACCATGAAGGTAACAGTGCTGGATGCTCAGGCTGCTAAGATGATCGGACATGCGTTTGGATATTATGATTATGGTGAAGAAGTTGGTATGGGTGCATTTTACAGTAGTAAGGATGCTGTAGCCCTGTATATATCCGGGTATGTACGGATGGCGTATGAAGGTGGAATGCTCTATGCGACAAGCGAACGGGGAGAGGGTTATATCGCTTACAAAGTGCCGGGGCAAAAATTGAAAATCCGGGCAGGTATGCAGCTTGTAAAGGCACTTTTTCGTTCCATGAGCCTGAAAGAATTAATTCATATGGGGTATGTACTTTCCAAGGGTGGAAAGTCGTTTCAGGACAGGATGAAAAAGGAGAAAAGACCATATATATTTGTTGGCCTTGTATGTGTTCCGGAACAATATCAGGGACAGGGGTATATGCGAAAGGCAATGGAGCTTGCCTACTCAGAAGGGAACCGGCTTCAGGTCCCGGTGCTTCTGGAAACGGATGCAAAGTCAAAGTGCGATAAATATATTCATCTTGGCATGCAGCTTCATGGTGTGCGGGATTTAGGAAAATATGGAAAATTATATGATCTGGTAAAATATCCGGACAAAATATGAGCTTGACAAATAAACGGCTGTTTACTACTATTAAGACGTAAACAGTCGTTTATTTTAGCTCGGAGGTAATTGAATGAGTAATAGAAAAGAAGAAATATTAATTGTGGCATTGCATCTGTTTGCCATAGATGGTTATGAGGCTGTTTCGGTCAGCCGTATAGCCGGTGAGCTTAATATGACCAAAGGAGCACTATATCGCCATTTCAAAAGCAAGAGAGATATTTTTGACTGTATTGTACGGTGCATGGAAAAGCAGGATGGTGAACTGGCATCAGATTATGATATGCCGGGGGACGCTAAAGCAAAAATGCCTGAAAAGTATGAGAATGTAGCACTGGATGTTTTTTTGGAATATAGCAAGTCTATGTTTGAATATTGGACAGAGGATGATTTTGCATCATCGTTTCGGAAAATGCTGACCATAGAGCAGTTTCGCAATGAGGAAATGCAGGATTTGTATCAGAAGTATCTCGTGACCGGGCCTGATTTCTATGTGGAGGAGCTATTTGAGAGTATGGGAATTACAGGTGCAAAGGATAAGGCTGTAAGACTTTGCGCGGTTATGCATTTTTATTACAGTATTTTTGATGGCACAGGGGATAAAGAAAAGGTAAAGGATGAGTTTGTATCAGCAATCAGTAATTTAGTACAGGAGTTTAGGCAATGAATAATATAATAATTCGTTTAGAAGAAAAAAGTGAATACCGTGAGGTGGAAAATCTGGTAAGAGACAGCTTTTGGAACGTATATCGTCCAGGCTGTCTTGAGCATTATGTATTGCATCAGCTCAGAAATGATCCGGCATTTGTTCCGGAACTGGATTTTGTGATGCTTCTTAAAGAAAATGATGAAGATGGTAAGCTGATTGGTCAGAATATGTTTATGAGAACGAGTATTAAATCGGATGATGGAAGATATATTCCAATTATGACGATGGGGCCAATCTGTATCAAGAATGAATATAAGCGGAAAGGATATGGTAAAATCCTGCTTGATTATTCATTGGAGAAAGCAGCAGAGCTTGGCTGTGGAGCATTATGCTTTGAAGGGAATATTGATTTTTACGGTAAGAGTGGATTCAGACAGGCAAGCGAGTATGGCATCCGATATCATGGATTGCCGGAGGGGGAAGATACATCATTCTTTTTGTGTAAAGAACTTGTACCTGGTTATCTTGATGGGATTACAGGAGAGTATGCCACACCGGAAGGCTATCTTGTAGATGAGCAGGAGGCAGAAGAGTTTGATAAGCAGTTTCCATATAAAGAAAAAAAGAAAATGCCGGGACAGTTATTTTAGCGAAGTGTTCGTGAATATTTGCTTCGCATGCAGAGAACAGGAGGCAAAAATTGTAATGAAGTCAATGAAAAAGGCCTGGTATAAAAAAGGTTGGACAAGCCATCATCGGATAATGATATTCAGTTAATGGTTTATTCTGTACGAGGTTAAATGAAAGCTGTACTTGAATTATGCAGAACAGTGTGATATATTAAAACTACCGAATGGTAGTTAAAACAAAAGAGATTATCATGGCACATTGGAGTTGGCGGCGAATAAAGGACTTGGTAACGTATCCATGTATATGATTGCAGACAAGGTTATCTATTCCGAAAGAAGCCAGAATCCCATGGCAGCCAAAATTGTCGCAGAAGAGACGGATAAGATGATTATAGCAATGAAGCAACTATTATGGCATTTTTGCAGCAATTGCTCTTGGTGTGATGATGGTAGGTGCAATGGAATGAATATTGTACCGAAGGATTATTTCGGGATTGTTGAATGATTCAGTGTGTTTGCTGCGACAGGATATAATGCAGTACTTGGAATAGAACTGTATCGGATGAAGTTTTAGAAAGTGAAAAATATATACTTGTCATTGAGATGTATGTATAAAGTGATATACTATAAATGAGTTTACAATAAACTAATTTATAGTATTGGAGATATTATATGCCAAGTAGTCCAAAAATAAAAAAAGAAGATATGCTGCAGGCTGCACTGGAGCTTGTTTCAAAAAATGGATATGCCGCTCTTAACATAAAAGCTGTAGCAGGGGAACTTGGATGCTCTACAGCACCGATTTCATGGCAGTTTGGTGGAATGGATGGATTGCGTGAGGAATTGATTCCTTTTGCGGAGCAGTACGTAGAGGATAAGTATTATAGTCCGAATGAAAACGAACTTGCAACATTCGAACAAAGAGGAAAAGGAACCATTGACTTAGCATTAGAAAATCCTAATTTGTTTCGTTTCCTTTATATGGGAGAACGAAGCCAGCTGCTAAGTACAGGCTTCGAGTTACAGACGAATAATCAGGATGCCGCTAATGTGTATCAGGAGATGGAAGAACTGCTTGGGATTACACCAAAACAGGTAATGGATTTTGCGATGACAATGATGGTGTATACACAGGGGATAGGAACCCTTATTGCAACAGGAATCGTCAAGGATACGAAAGAAAATATGTATCATATGCTTCATAATACAGGTATGACATATTTAAAAGGCTTAGGTGTGAAGGATAGCACTTTATGGGATTTATCAGGAGGTGACAGGTCAGATGAAAGCAATAGTAACGGATAAATGGATACTATGTCCGGTATGCGGTGCAAAGACACGGACGCAGATACTGGATGATACGGAGTTAAAACATTTTCCGCTGTTTTGTCCAAAATGTAAAGAAAGTTTTATTATCAATGTAAAGGATCATATAGTGGATTACAAATCCATCGCCAGACGCTAAGACGCAGAGCAGAAACGAAATGTTTTTTGCCTGCGTCTTTTTGTTAGGGCGACGAGGAAAATGCACGCATTTATGCAGTGCATTTGACGACCGCTCTGCTGGAAAGGAGTGTATTATGAATAAATACTTGAATTACTGGGGACTGATTTTTGTTATTGTGATTTTAATCCCTAATATTGTGTTTGCAATAACATGTAAAGATGGATTCGAAAATCGGTACCAGAACAAATTAGTTGAATCTCTAGAGCAGATTGGGAGGTTTGGTTGTTTTTTCAGCATGTTTCTTACAATTCCTTTTATGAACAGTGGGTATTGGTTTAAACAGGGGAAAACAGTTTATCTGGTTCTGGGAGTGATACTCGTTGTATTGTATTGCTTAGGCTGGATAGTATTCTGGAAAGAGGATTCTATACGAAAGTCCTTATATTTATCAATTATCCCATCTTTGCTATTTATTGAAAGCGGTATTATAAGCGGCAATATCTTACTACTGATTTTTGCGGTTATCTTTGCTCCGTGCCATATTCTGATAAGTTATATGAATATAGTATTAAAATAATCAGAATTAAATATTGACAAGTTACCGTTTGGTTACTATAATGCAAGTTACCAAATGGTAACTTAAGAATGGAGGTAAGATAAGTATATGAGAGAATTTACTATGGCAGCATTGCCATTTGTAACATTTGGAATTGTGTTAGCAATTGTCTGTGTATATCATAATTGGAAAGAGCAGAAGAAAGCACAGGGGGAGGATTAGAAGATGAAGTGTCCAAAATGTGGTAAAGAAATGAGAAAAGGATATTTGTTCAGCAGTAAAGATGGAGCTTTCAGCTTTGCAAATGAAGTACCGGGAGTTTTTGAGAATGCAAAAAACGCAGAGGGTTTTGTAGAAATAACAAAACTCAAACCAAGTCACAGGACAAGAGTGGAAGCGAACTGCTGTGAAGAATGCAGAATGATAGTGATTAATTACTAAGAGTGGCAGACGCCGGACGCTAAGACGCAGAGCAGAAATTTTATTGCTTGCGTCTTTTGCGATTATATTAGGAAAGAGAGGAACAACAGGCAGTGAGTAATATTGTTGTTTTATCAGGAAGTATGCGAAAAGGTGGAAATACTGAGTTACTTGTGCAGGCATTTGTTGATGGCGCTAAGAAAAGTAATAGTGTTGAAGTAATTTCGGTAGCAGATTATAAAGTAAATCCTTGTATAGGGTGCAATACATGTTTTGACAGAGAAGGACATGAGTGCTTTCAAAAAGATGATATGACGGAAGTATATGAAAAACTGAAAGTGGCAGATGTGCTTGTTATAGCTTCGCCTGTATATTTTTATGGTGTAAGTGCACAGTTAAAGGCACTTATTGACAGATTGCATACACCTATGCGTAATGAGTTTAAGATTAAAAAGCTTGCATTGATTTTAGTGGGTGCAGCCACATTACCGGAGCTGTTTGATGCAATAAGGGTGCAATATCAGCTTGTATTAAACTATTTTAAGCTTGAAGATGCCGGAACAGTCCTGGTAAGAGGTGCAAAGGATAAGGGCGATGTAAAAGACTCAATCGGCATAGAAGAAGCATATAAATTAGGAACTACTATTTAAGGATAAATGATAAGTGAAGGAATGGCTTATGGATAATAATTATAAAATTATAGATGAAAAGACATGGGAAAGCTATTTTTTATTATGTAACAGTAACTATGCTGGTACTGGATCCAATATATACTGCGTCATTTAAGGAAAAGTAAGTATGACACGATTCGTACCGTACATGTGACAGAGCGATTCTTACTATTTTCAGCTGTATATGTTACCTTCCAATCAGCCAACAGGCAAAAAATAAAAGGAAGGTAAAACAAAATGAAGAAAAACGGAAAGAAGCTATTAATTTTAGGAATTGCGTTACTTGTAATGTTTGCAATCTGGACATGTTTAATACAATGTGTGGATGTGCAGCCTGCAGGACCAAAGGGCACGGAGATTGGATTCGCAACCTTTAACTGCTGGTTTCACAGAATTACCGGAGTACACATGGCAATCTATACGATTACCGATTGGTTAGGTCTTGTGCCGATATTTGTATGTATGGTATTTGGTAGAATGGGGTTAGCACAACTGATAAAAAGGAAAAGTCTTTTTAAGGTTGACAGAGATTTGATTTTCCTTGGTATTTATTATGTAGTAGTGATTTTTGGATATCTGATTTTTGAGATGATTCCGATTAATTACAGACCAATTCTGATTGATGGGATGCTTGAGGCATCTTATCCATCATCTACAACGCTGCTTGTACTAGGCGTTATGCCTACTTTGGTATATCAGGTGAATCGCAGAAGCACAAATCTGCTATTTGGAAGATGTGTGAGTGTAATGTCAATTATTTTTTCTACATTTATGGTGATTGGAAGACTGGTCGCTGGAGTGCATTGGTTTACGGATATCGTTGGTGCTGTGATTTTGAGTACAGGGCTGTATTGCTTGTACAAAGCAATGGTTCTGTTATTTTGTGAGGATAAGTAGTGTCAGCCCATTTGAATGGGCTTGATGTTCAAGTGTGGAGGTTCTGCCATGGAATTTAATGAAAAACTGAAGGAGTTAAGAAGCAGCAGAGGCTTAACACAGGAAGAATTAGCAGAAGCTCTGTTTGTTTCAAGAACAGCTATATCGAAGTGGGAATCGGGCAGAGGGTATCCGAGTATTGATTCGCTAAAAGAAATTTCGACGTTTTTCTCTGTGACAATTGATGAACTGTTGTCTGGGGAAAAATTACTTTCAATTGCGGAGAAAGAAAATAAATCCAACATGCATAATCTGTGCAGCATTCTGATCGGAGCTATTGACTTGTTTCATTTTCTGCTGATTGTGCTGCCGCTGTATCCAAAATCAATGAAAGAATATATTGCATCCGTAAACCTGTTCGGCTATACAGAGACATCAGCCTTTAACAGGATGGTTTATTGGGTATTGTTCTTTTTATTAATGTTAATTGGAGCTGCAGAGATTATAGTTACGCAGTTGAAAATTGAGAAAGTATACAAGCTGGTAATTGTATTTTCTATGCTGCTTGGTATTGCAGCAGTACTGTTTCTGGCTTTGACAGGGGAGACATATGCAACAGCGCTGTCATTTCTTTTCTTGGTGTTGAAAGCAGGTTTATATATGAAAGGAAGATAGAGAGGTAAGATTCGTGAGACAATTAGTTCTATATATCCATGGAAAAGGTGGAAATGCTATGGAAGCTGACCATTATAAAACATTATTTGCAGGTGATGTCAATGCAGAACTAACAATAATGCAAAACGTAGAACATTGGTTTCATACAGAAAAGCAGATGACATTTTTAGATGACTGGATTAGAGGACTGTTGAAATGAAAGAGGCAATTAAAAGAAAAATTATACTATCCGGAATACTTTTTAATATGATATTAGTCTTTACTGCCTGCGGATTATGCAATAAATCTGCTTTTGTGGGAAGTGAGATAGCGGATACAGACTTTTACGATGTAGATTTTGAGCAGATGAACTCGACACATTCGCATAGTATAAAAATGGATGCCGGTGAAAGTATTAATGTAAAGATTATCAGAGAATCCGGTGAAATTTCCGTAAATATATATAATGAAGATAATCAGTCTGTATATAAAGGCGATGATGTAACAGATGCGGAATTTGAAATACAGATTAATGAAAAAGGAACATATTGGTTATGTGTTAGTGGAAAAAACGCAAAGGGGCATGTTATTTTTTCAAGATACGGAGAGAAAGACAACATTAATTAATTATTTACTTGACAAGTGACCGATAGGTAACTATAATTAAGGTGACCAAAAGGTAACTTAACAACGGGCTTAATTAGGAGATCAGATATGGGAAGCAAAGAAAAGAACACAAAGGAAAAAATACTGGAAGAAGCGTTGAAGCTATTTGCACAAAGTGGATATATGGGAACATCCATGAATGATATTGCATCAAAGCTTGGAGTAACCAAGGCTGCATTATATAAGCATTATAAAAGCAAGCAGGAAATATTGGATAGTATTATTGATAAAATGAATGAATTGGATATGGAGAGGGTAAAGCAGTATGAAATGCCGGAGGGTGATCTGGAAAAGGTTACGGCTGAGTATAAAGAAACGGCGTTTGATAAGATTAAGCAGTTTACAAAGGTGCAGTTTCTTCATTGGACAGAGGAAGAATTTTCAAGCTGCTTCCGTAAGATGCTGACACTGGAACAGTACAGAGAACCACAGATGGCACAGTTATATCAGAATTACCTTGCAAGTGGGCCGTTAACTTATATAGAAGCCTTGTTCTCAGGCATGCTGGAGGATGAAGAAAAAGCCGGACAGACCGCACTTGATTTTTATGGACCTATTTTTTTGCTTTACAGCATATATGACGGAGCAGATGACAAGGGATGGGTAATAGAGCTGCTTGAAGAGCATATGAATCACTTTTACGGAAAGATGCAAACCGGATTGAGAGGGTGAAGTGAATTGAATGAAGTATCCGGGTCACAGGAACGGATTCTTTACCCGAAGTCTGTAAACAAGACAAGTAACATAACAGTTTTACAATGCATCGTGTAATAACAGGAGGAATAACTTATGAATTACATTAGGATTACAAAAGAAAACATAGACAAAGAACATATTTGCTGTGCCATGTCAGGTAAGCAAAGTGTTGTAAAAAAGAAATGGATGAAGCAGCGTTTTGATGAGGGGCTTGTTTTTTACCGCAGTGAAGAACGAGGCAAATGCTTCATAGAATACATTCCGGCAGAAAATGCCTGGGTACCGATTGAGGCAGAAGGCTGGCTATACATCAACTGTCTTTGGGTTTCAGGCTCCATGAAGGGACATGGGTACTCTGATGACCTGCTGGAGGAGTGCATCCGGGATGCCGGGGTACAAGGGAAAAAAGGACTTTGTATTTTGTGTGCGGAGGGTCGGAAACGTGAATTTCTCGCTGATCCGAAGTTTCTGGCCTACAAGGGTTTCAAGACCGCAGACATATCCGACTGTGGTATCAATCTCATGTACCTGCCCTTTGAACCGGACATAGAACCACCGAAATTCAAAGAATGTGCCAGACATCCAAGGGTGGATGGTAAAGGCTTTGTCCTATATTATACAGATCAGTGTCCATATACCTTTTAT
The DNA here is from genome assembly GCA_002476495.1 of Lachnospiraceae bacterium UBA7589. Taxonomy (GTDB): domain Bacteria; phylum Bacillota; class Clostridia; order Lachnospirales; family Lachnospiraceae; genus Coprococcus_C. Next base: position 21,885 of record DLKL01000022.1, read on the forward strand.
TGGGTGCCAAAGGTGCAACAGGCTGCGAAGGAACACGGGATTCAGCTTACGGCCATTCATATCACGGACAAGGAGAGTGCCCGGAATGTCCCTGCACCGGTTACCACCTATGCATTGTTCCGGGACGGACAATTTCTGACCCAGGGCATCCAATCAGATAAGAAATTTCTGGCACTGGCGGGCTTCGGAGAATAAAATGGTACAAAAACATAAATAGCGGGAGGAGAAA
>DLKL01000033.1 GCA_002476495.1 Lachnospiraceae bacterium UBA7589
TCATCAACCTTATCTCCCTTTGCAAATACGAGAACCTTAACAGACTTACCTGTTCCGTGTGGAAGAACAACTGCTCCACGGACCTGCTGGTCAGCATGACGGCCATCAACACCAAGTCTTAAATGAGCCTCTATAGTCTCATCAAATTTTGCGCTGGCTGACTTTTTAACTAATGATACAGCCTCTTCTAAGTCATATAAACTTGTTTTTTCAATAAGCTTTGCAGCTTCTGTATATCTTTTTCCTTTTTTCATTTAAAATTAACCTCCTGTGGTATTATCGGGAGCGACCCTCCCACTATTTAATAATTAATCTTCAACCTGGATTCCCATTGAGCGTGCAGTACCGGCTATCATGCTCATAGCAGCCTCCAATGAAGCGGCATTCAAATCCGGCATCTTGAGCTCGGCAATCTCCTGAAGCTTAGCCTTTGAAATCTTTGCAACCTTTGTCTTATTAGGAACTGCAGAGCCTGACTTAAGGCCGCACGCCTTCTTAAGCAGAACTGCTGCAGGTGGAGTCTTGGTTACAAAGCTAAAGCTCTTGTCAGCATAAACTGTAATTACTACAGGAATTATCATATCTCCCTGATCAGCAGTTCTTGCATTAAACTCCTTTGTGAACTGTACAATGTTTACACCGTGCTGTCCAAGTGCAGGACCAACAGGTGGTGCAGGAGTTGCCTTACCTGCAGGTATCTGTAATTTAATGTATCCTTCTACTTTCTTCGCCATTATAGCGTACCTCCTAAAAATATTGTGGTATAACGGGGGATACCCTTCCACTTAAAATAATTTACATCTTCTGGATATCAGCAAATCCTATCTCTACTGATGTAGGTCTGCCAAATATATCAACATCGATGGTTACAGCCTGTTTGCTTTCGTTGATAGATTTGATTTCTCCGCTATTTCCTTCCCATGCTCCTGTAACTACCTTAATGTAGTCACCTACCTCAACATCAAGATGAACCTCTTTGCCCTTAATACCCATAGAGCGCATCTCACTCTCAGTGAGGGGAACCGGCTTAGATTCCGGACCTACAAACCCAGTAACTCCTCTTGTATTACGAACGATATACCAAGTGGCATCATTCATATACATATGAACCAATACATATCCAGGAAACAGTTTCTTGGACACAACCTTCTTTGTTCCGTTGCTCTTTGCCTCTACAACATCCTGCACAGGTACCGCAACCTCAAGAATCTGGTCGTGGAGCTTTCTGTTTTCGATAGTTTTTTCGATATCATTCTTAACCTTGTTCTCATATCCTGAGTAGGTATGGGCTACATACCATCTGGCTTCACCATCTCCGGCTATTTTCCCTGCCGGCTGGCTCTCCATAGCTGTAGCTTCACTTTGAATCATATCTGACATATACTCACCTGCCTAACCAATAATAAAACTCAAACCGAATTCAATCAATATGTCTACACCATATATAATCAGTCCCAATATAACTGACGCCAACATGGTTACAAATGATTTTTTGGCTAAAGACTGCTTTGTTGGCCAGGTAATCTTTCCAAACTCACTCTTAAAGCCCTGAAGCCAGCTTCTCTTTAATGCAGGAGATGATGTCTCATTCTTTTTTGACATATAAAATACTCCTTCCGGTGACTACAAAAACGGTCACCTTGAAACCATGCCGATTATTTTGTTTCCTTATGCATTGTATGCGCCTTACAGAATCTACAATATTTCTTTGTTTCCATTCTGTCCGGATGTGTTTTCTTATCCTTTGTCATATTGTAATTACGCTGTTTACAATCCTGACATGCCAATGTTATTTTAACACGCACAACCTTCCACCTCCATTTACTGTTTTGATTTTAAGGCATAAAAAAAAGACCTTCTTCCATCGCAAGGTATAGGATAACAAATGAAATACACAAAGTCAAGAAAAATGTACTTTTTTTCATTTTTTTATTCAAAAATATGGTATAGTCATGGGCATGTATGCTATAATTATATAGATTTGTACTATTTTGAAAGGAGGTTTTTTTATGCTGGTTAATTCAAATATATATAACCTGCTAGGTTCATCCCATATTCCCGTAAAAAGAAACAGAACCCACAAGGCCTCCGAGCTTAAAGCCGTTTACAACAGTATGGCACGCTACAACCGGCAATCTCCCAGATATATTCTGTCTCTTTCACAAGCTAAGCAATCCCAGATAATCGGCATAAAGGAGGCTGCCATGACTCTAAGAGAAATTGCAGACAGCCTTTCCAAAAGAGACAGTGAAATATATGAAAAAAGTCTTATTGTATCCTCGGATGAGTCCTATGTCACCGGAGCATTAAAGCCGGGCAGCCATGATTCTCTCCCCGATGAATTAACTGTACAGGTTGATTCACTTGCAACCGGACAGATTAATACCGGTTTGTATTTATATTCCGACAGACTGAGTATCAGACCCGGTACCTACAATCTTGACATTGCTACAATTGCCGGTTCCTATAAGACCAATTTTACTGTTTCTTCGGGAGATAATAACCTGGATATCGAACAGCGCATCCAACAATGCATTAATAATACCCACATAGGTTTAAAATGTTCATTGGTTACCCAAGGGGACAAATGTTCCATTCGGATTGCTTCAACAGAATCAGGTTCCCCTGCCACAGAGGACGGATTGTTCTTTTCCTTTGAGGGAGACCCTCAGATGATTGATATTCTTGGACTTAATAACGTAACTACATTTCCTGCTAATTCTCAATTTAGAATTAACGGTGAATTACTCTCGTCCTCCTCAAACCACATTTCAATTAACCAGTCCATAGAATTAGACTTTCACAAGGCCGGTTCTACCGAAATAAGCCTTACGCTTACACCGGACACAGCCGACTGCCTTTCCCGGATTGAAGAATTTGCAAATGCCTATAATTCTCTCCTCGACATATGGCAGGCTAACTCCTCCCCGGAGCTGGGATGCAGAAACCTGTTTACTGATATATCCGTCATTGCTTTGCATCACAGGCAGGGGCTTGAAGAAGCAGGGCTTAATGTAGATGACAACGGAAGACTCAGCTATGACACCACTACTGTGAAAAGCAGAATTGAAGACGGAAGTCTGTTCAGGCTTTTTTTGAATGACTCTTCTCTTACAACTGACATTCACCAATCTACAGAAAGACTTACCATTGATCCGATAGCTTATGTGAATAAGCTCATTGTAACATATCCAGATGCAGCAAAAAAGCCGGGCTCTGTATATAACAAAGCCTTGTACAGCGGGCTTTTGTACAATAATTATGCCTGATGCCTCGCATTTCAATATGTTCTATTTTCCTGATTTTAGAAGCGAAATCTCCTCAGGAGTGAGTTTCCGATAATCTCCACACAAGAGAGTGTCATCTAATTTCAACGCCCCCATTGACATTCTTTTGAGATATATAACCGGAAGTCCCAGGGACATAAACATCCTTTTTATCTGATGATATCTTCCCTCAGTAATAGTTATAACACCGGATGATTGTATTTTGCCATCTGTACAGCTTATGGTTAAGTCTTCAAATCCAGCCGGTGCAGTGATTAAATCATCCCCGATGTCTATTCCTTCCTCCAATGCCTTTATATGTCCGGCACATATTTCACCCAGAACAGTTACATAATAACTCTTGGCAACATGCTTACCCGGGGCAAGAAGATTATTGGCAAGCTTTCCGTCATTAGTTATAATCAGCAAGCCTTCTGTATCCTTATCCAGTCTGCCTACAGGAAACAAATCCCTTCTCTTGTTTTCCCGTATAAGATCAACAACTGTCTTATCCCGACTATCCTTTGTAGCAGAAACCACACCCTGAGGTTTATTCAGCATATAGTATTCAAACCTGTTATAGACTACTTCATTATTATTAACAAGCACCTTATCCCTGTCTGTATCAATTCTGTAGTCACCCTTTACCACCGGCATGCCATTAACCCTTACAACATTTTTTTTCAGCATTTCCTTCACCCGGCTTCTGGTTCCATAGCCTCCGTCTGCCAGATACTTATCTAATCTAACGTATGACATAATATCCGTTCCTGTTTCTATAAGTTCCACTCACATTTATTCAGCAGCTTAAAAGTTTTTGTTTTTTTAAGTAAAAAAATCGGAAGACTTACAGACAAGCTGCAAGCCTTCCTCATTCTTATATACAATCTTTGGGGAGATTGTATTTGTATTATAACATACTGTTTTTAAAATGCAAGCACTTTTTTATTTTTTATTTAGCATTTAACATTTCACTATGCATTTCCCCGTTTCAAAATCCTTAGGACAATCTCCCTGACCTGTCCAAACTCTCTGGTCCTATAATATGCCAGAAGAAACAGTCCGTTGCTTATCACTGCTGCCGCAATGCCTTTTACAAGCAGCCAGAGAATATTATAATCAGGTATGAAGCCTGTTATTCCAAATGTAACGCAGGATACTATCGCAATTACTACGGCATAAAGAAGAATACGGAGGACATACTCCTTCATACTTCTTTTAAACATTGTTGTAAAAATGTTATGAAGAATCCATGGCATACTGATAACTATTTCCGAAACAACTGTTGCATAAACTACTCCATATATACCCCAGAACTGTACAAATATTATACTGAGTATCAGATTGGCAAAGGCAGTTATAAGTGGTCTGAATCTGTCTTCATGCCAGATACCTGCCGCATCCTTGTAAGTTATAAATATCTGGTTTATCTGCTCAACCGCAAAATAAAGCACAAATGCTATTACAGCCGGATATCCCAATGTAAGTTCTTCCCCTGCCCATATTATCATAAACGGTCTGAAAAGGCACAAAAGACAGGCACTGCAAAATCCACATATCCACGCCATTATAAATGTAAATTTTTTCATGTCCTCATAATTTTTTTCCTTTGATTCCGACAAAAGACTATTTCCTATTCCGGCAGTACAGGATGCCAGCACAACTCTGCCTATGTTCCATACGGCCGTGAGAATATAAAAGTAATTATTGTATATGGCAACCATTGTAAGACCGAGGTAACTTGAAACAACTATAGAGTCTGCCGAGGATACAATAGCATTCCCAAGTTTCATGGTAAACAAATCCTTAATTCTCTGGTTTATCTTTTGTGAATATTCTTTTTTCATAGTACCCTTAGGCTTATATTCCGGATACATCTTAGATGCACACACTGCAGTAACCACATTTGTAATAACCTGGGTTACAATAGCCGTAATAAGATATATATAATAATCTCCTATAAAGATTATTATTGCAAACTGGGCAAAATACTGAAAGGTATTTGTGGCAAGGGTTACCTTGCTTATTACATCATTGCGCTGATGTGCCATTATAAGACTGTTTTTGTATGCAAAAAGCCAATATGACAGTACCGTACAGAGAAGATTAAGCCAATAAACCACATATATACTTATATCAGAAGGGACATCCCCCTTAATTAAATGTGGAATAAAGGGTGTAATCACTGTTCCTGCCAAACCTATTACCAGTCCGATGATTCTGTAATACTTTCTATAAAGTTTTAGCAATGCGCATATTTGTTCTGTATCTTCGTCTATAATAGGCTGATACATACTGTATACCATAGCCGATCCTACACCCAATTCCGCCAGGTTAAGTATCCATAGTATGGAACCGAACAGACTGTTGAGTCCAAGATATTCTTTTCCCATATAGTACAGCATAACTGTACGCATAATAAAGGGCATCAATACCTGATATCCCTTCAAAATCATTCCGAAAACCACATTTCTAGATGCATTTTCCACTCTGCTGGTCTTCATAAAATTACTCCTTGTCTGGAAATTTCATAGTGTTCATTGTACTATGAGTATTTTGCAAAGTAAAGATTTTTATGCCGGAAATGATAATTTGATTACCGAAGCCAGCTTTTTACCAGATTGTATTCATCTGTACTTATCTCTTTATCAGAGAATCCGGCTCTTTCCAATATATCAGTTACCCTGTCACAATCATCTTTTTTGCCGTTTAATCCTGCAAGATATTGTATCTGTGCCGAATAATTCATTTTATTAGCAAATTCGTCGTCTCTTTTTCTCTTTTTTTTGCAATAAGCAGAATATATGATGATGAGACGATCACTTATTCCCGCCTTCCTATATCTTATGTATTTTACAATTTGTCCGATTGCGTAAACTGTTATTATAATACCTGCAGACAAACAGGCTGCCGCTATAAGGAAATATGCAATAAACCGTATTACTTTACCGGACACCCTGAAATTAACCAGATTGCCGGCTGCGTTATCTGTCTGCGAATCCTTGTCATTTTCCATAACATCATTAAACATATCCCAGAAATCTTCTACCTCTTCCGCTTCCCCTGCAGGAGTCACTTCAACAGGTATCCAGCCCTTTCCGGCTATGTATACCTCAACCCATGCGTGGGCATCAGCATCTGTAACATTAACCTGCACCGGTGCTGTTTTCCCAAGCTCAGAATATCCACTGTAATAATCCCGGTAATCACCTTCAAGCAAAGTTCCATCCTCTATCTGGTTGTAATCTATGGCATATCCCTCTACATATCTGGCCGGTATTCCCATATAGCGAAAGGCAAGTACAGCTGCGGTTGCAAAATGTACACAGTATCCCTTTTGGTTATCATTCAAAAAATAGTTCACAAAATCCTGGTTTTTAGGAGTCCTTCCCGGTCTTATGGTATAAGGAATATTATTCTGATAATAATCCTTCAGTGCATCAATCTTTTCCTCCTGAGTTAGGGCAGGATCTATATTTTTACACAATTTTTCTATTGCATCCCTATTTTCCTCAGGTACATACAAATCTCCGGCAGTGTAAGGGGCATCCTGATATCCGGCTTCAGTTATTATTGTGGCATTCTGATCCTCTCTTGGATAAAATATAACTGTTTCCTTTAGTTCTTCCTTTTCCCAACTGTTAGAATAGTACGGTATATATGTGGTTGAAGGATTTACTCCAACCATAATAATCTCCATTATACCTCTGGCAGTACCCACATCCTGATTGTCATAGGCAGCTTCAAGGGCATCAGCCTCAGTGTATGTATAACCTGCCACATCCCCGGAATTTGTCCATCTGTTTGAATAAGGAATGTAATCCACAGCCTCAAATCCCTTAAGGTAAATCCGGTCATATGTATATGGTGTAAATTTTACAACAAGGTCAGTCTCATGATCCAGCCTTATTGAGGATACATTTCCAAGCTCTCCTCCATAAACGCCGCCACGGCTTTCCCTTTGGTCAAAAAATCCGCTCAGACCATCTACAAGCAGGGTTGTCACTCCAGCCATAGTAAGTTCTTTATATTTGTTTCCACCATATCCTACATTGAACCTTTCCTTGGGTCTTACCACACTCACCACAAGTATTATGCAAAAAGCCACCAGGGCAGCTCTTAAGCCTGCCTGAAGCATAACCTTTACATCATATACATAGGAAATGCTTTTCCTTTTTGACTTTCTTCTTCCCTTACGGGTAAATACAAAATCGTCACGTTTTACGTTCATCTGGGGGCTATAGTGTTTTCCCGATTTGAGGACATAAGCCATCGATATGCCTCCTATTACCATAGCCGCATATAACATATCCGGTTCCTCTGTAAGATACAGAGGAATAAGGTTAAGACCCATTACTACAAGCAGGGCATTAACATACTGCATTCGTCTGGATATATACACATTTAAAAGTATGTCGAGGACAATCCCTATAAAAAGGGATGTAAATGTAACAGTAACGTACCTGTCCTCTATCTGCTCCGTATAAAGCCTCTGAATATCCACATTAAGATACTGTGATGCCAAATCCACTGTCATATTTACCAATGCATAAAAGCCACTGTTTATATATATTCGGAAATAGTAAACCAGGATACCAAAGACAACAAAAATTAAAAGATACCCAAGATTTTCCGTAAGAAGCCTGTAATACAAAAAAGAACACAAAAAAGCCATGGCACCAATAACAAAATGACATAGCAATATATTATATTGGGCATTAACTGCCGATAGATAAAAGCCTATGCTGCCCATAGACAAAAGGTATACAATAAATCCTTTTACCATAAGAGTCAATGCACGGTTTTCTTTCCTTTCAAAGAACGCCGGAGACAATGTTATTCCATAACAAAGTTCAACCGGTGTGTCCTTTTCTTTTCCCTTTTTTCCCACTAGCTGTTCTCCCTTACAGTGACAGATACCCGGCCTCTGTCAGCAGAAACATGAACAAACGCTTTCATTTCCGGGTGTACATCAGCCATATATGATGCCCCAAGATCATACTCTCCGTAGGTATCCTCATAGAACATTTTTGCAAATGCATCATCTACATCTTCAATATAGTCCAGCCTTGTATCCTCGTACTCAAATCTATTCATACTCCAGTATAATAGTCTGACTGTTGTTTTATCTTTTACCAGGCTGCATATAACTGAGTAGGTTGTTACTATTATCCTGACCAGGATAAGAAGATCACAATTACAAAGCTCCGGTAAAATAACCATCTGTTTGTCTGACATGCTTACTCTGTCCTTAACCATAAGTATGTCTCTTTTTGCAGACAGCTTCCAATGAATGCTCATAAGTCTGTCTCCCGGAATATATTCTCTTATCTCCTGGACATCCGAAAAATCATTTCCTCTTTTGGTACTCTCTTCGCTCTCCAGCATTCCTGTTTCAAGACCCAGAGCTTCATTATATTCCTCATTCTGCTCCAGTGGGAGCACCACCAGTTCCTTTTTTCCGTGACAATAGCTTTTAAAAAAGTGAAAGCCCATAATGTCTTTTATATCAATTCTTGTTACTTCCAGGGAAACAATACCCGGAAGTTTTGAAATTATAGGAACATCCAATGAATATCCGTTAAATGCATGAATGGGAACCTCAATTATCTGTTCTCCTCCTGTTTTAAGGAAGGAATTGGTTACCGTAATATGTACCCTGCTGTCAAGAGAAAGAAAGGGAGTTTTATTATTAATACATATCTTAAAAAAAATCTCGTCTCCCTGTCTGCCATATACATTTCCTCCACAGTATATAACCTTAGCTGTGATTTTTTTCTTAAGAATATATGTACATACAAGAGAAATAACGGGTGCTGTCAGCATAAGCACAAGAACCATAAATACAAAATGACTATGCAAAAACAAATACAGCAGCACATCCAGTGTAAGCAAAATAATATATCCAGTTATTCTAAACAAATTTTCCATACAATTATTTTAAACAATATCTATGTAATTCTAATTTCTGGGTGTCACAACAGAATTCAAAACCATACTCAGAGCCTGCCCTATGGTCATTCCCTGGGCCTTCCCTCTTGCACTCAGTTTTACTCTGTGCCCAAGAGTATCTTTTACGACACTCTGAACATCCTCTGCAGTCACAAAATCTCTGCCATTGATTACAGCCATAGCTTTAGCCATATTAAGAAGGGCAATTGTTCCTCTTGGGCTTGCGCCCATGGAAAATATGTCCATAGCTCTGGTTGCCTCAACCAAAGATACAACATAATCATATATGGCATCATGTACATACAGGTTTCCGGTCATATTTCTTAAATTCACAAGTTCTTCCAAGGATAGTATCTGTGACACATTATTAACCGGTTTTAATGCATTTCCCTTAAGTATTTCCACCGCGTCATCATGAGCGGGATATCCCATGGAAAGACATACCATAAATCTGTCTAACTGTGATTCAGGCAGCATCTGAGTACCTGACGAGCCATAAGGGTTTTCCGTTGCAATTACTATAAAGGGATCCGGAAGCTTTCTGGTTACTCCGTCTACAGTTGCAGTTCCTTCCTCCATAACCTCCAAAAGAGCAGACTGGGTCTTTGGTGAAGTTCTGTTTATTTCATCAGCCAGAAAAAGGTTACAAAAAACCGAACCCTGCCGGTATTCAAATTCCTTTGTACCTGCATTATACATGGAAAAGCCCAGAATATCGCTGGGCAGGACATCAGGGGTAAATTGCACTCTTTTATAATCTAAGGACATGGCTCTGGCGAAGGTAGTTGCAAGTGTGGTTTTTCCCACTCCGGGGATATCCTCCATTAGTATATGCCCCCCGGCAATTATAGCTGCCAGTACCTTTGTTACGACCTGATTTTTACCTTTAATTACTTTATTTACCTCAGAAAGGACGTCTGCTACCTTGTTATCCATCCGTTTACTCCTTAATAATCTATTTTGTTATACCAAGCTTTTTGGCTTCATCAGATACAGCCTTTGCCACAACCTTTGCCACTCTCTCGTCAAAAGCTCCCGGAATAATATATTCCTCATTAAGCTCCTCATCTGTAATAATTGATGCAATGGCTCTCGCTGCTGCCATCTTCATTTCCTCAGTAATTCCTGTTGCTCTGGCATCAAGTGCCCCTCTGAATATTCCCGGAAATACTAAAACATTATTTATCTGGTTAGGATAATCCGAACGTCCTGTAGCCATGACCCTGGCGCCGCCCTTCTTTGCCTCCTCAGGCATAATCTCAGGGGTAGGATTAGCCATAGCAAAAACAATGGCATCCTTAGCCATTGAGGCTACCATATCCGCATTTACAATATCAGGGGCTGACACTCCGATAAATACATCCTTGCCCCTAATTATATCTGCCAGTGATCCCCTTTCCCTGTTTTTATTAGTAATTTCTGCCATCTCCTTCTGGGCAGGATTCATCCATTCCTCCCCAGGGCACAGTGCACCATTTTTATCCACCAGAACTGCATTTCCAATTCCAAGCTGTAACAAAAGTCTGCATATGGAAATTCCGGCTGAACCGGCACCATTTATAACAATATCAGCCTGACTAAATGGCTTTTTCACAAGCTTCAGAGCATTAATCAATCCGGCGGAAACAACTATGGCTGTACCATGCTGGTCGTCATGAAATACCGGAATATCCAGCTCCTCCTTAAGTCTTTTTTCAATTTCAAAGCATCTTGGGGCTGATATATCCTCGAGATTTATTCCTCCAAAAACAGGAGCTATACGCTTAACGGTTTCAACAATCTCATCAACGTTCTTTGTATCAAGACATATAGGAAAAGCATCAACTCCACCAAATTCCTTGAAAAGAATGGCCTTTCCTTCCATAACAGGTATGGCAGCCTCGGGGCCTATATCTCCCAGTCCCAAAACAGCTGTTCCATCCGATATAACTGCAACCATATTGGACTTACAGGTATATTTGTACACATCTGCCTTATTATCCCTGATTTTTCTGCATGGCTCAGCTACTCCCGGTGTATATGCCGTGCTGAGATCATCTCTGCTTTTTATGCTTACCTTTGAAGTAACCTCGACCTTTCCATGGTTTTCCTCATGCATCTTTAGACTTAATTCGTTATAATTCATTTCATATGTCCCCTGTCTCTAGTTCATTTTTATCCTGGAAATTTCTTTATTGTATCCGTCAATTGCAGCTCTTGAGCTGTCAATTTTTCTAAGGCAGTCCATAAGTGAATCCTCTGCCGAGCCCTGAGCCTTATATTTTTCATAGACCAGCTCACCTATCTTTTCATAACAATCCTTGATATTGGTTTTTTCCTTGCTTATTTTTGATTTGAGCTTTGTAATCTCAATCGCATCCCCTGTTTCATTTTTTACCGACTTTACAAAATCTGAAAATGCCATAACATATACCTGCCTTTCTTAATATGCTTTTCCGTTTTTATTATATCTTTTCAGCCCAATGTAATTTCCTATTATATTACCTGCCATAGCAATCACATTTATAACATGAGCTATACCTGTCCCCACCATAATTGTAAATTTGAATCCTCTCTCAAAGAAATCCGTATCCACAGCGACCTTATATACTTTAACAAATCCGACTATATAAAGCACCATAGCTCCTATAGACAGTATAAGAGATATCCATGAAAAAATTGTCTTTGGTTTTTTCAAAGGATTCATGGCACATATGATATCTGCAAGAGCAATAAATGCTCCGAGTCCTGCGACAACTGCAGAAATAATAAACAATAGCTTGATAGGTCCTTCATCAGTTCCGTCAAACAATGCCTGGGAAACCATATGAATATAAGTACTATAGTACCCATTACCATAAATGGTATCAACGCCATAAAATGCAGGATTGGCTGAAAGTGCTCCTGCTAATCCGGTAGTAATCCCCGCAACGGCTACAGCAATCAGAGACAGCAGGGTATAAACCGTTAAATGTACGTCATCTCCCGCAGTCGTTACTGTTCCCTTTGTATTTACATTATTGCTTCTGGATGATTTTTGAATATTTCCTCCGTTATTTTTTCCCATTGTGTGCCTCCATAATTTACATTATTAGTTTCAGTATAACATACTATCCCAGAAAATCAAACAAAGACATCTGGGTTCCTATAGTCTTATTTTTGTACTCTCTCATGTACCGGAAAAGCTCCTGTTTGTCGTATACAATATTATTTTTCTCACATAACCCGGTAAATATTTTCATAAGTCTTTGGCTTTCCTTACTGGTTACCTCATATGCATTTCCGTATTCTTTTATGTACTTCTCCCTGATCCCCGGAAACCTTTCATCAAGTTTTTCATAGAAATACTCCCTGCTGCCTTCCCTCAATGTAAGTCCGATGCCATAATTCACTATTCCATATACTCCGGCCTGTATACAATAATCCATAAGTCCTTTAAGATTCTCCTCTGTATCATTAATGAATGGTAAAAACGGAGTAAGCCATGCTATAGTGGGAATCCCCCTTTTTTTCATTTCCATGAGCACATCAAACCTTTCCCCGGTGGTGCATACACCGGGTTCAATTATCCTGCAAAGATTTTCATCATATGTGGTAAGAGTCATAGCAACTATGCATTTGGTTTTTTTATTTATTCGTTCAAGAATATCAATATCCCTCATTATAAGATTAGATTTGGTATGAATAACCACCCCAAAATCCATACGTTCAATCTGGTTGAGACATCTTCTTGTAAGCTGCAGCTCTTTTTCAAGAGGAATATAGGGATCAGTCATTGAGCCTGTAAAAATCATGCTCCGGGAACGCTTTCTTTTTAATGTATGCTCTAAAAGCTCATCTGCCTTATACTTTACCTCCACATCCTCAAAATCATGATTCATTCTGTAACATTTACTACGGGAATCGCAATATATACATCCATGAGTACAACCTCTGTATATATTCATTCCGTTTTGAGGAGATAAAATAGCCTTTACTTCTTTATAATGCATTTTTTTACCTCACCTCTATATAAAATCAAAGCTGACCTGGTCATATTCCAGATCCTTATACTCCAGCTCATCCTGGTCAACAGAGCTTGTAAAGTCGGTAACCACAGTAAGCTGTTTACCGCCTGACATCTGCTGTCCTAAAATATAATTGACATCAAATCTCCCTGTTATCGCCGGGGTTGCTCCCCTTGCCGGTACAATCAGCTGAACATTATTAGCCTTAAGAAGTGCAAATATAGGTTCCCATATATATACATCCTTGGCAGCACCGAAAGGATTATCAATAAATATAGTTTTGGTCCTAATATCCTCATTGCCTGAATTGTACATTCCTGCAATATAATTTATAACAGATACAAGGAACTGTATATATATACCCTGGGACTGTCCTGTGCTTCCTACTGCCTCCTCATATCTTAAATATCTGCTTTGTTCCTTTATTCTTTCTCTTTTGTAAAGGCTTAGCTTTATTGCATTCATATCTGTAACTATCACACCAAAAAGCTTCTTTAATGTCAGGCTGTTACGAATAAACTTTATTCGTTCCCTGCTATTTTCGTAGTCGTCGGCCTGTGCTACTATCCGGTCAATATACTGGGACATTCTCTGTTTTTGAAAGTCCTCCTTGATATATGGCACATTAAGCCCAACCACCTGGATAACCTCACCCTCAGATACGATTCTTGAAAGCTTTGGCAGTTTGTCCAGCTCAGTTTTCACATCAAGGCATCTTTGCAGGCATTGCTCCTCAAAGTTTTCCTTGAGAGTTTCCATATCCCCCAGACTTTTTGCGATTCTGCTTTTTTCCAGAACAATATATTCCTGTATTTGCTTCAGGTTTTTAAGCAATTCCTCTGCCTGTGAATAATCCTCCGGCACCGGTACATCGTTTCTTATTGTTCCTGCCAGCTCGTATACCTCCATCTGATCCAATGCCGAAGATGTATTCCCCTTAAACTTAAGAAGCTCATTTTTTGCCTTTTCAAGCTTTTTATTATTCCTGTCAAACCTTAAAAGCTTGTCTTCAAATATATTCCGTAAGTCTTCTCTGTCGTCCATTATAAGAGATGCCTGTTTAAGGCTTATATTGTTGGTATCAACTATCCTTTTTACATCCTTATACAGTTCCTCCATATATCTTTGTTCTTTTAGGTATTTTCTATATTCCTCATCCCTGTCTGATGCTTCTTTTTCAAGCCTTTTCAATATTTCTTCACCATTCTCCAGGCTGGAAATTATTTCTGACAGGCTACTGCTTGTTTCCTGATAGCCGCCATAGGCATCCTGGATATTTTTTATCGCATAATCTATACTTCCTTCCAGACGGTTAATAACGGATACCTGTTTTTTATACTCATCCTCCAGATTATTCAGATGGCTCTGTGCATTATCCTTTGCCTTTTCCAGTGCCAAAAGTGCCTCCCCGTCAGTTTCAAACAGTAATCCCCTGTAGTGGTAATCTGACAGTTTTTCCAGACTTATTCCTCTCTTTTCAATAGTCTTTACAGCTCTGTCCATAGCTTCCCTGAGAGTGTCCATAATAGCTCTTTTGTCTTCAATCATTCTGGTATCTCTGTCACTTCCCTGAAGCATAGCTGTAAATCTGGCCTTTAATTCATCCTCTGTATAAGATAGCACCTGATAATCCCCATCCGGGTCGTAATAATTTTTGTAATTATTCTCCCATTGGCTGTTTAAATCATATAACTTTCTTTCAAGGCCTTTCAATTTTGCCTCATCATCAGCCAGGATAACCTCTTCGTCTGCTTTTTTATCGGTAAGCTCACTTATCTTTTCATCCAGCCTGATTATATTTTCCCGGGACGCGTCAGAAATACTCTCCTGTCCACTGATTATCTCTGAAAGCTTTTCTATGGTAGAAAGCCTGTTTTCATCCTGGATAAGCTCCTCCAGCTCCTTTTCCAATTCTGATTTGCTGCTGTCACTATTATCTATAATGGCAGTGTACTTTTTTATGCTTTTTCTTTCTTCCTCTATGCTCTTTTCCAGCTCCTCTTTTTTATTGCGGGCTTCGGCAAGTTTCTCTCCCAGAGACAATATATCCCCCCGGAACAGTCTGATTACAAATTCCAGGTCCTGCCGGTATGTATTAAGCATTTCCTCCTTAACCTGAAGGTGCTGTTTAATCTGGTTACATTCATCCTTTTCCCTGTCAACAAGAATCTGTATTGTAGCTTCGGTTGTAAGATATTCAGGTGCAGAATGTACGGGAAATACATTTTCCCCATAGACCACACCTTTTTCCTCAACAGAATCCATATCGTATATATTGACAGATATATCCCCTGTGTCCACCGAAAAAATATTAGGATCATCATGGATAATTTCATAGTCTTTAACAACAACACCATAAGGCAGTTCCGGATTTGATGCCAGTATTTTGTTCTGTTTTTCTTTTGGAAGTGCTGAAAGATAGTCCATTCCTCCAAGAGCAGTAATCCCATGCCTTGATTCGATATAATCAATTATTCTGGCTGCTCCATAGGACAAATCCACTATTCTTCCCTCTTCCAGACGTTCTACCTTTTGGTTCTTTTCCTCTATGCTTTTTTTAAGCTCCCCTATCTCCAATATACTATTATTGATTCTTAGTGAAATTATTTCGGAAAGCTTCTCTTCAGCTTCTCCCCCATATACTGTTTTCAAGCTTTCCAGCTTTTGGGCGGCTTCTTCATATTCACTTTCTCCTGCTTTAAGCTCCTGCAGCTTTTTCTCATTGGCATCGAGCTGTGAAATAAGAATCGAAAGCTCAACCCTGTGTTCATTTTCTATTTCCCTGTTTTTTAATATATCATTCCTACACTCTTCCAGCTTTTTGCGGCAGATATCCATTGCATTTCTCACCTTTGAAAGCTGTGCTTCAGAATCAGAAAAGCTGATATCATTCATAGATAATCTGATATGTGACAAATTTTCGCTAAGCCTTACTATTTCCTCGTCTGCCTGTTTTTTTGTGCTCTCTGCCACAGCCCTGGCAGTATAGGCCTCCTGCAGCATTTTTTCATTATATTCATTCTTCAGCCTTTTTTCCCTTATGGAATTTTCACAAGCTTCTATCTGCCCTCTGATATGGGTCATTACAACATCCATATTGTTTTTAATATTATATACATATGTATATAGCAGCTTTTCATCAAATTTCGACTCAGAAAGCAGGGTTTTAACCACAGTTTCATACTGTCTGTACTTTTTCATGTCTTCCATATATCCAAGATACTCATTGCCGCTTTCCTTAAAATCTGTCTCTTTGCTGATTTCTTCTACTCTTGCCTTACATTCCTCTATACGCTTTAAAATTACATTACTATTTTCACGCTGCTCATCTAATTTTCTTTTATCCCTTTCCACCTTGAGACATTCTATTTTTTCTCTCTGCTTATTCTTCTCAAGGCGTTTATCTTCACTGGCAATCTTAAGTGAATCCGCCTTTTCCCGACTTAAGGAGGCATAGTGCTCACCTGTAACACAGATATCAGCCATTAATCCTGTCAATTCACTTTGCTCCTTATACAGCTCCATGAAAGAAGCAACCTTATCCCCCAGCACACTAATCAATTCAATCTGGCGATCATAGGAGGCTATATCCTTCTTTTTCTTTGCCAGAGCTGTAAGCTGTTCCTTTATATCCATAAGCATTTTGGCCATGGAATCCTCTCCCGACTCCTCCCTCATGGTCTTAACCATAAATGCCTTCTCAATTATTTCCTCAATAAAAAGATCTTCTACCACTTTTCTGGTAGTTTTATAATTACTTTCAAAATAAGTTCTCACATGGCCTTCAGTTTTATTAATTCCCCTTATAATCTCCCACTGGCTTTCATGAATTCCATATTCGCTTATAAATCTCTGGTATTCTCCTTTTCTGTCAAAAATCTTTACAGTCAGGCTCATATCTCTATGTGCAAGATCCTTCAAATAATTCTTAAGCCCCTGAAAAGATATTCTCTCCCCATCCTTTGCCAGAGGAAGATTAATAATATCATTTTTATTATATTCCCTGTAAAAAATACAATAGTTGAAATATTCTACAGAGGCGACTTCTCTGCCTGTCTCCACTTCATTTTCAACATCCTTTGCTTTTCTGGCACAAAATCCGGTTGTCATATACCGGTAGCCTTCCTTTGAATCTCCGTCATCCAGCTTCCATTCTACAAGGGAATGAATTACCGTATTGTTATTCCCGGTACGGAAAAGCTTTTCTATAGGCTGTTTTTCATCCAGGGTACAGTTAGGAATCATATTTTGCAGCAAAAGAAGCATAAGCACACTCTTTCCCCCACCGTTTGCCAAATCGTAAAGAGTGTTTTTTCCATACAGGCGCATGGTAAAATCATCGTAAAACTGAGTGCCAAAATTGTATTTTACATTGTTTACCCTTATTCTGTTAATGCTAGGCATCAGCTTCACCTCCCAATATCTTATATATTTTACCTTTGTATTCTTCAAAATAGTTTTCTACTATTGCCTTAAATCTGTCCGTAGGGTAGTATCTGTCCTCAAGAGAGATAAATAATTTTTGTTCCGTAAGAAAGTTGAAAGCAAGCTTTACATATCCGGTCCTTGAGGCTCTTGAAGCCCTGTTTCTTTCCTTATCCTCAGATGTAACTACCGGCAGCTCGTCCCACAAAAGACCTATAGCCTTAAAGCTTTCCTCTGATATTTCATCCATGGAATAAATTGAGATATCCGAGGTTATGGAGGACAAATATGTGCTTACCTGACTGATTACATCCTCCTGCTTTACATATTCCTTGACCTGATATGCCGCAGAATCTCTGTAAAACAGCAATAAAATGTTGTACATTATAAAGTAAATCATATATAATTCCTTGTTCAGTCTGAGTCCAAGCTGCTTTTTTATGTCGTCATTGGTATATCCGAATACCCTGTTTCCCTCACCCGCAGTAAGGTATATTCCCTCATTATATTCAAAAATATTAAGATTCAATTTTTTTACAAGCTGGCTCAATATGTCATACACACCCTGATTAGAATAATATTCCTCATATATATCTCTCGTGTCAGGATTAGAGCGGGAAACTTCCTTTCCTGTAATAAGAGCAGCGTATATATCAAGCGCCTTTTCTAAGCTTCTTCCCTCCATCAGCTTCCCAATCTCCTTTCAAACAGCATATTTGTAATCTTAAAGCTTTCCTTATCTTTGTTTTCAGGTGCAATACAGGATTCAATTTCAATATCCTCATGTCCAAACTCTATTACAAATTCCACGTTTGCAAATCGTTCCAGCTCCTGTGAATCCATATTCTGCACAACCATTTCTTCCAGAAGAGTATCCTGCTTATCAATCATTTCTTTTACCGAATACTGTCTCTTGCCTGCCAGGTGTACCAAAAAAGAATAATAATCCCTGTTTGCAAATATCTCTTCTCCGAATTTAATCTCAAGAATGCCATTAAACTCCTGAAGGCTGATTTTCCCCCACTTATTTATCTGATCCAGCAGTTCATAAAAAAGTCTTGCAAAATTGCTGCCCATTCTTTTGTCAAGTATCTCATCATCATACATAAAATCCGGATCAAGGACCTGCTTTTCCAACCTTTCTCCCTTAGTCCTGTCCTCTCCCTTAAGAGTAAGAAGATTATCGATAGATTTCATGGAAAAGCTCCTGTATATCTTTGGAGCAAGCAATGGCATAATTATCTCCTCCATGAGACCGGGGCTGTCTTTTTTCATTATGTCTGTAAGATATTGCTCAAAATCAAAAACAGGCCGCAGCTTTTTAAGCTTTGCCCTGGCAATTATATTGTCAGACACCCTGGTAAGCTCCGCAGTCTCTGATATAAGTCTGCTGTGATTGTATATAGTACGCTTAAGCTCTGTCTCAAGAGTACTTACCTCCTCCAATGCCTTTGACCTGAGTGAGTTTTTTTCTTTACTGTTTTCACCAGATGCCTTTTCAATAGCCTTTTCCACCAATGCTTTATTTTTAGCAAAAAGCTTTTGCTCCTCAGAAAACCACCCGGCTGTTGTTGCCATGTAAGTTTCATAGGCCTTAACGCCCTCAAATACATCTATTCCCAAAAGCTTCAGGACCTTCTCTTTTTCAAGGATAAGCTGGGTAACCTGACTGTTAATTCTTCTTACCACATCTATTCCACCCTTGAAATTATTTGAACTTATCATTTTTTCAAGAAGAAGCTGGGCTACATTTATTCTGCTTTCATCCTTAACTTCTTTTGTATCCAGATAAAATTCTATGGCTTCGGGAGTAATACTATAATATACATGCCCATTCTCCAGCCTGCTGTCAATCAGTCTTACTCTCGCCACCTTATGGCTATGGCTCTCCGGGTCGAAAAATCTGAATTCAAATGCCCTGCCATCATTTTTCAGCTTATCAAATACAAAAAGAGCCAGGTGTTTTTCTTCCTCCTGAGTCTCCTTCAGATTAAAATCTCTTCTGAGCAATTCAAGTAAAAAATCTTCATATTCCTCGTATGTAATATTTTTTTCATGGAAATTATTTTCGTTGATAAAGAAACGAAGAGATGCCATAGTAATATATCCCATGTCAAGAAAACTATATTTCCCTTCCTTGTATTGGGAAAATGTAGTTTCACTTAGCACGAAAAAGGGGTAATACTTTTTTAGATTATTCATTCGTGCACTATGCTCTGAAATTATATCATTAATCATTACATGCTTAAGAGCCATAAATACCTCTGCCTAAAAAAATATAGTAATCATGCCGGTGAAGGCCTAAAGCCCTCAATATTGCACAATTACCATAATTTTAATACAATATATATTTTTTTACAAGAAGCATATATGACATTTTTCTACATAATCCCCATAAACTTGAGGATTTTAATCACCAGGATAAGATGAAAGGCTATAAGAAATACTCCATACGCTGCCAGCATAAATATATTAAATCCAATAAGCGGTTTATAATTAAGCTCCGGATTCTTATCTCTTTTTCCTATACTAAGAGCAAAAAGCAAAACAAGTACACCACCTATAACATCAAACGAAAATGCAAATAATATATAAGTCACAAGCTTATACGAGCCATAAAATACACTATAGGTTTTCCATGCTGCCCATACTGTCATCAAAAAGGAAATGATGATATTAATCACCGGGAATATGCTTTTTTTCTCGTACATTTTGTTCTCCCTTTCAGTATTATATGTATATAAATGGGAGGATGTCCACCGTTAAAGTAAAACATCCTCCCGTCAGCTTACATTTTAATTACTCAACTACATATGGCATAATAGCTACATGTCTTGATCTCTTAATAGCTACAGTTAAAGCTCTCTGATGCTTAGCACAGTTTCCTGTGATTCTTCTAGGAAGAATTTTGCCTCTTTCTGATATATATCTCTTGAGCTTATTAACGTCCTTGTAGTCTATAACCGAATTCTTATCCGCACAGAATACACAAACCTTTTTTCTTCTTCGAATAGGTCTTCTCTTCATAGGAGCATCTGCACGATCCATCTTCTCTGTCTTATTTACAGCCATTATATTTACCTCCATCTTACTTAAACGGTAAATCGTTCTCTATTCCTTCCGGAATACTCATAAATCCATCGGTACTTGCAGCCGAAGCTACCGGTCTCTCCTCTGACTGATATCCTCCATTACCGGATGCTGTGGATTTGCTCTCCGCAAATTCCTGTTCCTCAACTACAACCTCAGTAGTATATACTTTGTTGCCATCCTTATTGGTATAGCTTCCTGTCTGAATTCTGCCGGTAATCAGCATCTTGGTTCCCTGTTTAAGATACTTCTCAGCAAATTCAGCAGTTCTTCCGAATGAAACACACTGGATAAAATCTGCACTCTGGTCACCGCCATTCGCATCTCTTCTTCCACGTCTGTCCACTGCCAACGTATACCTGGCTATAGCTAAAGGCTCAGCGCCCTGTGAATATCTAACCTCCGGATCACGAGTCAAACGACCCATCAAAATTACCTTGTTCATCGGAATTCCTCCTTATCTTACTCTGCGTCCTGTCTGACACAAAGATATCTGATAACAGATTCCATAATACGAACATTAGCTTCTATCTGAGCTGGACTGTCTGGGTTTGCGTCGAACTGGATGAAGTAATAATAACCTTCCTTCATCTTCTGAATTTCGTAAGCTAATCTCTTCTTACCCCATTCATCAACGTTAGTAACAGTACCGCCTGCCTTTTCGATAATAGCCTTAGCCTTATCAACAGCTGCTGTTCTAGCGTCATCATCGATCTTTGCACTAACAACCAACGCTAATTCATACTTGTTCATGTTATTGCACCTCCTTATGGTCTAGTGGCCTCCCAATCAATAGGAAGCAAGGAATATAAAAAATATATCACAGATAAAGATAATATCATAAAGGCCTTTTATTGGCAAGAACTTTTTTATTCTTTTTCATTTTGGAAAATCCCTTTATTTTTATCCCATTCTATAGTATAATCCTACCATACATGGGAATCTGCTTAGTCTATTCCCAAATATAAAATTAATGGAGGAACGTAAAATGTTAGTTTCAGCTACAGAGATGTTGAAAAAGGCTAAGGCAGGTCATTATGCAGTTGGTCAGTTTAATATCAATAACCTTGAATGGACAAAATCAATTCTTTTGACTGCACAAGAGCTCCAGTCACCTGTTATCTTAGGTGTATCTGAGGGTGCCGGCAAATACATGACCGGCTTCAAGACTGTTGCCGCTATGGTTAAGGCTATGGATGAGGAGTTAGGAATTACTGTTCCCGTTGCACTTCATCTTGATCACGGAACCTACGAAGGCTGCTACAAATGTATCAAAGCCGGTTTTACTTCAATTATGTTTGACGGTTCACATTATCCATTTGAGGAGAACCTTGCAAAATCAACAGAGCTTGTTAATGTAGCACATGGTCTTGGACTTTCCATCGAATGTGAGGTTGGCTCAATTGGTGGCGAGGAAGATGGTGTTGTAGGCATGGGTGAATGTGCTGACCCTGAAGAATGTAAGACTATTGCCGACCTTGGAGTAGATATGCTTGCAGCAGGTATCGGTAATATACATGGTAAATATCCTGCAAACTGGGCTGGTCTCAGCTTTGAAACTCTTGATGCTATCCAGGCAAAGACAGGTGAGATGCCTCTTGTTCTCCATGGCGGTACAGGTATTCCTGCCGACATGATTAAGAAGGCTATTTCCCTTGGCGTATCAAAGATTAATGTTAATACCGAATGTCAATTAGCATTCCAGGAAGCTACAAGAAAGTATATCGAAGCAGGAAAGGATCTTGAAGGCAAAGGCTTTGACCCTCGTAAGCTTCTTGCTCCCGGTGCAGATGCCATCAAGGCAACCGTTAAGGAAAAGATGGAGCTTTTCGGTTCAGTCGGTAAGGCTTAATCATTTTTTCATTTCACAATGTGTCAATATAATCTATAAACCAAAAGAGGTCGTCGCACAAAACCGGTGCGGCGCCTCTTTTAGTTTAATTTTGATATAGTTTTATTATTCGCTTATTATCTTTCTTCCACATAGATAGGTAATTAAGAAATACAGTCCATATATCAGAATTATCACCCCTGCCGATGCAATTATCGACATAAGGAGTCCGCCATGTCCAAATACATCCATCAACATTATCGCCATTTTAATTCCAAATACAGAATGAATTATGGCAAGACTCAAAGGAAACATGAAGAACAAACCGCACTGGGCAAAGAGGGAATGTCTGATTTGTCTCTCATCCACCCCAAGTCTTCTGAGAATCATATACTTATCCTTGCTGTCAGCAGTTTCCGACAATTCCTTGAGGGATAGAATAGCTCCACTGGAGATGAGGAAAATAATTCCAATATATATTCCGATAAATATCAAAAGTACCTTTATTCCTACACTGCCATTAATGGTATTATTGGCAGTATTTATTGTGATGAAATTCCAGCCATTGCATTTTTGTGCAAATTTTTCTTCAAATTCATACTGAAAGAAATCATCATACCTTTCTATCTCTTTCTCATCATCAGTTGCATAGTTTGCAGTTGCGTAAGCCTCCACATAGTCCGCAAATTCCAGATTGACATCATCCGGCAGAAGTATTATTCCGGTATTATCCTCTGTAACACTCATCCTTATAAAACCATTTTTGCATTCACTATATGCGGGTTTAAACATTTCACCATTTACTTCTATTTCATGTCCTTTTTTTAAAACCTTGGTATACTCATCCACGAACTGTCTGTAATCGGCTATAACCATATATTCTCCCGATTCAAGCTCATACTTCTCAATACCATATGCCCCGGCAACCCTGTTATAATCAGAAATGTGCATTACCGGTACAGTGTACTCATCAAAATACCTGGCATTTTCGGGTCCTGTGCAAAATATTTTTCCATTAATACTTTCATCATAATACATTTTTTCACAGGTAATATTCTTCAGCATATCCTCTTCCGGGAGCAGAGACTTAATCACATCAGGCATTAAATCTGCATTAGTAATGTCATTTTCACTAAACACTGTAGAAAATTCCACATCCATTACAACCTTTCTCTCCACAACACTGTCAATAGCATTTTTGAGAGATGTGGCTGTAGCTAAAATACTTATGGCAAAGAATAGAATCAGGCTGATTATTCCTCCCGCAAACACAGATGTGTTTATTCTTCCCGCCAGCTCCTTTGTGGTAAAGCAATTCAGACCACGGTAATAGAATCGTTTTCTTCCTTTTACCAGAATCAGTAATAATCCTGACATAGCCCAGAATACGGCAAAATTACCTATTATTCCCTTTACGATCTGGGTTATAAACTCCTCTACCCTTACTATTTCATATAATCCCGCGGTAACCTTGTAATATGCTGTTCCCAGCAAAACAGCTCCGATAACGAAAACAATAATGCACAAAATAGGATTTTTTCCATAATTCTTCTGGGATTTTTTCCCCGCATTAAGAAGGTTGATAAGTCTGTTCCTATTCATAATAAGGGTCTGAAGAATTACAACCACAATGAATATAATGGCAAAATATAATATTGTTTTTCTAATTGCCGCATAGGATATAGTAAACTCAAAGCGGCTCATATCAGCCTCAAACAGATTTGCTACAAAAACACTCATTCCCTGGGAAGCCAGTACTCCGATAAAGAGCCCGAAAATCAATGAAATTAATCCTACCAGTATTGTCTCCACAACAAGTATGGTTGATACCTTTCTTTTCCCCATTCCAAGAACAAGATATAGTCCAAATTCTTTTTTTCTCCTTTTCATGAGAAATCCGCTGGCATATATTACAAGAAATCCCAGAATAAATGACACAAATACACTTACAGCAGACATAGCCTGGGTAATCATATCTATTATAAATCTCTGATCCTTACTTACAATCAGCATAGCTGTCTGACTATCTATGGAATTAAACACATAGAACACAGCCACTCCCAGAACCAGTGTTGCAAAATATACAGCATAGTCACGTATGCTTTTAACTATATTACGAAGGGCAAGCTTAAAGAGCATCATTCAAATCCCCTCCTAACACAGTTACAACATCTATTATCCTGTCAAAAAATGTTTTTCTGTCATCGTCCCCACGTCGAATCTCATTGAATATCTTTCCATCCTTTATGAATATAACTCTGGTTGCATAGCTTGCTGTAAAAGCATCATGAGTAACCATCAATATTGTTGTATCAAGTTCTTCATTAAGGCTCTTTATACTCTTCAAAAGATACTTTGATGACTTTGAATCCAAAGCTCCCGTAGGTTCATCAGCGAGCACCAGCTTAGGATTGGTTATCAATGCCCTGGCTGCAGCTACACGTTGCTTCTGCCCTCCACTCATTTCATAGCTATGCTTATGCATTACCTGGGTTATATCCAGCTTCTTTGCCATTTCCATAACCCTTGCTTGAATTTCTCCTGCTTTTACATTTTGAATTGAAAGAGGCAATGCAATATTCTCAAAGGCAGTCAGCGTATCCAGGAGGTTAAAATCCTGAAAAATAAATCCAAGCTGCTCTCTTCTGAACTTATTAAGCTTATTTCCTTTTATCTTTGTTATATCGATGTTTTCAACATAAATATGTCCCGCCGTAACCTTGTCCACCGTTGAAACACAATTTAACAGGGTAGTTTTTCCTGAGCCTGATGCTCCCATTATACCAACAAATTCTCCTTTTTCCACAGTAAAGGAAATATTGTCAATAGCCTTGGTAACATTCATTTTGTTGCCATAATATTTCTCTACATTTTCCAATCTCAATACTTGTTCCATAATCTGTCCTCCATCATATTTGCATTTATTTGCAACCTATGTAGGGATTATATTCTATCCGGTACAATTTAGAAATTCATTAACATTACATTATTCTTACAAATTTGTAACACTAATTTACTATTCTAATTTTACAAATTCATTGTTTCCAAAGGATATATCAACTCTTGTTCCTTTTCCTTCCTCAGAGCTTACTGAGATTTTATGTCCAAGCTTTGTAATCAGCTTTCTGCATATATACAGTCCCATTCCTGTAGATGTATTCCCCTGTCTTCCGTTTGTCCCTGTAAAGGTTTTATCAAATACATATGGCAAATCCGCTGAAGATATACCTATACCATTGTCCCGGACAGACAGAATTGTTTGATTTTCATATTTTGTGGCTGTAAATCTTATGTAGGATTTCCGGGTACTGTCAGCATATTTAATGGAATTATTAACAATCTGGGACAGCATATATTCCATCCATTTTGAATCCGTAATTATGTCTATATCTACATTTTCCTTCTCTATGGTAATTTTGTTTCCTATGAGCAATGCCTTTTGATCCATTACAGCTTTATTTATAATTTTCTCCAGATTGCATGCTTTCATCAGGAAATCTTTTTCAGCCGCATCTCCCCTGGCGTAAAATAATATCTGTTCCACATAATAATTTATCCTGTCTATCTGCTTTTTTTGTTTTTGCAGGTCAGTATTACCGTTATAGTTCATTAAATTCAAGGCAGCTATGGGAGCCTTTATCTCATGTATCCACATTTCCATATATTCCTTAAATTCCGACATCGAAATTTCAAGGCGATTTATATTCTCCTTCATGGATTTGTCTGTCTCATACAAGGTATCATAAAGAATTCTTCCCTCTTCAAAGTCCGGTTTTTTAATCATTTCGGCAATAAGATATTTCTGATCAAGCTTGTCAAGGCAGTTTTGCAAATTATTGTAGAAGGATATCCTGTTCAGATATACTATATTAATATAAAGAATTATAACCATAACATTCAGAAATATGGTGGCACCTAAAAACTGAGTATTAATCCCGAATGCCTTTCCCATAAAAAGTATAAATATCTGAACTGCTGCTGTCACTGCCAGAAGCAACATTTTTTCTTTTATATAATTGTAATATTTCATCCCAGAATATACCCCTGTCCTCTCTTTGTCTGTATAATATCACCTGCACCGCACTCCTGAAGTTTTTTTCTTACACGGTTCACATTGACAGTAAGAGTATTATCATCAACAAACTGACAGGAGTCCCACAAATAATTCATAAGCCTGTCCCTGGAAATAATTTGTCCCTTATTTTCCATAAGATATACCAATATTCCCTGCTCATTTTTTGTAAGCTCTGCCATATTATCTCCGACCTTTATAATTCCTCTCCCCGGATCCAGTATAACATTCCCGTACTGGTATATATTTTCCCGGTCGTTGCCCCCGATTCTCTTAAACACAGCCTCTATGTGCAGCAACAGGATAGATGGATTGTATGGCTTTGCCACAAAATCATCTGCACCAAAGCTAAGACATAACACTTCATCCATTTCGGTGTTTTTGCTTGTAACCATAATTACCGGAACCGACGACTGTTCCCTGAGCTGCTTCAGCAGCCCTATGCCATCCTGGTCAGGCAAATTGATATCTAAAAGAACCATATCCGGATTTTTATCAATGATCTGTCCGCATATATTACTAAAATCCACTATGACATCAGCCTCATATCCATTTCTGCCAAGAAGAACCTTAAGTTCCTCCCTCACCTGGGCATCATCCTCGATTACTAATACTTTTCTCATAATTCTCCTTCTTTTCCAATTTCAAATAAAAGTACCTTTCAATTCACCTCTGTATCAAAAATGTTGCAAACAAACAATAATACAGTCCTCAATGCACATAATAACAGAAAATCAAGTGTATTTACAATATGTTCCTTTTCCGGACAAAAAGCAATTTTAAAAAAAATGAACTCCGGCTTCATTAAACCTCTTACAAAGGATAGCTTGCTTATTTATATTCATAAGGTTATAATAATTTACAGTAATGCGAAAGCTTGACAGCTTTAATTTTAATATTGCAAATCAGGAGGATTATATAATGAAGGATGAAACCAAATGTCTGCATTCCGGTTATACACCAAAAAACGGTGAACCTCGTGTTCTCCCTATTGTTCAAAGTACTACATATGTATATGATTCAGCTGCTGAAGTGGCTGCAATTTTTGATGATCCCACAAAAGGCTTATGTTATTCAAGATTCGCCAATCCTACAGTCATGGCCGTGGAAAATAAGATAGCTGATTTGGAAGGCGGAGTAGGAGCCATGTGTACCACTTCCGGACAGGCAGCGACTCTCCTGTCAATTCTTAACATATGTAAGGCCGGCGACAGTTTTATAAGTGTACCTCAAATTTATGGCGGAACCATAAACCTTTTTTCCTTTACCCTTAAAAAAATGGGTATCGAATGTATCTATGTTGATGCGTCCTCAAGTGACGAGGAGATAAAGGCTGCTTTCAAAGAAAACACAAAGCTTGTATTTGGTGAAACAATTGCCAATCCGGCACTTAAGGTCTTCGATATAGAAAGATTTGCCAATATAGCCCATGAGATGGGTGTACCTTTAATCGTTGATAATACCTTCGGAACTCCAATTCTATGTAAGCCTATTGAGTTTGGTGCCGACATTGTTATTCATTCAACAAGTAAATATATGGACGGACACGCTGTACAGATTGGTGGTGTTATTGTAGACAGCGGAAAATTCGATTGGACCAACGGCAAATTCCCTGAGCTTGTGGAGCCTGACGAATCCTATCACGGCACATCATATACAAAAGTCTACGGAAAAATGGCATATATCGTCAAAGCAAGAATGCAGCTTATGAGAGATTTTGGTGTTTATCCTGCTGCCCATTCTGCGTTTCTCCTTAACCTTGGTCTTGAAACTTTGGCTGTACGCATGAAGCAATATTGTGAAAATGCTTTAACAGTAGCAAAATATCTTGAGAATTCTCCTGCTGTGGAAAGTGTATTATATCCGGGACTTGAATCAAGTCCTGATTACGCACTTTGCAAAAAGTATCTTAAGGGTAATGGCAGCGGCGTTATTTCGTTTATTATCAAAGGTGGAAGAACCGCTGCGGCAAAATTCATGGATTCCCTTAAGCTGGCTTCCAATGAGGTTCATGTAGCAGACATCCGCACCTGTGTATTGCACCCTGCCAGCGAAACACATCGCCAGCTCACTGACGAACAGCTTATTGCAGCGGGAATCAACGGTGGAATGGTAAGATTTTCCGTTGGCCTCGAAAATGTAGATGATATAATCAGTGACCTTGACAATGCATTAGCAAAGATAATGGAATAAAAATATATCATCTTAGTTTATATGAACTGAATATATATGCTCATACCCGGGAATAATCAAGGTAAAATCTATACCTGAATATTTCCGGGTATTTATAAAGGAGCATGAAATATGGAAAACAAAGACACTATTTACTTATTAAAGGAATGTGACTCAGGCGTAAAAATGGGAGTATCTGCCATAGATGAAGTTCTTGACAGTGTTAAGGCCACAGAGCTGTACCGTCTCCTGGAAAAAAGCAGGACACACCACAAGGCACTCGGAAACGAAATCCACTCTCTACTGTCAGAATATAACAGCGAAGAAAAGGAGCCTAATCCCATAGCAAAGGGTATGTCCTGGTTTAAAACCAATCTGAAGCTTCAGCTTGATAAGTCTGATAAAACTGTTGCTGAGCTGATTACAGACGGCTGTGATATGGGGGTGAAATCCCTTAGCCAATATCTTAACAAATATACAAATGCCAATGAAAAAGCACAGGATATCTGTAAAAGGCTTACCCGAATCGAGGAAGAGCTCGGAAAGGAATTACGCCCTTATCTGTAGTTTTCCTTAATATGTAAATTATTAATATCAGAATTGTTCCATCAGCTTAACAAGTCTGCTTGTTCCAAGTCTTGAGGCTCCTGCCTCAATAAATCTTGCCGCATCCTCAAAGGAACTTATGCCACCTGCTGCCTTGATTTTCACATCAGGGCCTACATACTTTTTCATGAGAATTATATCCTCCAGAGTAGCTCCCCCTGTACTGAAGCCTGTGGATGTTTTAATATAATCGGCTCCACTCTCTGTCACAATCCCACAGGCTCTGATTTTTTCTTCCTTATTAAGGAGGCAGGTTTCGATTATAATCTTGAGAATGTGATTTCCACATACCTTTTTTACTTCCTTAATTTCACTTAAAATACAGTCATATTTTTTATCCTTCATATGTCCTATATTAATTACCATATCTATCTCACCGGCACCATTTTCTATGGCATCTTCTGCCTCGGCAGCCTTAATCCCGGTTGTAGAATATCCATTTGGAAATCCGATAACCGTACACACAGGAATTTTACCCGAAACATAAGCTGCAGCCTCCTTTACATAGGATGCCGGAATACATGCAGATGCTGTACCGTATTTCATGGCAGCATCGAGGATATTTCTTATATCCTTCCATGTTGCATCAACTGCAAGAAGAGTATGATCTACCATGTGCAATATCTCATTTTTATCCATGCTTTCCTCCCGATTGCCTATAACAGCCTTTCTAATATAGATTCTCCAATTGTCCCTTCCGGCATATCAGCCCCAAAGTTTTGTGCAACAGTAGCCCCTATAATTCCGAAGGTGTTTCCCACGCCGAGATTACACCCTCCATTCATGGAAGGGGAATATGCAATAAATGGTACATTTTCCCTGGTGTGATCTGTACCCTTATATGTGGGGTCATTCCCATGATCCGCAGTTATTATTAAAAGATCATCCTTTTTCAGTATGCCAAGCAGTTCTCCCAGCTTCACATCAAACCTTTCAAGTTCTTCTCCATATCCTACCGGATTGCGTCTGTGTCCCCACAGAGTATCAAAATCTACAAGATTTACAAAGCAGAATCCTTCAAACTCAGATGCGGCAATATCTATTGTCTGTTCCATCCCATGTACCGATGACTTGGATTTGTGGGATTCCGATATACCTTCATTAACAAAAATGTCTGCAATTTTTCCCACGGAAGCAACCCTTATCCCCTTGTCAAAAAGAGCATTCAGAACTGTTTTTCCAAAAGGCTTTACAGCATAATCGTGGCGGTTGAAGGTTCTTACAAATTCACCTCTTTTTCTTCCCACATAAGGTCTGGCAATAACCCTTCCTACCTTCCATTCCTCTTTCATTGTTATATCCCTTGCTATTTCACAGCATCTGTACAGCTCCTCAAGTCCCATGGTCTCTTCATTGCCACATATTTGCAATACAGAATCCGAGGAAGTGTATACAATAAGAGCTCCTGCCCTTATCTGCTCCTCGCCCAGCTCATCTAATATTTCGGTTCCGCTGGCGCTCTTGTTTCCTATTATCTTATGTCCTGTCCTTTTCTCAAGCTCCAGAATAAGTTCCTTGGGAAAACCTGTGTCGGTAAAGGTTTTAAATGGCTTTGTAGTCTTTAAGCCCATCATTTCCCAATGTCCTGTCATTGTATCCTTGCCAAGGCTGCGTTCCTTAAGAATCATATATCTTCCTTCCGGTGCCACAGCAGGTTTTATCTGCTTTAAGCTGCACAGATTTGCAATTCCCAGTTTTTGAAGATTGGGAATTGCAAAGTCATCCATTTTTTCAGATATATGCCCCAATGTGTTGGCACCCTTGTCATGATACTTCTCTGCATCATCAGCCTCACCAATTCCCAGAGAATCTATTACAATCGCAAATATTCTTCTATATCTATCCACATTATCCTCCTCATTCAACGGTCTTAGCTAGGCTATTTCCAAAGCAATTTTCATCATATCCGTAAAACCCGTCTGTCTGTCTTCTACAGAAAGTGATTTTCCCGCAAAAATATCATCTGATATGGTCAAAAGACATAGTGCCCTTTTCCCGGCCCTGGCTGCATTCATGTAAAGTGCCGCTGCCTCCATCTCCACAGCAAGTATGCCCATTTTTTTCCATCTGTCAAAGGCTGATTGATCATCCTCGTAAAACACATCTGATGACAATATATTTCCTGCCACAGTTTTAATACCCATATCTTCCCCTGCTTTTCTTGCAGCCATTGCAAGCTCAAAATCACAAATTGGTGAAAAGGTTCCAGGAAGATTATATTGATGGGCATAAGCTGAATCGGTGCTTGCACCGATTCCTATGACAACATCCCTTAATTCAGCCCTTTTGCTGATACTTCCCGCAGTTCCTATTCTGATAATACTATCTACATCATAGAAGTTAAAAAGCTCATAGGAATAGATTCCTACTGATGGCATTCCCATGCCACCTCCAAAAACCGATACCTTCCTTCCCTTATATTCACCGGTAAAGCCAAGCATATTTCTCACCGAATTGACACAGACCGCATTGGTAAGAAAGGTCTGGGCTATATATTTTGCCCTTAGAGGGTCTCCGGGCATAAGAACAGTCTTTGCAAGCTGTTCCTTGTGTGCTGCTATATGTGGTGTTGGTGTGTTTCCCATAAATACATCCTCCTATATAGTACATTTTCCGTATTTATTTTATATTATATTCACAAGCAATACTATATAGTAATTGTACGAAAAATCACAGGAAATGTAAAGATTTTTCACCTGCTATGCAGCCTTTACTATGCATTTTCCAACCCATATGCCCTGCTTGTACCTTATTGCTCCCGCTATGCCTGTTATTATCCAGGTGCAGCCTGTTGCAACCCATACAGACCACATACCAAGCGGAATAAGGGTTACAAAAAGAATAGAAAATCCGATTCTGCCACAAACCTCTATGATTCCGTTTATCATGGCGAAAAATGTATCATTTGCTCCGTTTAATATTCCCCTTGTAACGTATATTATTCCTAACGGAAAAAACATGGCTCCAAGAATTTTAAGTCCGTTTACTCCTATGGCTACAACCTCAGAATCATCCACAAAGCATTTTACAATAAAGGCACCCGCACCATAGCATATTACAAACATAGCAAGACTTATTGCCACAGTAATCCAGACAGCCTTATAAAATGCTTTTCTGACCCTTTCCGGCTTTCCGGCACCCATATTCTGACCGGTAAATGTGGAAACTGCCATTCCCAGGGAGCTGTATGGCTGCTGTACAAACTGCTCCACCCTGCTTGTAACTGTAAAGGCAGTTACCACAGCTGCATCAAAGCTGTTTACAAATCTTTGCAAAACCACGCAGGATATTGCAATGGCAAAGCCCTGCATAGCCAGAGGCATACCAATTTTGAAGCACAAATTTACAATTTCCTTTTCAGGTAAAAAATCCTCCTTTTGAAACCTAAAGTATGGATTTTTTGCCATCGCAAATATTATACATCCTATTGCTGAAATTGCCTGGGCAATTATTGTTGCGTAGGCAGCACCTCTTACTCCCATGTCAAATTGTAATATAAATAATAAATCCAGTACTATATTCACTACTGTAGCCACTACCAGAAACACAAGAGGTGTCCTTGCATCTCCCAGTGCTCTCATAGTCTGGGCTGCATAATTATACAATGCTACGGCTATTGTCCCGGCACATACTATTTCCATGTATGCCACTGCATCCTCAAGCTGCTTTTGTGGTGTATCCAAGAGGGTAAGCACCGGCTCAGTAAGAATATATCCGATAACGCTAAGTACAAATCCCAGACCAACTACAATATAAAAGGAATTGGTAAGTGTTTTCCTGACCTCATTGGATTTCCCCGCACCAAAGAACTGGGATACCATTATACCAGCACCAAAGCCGATTCCCTGACATATTGAAAAAAACAGGAAAGTAATCGATGCCGTACAGCCTATAGCCCCAAGTTCATTGGAGCCCACAAATTTCCCCACTATTATACTGTCTGCAATATTATATACCTGCTGAAAAATATTTCCCAAAAGCATAGGCAACATAAATTTCAGCAAAAGCTTTGTCTCGTTTCCCTTTGTCATATCCTGTACAAGATCTTTTTCTGCCATTATTTTTTCCTCCTTTTATTTATTTTGTAACATATCCCGTATAAGCAAGGTAAATGAACATTTACTTATTTATTTTCTTTTTAAGTATTTAATCACTTTTACATATTGTGTGATATAATATACCTATCAGAAAATTGTACAAATCTATTTGCTACGGAGGTATTCCACATGTGGGAAGAAAAAAATAATGCTCTCTTTGAGTCAAGTGATATTCTCAACCAGCCCTATGAGTGTTTTATATATGATACAGCCAGACTCACCTTTCCAATCCGCCCGCACTGGCACTATTTTGCCGAAATGATTTATGTTCTTGAGGGCACAGCCGGAATGTATGACGGTGAACAGCTATACAATGTTCCCAAGGATGGTTTTATTTTCTTTCATTCAAAGTCAGTTCATGCCATTTATGCAGTTGACAAAGAGCCTCTTTTTTACGTTGTAATCAAGGTAGATATTAACAAATTAAATGCCACACCATCCTACAGTCCGAAGTTAAATAATCTATTTAAAAGTGCTCAGGAAAAGAAAATGCCTGTATACTTTGACCCGGATTTTTCTGTTTCCCATAATTGTAAAAAACTATTTCTGGACTGTGTAACGGAATTGAATGAAAAGAATTATGGTTACGACCTGCTTATCCAGTCAAACCTTTATAATATTATGATGCTTATAATCAGAAAATGGCAATCTATGGGGTTTTCCATAGAAAACAGTATTTTTGAAAAAGAGAATGTATATGATATTGACAATATTACAGAGTATATTGACCAGCACATTGAAGAGCCTATATCGGTTAAGGGTATTGCCGAGACATGCGGAATAAGTTATTCCTGCTTTGCAAAAAAATTTAAGAAGCTCTATGGAATGTCATGCAAGGAATATATAGAACGTTTTCGTATATTCAAGGTAGAGGATTACCTGGTGTTTACCGACTTTGACCTAAACTATATCAGCCAGGAAACAGGTTATGCAGATTGCAGTCATATGATCAGGCAATTTAAAAAATACAGGGGAATAACCCCAAAGCAATTCAGACTAACCTACGGCAGCATCAGAAATGCCAGGTAGGGATTTAATTTTGCATTTCAATATATGTCTCATTAAGCATAGGGTATGATATAAGGGTATGTCCATCCAGGTTTTCATGGTACATATTGATTCCCCTTATCACCTGGCTGTCATAGGTTTTATAATAATATATGCCCTTATTTGTGTTACAGCAGCAGGAATATATGGTTATCTCATATTCTTCGGCTCCCTGCTTAACCAGCCCACGTTGCTGTCCGACTGCTTCCAGTATGTGGAAAAACTGACTTACACTTTCCATTTCCCCCGACCCGGAAACAGAGTTTTCCTTTGTAAATACCGCCTTCACAAATCTTCCTGATGACGACAAATCCCCGGGAAGACCTATTGTACCCATTCCCCTGCTGTAGGGTCTAAGCTCAAGCTTTCCGGAAAACGAAGCTTCAGGTGTATTCCTTGTAAGGCCCATATAATTTGTCAGGTTATACATATGATATGGGAATGGGGGATTATTAGTCAGCACACCTGTAGCGTTATCGTATATCTTCATTCCGTCTTCCGTTGTTTCCACAACAATGGAAGTATTGCTGTCACTTATTATCCAGTGGAGAGGGGACAAGGGAAGCTCCCTGCTAAATGAAATATTAACAAGGTTAATCTTTTCAAGAAGCTCCTTTGTGTCCTTAATATCGTCGCATTGTGACAGCACCCATGGGATGAATTCAAAGGGAGCAATATTATCTTTTCCGGGAATTGCTTCATAATAAACAGCATTCCCGGGGAAATTAAGTCCTGCCATGGCAAGACCCTTCTCATTTACTCCTTCATAATACAAAGGATACCCCGAAACCACATATGCTGTGCCAATCATAGCATAATGCTTTTTTAATGTCCCTGCTTTTCTGAATCTGAATTCGTAATTTCTGGGCGTTATGGTAATCCTTTCTTCATAAGAGTATTCATAATCCATATTTCTCCCAAAATAATGGTCCTGGGTTTTATAAGATACCGCTGTACACAAAGCTGACACCTCCCGGTTTTTTTATATTATTCTTCCATTATGTCTCTTATTTTATTCCCGGCTGATCTGCTTTTTAAAATACTATTTAATCTTTTCAAGGAAATACTTATGTATCCCTGTATCTTCCGTCACCTCAGGATGAAAGGCCAAAGCCAGCTGATTTTTATATTCAGCTGCCACAATCCTTCCATCAACCCTTGCAAGAATTTCTACGTTCTCACCTACCCGGGGCATATATGGTGCTCTGATAAAGGTCATGGGAACCCTTCCGATTTTATCAATATATCCTGAGGTTTTAAAGCTTCCAAGCTGTCTTCCGTAGGCATTGCGTTTTACTTCCCCGGGAAAGCACTTTAAGGTGTTTACCAAAAGTATCATTCCTGCACAGGTTCCCATTACGGGCATACCATTATCGATCTGTTCCTTAAGCAGTTGATACATAGAAAGCTCCTGTAAAAGCTTTGTCTGTACCGTGCTTTCCCCTCCGGGAAGAATAATCGCCTGATACTCCTTATGCAAATCCTTCTCCTGTCTCAATTCAATACATTCTGCTCCCAGCCAGTTAAGCATCTTTTCGTGCTCAATAAATGCTCCCTGCAAAGCCAGGACACCTATTTTTTTACTCATCCTTACTTCCCTCTTTCTGCCATAAGAAGTGCAATTTCGTCTTCATTTATTCCTACCATTGCTTCTCCCAAATCCTCCGATAGTGCTGCAAGCATTTTGTAATCCTTATAGTTTGTCACTGCCTTTACGATGGCCTCAGCTCTTTTTTCCGGATTTCCCGACTTAAATATACCGGAGCCTACAAATACACCCTCAGCTCCCAATTCCATCATAAATGCAGCATCCGCAGGAGTAGCAACTCCACCTGCAGCAAAATTCACCACCGGAAGCCTGCCATTTTCATGCACATATTTAACGAGGTCATATGGTACCTGAAGCTGCTTAGCCTCTTCAAAAAGCTCATCCTCATCCATGGAAACAAGTCGTCTTATCTGGCTGTTCATCTTTCTCATATGTCTCACAGCCTGAACCACATCGCCTGTTCCCGGTTCCCCTTTTGTTCTAATCATGGAGGCACCTTCAGCTACTCGTCTCAAGGCCTCAGACAAATCCTTCGCCCCACATACAAACGGAACCTGAAATTTGCTTTTATTTATATGATATACATCATCAGCAGGTGAAAGCACCTCGCTTTCATCTATATAATCGATTTCTATTGCCTCTAATATTCTGGCTTCTGCTTCATGACCTATTCTGCATTTTGCCATTACAGGAATAGTCACAGCCTGCTGGATTTCCTTTATCATCTTAGGGTCGCTCATTCTGGCAACTCCACCTGCTGCCCGTATATCTGCGGGTATTTTTTCAAGTGCCATTACAGCACAGGCCCCTGCCTTTTCAGCAATTTTTGCCTGTTCAGGAGTAGTAACATCCATTATTACACCTCCCTTTAGCATCTGCGCCAGCTCCTTGTTAAGCTCATAACGATTTTCCATATGAATATCCTCCTTCTATGTAAGTATAGATGGAATTATATCAGCATACTGACCTTGTCTAAATATTCAAAAATGGTTTATTTTTTATATTCAGTTTTTGTTTCTGGGTATGTATTCCAATAGGATAAGGCAGGATTAAGAGATTTCCCATGAAATATAATTAAAAATGCTCCCATCAATCAACAAAACAATTTCTTTTGAAAATTTGCCGATTGACGGAAGCCTTAAGCATTGCCAGTTTATTATTTTGTCTTATGGTCAGTAAGTATATCTTATTAGTACATTCCGGTATACCGGGTCCAGTTACTTATAATCTCCTGTGCCTCCCCCGGAGTGGCCCTATACTGGGAAATAAGAGTTTTCATTGCTTTTTCATTTTTACCGGACCATATAAGCCTGTCTACATCTCCCATAGATGCAATTGAAAACGGCAGTCCGTTAATTGTAATTATTCTACCTTCACTCTTTTTCAGTTCTTTAAGCCTTGCCGCATACTTTCTCCCTGCCAGAAGACTTATTACGGTTAATATAAGACCTCCTCCAAGAAGAGACAGGGCTGCAATTCCAATAGAAATCCTGGTCGCTGCCGACTCATTGTCAAGAATATATGGGAGAACATATTTATCTATGTCAGATTCATTGGCAAAATAGCCTGATTGTTCAAACCATTCCCTTAAATACTCATATTTTTCTTTATCAAGCTTTCTTATTATTCCTGTAGTATGTATAAATGTGCTTCCATAGGTATCACTTTCACCATACAGATATGCAAGAGTTTCCTCTGTTATTTCCTGATATTTTTTGTAATCCGGTCCATTTACGGATGTCTTTATTGCCACATAATATGTATCATAATTTCCTACAAAAACCGGCAAAATATAATATGCATATTCCCTTTTTGAGCCGGAATTACTCTCTGTTATTTCTTCATTTCCGAAATTATCTACAAGTATGGATATATCTGTATCTATAGGCAGTCCGGTTTTTATGTCTCCGGCACTGTCAAGACCATCCTGAAAAATATCTACAGGCTCTTTAAAAAGACTTATTATTTCCGCTCTCCCAAAAATGCACAAAATTACTCCTATAATTGCAAGCACAAAGCCTGCTTTCAATAAAAACTCTCTCATAACAGTATCCTTTTCTTTTATATATTTTCTGATTCTCTACATTTCTTTCCGGCACACTTCCAGGTAAATACACATTCCTTTTTTAACATCAATGTCTTTCTCTTTTATCTGTATCCTCAGTCATTGCTCCGTTCCAGACATTTTCCGTTGGTTGCTATAACCTCTTTATACCAGTAAAAGGATTTCTTACGGCTGCGCTTTAATGTTCCTTCTCCTGCATTATTCTTGTCTACATATATAAAGCCATAACGCTTATCCATTTCACCTGTGGATGCCGACACGATATCAATAGGAGCCCACATTGTATATCCCATAAGGTCTATTCCTTCACATTCCACTGCATCTATCATAGCCTTTATATGATTCTTAAGATACTCTATTCTGTAAGAGTCATCTATGCTTCCGTCATCCAAAACCTTATCATAGGCACCAAATCCATTTTCCACAATCATAAGCGGAATATCATATCTGTCAGAGAACCAGTTAAGAGAATATCGAAGTCCCATAGGATCTATCTGCCATCCCCAGTCACTGGCCTTAAGGTAAGGATTTTTCACATAGTCCGATTCCCTGTAATCAAAATACGGGTTGTCAGGCTTTGATTCAACAGCAAAGGACATATAATAGGAAAAGCCGATATAATCCACTGTTCCGTTGATTAAAGCATCCATATCCTCAGCGGTCATATCAAATTTCCAGCCTTTTCTTCCGAACTTTTTTGCGAGCCAGCCCGGGTATTTTCCCTTGACATGTACATCCGTATACCAGTACTTTTGCTGCATAAACCTTGTCGCTGCCATCATATCCTCCGGCTTGCAGGTTGCCGGATATATAGGGCACATAGCTATCATGCAGCCGATTTTGAAGTCAGGATTAATTTCATGCCCTTTCTTAACAGCCAGGGCACTGGCAACCAGCTCATAGTGGGCTGACTGATACATAATATATTCCGGATTTTCTCCCTGACACTGCCATGGAAGTATTCCTCCTTCCTGGGCAAGATGATGGTATATTGGATTCGCCTGATTATTTATCTCGTTAAAGGTCATCCAATACTTTACTTTATTCTTATATCTTTCAAAGCATGTTACCGCAAACTTTACAAAGAAATCTATACATTTACGGTTACGGAAGCCCCCATATTCCTTTGCCATATAAAAAGGCATTTCAAAATGAGAAAGAGTGACAACTGGTTCTATGCCATATTTATGGCATTCATCAAACAGGTCATCATAAAACCTTAGACCATCCTCATTGGGTTCTGATTCGTCACAATGTGGATATATTCTTGTCCATGCAATAGAGGTTCTAAAGCATTTAAACCCCATTTCTGCCAATAAGGCAATATCTTCCTTATAGTGATGATAAAAATCCGATGCCTCGTGATTAGGATAGTTCTCACCCGGTATTACTCCGTCTGTTATTCTTCTTGGAGTCTTGGTCACATTATCACCTGCGGTCATTACATCTGCTATGCTGATGCCTTTACCACCCTCCTGCCATCCGCCTTCTATCTGATGGGCAGCAACTGCTCCCCCCCATAAAAAATCATTTTTTAAACCCATTTATAATTCCTCCTGAAAAATTATGTATAAAGTTGTTTAAAATTGTATAAGGCTCCTAAAAGATTGGAATCGTTGTAAAACCTGCAGCAATCTATCTTTATGTCTGAAAATACACTTGATAATTTTTTGAGCCTGTTTACATATCTGTGAATTCCTTTGACAAATTCCGGCTCAGCGCTGATTCCGCCCCCAATCAGAATTATTTCAGGGTCAAACAGCACATATATATTAAGGCATTGCTTTGCAATACTAAAATATGCTTCCTCAAGAATTTCAATAACCTGGGAATCTCCTTCCTTTGCCCACTGATAAAGTTTTTCTCCTGTTACATCACTGTCCGGTAATCCCTTCTTCTTTGCAGCCCAGTGACATATATTAAGGGTTGAGCGTTTTGTAGCCCAGGTATACGGAAGTTTTTCCACCACCTCCATATTTTCCATTTTTTCCATCAGAGCCTCACCTTCCGGAAGATTATACATATCCTTTCTTGTCATATCTTCAAATATGTAAGAAACCTCTCCTGCAAGTAAATGCTTTCCATGTATAATCTTTTTGTCTTTAATCAGAGCTCCTCCTATACCTGTACCGAATACCAGTACACAGGCATCGTTTACATCCTTCGCATTACCCTTCCAAACCTCGGCAAGGGCAGCACATTTTCCATCATTTTCCACAGATACCGGTTTTCCGTCACACCGTTCTTTCATAATATCTACAAGGTGCACTCCGTCCATGTACCGGATTCCGCCTCCGTTATATACTATTCCCTTGTCTACATCTATCTGTCCCGGAATGCCAATGGCAATTCCCTCAACATCTCCCTTATACTTTTCATACACTTTTGCAAGAGCAGAGACAAAATCTTCTACTCCTTCTCCCCTTTCCACGGGAGTGCGGACCTTCCCCTTTTCTAAAATGTCACCCTCCAATGACATTAGGGCATACTTAATTGTAGTAGCACCTACATCAAATACCAGATACATATTTCATCTCCTCTTACTGTTTTGCACCTTCAAATCCATTTATATCAAATTTTATGGCATACTCATCAAACACTGATTTATAATCATCGTTTTTATCCTTACGTAATATTTTCAGATATTCATGAGTATCAAAATTTTTCTCCTCAAGCTCAATCATGGCAACAGCCACATTAGAGCAATGGTCTGCAATACGTTCAAGATTATTAAGAAGATCATTAAATGCGAAACCCTTTTTTATGTCACATATTCCAGCTTGTAATCTTTCAATGTGACGCATTTTCAGTTCATCACATAATATGCTTATAAGTTCACGAAGAGGTTCAACCTTAGTAGCAGTATTAAGATTATCCTTTTCAAAGGCCTCTGCCGTAATAGTTATTATCTCCTTAACAGATTTTTTAAGTACCGTCAGCTCATATTCTGCTTCCTCAGAAAAGGTCTTCTTCTTTTCATAAAGTTCTCTTGCCACCTTGGATATATTTACGGCATGATCTCCCAGTCTTTCAATATCGCTTATGGTATGAAGCATTTTAGATACCTGTTTTGTCTGCTGGGAATTCATTTCCTTTCCTGTAAGCTGCATCAGATAGGTTCCCAGCTTATCCTCATATTTATCAATAAGATTCTCTTTGTCCTGTATTGTATTGTAAACATCCTCAGAATAATCCTCAAGGATGTCAAAGGCTCTTGATATATTTTTTGCTGCCTTGGTAATCATTCCGTTCATGGCAGCCTGGCTCTGGCTTATGGCAATATCGGGATATGCCAGAAACCTTGCCTCCAGCAAATCAAAATCCCTGCTGTCTGCCACATCCTCAGGACTGTCTTTTATAATAAAACATACAAGTTTTTCAATTTGTCTGATGCATGGCAAGAGGACAATAGTAGTTGCAACCCTGAATACAGTATTGACAAGGGCAATCTTAACCGAGCTCATAGGCATATCAAGAAAATTAAAATGAACTATGGCATTAAGGGAATAGAATACCACAGACCATATTATCATTCCAAACAAATCATTCAGCAAATATACCAATGCGGTTCTTTTTCCGTTTTTGCTTGAGCCGACCGATGACAAAAGCACCGGGCAGGCTGCTCCCACACCTATACCCATTATGATAGGGAGTGTGGATGCAAAGGTTATACCTCCTGTTGTTGAAAGTGCTTGTAAAATACCAACCGCTGCAGATGCACTTTGCAAAATCGCCGTAACCAGAATACCCATCAGGATTCCCGCAACAGGATTGCTAAACATAGTAAATATACCGGAAAATTTAGGATTATCCTTTATCGGGGCAACTGCACCGCTGATGGTCTGCATACCTATCATAAGTATTGCAAATCCCAGCATTATATCCGCAATATATTTTGAAACCGATTTTTTTGATGTCATCTTGATAACAATACCTGCAACAGCCACTACGGCTGAAATGGTAGCAGCTGACAGTATCTGGGCTATACCACCGGTGCCTTCCACATAGGAAAGGCATAATATCCAGCCGGTAATACTGGTTCCTATATTGGCTCCCATTATAATTCCTATAGCCTGGGATATTTTCATCATACCTGAATTTACAAAACCCACAACCATAACCGAAGTAGCCGAGGATGACTGAATTATGGCCGTAACTCCCGCTCCCAGCAATACTCCTTTTATCGGATTGCTTGTAAGCTTATACAAAATTAACTCCAGCTTATTGCCAGCGACTTTTTTTAATCCATCCCCCATAAGTGACATTCCAAAAAGAAAAAGTGCCACCCCACATAGAATAGACAATATCAGGGTTACTTCCATAACAGTAATTTACTCCTTTGTTCTCACGTCTTTTTCATATCATAATTAATTATATCCATTTTATCACACTTTTTATCTGTACTCCATAATGAAATTAAATATATTACTAAATCTTACTGATATATAGCAAAAAAAGTGAGCTGTCCATAAACAGCCCACTTAACACTTTCCTATTTTCGCCGTAAACTACTTATTACAGCTCTCTTTTATCATCTCAAATATTTCATCCCTGCTCTTATCAAAAATTATACCCAATTCAGTATACAAAAGATTTTCCGCCGACTCAAAATATCTTCCGTCAACAGCAGTAGTTTTTTTTCCCTGCTCCTGTCTGTCCTTTTTTCTGTTATATATCAGCTTAATTATAGCTATTAACCTTTCCGGATTATTACTGGCAATAGCCTCCTTGTAATTTTTTTCCCGTTCTCTCTCACTGTTAATCCAGCATTCATCTATGTTGGGAATTCT
>DLKL01000035.1:0-12886 GCA_002476495.1 Lachnospiraceae bacterium UBA7589
CTTATTCCTCCAGCTTATACCCCTGACCCCACACTACCTTAAGATACCTTGGTTCAGAAGGATTTATTTCTATTTTTTCTCTCAAATGTCTGATATGTACGGCAACCGTTCCCTCGGATCCCAGAGGGATGTCTTCCCATACCATTTTATAAATATCCTTTGGTGAAAATACCTTTCCGGGATTGAGCAAAAATAATCTGAGAATATGATATTCCGTAGGAGTGAGATTAACACCTTCTCCGTCAACAGTAACTGCCTTTGCCTTGTCATCCAGCACTATTCCCTTAACAGAAATCACATCCGTACCTGCTCTTTCAGCATCCCCACCCAGAGTAACATATCGTCTTAACTGGGCCTTAACTCTCGCTATAACCTCCACGGGATTAAAAG
Source organism: Lachnospiraceae bacterium UBA7589 (assembly GCA_002476495.1). GTDB lineage: Bacteria > Bacillota > Clostridia > Lachnospirales > Lachnospiraceae > Coprococcus_C. Next base: position 391 of record DLKL01000035.1, read on the forward strand.
GCTTGGTTATATAATCGTCTGCACCTACATTTAATCCCAGAATTTTATCTGTGTCCTCACTTTTAGCCGTAAGCAAAATAACGGGCACATTAGATATCTCCCTTATCTTTGTCATAGCTGTTATTCCATCCACAACCGGCATCATAACATCCATAAGAATCAGATGTATTTTTTCTTTTTCTGTAATCTGAATAGCTTCCTTTCCGTTAAAGGCCTGAAAAATATTATAATTTTCACCTGACAGATATATAGTAAGTGCCTTCACAATATCTTTTTCATCATCGCATACTAATATGTTATACATTTTTTCTTCCTCCCATAAAAATTATCTCAAAGAATATCTTAATATAAAACCATCTAAGTCATTAAGATTTATTTAAGAATCCCGGTCTGCTCCAAAAGGCCTATTTTTTATTAAATAAAAGCAACATAAACCGTCTGTCAAAATAAATTGACGACGGTTTATATTCTATAGACTATTAATAAATTCCTTTACCTCTTCCCAGGCTCTTTTTGATTCCGGCATAAGATTCCCTACCATTTGAAATACATGAAACATTCCTTCATACACGGTAAGGGTAACCTTTACCCCTGCCTTTTTTGCTTTATCAGCAACCGTAAGCGAATCACTCAACAGCATTTCTCTTGTACCGACCTGTATAAGTATAGGAGGAAATTTATCGAATTCTCCAAAGGCAGGTGAAATGTATGGATTTTCTGGTTCGTCATCCCCAATATATGCACTGTCATATATTATATTATCCTGAGAATGTCCAAAAATCGGATCAAGCTGTGCATTTTTCCTGTAGGACTCTCCTCCGGCAGTCAAATCGGTCCAAGGCGAAAAGCATATAATACCCTTAGGAAGCTTCCTTCCCATGTCTCTCAGTTTAAGGCAAAGAGCAAGTGCAAGTCCTCCCCCCGCCGAATCTCCTGCGAGTATTATATTATCCTCTTTATACCCCCGGTCCAGCAGCCATTCGTAGGCTGCCATACTGTCATCAAGAGCAGCCGGATAAGGATTATCGGGAGCCACTCTGTAGTCTATAGTCAAAACCCCAGCTCCATTACCACTCTCCGAATAAAATCTCGCCATATTTCTATAATTGTTTTTAAAAGCACCCACATATCCTCCGCCATGAAGCTGAAGTATAATAAGGTTACTTTGTGTTTCACTGTTTTCAAGCATTTCCATAGGGAAATTCTCAAGCTCTATCCTTCTCACCTTATACTGCTCCGGGTATTTGTAAGCCTTATCTATCTCGCTTACTCCCCTGACTTCAGTAACAAAATGGTTTTTCAAAAAATTATTTTTATTAAATTCAGCAACCATGCCTCTTACAAGCTTAGCTCTCCGGCTGATTTCTTCACCGTTTTCTTCTATTATGATATCTTTCATTCCATACACCTCAACATTTGTTATGTATTTATAGGTGTTGCCTAATTACACCTTCTTTTTCTTTCTTTGTTTATTCAGTGTATTGCCCCTGATATTGCTGTTTACTATACTCTAAATCTTCTTCCCAGCTCAGTTGTAGCCTTCTTATCCCCAAACACCAGTGTAGATGCAAGTAAAAGAGCTGTAACCCCTGCCGCAACAATGGCAAGCACAGGATGGGTTATAACCCCGGGAATAATAAGAATTGCAAATAGCAGGCTTATTACAAGCATACCGAATTGAACCAGAATATAGTTTTGCCAATCATGTATATTGACCAGCATTAAAACCAGTATATTAACGTCCATAAACATTATGATAATAGGAATACCATAATTTACCGACCATCCCCTGTATCCCAAAGCCACATCTATGACAAATACCAAAGTCATAGCCCCCAGGGCAAGAGCCAGCATTTTTGCTCTATGGCTTTTATTCCTCCTGAATGAATATATAAGAGAAAAATCCATATATGCAAAGGCTGCCCCACAAATCAACGACCATTTCAATCCTGTGTAGGTGAAATAATTAATCAGGATAAGTATAGTCTCAATTACAACAGACAAAAATATAAAAACTTTTATTACAAATTTCGCCCGCCGCATGGAAGGCTCTACGTCGGGATACATAAGAGAATGTGAAAAATACATCTCCATATCTCCCTGCTCTGCTTTATTTTCCTCTTTATCTGTTTCAAGAACTCCATTGCAAAGAGGACACACAACAGAGTCATCTAATACATTTACATTGCATCTGTGACATCTATTCATAGTACACCCCATTACTTTCTATGGATATTTCTATTCCATCCTCTGTCATTTTTCTAAAAAAAGCTTTTTGTATGAAGGTCTCTCTTATGGCCGAACTAAATGTAAATACAAGAGTATTGTTATAAGAGCATACACTTCCCTTAATATTCTGACCCTTAGACATGGATAAAACCACATGAAATTTTTCTATATATTCTCTGTATGCTTCCTCCACATCAACCATTCCGAGATTGGTTATAGTAGTAGTATTTGCTCTGGCTGAGGTCTTATATATTATTCTCATGGCTATGTTCTTCACAAACAACGGCACTGCTCTTAAAAGCTGATTCATTTCATTGGATACATTATATGAAAACAGTCTCTCAAGATTCTCTTTTGTAATCTGCTGTCTCAGACTATCTGCCATAATATCAAGGACTTCTTTAAAAGTATAAGTATCTTTTTGGGGCTTAAAAACCCCCGATACCACCGCAAAAAAATTCTTGGTCGTATCAGACCCGAAATACGGTCTGAGGTTGACCGGAACACATGCACTTATAGGGCTATTCCCCGGCTGTCCCTTTAGATATTCTGTGTAAACAGACCAGGCAAATACGCCAAGAATATACTGGTTAATCGTAACCCCGTATCTCTTTGCGACAGATTTTATCTGCTCAAGGTTAATATATCCATGTATAATTCCAAAATTATTAACAGGCAGCTTTTCTCCCTTTATAATAACTGCCTTTTCGGTTTTGTATGGTTTCTTTGCACTTTTCTTATAATTTTGTACATAGCTGTCTTCTCTGGCAAGAGATGTGGTTGCAGAAAGTCCGTCTCCACACTTTTCCATAAGCTCCGGATATTTATACCTGAGATATTGATAGGTAAGTTCCTTCAAAAAAAGGAAAGCTCCGTTTCCATCTGTCAGTACATGAAAGACCTCAAGATTAATTCTTTTCTCATAATAGGTGACCCTGAACATATAATCATTGTTGGAGTATGTGTGGATATACATACAAGGATATGTGTTTTCAGGAACAACCTTAGGGGCAGGTTTTCTGTTAGTCTCAAAATAATACCAGAATATTCCTCTTTTTAATCTGGACTTAAATACCTGAAAATAGGGCAATACCCTGTCCAATGCCTTTTGCAAAAGCACAGGGTCAATATCCTCCTTAAGAGTTACCGAAATTCTGTATACATTGCTTACATTTTCGCTGACTATCACCGGAAAAAGGTTTGCGGTATTATCCAGCTTGTCCCATCTTAGCTCTCTGTGTCTCATATGCAATTTTGTTTTCTTTTTCTTCTTCATAATTGCCCCCACAGTTATATGATTCTAGCAAAATATTATACGTTGAATCATCGCTTTTTGCAAGAGAATATACCATGTCCTTTTTCACATTCAGCCGAATTCAGGCAAGGTACTTTTTTAAATACTTTCCGGTATAGGACTTTTTGTTTTTAGCTATATCTTCAGGTGTTCCCGTTGCAATGACAGTTCCTCCGTTTTCTCCTCCTTCAGGGCCTATGTCGATTATATAATCAGCAACTTTGATTACATCCATATTATGTTCAATTACTACAACTGTATTGCCTCCTTCACAAAGACGATGAAGAATATCCACGAGCTTGTGAACATCTGCAAAGTGTAATCCGGTTGTAGGCTCATCAAGAACATATATTGTTCTTCCTGTGCTTCTACGGCTAAGCTCTGTGGCAAGCTTAATTCTCTGGGCTTCTCCACCCGAAAGAGTAGTAGACGGTTGTCCCAGTTTAATGTATCCCAATCCCACCTCCCTGAGTGTAGTTATCTTTCTTAGGATTGACGGCACATTTTCAAAAAATACACAAGCCTCATCTACAGTCATATCAAGTACATCATATATATTTTTTCCCTTATATCTAACCTCAAGGGTCTCTCTGTTGTATCTCTTTCCGTTACAAACCTCACAAGGTACATAAACATCAGCAAGAAAATGCATCTCGATTTTAATAATACCATCGCCCTTGCATGCCTCGCATCTTCCTCCCGGAACATTAAAGGAAAATCTGCCCTTTGTATATCCCATAGCTTTTGCATCCTTGGAATTGGCAAAAAGATCTCTTATAAGATCAAATACTCCTGTGTATGTGGCAGGATTTGACCTTGGAGAACGGCCAATAGGAGACTGATCTATATTAATTATCTTGTCAAGCTGTTCAATTCCTGTTATGTCATCATGGGCACCCGGCTTAATCCTGGCTCTGTTTAATTCCCTTGCAAGCCTTTTGTATAAAATTTCATTGACCAGAGAGCTTTTACCTGAACCTGAAACTCCTGTCACACAGGTAATAATACCTAAAGGAAAAGATACATCAATGTTCTTGAGGTTATTCTCCCTTGCCCCCTTTACAGTAATGAACCCTGCCGGTTTTCTGCGATTTGTGGGCACAGGGACCTTAAGCTTTCCGCTAAGATATGCACCGGTAACCGATTCAGGACATTCCATAATATCCTTTGCGGTACCTGCAGCCACAATATAACCACCCCCTGAGCCGGCTCCCGGACCTACATCTATAATATAATCTGCTGCCAGCATAGTATCCTCATCATGCTCCACAACAATAAGTGTATTTCCTAAATCCCTCAGGCTTTTTAAGGCACCTATAAGCTTGTCATTATCTCTCTGGTGCAAACCTATACTTGGTTCATCCAGAATATATGCTACTCCCACAAGACCCGAACCGATCTGTGTGGCAAGCCGTATTCTCTGTGCCTCTCCACCGGAAAGAGTCCCTGTTGCTCTGGCAAGGCACAGATAATCCAGACCCACATTAATCAGAAAACCTACTCTGTTCTTAATCTCTTTCAATATCTGCTCACCGATTATCTGCTGCCTTTCGCTCAATTTAAGTCCTTCCAGATAATCTCTGAGCTTTACAATAGATAATTCTGCAGCCTGGGCAATATTAATATCACCCACAGTAACTGCCAATGACTCCGGCTTCAATCTCCTGCCTTTACATTCCTCACATGGAACTATAGTCATGAATTCCTCATATTCCTGCTTTATGGTTTCCGCAGACGTTTCCTTATATCTTCTTTGTACATTTTTAATAAGTCCTTCAAAATTAACAAGATATTCTGATTGTCCTCTGCTTCCCTCATAGGTAACATATATTTTCTTTCCGCCTGTACCATAAAGAATTACATCCCTGGCTTCCTTTGAAAGCTCCTGGAAAGGAGTATCAAGTGAAAAATTATAATCTCTGGAAAGAGCCTCAAGGCAGGCATGGGAGTAACTCTTTTTATCACCGCTGGATTGCCAGCCTATAACAGATATAGCTCCCTGGTTTAAAGAAAGACTTTTATCAGGTATCATCAGCTCAGGATCAAATTCACTTTTAAATCCAAGTCCGGTACAGCATGGGCAGGCGCCAAAGGGATTATTAAAGGAGAAGCTCCTCGGTTCAATCTCATCGATGCTTATCCCACAATCCGGACAGGAAAAGCTGTCAGAAAAGTTAAGCACTTCTCCCTCTATAACATCCACCTTTAGCAATCCATCCGAAAGCTTTAACACCGTTTCAATTGATTCTCCCAGTCGTCTTTCTATGCCTTCCCTGATAGCCAGTCTGTCTACCACAATATCAATATTATGCTTTTTGTTTTTATCAAGCTGTATATCCTCACTTAACTCATAAATACTTCCGTCTATTATTGCCCGCACATAACCGTTTCGTCTTGCCTGGGCTAAAAGCTTGACATGTTCTCCTTTCCTTCCTCTTATCACAGGCGCCAGCAATTGAAACTTTGTGCCCTGAGGCAATTTCATAATTTCATCTACCATCTGATCAACTGTCTGGCGTACAATCTCCCTGCCACATTTTGGGCAATGTGGAATACCTATTCTTGCATATAGCAATCTCAGATAGTCATATATTTCCGTTACGGTTCCCACTGTAGATCTCGGATTACGGTTAGTTGATTTCTGGTCAATGGAAATAGACGGAGAAAGCCCTTCAATTTTATCAACATCCGGTTTATCAGCCAGTCCCAAAAACTGTCTTGCATATGAAGAAAGAGACTCCATATACTTTCTCTGACCTTCAGCATATATTGTATCAAAAGCAAGGGATGATTTACCCGAACCTGACAATCCGGTAAGAACAACAAATTCATCTCTTGGAATTTTGATATCTATATTCTTAAGATTGTGTTCTCTGGCACCCCGGATTGTAATATATTTACGTTCACTCATATTGTTTCTCCATGGTTTTTGTCTTTTTTGTTATTGCTGTTTCTTTATCTTATCCATATATTTTTTTACCATTGCCTCTATATCTATCTTTTCTTTGCGATCCAGAATATACACAGCCACTGATGCTCCGATAATAAATGTCAGCATAAGCAAAGAAAAAACGATACATTTTTTCTTCCTGCATTTTCTTAGTTCCTCCTCGATAAGAATATCCTCCTCATCTAAAATTTCTTCAACATTCTCCATAGGAATGTCTGTCCTTGCTGAAATTTCTGTAATTAAATCTTCTCTGTTCATAAATATTACCTCCTGTTTATTATATTTTTAGTATATATCATTTTAGGAATCATAATCCCTCAAATAGATTTTTAATTTCTTTAACTCATCCCTGAGTCCGGCAGCTTCCTCAAAATTAAGCTCTGCCGCTGCTTTATTCATGCGCTTTGTTATTCTTGTAATTTCAGCCTTAAGCTCCTTTTTGTTCATGGATTCGGGATCCTTTGTATGTTTCAGATTATTAACCTGTTCCCTGTTATCATCAGCAGCAAGAGAAATCACATCCCTTACTTCTTTTTTGACACTTTGGGGAACTATCCCATGCTCTTTATTGTATTCGTTCTGTATTTTTCGACGTCTCTCCGTCTCTGAAATTGCCACATCCATAGAATGGGTCAGGTTATCCCCGTACATAATAACTCTTCCATCTGCGTTACGGGCAGCTCTGCCTATGGTCTGTACAAGAGAAGTCTCCGACCTCAGGAATCCCTCCTTGTCTGCGTCAAGAATAGCTACAAGCGTAACCTCGGGAATGTCCAATCCCTCACGAAGAAGGTTAATACCCACAAGGACATCAAAAACTCCCATCCTCAGATCCCTTACTATCTCTATACGTTCCAGCGTATCTATGTCCGAGTGAAGATACTTTACCTTTATATCAAGCTGCTTCATATAATCTGTAAGGTCCTCCGCCATTCTCTTAGTCAGGGTGGTAACAAGAATTTTATTACCCTTGGCAGTTTCCCTGTTAATTTCTGCAATCAGGTCATCCACCTGTCCCTCCACAGGTCTTACCTCCACCGGCGGATCAAGCAGCCCCGTAGGCCTGATTATCTGTTCAACACGATTCTCTTCATGCTCCTTTTCATAGTCAGATGGTGTAGCCGATACATATAATATCTTATCCACTTTTTGGCAGAATTCTTCAAAATTGAGTGGTCTGTTGTCCAGGGCAGAAGGCAATCTGAAGCCATAATCAACCAATGTCTGCTTTCTGGCTCTGTCACCCGCATACATCCCCCTGATCTGAGGCAGGGTTATATGAGACTCATCTACTATAATAAGATAATCATCATTAAAAAAGTTAAGCAGGGTATTAGGGGTGGCTCCCGGTTCAAGTCCCGCCAAAATACGGGAGTAGTTTTCAATACCGGAACAAAAACCTGTTTCCTTCATCATTTCCATATCAAATTCTGTTCTTTCCGAAATCCGCTGTGCTTCTAAAAGCTTGTCGTCAGCCTTAAAATATTTAACTCTTTCCTCAAGCTCCAGCTTTATTTCCTCTATGGCTGCCATAAGCTTATCATTGGCAACAACATAGTGTGATGCGGGAAATATACAGGCAAAATTGAGACTTCTTTTTATTTCGCCGGTGAGCGGATCAAATTCCACAAGTCTGTCTATCTCGTCCCCGAAAAACTCTATCCTCAGCCCATTCTCAAAGGTAGAAACAGGAATTACATCTACCACATCCCCCTTTACCCTGAAGGTACCTCTGGAAAAATCCATATCATTTCTGGAATATTGTATATCTACAAGCTGGCTTATAACCTGATCCCTGTCCTTTTGCATGCCCGGTCTTAAAGAAAGCATCATGGATTTGTAATCCTCAGGGTCACCGATACCATATATACAGGATACCGAAGAAACAACAATAACATCCTTCCGCTCTATCAGTGCCGCTGTGGCACTATGCCTCATCTTATCTATCTCGTCATTAACCGACGAATCCTTGGCAATGTATGTGTCCGTAGAAGGAACATATGCCTCCGGCTGATAATAGTCATAATATGACACAAAATATTCCACTGCATTATGTGGAAAAAAAGCCTTGAATTCACTGTAGAGCTGCGCAGCCAGGGTCTTATTGTGGGATATGATTATAGTAGGTTTATTAAGTCTGGCTATTACATTAGCCATTGTAAAGGTTTTCCCTGAGCCTGTAACGCCAAGAAGTGTCTGTTGCTTTTTCCCCTCGCAAAAGCCCTTAACAAGGCCCTCTATAGCCTGAGGCTGGTCACCCATAGGTGCATATTCTGATACAAGTTCAAAATGATCCATACCGGTAAATCTCCTTTTTGTGTCATTTGCATATTATATATTCTTTCAATGGCTTCACCTAAATATTCAGTAAAGACACTATATCACAAATATTTTAAAATGTACACAAAAAAGATGAACGTTTGTTCTGTTGCAGCAAAAGTGCATATAAACCGTAAAACCTTATATATCGTATTAATAATATAAAAATAAAGTGCCACACTAATTTTCTTAGTGTGGCAGTCTCTTCTAAAACTTTTCCTCCAGTGCTTTTACAAGAGTATATATCATCGTATGTACCGGTGCGGCAACATTGCACTCCGATGCCATTGATAACAGGGCACCGGTGAGAGTTTCTATTTCTGTTTTTTGTTTTCTTTCTATATCCTGCAAGGTTGATGACCTGTGCTCATATGTTACAGGTATCATCTCCTCAAAAAGAGCTTTTCTGTAAGCATCTGCATTTTTCCAATAGGTTTTTCCACCCACTCCGTCAAGTATCTGATATGTTTCCTCTATAAGAATATCCATTATAGAGTGCGCATATTCGGAATCTGCCAATTCTCCATATGACATTCCAAGAATAGCCCCAAGTGGATTCAACGTTGTATTATAGATTAGCTTTGCCCAAAGGGCTTCCATTATATCATCTTCTGTCGCCGACGGAATTCCCGACCTGTTAATCGCCTCAGCGAGAGCTTCAACAGGTTGGTTGTCATACCCGAATATAGAGCCGATAAGAACCGGATTCTGATGTGCCGTTATCACGCTCTCATTGGGCTTTTCCTTTCTGAATCCGGTAATAACTCTGCTGTGATATACTTCACTTTCTTCCAGAAAGTCCATAAACGGTTTCTCGTATCCCATTCCATTTTGCATAAACACTACCTTACAGCCATCCTTCATACATATGCTGTTATCGTCAAGCTGTGTGGCAACCTCCTGATTTGCCAAGGTTTTTGTAGATATTATGATATAGTCATAAGCATTTTCAGGTAAATCCTCGTAGTTATCATAGGCATTAACCCTGCCTGCCGGAATTATAATATCCCTAAACCAGCCCTTACGGCTTATACCGTTCTCATCTATGGCCTGCTTTGTATTTCCTCTGGCAATAAAATCAACCTTGAAGCCTGAGTCCGCCAAAGATGCCCCTATACCTATTCCCAGGGCACCTGCCCCGATAATCAATGTCCTCATTTAACTACCTCTCTATTGTTTATCAATACTTATCATAGCTTAAAATCACAGCCGAAATCTTAGGTACGGTTATTTTAAGCACATTATTATTCACCTGATATTCCCTTATCCCCATGTCATATCCTTCTTCACCGGTAAGAATAATTCTTTTCATAAGTGCCTTATCCGGAACACCTATACGTCTCACATGGATATTCAGTTCATGCTCCTCATAATCATTATTAAGGATAACAACCACTGCCTGTCTGTCTGTAAATCTGCCATAGCATATAACTTTATAGGCGCCATACAGGAACATAACAGAGCCCTTCATCAGGGCTTCCAGGGATTTGTGAATTATTATTATATCTCTGTGAAATGCAATAAGCTCATTATCCTCACGCCCCCATGGATATGCTCTCCTGTTGTCAGGGTCTGTCCACCCACAAAGTCCTGCTTCATCACCATAATAAATGGTAGGTGCTCCGGGCCATGTCATCTGAAATACGACAGCCTCCCTGAATACACCTTTATTTATATTCTCATTTGCAGCTTCGGGACCCATGGTATGAATCCTTCCAACTCTCCTGTTTGTCCTTGTGAGAAATCTTGAATGGTCATGATTGGAAAGCTCATTCATGGCTATTTCCAGGGAATTCTGGTTAAATCTGGACATATGATGTCTTAAAGCTCCGGTAAATGCATCAGGATTGCCCAGCAAATCCCCTCTGAATTCATCACTGTGTTTTTCAACGCCTGTCAAAAACCAGGTAATAGGCTCCATAAATGCATCATAATTCATTACCGTATCCCACTGGTCTCCCATAAGCCAGCTTTTTGCATCTCCATAATGCTCTGCCAGAATAATGGCATCAGGATTGGCAGCCTTAACTCTCCTTCTGAAATCTCTCCAGAATTTGTGATTAAACTCTTCTGTACAGCCTAAATCTGCTGCCACATCAAGTCTCCAGCCATCACAGTTATAGGGTGGTGAAACCCATTTTTCTCCAATTTTCATTATATATTCATAAAGCTTTTCGGACTCCTCATAGTTAAGCTTGGGAAGTGTATCGTGTCCCCACCAGCCATTATAGGTAGGATTATATGGCCATTTCCAGTTATCCTGAAACTTGAAGAAACTTCTATAAGGGCTATCACTGTCTATATATGCCCCTTTTTCATAACCCTCCTGATTTTCATATATACATTCTCTGTCCAGCCACTTGTTAAAAGATCCACAATGATTAAATACACCATCCAGAATAATTCTCATTCCCCTGTTGTGGACCTCTTTGACTAAATCGGCAAAGAACCGGTTACTTGCCTCAAGATTTGCCTTGTCCGTAACTCTTGTTATATATCTTGTAGATTCTTTATTGGATTTTGAACCCTCCGGGAGACATTGTCCTTCATCCTTTACTATTACTCCAAAATGCGGGTCTACATAATCATAATCCTGGATATCATATTTGTGGTTTGAAGGTGATACGAATATAGGATTAAGGTATATTACATCTACACCCAGGTTCTTAAGATAATCCAGCTTATCCATAACGCCTTGCAAATCTCCTCCGTAGAAAGAGCGCACATCCATATTGTCAGGGTACTTAAACCAGTCGGTAACTCTCCTTGTTCCCTCTCCTATATAGCAATATTCATTGTCAAGAACATCGTTTGACTGGTCTCCGTTGCAAAATCTGTCCACAAAAATCTGATAAAATACTGCCCCTCTTGCCCACGTTGGCACCTTATAATCAGGTATCAGTTGGAAATTATAATCAGGATTAAGATTCTTCTGGGTTCCGAGTTTATTATAGTAACATATAACATTTCCTGCCACTACTTCATAATAATAATCAATCTCTTCCTCTACATTATTAATTGTAAAGGCGTAATAATCAAACAGATTATCCGACTTCTCCACAGACATTCTTTCCCGCTGGCCCTTATATACCAGGTACACTGCATCAACATTATCAACAGCTGTTCTGAACCTCAAGGTTACGGTATCACCCTTATCCATCTGGGAAGGTGTCCTGTAATATTCTGTTCCGTCTGCAAATAATGCTCCAAAATTAAGTGCAGTCTTGGTATTATACACATATTCAAATACCTTAAAGGATTTCTCTCTCTCATCTGACATTATGCCAGCCTCCCACGTGTCATAAAATTCCAATTACCACTCTATTTTAATACAAGACAGGGATTTACACAACAAGAAATTAACCGGTGTCAAAGAATTATAAAAATATAAACTGTCCCCAAACAGGTGAAAAGGACAGCCACCGTTCGACTGTCCTTTTCGGAGAAGGTATTTTGTTACTTATGGGGTGTAGCAAAAAACTATATAATGTAATGTATTGGGGGGGTTACAAGTTGTATTATAGCAAATCTTGTCGAAAAGTCTACCCAAACTTTTTTGTTATTTTGAACATTTTTTGTGCATTTTGTCGAACAGTGGGTAAAACAGGTCTTTTTTGAGCACTTTTTTTGTTTATATTGTCCAAGTATATTTACTTGTTATAGTAACTATAAACAAAATAGTTTCCGTTTTCATCAATAAAAAA
>DLKL01000035.1:12962-21383 GCA_002476495.1 Lachnospiraceae bacterium UBA7589
TCATCTCCTGCTTCATCCTTCCTGTCAAACAAAGCCTCAAACTCCGGTCGGTCAATCCTCTCCTTCTCAAGAAGCAGATTGGCGCATCTGTGAAGTACATCCATATTATCAATTATAATCTGTTTTGCCTTTGCATAGCATTCTTCAATGATTCTTCTTACTTCCTCATCAATCATTGTTGCTATCTTTTCGCCATAGCTTCTTGAATGTCCAAGATCTCTTCCGAGGAATACTTCTTCGCCACTGTCTACCTCATAATTTACAAGGCCCACTTCCTCAGACATACCATATTTTACTACCATAGCCTGGGCAACCTGAGTTGCCTGCTTTATGTCTTGGGAGGCCCCTGTTGTTATATCGCCGAAAATCAGCTCCTCGGCAATTCTTCCTCCAAAGCTTACCTGAATATCCTGAAGCATTTTCTCTTTTGTATTAAACACATTATCATTTTCCGGAAGTGGCATGGTATAACCGCCTGCACCTCTTCCATTCGGTATGATAGATACAAGATGAACAGGTCCAACCTCACTTAAAAGGTGGAAAAGTATCGCATGACCTGATTCATGATATGCAGTGATACGTCTTTCCTTCTCCGGTATGAGACGGCTCTTTTTCTCCCCACCTATTCCTATCTTTACGAAGCTTTTATCCACATCTTCCTTTTTAATATACTTCTGATCCTTCTTAGCTGCACATATAGCAGCCTCATTCATAAGATTTTCCAGATCAGCTCCGGCAAAGCCTGCTGTGGTTCTGGCAATTTCATGCAAATCAACATCATCTGACAACGGCTTATTTCTTACATGAACCTTGAGAATTTCCTCACGTCCCTTTACATCCGGTCTTCCTACCATAACCTTTCTGTCGAATCTGCCCGGACGCAATATGGCCGGGTCAAGAATATCAACACGGTTGGTAGCTGCCAATACTATAATTCCTTCATTGGTTCCAAATCCATCCATTTCAACCAGCATCTGATTAAGTGTCTGTTCTCTCTCATCATGTCCACCGCCTAAGCCCGAACCTCTTTTACGGGCTACAGCATCAATTTCATCTATAAATACTATACAAGGTGCATTTTTCTTTGCATCCTCAAAGAGGTCCCTTACCCTTGACGCACCTACACCAACAAACATTTCAACAAAATCAGAACCGGAAATGGAGAAAAACGGAACTCCTGCCTCGCCGGCAACAGCCTTTGCAAGGAGAGTTTTACCCGTACCCGGAGGGCCCTCCAGCAAAACACCCTTTGGTATTCTGGCACCCAGATCGCTGTACTTTTTAGGATTTTTGAGGAAATCTACTATCTCTGCCATATCCTCCTTTTCCTCATCAAGTCCCGCAACATCCTTAAATGTATATTTGTGGTCATTTTCACCTGCCATTTTAGCCCGGCTTTTACCAAAGTTCATTACCTTGCCACCACCGGCACCTCCACCGCCGCCGGCAACACTTCCCATCATGGTCACAATAAGCACAATAACCATAATTATAATAAGGATTATAGGCAGCCATGTCAGAAATGTGTTATTCTTCGGCACATCAAACATGCTCATTTCAACAAGCCCGTCCGAATCCTCATCCACTATAGACTGCACCATATTCACATCAGAAACGTAGAATTCCAGAGCTTTTTGCGAATCTCTGTAGGTAATATATACAGAGCCGGTAGGAACCTTTTCATTCTGATATATCTGAACCTCATCTATAAGGTTTTCCTTTATATCCCTCCTAAAATCATAAATGGTGTAATTCTCGTCAGTAATAGCATTCTTATTTTGCATCCACAAGAATACACACACTCCTAAAAAGAGTAGCATAAGATATATGCCTAAACCTCTTCTTGCCTTATTTTTCATTTAAGTGCTCCCTTCATGTTATTTTTCTTATCCTTCGCAATATGATAATTATTCTTCTATGACTCCTATATAGGGCAGATTTCTGTATTTCTGGGCGCAGTCAAGACCATAACCCACCACGAATCTGTCAGGTATTACAAAGCCTGTCATATCCGGTTCAAAATCTACAATTCTTCTGTCCGGCTTATCAAGCAGGGTTACTACCTTAAAGCTTGCCGGCTTCCTCTCCTTTAAAATCTTAACCAGATAGGAAAGAGTTCTTCCTGAATCCATTATATCTTCAACAAGAATAACTTCTTTGCCCTCTATACTTTCATCAAGATCCTTTATCAGCTTTACAACTCCCGAAGATTTTGTTCCGTTACCATAGCTGCTTACTGACATAAAATCCAGTGTTACAGGAATTGTCATTTTCTTTGCCAGCTCGCACATAAAGAATACACTTCCCTTAAGCACGCCTATAATATGAACTGTCTTCCCTGCATATTCCCTGCTCAGGGTATCTGCAATCTGAGCTATCCTTTTTTCTACATCCTCTTCACTTATAAGTACTCCTATTTTTTCAGCCATTTTCTTCTCCTTGTCCTGTGTAATTCATACATAATATTTTTGATGTGTTCCGATCAATTTTACAAGATTCACCATATCTTAAGCCGATTGCCCATATAATCTGACTACCCGCTGCTATTACAGGCCAGCTTTTTCTTTTTTCCCGGTCAACCTTATTATCAATGAAAACTCTTGTAAGCTTTTTTGTATTTCCCGCATTATCAATTATCACAAAATCTCCATCCCGGGGTGTTCTTATAAAAAGTTTACCCTTTATTTTATCATAATCTGCCATTTTAGTATAGATTTTTTTGGAAATATCTTCCATTTGCTTTTTAGGGAAAAGAGATATATTAAGATTACCCCAACCCGGTATTTTATATACCCCTTCCCGGTCAATTTCCATACAATATTCACTCTTTTCCGTTTCTCTGTCAGTCATTACAAGGCTGTCATAATTTTTCCGTACTCTTATTCCATATGGAAGCTCCACGCATTTCCCGGTGTTTCCTTCCAAAAGCCCCATAATCCCCCTGATATGAGTGTCTCCTATGTCTTTCATTTTCCCGGTCTTTTGAATCAATGCCTCATACAATACCTGTTTTTGGATAATTCTGTCCAGCTGTAAGAGTAAAGGGATATTAATCCTCAACTCATCCTCTTTTCTTCGGACTACTTTGTTAAAATGCTCCATAGCAGTCTTTCTTATGAATTTGTAGCCTTCCCCAACCTCATATCCGGTCTGGCAAATGTGATTAAGAGCCCCTGAATTTACTTTTTCAAGCTCGGGAAGGATTATATGTCTTATTTTATTTCTGTCATAGTCAATACCAAGGTTAGTTGAATCGGTAATATAGCTCTGACCGTTTTTTTCAAGATATTTTTCTATCTCTGCCCTGGTCACATCTAAAAGTGGTCTTATAATATTATTCCGTTTTGGGGTTATACCTGCAATTCCCTTTAAACCGCTTCCCCTTGCCATATTGAATAAAATCGTTTCGGCCATATCATTTTTGTTATGTGCCACTGCAATTTTGTTACAACCGTACTTTTTTAAAGCCTGGGAAAAACATTCATACCTGGCTTTTCTCCCTGCCTCTTCAACAGAAATTCTTTCATCCTCACTTATTTTTTTTACGTCAATTCTATATGAAACAAACTCCATGTTTAAAGTCCTGCAAAATTCTTTTGCAAATTTCTCATCCCTGTCAGCCTCTTCGCCTCTAAGCATATGATTAATATGAACTCCGTACAGTGATTTGTCATCCAGCCCAAGCCGTTTTCTCAGTTCAAAAAGAACTAAAAACAAACAGACAGAATCAGCACCGCCTGACAGTCCCACGACTAACCTGTCTCCCGGCGATATAAGATTGTTATTATGTATATACTCATATACCTTTTCAATAAATAAATCCATAACCTTCCCCCGGAAAGCAATTTATATCTATGAATAATATCACAACAAAAAATTAATGTACAGAGACATCACAAAGATTTAACAACTTTGCATACTATAATTGTAGCATCATCTCTCAGCCGGTTTCCTGCCAGTGCTTTTATTCTGTCTATAATATCTCCTGCTATATCCCAAGGATCATCCATAGGTATATCCATTATTATATCCCTCATACAATCCTCCTTGTTTTCAAACACTATGCTTTCAAGAACTCCATCACTTACCATTATGATCACATCTCCCGGGAAAAATTTTTTAGAACACTTTTCACAAACTGCACCGTCAACAACCCCAACAGGAAGAGATGTGGATTTTACCATTTCAAACCAATTTTCTCTTCTTATGAATGTTGTAGCAGCTCCCTGCTTATATATTCTTCCATACCCTGTATGTAAATCCAGTACCAGCATATCCAATGTAGAAAAAGTTTCTCCCTTATTTCTGTCTGCCAGATAAGAATTTACCAGTCGTATGGACATTTCCTTGTCAAAGCCTGCCTGAAACAATTCTTCAAGGGAGTCAATAAGGGCATTACTATCTCGGCTTGCTCTTTCTCCGTTTCCCATTCCATCGGCAATTATAACAAGGTGCTGTCCTTCAATTATATCACCTGCATAAAAATTATCTCCACACACAGAATTATCAAAGCAGCTTATTCTTCTTACAGCTGTGATACATTGAAACGAAGGTTTTTCATAATACCCGAATATTTCATATTCATGACTGATAATGCTCCTGCTTTCCTCCTTAGGCTGAAGCTTAACCCGCATATTCTTCTCCAATATATCCTTTACTACATTATTGTGAACAAGTCTCCCTCTCCTCATCCTGGCAGTAAGATACACTTCATATCTGTCATCCTTATTTTTTACCATAATAAGGTTTTTGACCTGGATATCCCTAAGAGACATATCTTCAATTATATTTGCCTCTATGGTTTTTCTCAGAGGCACTCTGTTGTCCAGCTGATTGGCAAAATCCTCAATAATTTCGCCTACATCTCCAAAGCCAATGCCTGAGGGTGAATCACTTACAAGCGTATAGTCAATTCTTTTAAACGCTTTTGCCAAAGCATTTACCCTGCCTATAACAAGTCTTCCCCATTCCGGGGAATTTTCTGACAGCTCGCCTTTTTTTATGAGATCATCTGTTCTTAACATATATTTTAAAGGCAGCAGTAAAAATAATAAAAGTGCAGATGCAAGTCCTTTTATGCTGATTTCATTTATCAGCGAACCATAAAAGAACTTTCCCATCAGGCTGTAAACACCGCCAAACAATGTAGCATAGATCAATCTGTTACCATGAAGTGTGGAAAAAGCCGCATAGGAAAGAAATGTTGTAAGAAGCCAGCCTGTAAGGTACACGTTATCCCCTGTTTTTGCTGCTGTAATACCTCCGCATATAACAGTCCAGGTCATTCCTACTCCAAATCCAAATTTGTATGTAGCAACAAGAATACTAAAGAGTGCAAAAGCCTGCCCAACAGCAAATATATTGATCGCCGTCTGGGGCATACCATATAAGGCAGACGATGCAATAGCAATTACACTTACCGCTGCCTGGCTGTCAGTCCCGATTTTTACATAATCTGTTTTTATGATATATAATCCCCAATGATATATAACCGTTGCAGAAAAAACTAAAACTCCCTCAAGAAGCACCTGCTCTATCGTCAAAAGATTGTCCACAAAATAATATACCGACAAATTAATAAAACTCACTACCGTTCCCGCAACAAAGGACATCAGCATAACCTTGCCTTTACTTTGTACCACTGTTCTCAGGTTAAAAAGTATTATCAGCCCCAAAATTATTACAGCATATCGTATTGTATGTATAATTGAAAAGTGTAAAGCAACACCCAGTACTACACCGATTCCCGCAAAAATGTAATTTCCTCCCACCAGACATACACTATTTACAAATGCAATTCCCAGAGGATTGATTCCAAGAAGAGACACACTACCAATAAAAAAACCTGTCAGGCCCAGCCAAATTCCCCTTGATAATTTCTCTATACCCATAATCCTACCTCCATTTTATTATATGTCATAGGATTATAAGGCTGTATTTTATTATCGGCTGTCAAATCAAGGGAATAAAATAATTATATTTTTTGACATAAAAAGAGACCAGCCTAAGACTGGTCTCTTTTACTAATCTATTCCGCAGGTCTTATTACAATCTCATCCGGATAAACAAGTCCCAGTTTATCCTTTGCCACATCTTCAATGTATTGATTGGTTTTCATATACTGTTCCCTTGCAATCAAAGCTTCCCTTTCAAGATTCGCTTCCTCAATCTGACTTTCTATGGACTGCTTTGTGATATCCAATTCCCTGCTCTTTGATTTAAGTGCGGAAACCCGTATCGCAGCAACAACACATATAGCAACTACTGCCGCCATAATAAGCACACTTGCGAATTTTGATTGCTTTCTGGTAGATTTTCTTGTTTCAATATATCTTGCCATACTAATACCTACTTTAACACATTAATGGTTACAAAATCTTACTACAGTTGACATAATTTTAATCCTTTTTGTAACATTTTTCAACATATTATTTATCTTTTTTTTGATGTTTTTTGGTAAAACTCAAAATATGGTATAATAATTTGTCAATAACCCAACCTATTGTGTTTCTATAGATTATAAAGCCTGCAAGAATCCCCGCAAATATGTATATTCTAAGCTCTCCACTGTTATAAAGATGTATTCCGTCAATTACAACAAAAGCCCATACCAGCCAAAATATAACATCCTCTAAACCGATAAAAAAATTGTTATGCCTGATAAATCTTCTTATAAGTCTGAATCCATCATAGGAAAAACCCATTAATGCGCCATAAATCATGCAGATGTAAAGCATTACCACTTGTATGTCTATCATCTATCTGAACATTCTCCTGAAAATTCCGGAGGCTGATTTCTTTATAGTCTTTTCTTCTGTGTATACAAAACTGTCTATTCTGCCCTCAAACAGAAGCTCCCCCTTCTCTACGTTCAGACTGATAACATGCAATCCCTCACCACATATTGTCAACCTGCCCTGTTCAGTAGAAAGCTTTACCTCCTCTGGCGCAAAGGCAATCACATCTTTTATTCCATCAAGAGTTCCCCGGTTTCTGTTATATATATGGAGCTGATGATTTCCTGTGAAGCTAGAATTATCCATATTCCACCTTCCTGTCCGACAGATATATGTAATTATATGTGATACACACAAAAAGTATTACATAGCCTATAAATATCTGTACATTTCTCCGGCATCCTCCTTTTTTGTAGAATCCGCTATTTTTGTAACCTGTACCTTAACTGATTTATTTCCAAAGCCAATTTCGATTATATCATCCAACTTAACATCGTAAGATGCTTTAACCACCTTTCCGTTTACCTGTACTCTTCCTCCATCACAAGCCTCATTGGCCACAGTCCTTCGTTTAATCAATCTCGAAACCTTTAAATATTTGTCTAATCTCATACTTTCAACTCCTGAAAAAAATAAAGACCATCCCTTACATGAGATGGTCTTAAATCCTCTATGCCAACAATTAGTTAAGAGCGTCCTTGAAAGCCTTACCAGCCTTAAACTTAGGAGCCTTTGCAGCAGCAATCTTCATAGTCTCGCCTGTTCTAGGATTTCTACCCTCTCTTGCAGGTCTCTCGGCAACCTCAAAAGTACCGAAACCAACTAACTGGATCTTCTCTCCGTTCTTTAACTCGGATACAACTGTCTCTGTAAAAGCCTTAAGAACCTTCTCTACCTCGGTCTTCTTCATACCAGTCTTCTCAGCCATGCTTGAAACTAACTCATTCTTATTCATTGAATATTCCTCCTATTATAACAAATGTTTTCTGATTACCTTAATTAGTCTGTACAAGTAATCCCCTTTTTTGCGACATATCATGCCCCGCTCTTATTTATACCCTTTTACCCATAATTTGTCAAGGGAAATACCTCATAAAATAAGGTTCTTTTGTATTTTTATAACTTTTCTGCTCTTTGCACAGAATTTTTAACCTTCCATTTGTTTTCCGAGGAAGTTTGCCGCAATCACTGCTGCCTTCTGTTCAGCCTCCCCTATTACCTTATCGCCATCCTTGCTGAGAAGTATAACTGCGCCTATGGCATCTCCTTCGGAGATTATAGTCTGAATAATCTGCCCGCTATACTCGTTATCACCGTTTCCCAGTATCTTTATATACTTTTTTTCACCTTTCTTTGCTATAATTGCCTCACGATCATTTATAGCCTCCTCCAGCTCCTTATGAAGACTTTTTCCAAGCAGTTCCCGCTTGGGAAGACCGGCTACAGCTATAATCTGATCTCTGTCACAGACACAGACTCCACATCCGAGAATCTGGGAAGTTGCCTCGACATACTGCTGTGCAAAGCTACTAAGCTCACCAATCGGAGAATACTTTTTTAATATTATCTCCCCATCCTTATCCGTAAATATTTCTAACGGATCGCCCTCTCTTATCCTTAGTACTCTTCTTATTTCCTTAGGTACCACAACTCTTCCAAGATCATCAATACGTCGTACTATTCC
>DLKL01000002.1 GCA_002476495.1 Lachnospiraceae bacterium UBA7589
AAGATATTTAGCGAATATAATTTGTGGAAGGAACCGTATGATGTTCTGGCGGAGTATCCGGTTATATTAAGTACAACATTTTCATCAAGGAATAGCCTGAATTCAGATGTGGTGTATGATTATCTTATTATGGATGAGGCATCACAGGTAGATATTGCAACTGGGGCATTGGCGCTTTCCTGCGCAAGGAATGTTGTTATTGTAGGAGATACGAAGCAGCTTCCTAATGTTGTTACAGAAGATATAAAAGCCAAAGCAACGGCTATATTTGACACTTTTAATGTGAATGAAGGATATCGGTATACAAAGAGCTTTTTGCAATCCATTTTGGATGTTATGCCAAATGTGACACAAATATTGTTACGTGAACATTATAGATGCCACCCTAAAATAATTAATTTCTGTAACCAGAAATTTTATCGTGGTGAATTGATTATAATGACAAAGGATAATGGGGAAGATGATGTCTTATCGGTGGTAAAAACGGTTCCAGGAAATCATGAACGTAACCACTATAGTCAGCGTCAGATAGATGTTATTAAAAATGAAATTATACCTAAATATGTTTCCACTCCAGAAGAAACTGGTATTATTGCACCATATAAAAATCAGGTGGAAGCGTTGAACAGAGAGATAACGGATATTGATGCTGCTACAGTACATAAGTTCCAGGGCAAGGAGAAAGACAATATTATTATATCTACTGTAGATGATGAGATATCCGATTTCGCAGATGATCCGTATTTAATCAATGTTGCTGTTTCAAGAGCAAAAAAGAAACTGATGTTGGTTGTAACCGGGAATGAGCAATCGAAAGAACGCAATATAACAGATTTGATAGATTACATTCAATATAATAATTTTGAAGTTGTTGAGAGTAAGATTTATTCGGTTTTTGATTACCTTTATAAGCAGTATACTGAGGAAAGAATTGCGTACTTGCGGAAGCATAAAAAGGTATCAGAATATGATTCGGAGAATTTGATGTATTCATTGATAGAGGAAATTATCGCCGATAACAAATATTCTAGTCTGGATGTTGTTTGCCATTTCCCATTGAATATGTTAATTAAAAATCCAGAACTATTGAATGAGCAGGAGTGCCAGTATGCAATGAATCCTGCAACGCATTTAGATTTCTTGATTTACAACAGAATCGGGAAAAAGCCTGTGCTGGTGGTTGAAGTTGATGGATATGAATATCATAAAAAGGATACGGTGCAGGCTTCAAGAGATTCGTTAAAAAATCACATAATGGAGCTGTATGAAATTCTATTGCTGAGATTTAAAACAAATGGCAGCGGCGAAAAGGAAAAGATTATAGAAGTGTTGGATGAGTTGGTAGGATAGGGAAATATGGAATGAAATAGGAGATAAGATAATGGCTGTATCATACAAATTATGGAAACTATTAGTGGATAAAAAATGAGCAAAGCTGATTTGCGTACAATATATGAGGCATAGTACATTTGCTACGCATAATTCTATTCCGTGTAAAATGAATATTACACTCAGAAATCTTTTGCTTACAAATATAAATGCTGTAATTGTTGTAGAATATGCACAGGCAAATCGTTATTTTTGTGTAAATGCCATGGGTACATATATATTGGCAAAGATACATGAATTATCGGATAAGACTAGAAAGCAGAAACGGATAAAAAAAATTATAAAAAGTGCATTTATTGAAAGTAATATGAGCATAGACGAATATGTTAATATGATAGAGGAAGAATGCCATAAGTGTAGATCTGAAATGAATTATCTCCAAAAGGTGAATATTAAAGAATATTTGATAAGGCATTTTAGAGAAAACTGTACACAAAGAGGTATTACTGCTATTTTTTATTGTTATACCTTCCAATCAAGTACTTACATTGTATAGTGATTCACCTGGCAGTCAATAAAAACAGATGCTTCATTGAAAAATAAAATGTTGCTGCTTTACAACTAGAAACTTATGATTTTTCGTGGAAACTATGGATTATTTGGAAAATCAATATTATATATGCAAATTTGTAGACTATTAAAACACAAGATACGGTATTGCTTATCGAGTGGAAATATTGGAATTTTCAAGCTGATATATTCCTGCTTCTTTGGCAATCGTGTACATATGGTTTTCCGGATATTTTACATGTGCCTTGTTTAAATTATTGTTTGCAACTTTTATGATATTACATTTAAGAAAGGATGAGCCTATGAAACAACCAATTTTAGCAATTTGTTATGATTTTGATAAAACGTTATCTCCCGATGATATGCAGGCACAGGGGTATATACAATCAATAGATTATGAAATAGCAGAATTCTGGAAACAATCAAACCAATTAGCATCGGATAATGATATGGATCAGAATCTTGCCTATATGTACATGATGGCTAGTAAATCAAGAGGAAAAGTTCTATTTACTAAGGAAACATTGCACAAAGATGGTGGAAAAGTACAGTTGTTTCCTGGAGTTGAAACATGGTTTGATCGAATTAATGAGTATGGTAAGAGTAAAGGGGTTATAGTGGAACACTATATTATTTCCTCAGGGCTAAAAGAAATGATTGAAGGAACTAAGGTGGCTGATAAGTTTAAAAAAATCTACGCTAGTTCATTTTATTTTGATGAGGATGGAGTGGCAGTATGGCCGGCTCAGGTTGTTAATTATACTAATAAAACGCAATTCTTATTTAGAATAGAAAAAGGCGTTCTTGATATAAATGATCAGGCTGTTAACTCATATTTTGAGCCTAACCAATATCGTGTACCATTTAGAAATATGGTATATATTGGCGATAGTGATACAGATATTCCGTGTATGAAACTTGTCAATATTAATGGAGGACATTCCATAGGTGTATATAATTCTGAAACAAAAGACAAGTCAAAGGTATTTAGAATGCTTGATGAAAATCGTATAAAATATTTTGCACCGGCTGATTACACAGAAGGGTCAAAGCTTGAACAGTTAGTACAGCAAATAATAGATAGGACGATTACAAATGAAATACTAGAAGATGTTCATTTTGATTGTATAAATGAAAAGGTAGATGAAACAAGAGGTCAAAGTGAGGAAGAACTAAAAAAAGAAGAACTAATTGATAAGCTTGAAGATAGTGGCAGTTTTGCTAATACACATTCGATTATTGAACAAATGTCAATGATTAAAGAATGGTCGGAAGAACAAAAATGTAAATTGCTTAAAATTGCACTTGAAAACAACCAGGTAACATATATTTTAAAGGATGTTGATGTTAGGGATTTTTATTGCACAATATGTAAGAATGGTAATAGCGAGGAAGCTAAGCGTATAAAAGAAATTATATATGAAAAAGAGTAGAGGGATTCATATGTCCACCATATTTACAGAAGCAGATTATGAAAATTCAGTTATAGAGCTATTTAGAAATTATTCCCCCAGCATTGCAATGGATTATAGGCCATCAAAAATTGGGACTGTTTTCTCTTGACATTCTCAAATATGAGAATATAATATTTATAGAGAATGTTTTAAGGAGCGATAACATTATGGAGATGGCGGAAATTGTAATGAACCCTGTTCGGCAGCGGATTTTTCAGTATTTTCTGATTCATGAGACCGGCACGGTCAAGGAAATCAGAAAAGCACTGCCGGATGTTCCCGGCGCAAGCCTGTATCGACACATAAAGATTCTTACAGATAGTAAGCTTCTTATGGTTGTGGGTGAAAATCGGATCCGTGGTACCGTTGAAAGCGTTTATCAATTAAATAAGGATGCTATGGCGACGGAAGATGAAAATGGAAATGCGGTGCAAATGTCACTGCTCAGTATCTGTGCAGCATTTGCGAAGTATTTTTCCGGTGACAAGGCTGATTTCAAGAAGGATATGCTGCTATTTACAAACTGCACACTGATACTGACGGACGAGGAGTTTTCGGGTTTCCTTTTGGAAATTAATCAGATTGCGGTCAAGTACATGAAAAAAGAGGCGGCGGAAGGCAGCAAAATGCGGCGGATCACGCTCATCTCTGCCCCATCCAACGAGTAGGTGATGATTATGGAAGGAAGTGAAACCGATGAAATATGATCTGGAAAACCATTTGCCATATGCACTGCTGGCAATTCTTGCACTGGCCGTTTTCTACGGAATTTACTTTGCAAAAATGCTGGCTCAAAAAAGGCGTGGAATTCAAACACGGCAGATTGGACGCAGGAAAGAAAAATCCATTCATACAGTTGAAGTCCTAATGGGGATTGCAACGCTCTGTACGCCGGCTGCACAGCTTCTGTCCATTGTGTTCGGCTGGAGCTGTCTCCCCGCAAATGCACGTTTCACCGGATTTCTAATTGCGATGATTGGGGATGCTATCTTTTTTGGCTCTGTCCTCTGCATGAAGGACAGCTGGCGGGCAGGTATCCCGGAAAAGGATAAGACCGAGCTGGTAACAAACGGTATCTATCAATACAGCCGGAATCCGGCATTTTTGGGTTTTGACCTGCAATATATCGGTGTATTTTTACTGTATTGCAACCCACTGACTGCACTTTGCTCTGCTTTTTCAATCATCATGCTCCATTTGCAGATTTTGCAGGAGGAACGGTATTTGAGCCGGGAATTTGGGACACCATATGTAGAATACAAAAGCCGTGTGTTTCGGTATATGGGGCGTTGCAGACAAAAATGAGCGCAGTATACAAGGAGGACATAATCAAAATGCAGAGATTACTTAACCCAATATCTATGTTCCTATCTGGGCTTTTTCTTGGGACAGCAGCACGGCTGCTTGATATTTACACGCAAAATTTTGGCGAGATTTTCTCACAGATGTCGATTTGGATTCTGATAGGAACACTGATTGCCATTTACAGCCCTACAAAGCAATCCGCCATGTGCAATATCTTTCCATTCTGCATCGGGATGCTGCTCACCTATTATGCAACGGCCATGCTTACCCATGGAGTCTACGGATGGCCATTCATCATTGGGTGGACAATATTTGCATTTTTATCTCCAATTATGGCGTATTTTGCATGGATGACAAAAGAACGGGGATTGCTGCCTAAAATCACCGGTGTTGGAATCGTACTTGTTTCGATTCTATCCGGCATTCTGATCTTTGACCACCTGCGCATTTATGATTTTGTCATTGACGGCTTATTGATTTACTTTATCTTTTTCAAGCGGATCAATCGAAATAGAACTTATAACCAGATAGAAAATGATCATGAGGAATATATATGAATCAACTTATTGCCAGCTGTGGACTGGATTGCAAAACCTGCGATGCCAGAATTGCGACACTTACGAATGACGACGCTTTGCGTGATAAAACGGCTGTGTTGTGGACAAAACTCAATGGGGTAGCGATTACCCCGGAGATGATTAACTGCACCGGTCAAAACAAGCCGGAGAAATAGCGGAAAACGCAGCAATTATGACACTGCTTGGAATTTTGTAGTGAATGAATTGGAGGCATATGGATGAAAGAAGTATTCCTTGCATATGAAAAGGGCTGCTTCTGTTAAATGGTCTAACGGACCTTGTTTTCAATGAGTGGTTGACCAAATTTTCGGTTGAAAAATACAAGTGCCATACAGAAAAAATTTTGAAAATCATAAAAGGCAGATATTAAAATGCAAGGAGAGGTTTTATTATGAAGCTGTATATTGCGAAAATATGCCATAAAATGGATAAGTGGATTTGCTGATATATATAGTAAACATGTTGAATTTGAAAATTTGAATTTCCCAGAGAGGTAGTATTATGATTAGAATTATGAAAAACAGTGACTTGGCACAATGTGGTATGATTTATGCAAAAGCATTTCCGATGGAACATTGGGGGATAGACTGGACAACAGAAAATGCAACAGAATATCTTCATGATTTTTTTGAACAGAAAAGATTCGTTGGATTTGTATATGAAGAAAACGGTGAAGTGCTGGGTTGTATATTTGCACTTTGTAAGATTTCGGGCAGCAAAGAAGAGATTTACATTAATGAGATGGCAGTACTTCCCGAATGGCAAGGTCAGGGAATAGGTAAGCAGTTATTAAATGCTGTCAAAGATTACAGTAAGGACAAAGGCCTTGCGGGTATTGTTCTTTATACAAGTGAGTATGCACCGGCAGCTAAGTTTTATGAGAAGAATGGATTTAAGCTATCAAATGGAACTATATGTATGTATTGCGAGTAATCAAAGTATGTTCAAATTTCAGTAATACTGACAGATAAATTTGAAGTTTACGTTTGTGCCTATATAAGGAGAAAATATTATGATATGTTATTATGTTGTAATGGGGATATGTGCCATATTCATGTTTGGAATTGGCATATGCCAGATTAAAAGCAAAAAACCGGTAGCTTTTTATTCGGGAGAAAAACCACCGTTGAAAGAAAAGGTTAGAGATATTGAAAAATGGAATAAAAAACATGGAATTATGTGGATTTTGTATGGAATAGTTATAGTTTTTGGAGGTATAGGCGGAATGATTGCAGGTGATTCACTGCTTCTTGTTGCTATTTATTGTGGAAGTCTTATTCTGCCTATTGTTCCTATGATATTATATCATAAGAAATTAGTTAAAGACTATATTATTGAATAGAGAATAAGCACTAGACATAGTACAGTAACTGAGTATAAAATAGATGTGTAGGATAGAAGTAACCCTATACATCTATTTTTTACGAAAAAAATTTGAAAGAAGGTCGATATTATGAGTAAAAAGTTAGTAGCATTTTTCAGTGCAACCGGAACAACAAAAAAAGTTGCAGAGATGATTGCGGAGGAGACAAATGCTGATTTATTTGAGATTGAACCTCAAATTCCATATACAAAGGCTGACCTTAACTGGATGGATAAAAAATCCAGAAGCAGTCTGGAAATGAGTGACAAAAAATATAGACCGGAGATTAAAGAAAAAGACATTGATATCAGCTTATATGATGAGATTTTTCTGGGCTTTCCAATCTGGTGGTATGTGGCTCCGACGATTATCAATACATTTTTGGAAGCCCATAACTTCAGTGGAAAAAAGATTCTACTTTTTGCAACGTCCGGAGGAAGCGGCTTTGGTAGTACCATAGAAGAATTGCAGGTATCCGCACCGGATGCGGTTATCATAGAAGGCAGATTGTTAAACCGTGGAACAAAACAGGAAATCAGAGAATGGATAAAATCTCTATAAATGATAGCAAAGCGGAGGTTATGGAATATGGAAAAAATAGTACAGACTGCAGGAAGAAATGCACTTGATGAATTTGCACCACAATTTGCACATTTTAACGATGATGTGCTTTTTGGTGAAAACTGGAATAACAAGGATATTGATGTGAAAACAAGAAGCATTATTACAGTCGTTGCCCTGATGGCTTCAGGCATTACAGATTCTTCTTTAAAATATCACCTGCAGAATGCAAAGAATCATGGCGTGACACAAAAAGAAATTGCTGCAGTGATTACGCATGTTGCATTTTACACAGGGTGGCCCAAAGGCTGGGCAGTGTTTAATCTGGCAAAAGAGGTGTGGGAGACAGGTGAAGGAGATTTGCCATACGAAGAGGAAGAAATGCGTGCCCACGCAAAAGAAATGGTATTTCCGATAGGCGCACCAAATGATGGGTTTGCAAAGTATTTTTCAGGCAGGAGTTTTCTTGCACCGATTTCTACCTCTCAGGTCGGAATTTTTAATGTAACCTTCGAACCCGGATGTAGAAATAACTGGCATATTCATCATGCAAAAAGCGGTGGAGGACAGATTCTGGTATGCGTTGCAGGGAGAGGATATTATCAGGAAGAAGGAAAAGAAGCCATAGAAATGAAACCGGGTGACTGTATCAATATTCCGGCAGAAGTGAAGCACTGGCATGGAGCAGCACCGGATACCTGGTTTTCCCATCTGGCAATTGAAGTGCCTGGCGAAGAAACATCAAATGAGTGGTGTGAGCCGGTCACAGATGAAAGATATGGATTGTTGAAATAGATAGATTGTTGAAAAAGGTGTTTTTGTTACAAACATGACAAAAATCATTTTCGGTTTGAATCTAAAACTCAGCAGAAGAAGTTCGAAGAGGGAGGCTTTAAAAATTTTAAGATAAAAAGAAACGTATAGATCAATTTATTTTTATATGCGGGGCATTTGCATTTTATGTTAATATAAGTCTATCAATATATGAAACGGAGGTTTTTATGCAAGAAGAAAAATTATCATCCATTCGGAGTGGATTAGAAACAGCATACATTAACGGTAATGCCGCATCAGAATTGTTGTATAAGCCAAACTTTGTTTCAAATAATTATAGCGAAGGGAAGAAGGTATTATCTGCTATAGAGGATGAGCTTTTAAGGTGTGATAAATTTCAAATAAGTGTCGCCTTTATTACATTAGGTGGAGTGACTCCCCTTTTGCAGACATTTAAGGAATTAGAGCGAAGAGGGATTCCCGGGGAAATTCTGACATCTAATTATCTTGATTTCAGTGAGCCGCTGGCTTTGAAAAAATTACACTCGCTAAGCAATATACGGATTAAGATGTATGATACCAAGGCTGCACAAAATGGCTTTCATACAAAGGGATATATTTTTAAAGAGGAAGAAGTGTATCACATTATTGTCGGTAGTTCGAATATGACAAGTGCTGCGCTTACAACGAATCGAGAGTGGAATACAAAGCTAGTATCTACGTTTCAGGGAGAAATGGCAAAGGATATTCTAAAGGAATTTGATGAACTTTGGAATTCTAAGTATGCATATGACTATGATTCATTTTATGAAGAATATAAACAAACATATGATATTATTAGGGCACAAAAACGAATTGCTAAGGAGGGTAATGTTACTTCTCTCGAACGATATCGATTAAAGCCTAATAGTATGCAGGTTAGGTTTATAACAAATCTTAGAAATATTTTGCAACAAAGTGAGCAACGAGCTTTGTTGATTAGTGCAACAGGTACCGGTAAAACATATGCGTCTGCATTTGCTATGAGGGAACTTGGTTTCAAACGGGTATTGTTTCTTGTTCATCGGGCAACACTTGCAACTCAAGCAAAGGCTTCTTATCAGAGAGTGTTTGACAATTCAGTATCTATGGGATTAGTGGGGGCAGGTAATTATGAATATGATAAGGATTATGTGTTTGCCACTGTTGAGACATTGAATAAGGATGTACATTTGCAGCAGTATAAACCAGATGAATTTGATTGTATTATATTAGATGAAGCACATCATAGTTCTGCTAACACATATAAAAGAGTCATGAATTATTTTAAACCACGATTGTTCTTGGGGATGACTGCAACACCTGACAAAAGAATGGATAATTATGAAAATGACAATATATACGAGATATTTCATCATCAAATAGCTTATGAGATACGTTTACAGCAGGCAATGGAAGAAAACTTGTTGTGCCCATTTCACTATTTTGGAATTACGGATTTATCAATTGTGCAGGATACCAAATCAAAGAATATTTCTGAAGAAGATTTTAGTAAATTGATATGTGATGAACGTGTGCGACATATTATTGAACAGTCAGAGTATTATGGATATAGTGGAGATCGTGTGAAGGGATTGATTTTTTGCAGCCGTAAGCAAGAATGTAGAGAATTGTCAAGGAAATTTAATGACTTAGGGTATCGTACAGTAGCACTTAGTGGGGAAGATTCTGAAGAAATAAGGCAGGCTGCATTTGAACGGTTAGCAATGAATGAAACCGATAAGACAGATAAGGCTGAACCCATAGATTACATTTTTTCTGTTGATATATTAAACGAAGGTGTTGATATTGTTGAGGTGAATCAGGTTATTATGTTAAGACCGACACAATCACCTATTGTATTTATCCAACAATTAGGAAGAGGACTTCGAAAGGCAGAAGGGAAAGAGTATGTAATTATTCTTGATTTTATTGGAAATTATAATAACAATTTTATGATTCCGGTAGCATTATCCGGAGATCGGTCTTATAATGCAGACACAATTCGCAAGTATGTAATTAGTGGAAACCGTACAATCCCGGGCACTTCTACAATTCATTTTGATGAGGTCGCAAAGAGCAAGATATTTAATTCCATTGATTGTATTAAAGGGATGAAATCAATTATAAGGGAAAGCTATATATCACTTAAAAATCGTCTGGGAAGAATGCCACGTTTATATGATTTTTATGAGAATAATGAGGTAGATCCATTGGTTATCATTAAGGAATATAAGACGTATTATGGATTCTTAGAAAGTATGGAAAAGGCAAATTATAGATGTACACTGACCGATCAGGAAAAGTTGATTATTGAATATTTGTCTAAGACAATATTAAGTGGAGTACGACCGGAAGAACTGGAAATTCTTCGATTGTTATCCAGGCAAAAATGTATTTCTGTAGAAGATTTTCAGAAACTGTATCAGGATAAATACCATAGAAATATATTGAAAGATCAGATTAACTATGCAATTGATGTATTGCAAGGAAAATTTGTAAGTAATGACGGTGAATATCAGAAATATAAAAATATAGAGATGATATCCAGTGACCAGAGTAATAAGATTACTAGAATGCTCCAATATGGACACCAATTGAAAGATAATGAATTTAAAGAAGAAATTCAAGATATTATTCAAGTGGGATTGACCAGGTATCACGATAAATTCATGAATACCAATGATGAATCCTCACCATTTGTACTGTATGAAAAGTATTCGAGGAGAGATGTAAGTTTATTGATGAACTGTGGGAAAGATTTGTCATCGGTTATGTTTGGTATGAAACGTATCAGGGATAATGTATTTATTTTTGTTACATATCACAAAGAAAAGGCTGGTGACGAACGCAATTATGTAGAAGGCAAGCCGGATTATGCAGATGTTTTTGAGGATAATATGATTTTTAAATGGGATTCTAAGATTGGAATGGGAATAGAAAGTGCTTATATGAAAGAAGTAATGACAGCACCTAAAAAACATTTGTTGGTTAAGAAAAGTGATGCAGAACCCAACTTCTATTATATGGGAACTTTTGACATTATAGACGCAAAAGAAGATCGAAAAGAAGATAATAAAGGTAATTTGAAACCAATCAGTAAGGTGATTGTAAAAATGCATCATCCGGTAAGAGATGATTTATTATGCTATTTGCAAAGTAATATTGAATAAGCACTATAAATAGTATGGCATTAATATAAGTTTCATAAAAGGATATATAATACATTAGAGAGGAATGTGAAATGAAGATAGTAAGAGTAGTTGCAGCCGTGATTCAAAGACAAAATTGTGGAAGAAGTGAGATATTTGCAACACAAAGAGGTTACGGAGAATTTGAAGGTGGCTGGGAATTTCCCGGTGGAAAGATAGAGCCGGGAGAAACACCGGAGGAGGCATTGATTCGAGAAATCAAGGAAGAATTGGATGCGGATATTTTGGTTGAAGATTTGATAGATACAGTGGAATATGACTATCCAAATTTTCATTTATCGATGGACTGCTTCTGGTGCAAGTTACAATCAGAGCATGTAGAATTAAATGAACATGAAGATGCTAAATGGCTGTTAAAAGAAGAACTAAGTTCTGTTGATTGGCTGCCTGCAGATGTTACTTTGGTAAAGAAGATAATGACAACCATAACTCCGGGCATAACTGCTCCCGGCATAATTTCACAAAAAATGTGATAGTAAAATGCAATTAAGGGGCTTACGGAATATGAGATGCAATGGAATGCTGTTGGGGAGGTAAACAATAAAACTGATACTAAGTAAATTTTTAGATAGATTGATGAAGTAGGAGTTGTAATAGAACTGCTTTTTTTGTAAAATGGAAATGTATAATGAAATGTCAGTAAAAAGGGGGATAATATATGAAACAAGGAATAATCAAAAGACATAAGAGGGCTCTTGCCTGGGGAATGGCTACATTGATGACGGTTCTGCTTGCCGGCACACCAATTCCCAAAACACGTGCCAATAATACATATAGTATAACAATAAAATATGATGAGTATATTGAAGGAGACAGGCTGCAACTTGCAGATGCTGACGGAAATATTATCGGGGGTGGAAGCATAACTCCTGCATCAGAGACCGAAGAAGCATCAGTAAAGTGGGATAACGTTGCTTCCGGGACATATATACTGGACACCACGAATGCAATAAACAGTACAAAATTTGAAATAAGCAAAAGTGAAGAATTTAATGAAAATGAAATTAATCTGACTGATGAGGCATGGACCGGTTCTTTGGAGACGATAACAAAGGATGAAGCAATGGTTCCGGTTGAATTAGATGCCGAGGCAACACTTACAAATGTGACGGTAAATAATAC
This sequence comes from Lachnospiraceae bacterium UBA7589, assembly GCA_002476495.1. Taxonomy (GTDB): domain Bacteria; phylum Bacillota; class Clostridia; order Lachnospirales; family Lachnospiraceae; genus Coprococcus_C. The sequence continues at coordinate 12,287 of DLKL01000002.1, forward strand.
AGCCGAGACAGGAATTACTTATGATGCCACAAATAAAAAAATAGTGATACCACCAGGAACCAAGGCAACTGCTGAAATTGATGTGACGTTGGAATTTACGTTGCCGGTTACAAAGAAAGCAGATGGTGCCACACCGATGGAAACCGTAACGAATGCGGGTACAACTGTTATAAAGTATAGCTATAGTTATCAGGCTGGTTCTGTAGGAGACTTGTTAAAAGGTACTGATATAAAGCTTACACCCGTAAATATTGGGGATGCAGATAAAGGAACGATTGAATTTTTTGATGAAAATCTTCGGCCAATTACAGATGCCGATGCATTAGCCCGCATGGGGATAACATATTCGAATGAGGCATGGAAGGCAGTTGCCGACGGATTTCAGTATTATTGTTCTCCGTCATCCGACTATATCGGAGCAGAGATAACGATTTCACCGAAGCCGGGCTACCAATTTGGCGGAAGCAGTTTAACTAAAAATGATGTTACTAAAAATGAGGACGGCTCTGTTGTTTTGAAGGTTAAGGATAATGCAAAGTTAACGATTATAATTAAACCGATACCGGTGGATATGCCGGAAAATGCATTGGAATGGACGGACGAATTTGAAACCGGATATAATTCCAAAGGACGGACCGTTGAAGTAAGTTTAACACCAACCGATGAAGAAGCTGCCAGGAATTATACCTTGAAGTGGGCAAGGGCAGCCAGTCCAACCCAAATGATTGAAAACTTAACATGGTATGATGTGACAATGGGTACGGATGGTAAGTATAAGTTTGATGTGGATTATGATGCGAATGAAGGGGAACAGACATACATTACATATCGTTATACGAATGGTGTATCTAAATCCGGTGCAATATGGAATGCAAACCCGGTGAAGTTTGATATTGTAAATCCAAGTCTGGCGAAATGCTGGGTAGAGGCAAACGGGGAGAAGGTATGGGAAGAGCTTCCCGGTGCGACACAGGCTCCGGCATGGATAAATAAACAGCAAAATCAATGTGTGATTCACATACAGGGTGAGGATAACCAGAGTGGAGTCGCAAAGGTGGTATATTCCATTTATGACGGAAACGGAACAGCTATAATAAGTAATGCCGAAAGCCTGGCTGATGCAAATGGAGTGTGCAATATTTTATATTCGGCGGATATGCTGGAAAATGTAGTGAGCTTCCCGGTTGAATTGCAATATGAAATATATGACAAGGCAGGAAATAAGACAGGTGTTCAAATGAAGCGTTTGGACTATCTGGCAGAATTTGATTTTACGCTGCCGGAAGTGAGTGTGGATTATACAGATATGTCAGGACAGTCAGCTACAAACCTGAATGGCTGGCAGACAGAGGATGTGCTGGTAACTATTGCATCAACAGATCCGGCAGGAGCCTCCTTCGAACAGATATCAGGTATTGACCGGCTGCAAATTATAGATACAGTATCAGGCGTAGCCAGAGATATAACAGCTGACGCAGCTTTAAAACCGGATGGAACATATCAGCTCAGATTATCAGCGGATGGAATTCATCAATTATCCATAATCGCTTATGACAAGGCAGGAAACAAATCAACAGAGACGGGGGCAGAGATTAAGCTGGATAAAACCGGAATCAAAAATACCGTAGTAACCTTAAGTACGGTTTCTCATAATGCTGATTCCAATCTGTTTGCTGAGGCATTTACCATATATGCACAGGCAGAGTCAGTGTCCGGCATTAAAGAAATGACATTTGGCATATATGAGGAAGGAACAAATCGTCTTCTTAGGGAAGAAACAGTGACGGGTTTTCGTGTGACCGGAAATCTGGCAGAAGCAAGCTTTCGATATGAACCATTTTCTGATACAGAAAAAGGGTATGTAGTGGTACGATTCGTGGATAATGCGGCAAAGTCTGTGACAGAGAATACGTCACATGTAGTATGTTCTGACAAAAAGCCTTATGCATTTAACAAGGATGGAGCAGACATCAATATAAAGGGAAACACATCATGGACTAATAAGGATGTTACTTTAGATATAAAGGTAAATGGTTATGGCGCTAATATAATCAATGTTATCTATTATGTAAACAATCAGAAGGTTAAGGAAGTTGTGGTAAACGCATTAAATTATGAGGACCATGATTTTACTATTAGTGAAAGCTCTCCTATGGGAGGTACACAGGTAGAGATAATTGCTGTCTGTGAAACAAATTCAGCCTCAGGAATTGAGACAAAGGCTTCTGCTATAGTATATGTTGATAAACAGGCTCCGGTTATCTCATTAAGCGGGATCAAGGATGGAACTGTCTATAATACAAAACAGACATTGCAAATTAAAACCAATGAAAATATATGGAATAATATGCAGCAGGTAAATGTAGTAGCAAAGAGAACGCTGAATGGAGTTACAACAACAATAGATATGGGTGCGTATTCGGTAGAAGCCGAAGATTATGTTGCAAGAAAAACATTTACAGAGGCCGGTGAGTATGAAGTAACAGTTACGGCAATAGACGCAGCGGGAAACCGGGCGACAGAAACAATTTCATTTACAATTGAAACAAAACCTGCAAATGCTCCGGGGACAGGAGACGACAGTACTTTAATGACTCTGATAATATTATTACTGGCCGCTTGTGGTGGAATGGCCGGATGCAGGTTATACAAAAAGAAAATGTAATAAATGGCCACTGAGGCTGCCCTGAAACAAGGATGTTGCATGCTTGAAGCTGTATTGAATGTGAAACCCGTAGAAAAAATTATACTAAAAAATAAAAAACACTTGAAAAACAGAACAGATGTTCGTATAATATAAGGTATGAACGATATAATAAAACCTTATAATTTACACGAAAAATTAGAAATATTGGCTGATGCGGCCAAGTATGATGTGGCATGTACATCCAGTGGTTCGGACAGAAGAGGGAAAAAAGGAGACCTCGGCAGTACCAGGGCATGTGGCATATGTCACAGCTTTTCTGCAGATGGAAGATGTATCTCTCTGTTGAAGATACTTATGTCCAATCATTGTATATACGATTGCAAATATTGCATTAACCGTGTATCCAATGATATACCAAGGACAACCTTTACACCGGATGAGATTTGCCGGCTCACTGTGGAATTTTACAAGAGAAACTATATAGAGGGACTTTTTTTGAGCTCGGGTGTACTTAATAATCCTGCCTATACAATGGAAAAGATGTGTGAAACACTAAAACTTCTCAGAGAAAAGTATAGGTTTAACGGTTATATACATGTAAAGACAATCCCCGGAGCTCCCGATGAGCTGCTTTTAACTGCAGGATATCTGGCAGACAGAATAAGTATTAATCTTGAACTGCCTACGGCAGACAGCCTTAAAAGGCTTGCTCCCAATAAAAACTTTAAGAATATTCTTGAACCGATGGGTAAGGTGAGAGATACAATAGCAACTAACCGGCTTGCTATCGGAAAGAATGCCAGAATGGAAAGAAGCACCGGCAACAGATATCTTGAGAACAGCATTTTTTCAGACAATAGGCTGTTATCACCGGATAACAGCCTATTGTCTGTTGGATATAAAAAAGGTGAGCTTTGCCTCAACAGTGATAACCGGAAGAGAAGCTTTGCTCCTGCCGGACAGAGCACACAGATGATTATTGGTGCTTCGGGAGAGAGCGATTATACTCTTATCCGGACTACCCAGCAATTATATCAGCATTATGATTTAAAAAGGGTATTTTATTCGGCGTATATTCCCATTAATTCGGATTCGGCCCTGCCGGATATCGGAACACCACCGCCTTTGTTAAGGGAACACAGATTATATCAGGCTGACTGGCTGCTCAGATATTATGGATTTCAAGCTGATGAATTATTATCCGAGGATAAACCTAATTTCAATGAACTCATTGATCCCAAATGCGACTGGGCACTTAGGCATTTGAATATATTTCCGGTGGAGATACAGACCGCTGCCTATGGTATGCTTCTAAGAATACCCGGAATTGGTCCGAAATCTGCCGGCAGAATAGTCAATGCAAGAAGATATGGCAGGCTTGATTATGACAGCCTTAAAAAGATGGGGGTTGTTTTAAAACGGGCACATTACTTTATTACATGTAACGGAAGACAGATGTACAATACGCCAATAGAGGAGCAGTATATTACCAGACAGCTTATATCTGCCGGCTCAAAGGAAAGCTGGCAGGTCACAAATTCTTCAAAGACATATCAACAGCTTTCGCTGGCTGATTTTGGTATATCCTGATTATAGAATATGGTAGCAATATATGAAAATATACACTTGCAATAATAGATTTGAGGATATGATGACCTGCATTTATGATGCCTGGTCTGAAGCAATAAAAAGTGGAAGCCATGAGAATATACGACTTTTGTGTGAACCCATATATCAGGCAGGTATGTTTGATGAATATATACATGTGGATGCCGATTCCGATAAGGTGGAAAAGGTTGTGCGTTCTATCAAAAATGGTATTTCAGATGAGGCATATATGTATGTTTTTTATGCAACCTTATATTCAGGTGAGGATGTATTGCAAACAATATACAATTTCCTCAGAATAGGATTTAAGCTTGGTTCCGGGGTATGCTCCATGTATGCCAATCCATATGTTATGAGAATTGTTGAGATTAAAAGGCGTGTAGGTAATGAAAGTCACTTTTTTCGTGAGTTTGCAAGATTCACCTCCGTTAATAATAAGGCATACGTTTGTCATATTGAACCCAAAAACAATATCGTAATGCTTGTAGGGGCACATTTCGCAGACAGGATGCCATCGGAGAATTGGATTATTGTAGATGACTGTCGTCATATGGCAGTAGTGCATCCAATGGATGAGGAGAATTATCTCAGATATCTTACAAAAGAAGAATATGAGACTCTAAGGAAGGCAGAGGATTACACTGACCAATATACCGATATGTGGAAAACTTTTTTTAGGACAATAAGTATAAAGGAACGTGAAAATCCCATATGCCAGAGAAACATGTTTCCGAAGTGGATGAGGAAGCATGCAGTGGAATTTAACGAATAACGGTAAAAAGGAGCCCGGATATAGTACCAATATTCGGACTCCTGTAAATGAATAGTTATGGAATTATAATATTTGATTACTTTGTAAGCTCTGCAACTACCTGGTTAATAACCTTTCCATCAGCCTTGCCCTTTAATTCAGCCATTACTGCTTTCATAATCTGTCCCTTGTTCCCGGTGGCAAGGACATCACTGAATTTTTCCTGTAAAATATTTGAAACCTCTTCAGCGGTTAACATTTTGGGAGCAAATTCCTCCATGATTTCATAGCGTTTTTGATATTCCTCCAAAAGCTCAGTTCTGTCAGGAGGACATGTATCTATCTGCTCCTTAACGGATTTTAGTTCCTTCAGTATTGCTTCGTTGGCCATATCATCAGGAATGTCATCCCTGCATCCACTGTCGATACCCTTTTTCTTTACGGCAGATACCAACGCTGCAATGGAGTCCTTTCTGAACTTATCTCTGGATTTCATGGCTGCAATCATAGCATCCTGCAATTCTTTCAATTTCATGAGTATACCTCCTAAAAAATCATATTGTTCTACTAATAATTCTTCCCATTATTATACTCTTTCAGGAGTATTATGAAAAGAATAAAATTGAATGTAATAAGCAATATAATAAAAAATACCGGTCAAGTTCATGGGGTTTACAAAAGAGGTGACTTAAGATAAGATTAAAGGCAGATGTATTACGAAGCGCTTACAGAGGCTTTGACAGTTATTAAGGAGAATAAAAATGGAATCAAGATATGTAATAAATAATACATTTGAACTGCGCAGTATAAAACCTGATGAGGCTGAGGAAGCAATTCTGGTAGAACAGACCTGCTTTCCACCCCATGAGGTATGCTCACCGGATAATATGAGAGAAAGAATAAGTCTGGCTCCCGATTTATTTCTGGTGGCAATAGATGTCAAATCGGGAAAGATGGCCGGAACACTAAACGGTCTTTCCACAGGGGAGAAGATATTCAGGGATGAATTCTTTGTTGAAGCCGGTCTGTATGATTCGGAGGGTGAAAATGTTATGCTGCTTGGCCTTGATGTATTGCCTGAGTACAGAAGAATGGGGCTTGCCAATGCCCTGGTACATGAGTATATTCAAAGAGAAAAAAAGAACGGAAGAAAAAAACTTATATTAACCTGTCTGGAGGAAAAAATTAAAATGTACAGGAAAATGGGCTTTACGGATCTTGGACCGGCAAATTCCACCTGGGGTGGAGAGCAGTGGCATGAAATGGTGTATACTATATAAATTAATATAAAAAATCATAGATTTTTGTTCAAAATCACCTTTGAAATCCTTTCGGAAAAAATGTAAAATAATGCCATGTCGTATAGAGAGGATGATGAAAATGTTTGCCCCGGGTGATTATGTTGTAAAATCCTTGCGTGGAGTATGTAAAATAAATAATATCGTCAACATGGAAGCAGTGCCGGGAAAAAGTGTTGTTTATTATGAACTTTATCCGGTAAGAGATGAGAATGCAAAAATATATGTTCCGGTTGACAGGGCCGATGAAAAGATGCGGGAGGTTATGTCAGAAAAAGAAGCAAGGGAGCTTATTGATAGAATTCCCAAC
>DLKL01000039.1 GCA_002476495.1 Lachnospiraceae bacterium UBA7589
GGATAACGGTTAAGGGATGTTTATTCGAATATTTGTTCGAAAAACTATTGACAACAGAACAGATGTACGATATACTACAAATACAGTAAACGAACATCTGTTCTTATGATTAGGAGGATATACACATGAAATCTAATGAATTATTTACTTTTATTCACAAGCATTATAAGTCTGTAATAATCGGACTTTCAATATTGCTTATAGCATCTATTATTATTTTGGGTGGTAATTCTGACAAGGTAGATGCATCTACCCATAACCAGAAGTATTTTATGTGTGTAGAGATAGAAGAGGGAGATACCTTATGGTCTATAGCTAATCAATACATTTCTGAAGAATACGAATCAGTTAATGACTATATTGATGAGATTAAAAGCATTAATAATCTTACTTCTGATAAGATATATAAAAGTGCAACACTTATTGTTCCATATTATGCCGCACCATAAAACGTTATATGAACAGAAAGCAAGTAAGCCTTAGCTTTTTCATTTCACTTTATTTTATAATTAATATTCTGCTTTTAAAGTGGTGTTGCTTTAGCGATTTAAAATCGTTGAGGCGATACCCTTTTTTCGTTTTGTAATTAATTGTTTGGTTACTTGTTACATCATAGTTTCAAACAATTATAAAGAATGATTTAAAATCTTGAAAATCAAAATATGTATGATATAATTAAATGTTGAATTTTACAAACCAGAAAGGATTTAAATATGGATAATTATGTCATACCCCTTATGGAGCCTGACAGACAACACTTTTTTATGAATCGTTGCAAGGAGCTTATATATGAAAGGCAAAGGAAAATTAACCGTCCTCTTACCTATTGTGTAACTACCTTTGGATGTCAGATGAACGCTCACGACTCAGAAAAACTGAAGGGTATTTTAGAAGCAATCGGATACGAAGAAGCGGAAGATGAGCATGCGGATTTTGTTATATACAATACCTGCACCGTAAGAGAAAATGCAAATCAGAAATTGTATGGTCATTTGGGACTTTTGAAAAATCTGAAAAAGACGCAAAATCCCGGCATGATAATTGCTTTATGTGGGTGTATGATGCAGGAAAAACATGTGATATCCACAATACGGGAAAAATACACCTTCGTAGATATAGTTTTTGGAACCCACAATATCTACAAATTTGCAGAATACATTTATCGCAATCTTACTGAAAAAACGCAGATCGTAGAAATATTGGATAAAAGTCAGGGTACGCTGGAGGAACTTCCACAAAAAATGAAATACTCTTTCAAATCCGGTGTAAATATTATGTACGGCTGTAACAATTTTTGCAGCTATTGTATAGTTCCCTATGTCCGTGGAAGGGAACAAAGCAGACCGTCATATGATATATTGAAGGAAATAGAATCACTTTCCCAAAGAGGAGTAAAGGAAGTTATGCTCCTTGGACAAAATGTTAATTCATATGGTAAAATATATGACTATCAGGATGGAAAGATTGTTCCTATGCCTCATAAGGAGGAGCTTACTTTCCCTGAATTGCTAAAAGCTGTATGCAAAATTGACGGTATTTTACGTGTACGATTTATGACAAGTCACCCAAAGGATCTGTCCGATGAATTAATCCGGGTTATGGCATCTGAAAAGAAGGTATGCAAGCATTTACACCTGCCTGTGCAATCCGGCTCAACTAATATACTTAAACAAATGAACCGGCATTACACAAAGGAGGATTACCTTGAGCTTGTCACAAAAATACGAAATGCAATGCCTGATATATCACTTACTACAGACATAATAGTAGGATTTCCCGGAGAAACAGAGGAGGATTTCCTGGAAACTCTTGATATTGTGCGAAGAGTTAAATATGATCAGGCCTTTACATTTATATATTCTAAGAGAACAGGTACACCTGCCGCTGAGTACCGCAATCAGGTAGAAGAGAATGTAGTTAAGGATAGGTTTAACCGGCTTCTTAAGCTGGTAAATGAAATATCAACCGAAAGAATACAAAGATATATGGGGAAAACAAAAGAGGTATTGGTTGAAGAAATAAACCGCCAGGATGGTGAGCTTGTAACAGGAAGGACAGAAGAAAATATTACTGTTCACTTTAAAGGGGATAAAAAGCTTATAGGGGAAACCGTTATGGTAAAATTAATGGAATGCAGGGGATTTTATTACATAGGTGAAAGGACATACTAATTATGAATAAGCTTAAGCCAAAATTTTTCTCAGTCATGAAAAACTATTCAGGAAGTCAGTTTGTTAAAGATTTTATAGCAGGAATTATTGTTGCAATTATTGCATTGCCTCTTTCCATAGCTTTGGCAATTGCATCCGGTGTCAGTCCTGAACAGGGATTGTATACTGCCATTTTTGCCGGTTTTTTTATATCTCTCCTTGGAGGAAGCCGGGTTCAGATTGGTGGACCTACAGCAGCCTTTGTTGTGATCATATATGGCATAGTAACAAAATATGGTATGACAGGACTTACGATAGCTACTCTGATGGCAGGTGTTATTCTTATCATTATGGGACTGCTTCGGTTTGGAAGCCTTATAAAATATATCCCATATACTATAACAACCGGCTTTACTGCCGGTGTGGCAATAGGAATTTTTGCAGGACAGATTAAGGATTTCCTGGGTCTTGATATGGGGGCTGTGCCATCAGAATTTATAGAAAAAATGCAAGCTTATGGCAGGCACATTACATCTGTTGACAGGGATACTCTTATAATAGGATGTATTTCCCTGGGTATACTCATAATTATGCCTTTCATCTCAAAGGTAATACCGGGTTCGCTTGTAGCCATAATTATTGCAACCCTGTTAGTAAAATTTACACCTCTGGATACTGCTACAATAGGAAGTGTTTATGGTGAATTATCATCAGACATTCCGACACCTTCAATACCCGGTGTCAGTTTTTCGATGATAAGGGAGCTTTTGCCAAGTGCATTTACAATAGCCATTCTCGCAGGTATAGAATCTTTGTTATCCTGTGTTGTATCAGATGCCATGATAAACAGCAGACACAGATCCAATATGGAGCTTATAGGACAGGGTGTAGGCAATATAGCTTCCGGCCTTTTCGGAGGCATACCCGCAACAGGAGCAATCGCAAGAACTGCTGCTAATGTAAAAAACGGTGGACGTACACCTGTTGCCGGCATGGTGCATGCCCTTACGCTTTTACTTATATTAAAGGTAGCTATGCCTCTGGCTGCACTTATACCTATGACAACTCTGGCTGCCATATTAATAATGGTTGCATATAATATGTCAGGCTGGAAGGAATTTATTGACCTTTGCAGACACGCGCCAAAAAGCGACGTGTGTGTCCTCCTTGTAACCTTTTTGCTTACAGTAATTTTTGATCTTGTAGTTGCAATAGAGGTTGGAATTGTTCTGGCATCATTACTCTTTATTAAGAGAATGTCAGATGTTTCAAGTGTCAGAGGATGGACATATATAAACGGATATGACGACAGTGTTGAAAACGATCCCATGCATATATGCTTAAAAGAGGTTCCTGAGCACACACTGGTTTACGAAATTGACGGACCTATGTTCTTTGGTGCTGCAGATAACCTGTTAAATATAACCGTAGATGACGATATCAGAGTGCTTATTCTCAGAATGAGAAGTGTTCCGGCAATGGATATAACAGCCCTTCATTCTCTTCAAAAAATATATAATATATGTCAGGATAAAAATGTAACCTTAATTCTTTCCCATGTTTTGGATCAGCCTAAGCACATGATGGAAAAAGCAGGCTTTGTGGATATGGTCGGTGAAGTTAATTTCAGGGAAAATATAGATGCAGCTCTGGAAAGAGCAGCAGAAATAGTGTAAATTGTAATATACATAGATATTTATGAGGTGATAACGTGGCAAAGCTTTCTCCTATGATGGAACAATATGTGGCTACAAAAGAAAAATATAAGGATTGTATTCTATTTTACCGTTTAGGTGATTTTTATGAAATGTTTTTTGAGGATGCCATACTGGCATCAAAGGAGCTTGAAATCACTCTTACAGGTAAAGAATGTGGTTTGGATGAGCGTGCACCTATGTGTGGTGTTCCCTATCATGCTGCAGATATATATATTAACAGGCTCATTGAAAAGGGGTATAAAGTAGCCATAGGAGAGCAGGTTGAAGATCCGAAGCTTGCCAAAGGCCTTGTCAAACGTGAGGTTGTAAGAATAATAACTCCCGGGACAAATATGTCTGCCGAAATATTAGATGACAGTAAGAATAACTATCTTATGAGCCTGTCATACTATAATAACAAATTTGGTGTTGCTGTATGTGATATTTCCACCGGCATATTTAAAGCCTGCCATATTGCATCTAATGATAAGGTGATTGATGAAATTAACAAATACCAGCCCTCAGAGATAATATATTCTGACATGTTTTCAAAATCAGGGGTGGATATCAGCCAATGTGTGGACAAGCTTAAAATATCAGCAAGTATTGCTCCTGAGCACTACTATGATTTCGATACCTGCACAGAAACAATAAAAAGACATTTCAGGGTTTCAAGTACAGAAGGACTCGGTTTCAAGGATTTTCCTGAAACACTCCTGGCTGTTGGAGCTATTCTTTCATATCTTTTTGATACACAGATGAATAATCTTAATCATATTAATCACATTGAAGTCTATTCTGTAGATGAATATATGATTATAGATTCATCTACAAGACGCAACCTTGAGCTTACCGAAACCATGAGAGATAAAGAAAAAAAAGGATCTTTGCTGTGGGTTCTTGATAAAACAAAAACTGCCATGGGTGCAAGAAAACTCAGGGAATATGTTGAACAGCCATTGATGAATCAATCAATGATAGAGGACAGACTAAATTCTATAGAAACACTAAATAATTCAATTATTACAAGGGAGGAGCTGCGGGAATACCTGAACTCCATATATGATTTGGAACGCCTTATGACCAGAATTTCATTAAAAACCGCTAATCCAAGGGATCTTCTGGCATTTAAACATTCCATACAGTATCTGCCATATATAAACAATCTTTTAAATGAACTTGATGCTCCAAGATTCAAGGACATACATGCAGATTTTGATGAATTGGCAGACCTTTATCAGCTGTTGGAGGCTTCAATTAACGAAGAACCGCCAATAACAATAAAAGAAGGAGGAATATTCAAAGAGGGTTATCTCGAAGAAATAGACCGGCTTAAAAATGCAAAAAGTGAATGTAAAAATTGGATTGCTGAGCTTGAAGCGAAAGAAAGAGAAGCAACCGGAATAAAAAACCTCAAAATAAAATATAACAAGGTTTTTGACTATTATTTTGAGGTTACAAACTCGTTTAAGAATATGGTGCCTGATTATTTCATAAGGAAACAGACTCTTGCCAATGCAGAAAGATATACAACCAGTGAATTAAATGAGCTTTCAGGAACAATACTTGGTGCAGAAGACAAGCTTTTTGCTCTGGAATACGAAACCTATGTCAGGCTCAGGGACACAATAGGAAGTTCTCTTACCAGAGTCCAGAAAATGGCTCATTACATTGCTGAAATAGATGCTCTTGCCTCTCTTTCATATGTTGCGGTCAAAAACAATTTCACCCGCCCTCACATTAATCAGGAAGGTATAATTGATATAAGGGACGGCAGACACCCTGTTGTTGAAAAAATGCTGGGCAGCCAAAGCTTTATTGCCAACGATACATATTTGAACAATCAGGAAAGTCGTATTTCGATAATAACAGGTCCTAATATGGCAGGAAAATCAACTTATATGAGACAGACAGCCCTGATTGTCCTCATGGCACAGATTGGGTCTTTTGTTCCTGCATCATATGCGAATATAGGTATATGTGACCGTATATTTACAAGAGTTGGTGCTTCTGACGATCTTGCATCCGGTCAGTCCACATTTATGATAGAAATGAACGAGGTAGCCAACATACTAAGAAATGCCACCTCTTTAAGCCTTATCATTCTTGATGAAATAGGCAGGGGTACATCTACATTTGACGGACTTTCCATTGCCTGGGCTGTGGTGGAGTATATAGCTGACAAGGATATAATAGGAGCAAAAACCCTTTTTGCCACCCACTATCATGAGCTTACCGAGCTGGAGGGTAAGCTTTCATCTGTGAATAACTATTGTATCGCCATAAAAGAGGATGGAGATAATATTGTATTTTTAAGAAAAATAATTAAAGGGGGAGCTGACAGGAGCTATGGAATCCAGGTTGCCAGACTGGCAGGAGTCCCTGAGCAGGTTTTGACCCGTGCAAGAGAAATATGTAACCAGCTGGTTGATTCAGATATTGCTTCCAAGGCTAAAAATATATCCGTCAGTCATAGTCCTGTGCAAAAGGACAATTCCTATGAACAGCTTTCAATATTCCAGACTCCTGTTGAAATGTCTGTTGCAAACGAACTAAAAACCATTGATCTGGATAATATGACTCCTCTTAAGGCCATGCTGTATTTACATGAGTTGCAAGACAGGTTGAAAGGATAGTATATGATTAAATTATTAGACAAAGCCACAATAGATAAAATTGCTGCCGGTGAAGTAATTGAAAGACCGTTTTCAGTAGTAAAAGAGCTTTTGGAAAATTCCATAGATGCAGGTTCAACCTCCGTAACAATAGAAATTAAGGATGGAGGCTTAAGCTTTATCAGAGTAACCGATAACGGAAGTGGTATACCGAAAGACCAGGTGCGTACTGCCTATATGAGACATGCAACAAGTAAAATAGACAGTGCAGAGGATTTATCAAAAATCATATCCCTTGGTTTCAGAGGAGAGGCTCTGTCTACAATAGCAGCGGTATCCCAGACCGAAATGATTACAAAAACCCCGGATGAGCTTACAGGCATAAAATATACAATACATGGCGGTACTGAAATAGAGTTTTTGGAGGTGGGAGTTCCTGATGGTACTACAATTATTGTAAGAAATCTGTTTTTTAATACTCCCGCAAGAAAAAAGTTTCTTAAAACCCCTTTGACAGAGGGCTCTTATATTCAGGACCTGGTGTTGAAAATTGCCCTTTCCCATCCGGAAATTTCCATAAGGCTTATTTCAAACGGTCAGACGAAGCTTGAAACTCCTGGTAACGGGAAGGTTAAGGATGCCATTTACCAGCTGTTTGGAAGGGACATAACATCAAATCTTATAGAAATCCAATACAAAGGGGATAATATAAAAATATCCGGATATATTGGCAAGCCATTTATTTCCCGTGGAAACAGAGGGATGGAAAACTATTTTATAAATCGCAGATATATAAAAAGCAATATCGTGAACAGAGCTATAGAGGAGGGATATAGAACCTTTGTGATGCAGCACAAATTTCCTTTCACCGTACTTTATATTGAGCTTGACACTGAATGCGTGGATGTAAATGTACATCCTACAAAAATGGAATTTAAATATAATAATGAGAAGGAGCTTTTTGAAACTATAACTACAATAATAAAAAATGCCCTTACCCATAAAGAAATAATTCCAAAGGAAACAGAACATGATAAAAATGATCCGAAGAATGCATCTGATATAAAACCGGCTGAGCCTTTTGAAGAAAAGAGAAAAACCAGTGGCGTTCCAAAGCCTAATTATTTATCAGAAAAATACAGCAAATCATACAGTATTCTTGACTCACTTAACAGCCACTCTACATCCGGACAGGTCAAAAGTAACGATATAGATTATAACAGCACAGATACTGTGTACAATATCAATCCGGCAATGCAAATGGTTGTCAAAGAAGAAACAGCACCTTATGCTGCTTCCGGCATTCCAAGAGTTGAAAGTAGTTATAAGCCCAATATTCAGGCATCCATGTTTGAGGACGATTTTCTTACAAGCAGCGCCAGGAAAAGTCACAGACTCATAGGTCAGGTTTTTGACACATACTGGCTTATACAATACGAAAATAATCTGTATATCATGGATCAGCATGCTGCACATGAAAAGGTGAAATATGAAGAATTAATGAGGAATTTTAACAATAAACAGATTTTTTCCCAGCAGCTTATGCCTCCTATGGTTATAACCGTATCATATAATGAACGTGAAGCTATTTTACAAAATTTTGACCTTTTTATGAAAACAGGTTACGATATAGAAGAATTCGGTGGAAATGAATTTAAAATTAATGCTGTACCAAGCAATCTCTATGGATTACACGGCAGGGAAATGTTTATGGAATTTGTTGGTTCTCTTATTAATAATTCAGGCTATATGTCTAATGAGATTTTTATAAAAAAGCTTTCTACCATGGCATGTAAGTCAGCCATAAAGGGAAATACAAAAATTTCACCTGCAGAGGCAGATGCATTAATTGACCAGTTGCTTAAACTGGATAATCCATATACCTGTCCTCACGGAAGACCTACAATTATATCCATAAGCGAAGAAATGCTGGAAAAAAAGTTTAAACGTATAGTATAACCGGGAGTATATCATGGAAAATAATACTGCTAATAAATTAGTAATCCTTACAGGACCTACTGCTGTAGGTAAAACCGAATTATCAATAAAGCTGGCTAAAGAAATAAACGGTGAAATTATATCTGCGGATTCAATCCAGGTATATAAGGGCTTTAACATCGGCTCCGCAAAAATTACAAAATCCGAAATGGAAGGAATTCCTCATCACCTTATTGATATTCTGGAGCCCCGGGACAGTTTTAATATAGCCCTGTTTAAAAAAATGGCAAAAGAAGCTGTAATGGATATTCAAAGCAGAAACAAAATACCTCTTGTCACGGGAGGCACCGGCTTTTATATCCAGTCCCTTTTATATGACATTGATTTTTCGGAGGAAAAAGAAGATGGGTACAGGGAGAAGCTGGAGGAACTTTTACATAAAAAGGGTACTGTATATATGCATTCCATGCTTAATGATATAGATCCCGAAGCGGCCACACAGATTCACCCAAACAATAGCAAAAGGGTAATTCGTGCCATAGAATATTACCATCAGACCGGAGAAAAAATATCAATACATAACAAAAGAGAATCTGTTAAGACATCTCCTTACAATTTTGCTTATTTCGTATTAAACTGTGACAGAAATCTGCTGTACAAAAGAATAGAAAAACGTATTGACGTTATGATTGGGCAGGATTTGATTGGTGAAGTCAGGAATCTTGTAGATAAGTATCAGCTCACTCCTGATATGGTTTCAATGCAGGGACTTGGATATAAGGAAATATACGAGTATATCTGCGGCAATATCACTCTGGACGAAGCAATAGCAATACTGAAAAGAGATACCAGACATTTTGCCAAAAGGCAGCTTACCTGGTTTAAACGCGAAAAGGATGTAATATGGATTGACAAGGCTATTTTGGACAGCTCTGAAAAGCAGCTTGCTTATATCAAGAAGATACTTATTGACAAGAAGATAATATAATTTGGAGGTATTATGGGCAAAAACACATTAAAGGAATATTACTTAGGTCTTGGAATAGACGAAAAGGTATATGATTATTGCTGCAATATAGAGTCCGGTCTGACAGAACGTTTTTCTGTCATTGACCATATAGCAGAGCAAAATCAGATAAAGGTTATCAAAGCTATGCAGGAGGTTAATTTCGCTGAAGCCCATCTCAACGGAACCACAGGTTACGGATATAATGACGATGGAAGGGAAGCAGTTGAAAAAATATATGCTAAGGTATTCGGAACCCATGATGCACTCGTACGGCAACAGATTACCTGTGGTACACATGCCTTATATATTGCCCTGTCTGCTAATTTAAGGCCGGGAGATGAAATTCTTTCTCCTGTTGGCAAGGTTTATGATACTCTTCAAAACGTAATAGGAACAAAACCCTCCAGGGGCTCGTTGGCTGAATTTGGCATAACATATCGCCAGGTTGACCTGCTGCCTGACGGAAGCTTTGATTTTGAAGGCATAAAAAACAGTATAAACAGCCACACCAGACTTATCGAAATACAGCGTTCCAAGGGCTATGATGTAAGGCCTACCCTCTCTGTAGACCGGATTGGGGAGCTTATTTCCTATGTCAAAGCAATAAAACCGGATGTTATATGTATGGTAGATAATTGTTATGGTGAATTTGTAGAAACAAAAGAGCCCTCCCAGGTTGGTGCTGACATGATTGTAGGTTCCCTGATAAAAAATCCCGGTGGTGGGCTTGCTCCTATCGGAGGATATATCTGTGGAACAAAGGAGTGTATTGAAAATTGTGCCTACAGACTAACCAGCCCCGGTCTTGGCAAGGAAGTTGGTGCATCCCTTGGTGTAACAAGAAGTATTGCCCAGGGACTTTTCCTGGCACCTACAGTAACCGCAGCCGCCCTTAAGGGTGCCATATTTGCAGCAAATGTTTATGAAAATCTGGGGTACAAAACCATACCAGACAAAAACCAGGAAAGGCATGATATTATTCAGGCGGTTGAATTTGGAAAGCCGGAATTGATTCAGGCATTTTGCGAAGGTATACAGGCGGCGGCTCCGGTAGACAGCTTCGTTACACCTGTACCATGGGATATGCCGGGATATGACAGTCAGGTAATCATGGCCGCAGGAGCCTTTGTTTCCGGTGCTTCTATTGAATTAAGTGCAGATGCACCTATGAAGGAACCATATGCAGTATATTTTCAAGGAGGATTAACCTATCCTCATGCCAAATTCGGAATTATGATGTCACTACAGAAAATTGTAGAAAAAGGACTTATAATATGGTAGACTAAAATAGATTTTATTAGGAGGATATTTTATGGCTGGAAATGTTAACAAAAATGGATGGACAATGCTTCTGATTCTTCTATGCGGTATTGTTCTTGGAGGATTCATCGGATATCTGTGTCGTAATATAGGCTGGCTAAGCTGGCTGAATTATGGACAGACCTTCGGCTTATCGTCACCCGTTGTTTTGGATTTAGGTATTCTTGTTATTACCTTCGGTCTTGTTATTACAATTAATATAGCCAGCATAATCGGACTTATAATCGGAATTATACTCTACAAAAAATTGTAAATACATATTTTCTTTTGCATCTGGAGAGGTGAAAGGAACAATATGAATAATTTGATAAAGGATATGGCTTATTGCGAACGGCCATATGAAAAAGCAATGTCAAAAGGTGTTGATACCTTGAGCGATGCTGAGCTCTTAGCAATTATACTTCGCAGCGGTACAGGAAGCACAAGCTCTGTTACTTTGGCAAACCAGGTTCTCAATGCCCATATTACCCATAAGGGGATTCTGGGACTTAATTTTTTAAGAAGAGAGGACTATATCAAAATAAAGGGCATCGGAAACACAAAGGCCACTCTTTTAATGGCTGTCAGTGAGCTGTCAAAACGAATGAACCTCACCAGCCTTTCAGCCGGAATTAGTTTTGATAACCCGGCTTCCATTGGAGAATATTATATGGAAAAATGCAAATATTTTACTACTGAAAAGGTATTTCTTATGTTATTTTCCAACAATCACTCCCTCATAAAAGAGCTTCAGCTTTCAGAGGGAATAATAAACCAGACTCTGGTATCGACAAGAAACATATACATCGAGGCACTGAAATACGAGGCTGTACGCCTTGTTCTTGTACATAATCATCCATCAGGTGATCCAACACCAAGCAGGGCAGATATTGACCTGACAAAAAAAGTAAAGGATAGCGGACAGTTGTTGGATATATTATTATCAGATCATATTATAGTAGGTCACGGCTTATATTTTAGTATGATGGAAAGAGGCATTTTAAATGAGATTTGACAGACAGAAGGATATCAGTCCAAAATACCTGTTTTTGGCATTAACAATAATATGTGTTATTCTTTTATTTATGTCATTTTTTGTATCTGATAGGATTGCAATGATAAAAGGAATAACAGGCCGGATTGTGACTCCGTTGCAAAAAGGCATAAACGAGATTGGTATATGGACCGATTCAAAAATAGAAAATATGCAAAAAATCGAGGCACTTACAGAGGAAAACGAAAAGCTCAGGGAACAGCTTGATGAAAGCAGAAGAAATGAGACTATGTACCAAAACAGGCTGTCAGAATTAGAGTCATTGCAAAAGCTTTATTCTCTTGATGAGCTTTATCCAAAATATAATACAACAGGTGCCCACGTTTTTGCCAAGGACTCCTCGTCATGGTTTTGTGCATTTTATATTGATAAAGGCGCCGATGACGGAATATATGAAGGAGCAAATGTACTGTCGGGTGAAGGTCTTGCAGGTATTGTAACAGAATGTCACAATGACTATTCAAAGGTAAGGGCAATTATTGATGACAATTCAAAGGTAAGTGCAAAAATAATGCCATCCAATGCATTATGTACCGTAGAGGGCAGCGTAAACATATATCAGGATGGGTATATTACAGTTACTGATATAGATAAGGATGCAAAAATATCCATAGGAGATAAGGTTGTTACCTCAAATATATCTGACCGTTATCATGGTGGACTGGCTATAGGCTATGTTGCCCAGGTATCCAATGATCCAAATAACCTGACAAAAACCGCTCTCATTACGCCTTGCGTTGACTATAATAACATAGATGCTGTACTTATCATTACAGATGAGACAAACAGTATTGACACAAATTAAATTAATATAAGGAGCATCTCTATATGCGGCGTGTATTAACACTGACTGTACTTATTATATTTAATTTTATATTGCAATCCACGATATTTGGATTTCACAATATAGGGAGTATTTCTCCAAATCTTATGCTTATCCTTACCATGTCCTTTGGTCTTATGAGAGGAAGGAAGGAGGGCCTTTTAGTAGGATTTTTCTGTGGATTTCTGGCCGACTGTATGTTTTCCACCGTCTTAGGCCCTTATATGTTTATTTATATGCTTATCGGATATATAAACGGCTTCTTTCATAAAAGCTACATCATAGAAGATGTGTTATTGCCACTTATTGTTATAGTAGTAGACGAGATTATATTTAATTTGCTTATATATGTTGTCTTTTTCCTTTTGAACAACCGTTTAAGCCTGGGTGATTATATTATGAAGCTTATTCTTCCCGAAACCATGGGGACTGGCTTGCTTACAATAATTATTTACAAATTCTATGTATATGTAAATAAATGGCTTAAGGAAAAGGCATAGCAGAAAGGAAATCCTATGTTTAAAGAGTTTCTTCAATCTTTGTTGGAAATAATAAAAGATTATGTAAAACACAGACTTTTCCCTGTAACTGTGGTCATTATAGTTTTGTTTTCCATTCTGGTTAACAGATTGTTTACACTTCAGATAGTTGAAGGTGAAGAACATATGGAGAACTTTATTTACAAATCAGAAAAAACTCTTACGATAGAACCCGTAAGAGGAAATATACGGGACAGAAACGGAAAGCTTCTGGCATACAACGAATTATCTTATTCTGTTGTATATAGCAACCAGACTGCCTTAAGTGAACGGGCAAAGGAGCTTGGTATATCCGAAAACCAGTTAAAAAACAGTATACTTCATAAAACCATAGGTATTTTGGAAAGTAACAACGATACAATATATGTAGACTTTCCGATAGAAATAACAGCTGAAGGAAATTATGCCTTTACCACAAAGGATTCCCCACTTAGAAATTTCCTGAAAAATGTATATAGTGCCAATTCCTACGACAGCATGACGGATGAACAAAAAAATTCCACTGCGGAGGATGTTGTAAATTATCTTGGTAAAAGACTTTTTGAAATATCCGATGATTATTCAAAGGAGGAAGGTCTTAAAATACTTGCCTGCCGTTACAAGCTCTGGCTTAATCGTTTTCAACAGTATATGCCTGTCACCATTGCTTACAACATCAGTGAAAAAAGTAATGCTGTCATATCTGAATATATGGATGAGCTGATTGGTATAGACATAACCGTAAAATCTCTCAGAAAATACAATGATGCCATCTACTTTGCGCATATTATCGGATATACCGGGCAGATTTCCTCAGATGAAATGGAACAGTATAATGCCGATCTTCCCGATGACTTAAAATATACCAATCAGGATTCTGTGGGCAAGATAGGGATTGAACAATATTGTGAAGAATACTTAAGAGGAAAAAGCGGTTATCAGAAGATGTATGTTGATAACCTTGGAAAAGTTATAGAAACCGTCGATTCTTCTCCGGCAATTGCAGGAAACGATGTATATCTCACGATAGATGCGGATCTTCAAAAATACTGTTATATTACCCTGGAAAAAGAAATAGCATCTGTTATATTGCAAAACCTGGTCAACATGTCTACAGTAACCCCCGGGAAAAACACAAAAATTCCTATAACCGATGTTTATTTTGGGCTGTTCAACAACAATTATATTTCCATATACGATATGGAGGATGGGGATGCAACAGATATAGAAAAAAAAGTATACAGCAGCTTTTCCGTAGAAAAAGAGGAAACCCTTTCCGAAATCAATAAAATTCTGACTATCGATTTTACTCCTGTTAAAGAGCTTCCTGCAAATTATCAGAATTATATGGAATATATCTGCGAATTTTTAAGTGAAAACGGTATATTTAACACATCCCTTATATCCCGGGATAACCAGGAATACTTAGATTATGTTGATAATAAAACCTCACTTGAGCATTATTTGAAGTATGCCATAAGCGTTGAAGCAATAGATATTTCCATGCTGGATGCGGAGAGCAATTATTATGATACCGATGAAGTATACGACCTGCTTTGCAAATATATTGTAAATTATCTTGATTTAGATACCGAATTCGACAAACTTGTTATAAAAGATATGTTACAATCCTCAAAAATATCCGGTTATGATGTTGTTAATCTGATTTATGACCAGGGAGTTCTTCCTTCTGACGGTGACAAGGAATACTCCGAATTCATGAATGGGGCATATGGTCCATATGAATTTATGATAAGGAAAATCAGCAACCTGGAAATAACACCTGCTATGCTTGCACTGGATACCTGTTCGGGCTCTATTATAGTTACAGACGTAAATACAGGAGATGTACTTGCCATGGTCACATATCCAAGTTATGACAATAATTATCTTACCAATGAGGTTAATGCAGAATACTACAACAGACTTCTGGAGGATAAGACAACTCCTCTTATCAATCGTGCTTCAATGCAGCGCTCAGCTCCCGGATCTACCTATAAGCCTCTTGTAGCTGTAGCGGGGCTTTCAGAGGGAATTATTGATCATTCATCGACCCTGTATTGCGGCGGTCTTTTTGATAAGATCGGAACCCCTGCAAAATGCTGGGTATACCCTTCAGGTCACGGATATCTTGATGTACAGAGTGCTCTTCAAAGATCCTGCAACATCTTCTTTTATGATGTCGGATACAATATGGCCCTTGACGAAAATGGACAATACAACGATGAGCAGGGTATTGCTACACTTACAAAATATGCTGAAATGTTCGGATTAAACGATTACTCGGGTATTGAACTTCCCGAAATAGCTCCTAATGTTTCTGACAATGATGTAGTGCGAAGCTCTATCGGACAGGGTAGAAATGCCTATGCACCGGTCCAGATTTCGCGATATGTTACCACTATTGCCAACAAGGGAACCTGCTATGATCTTACGCTTATCGACAAGGTAACAGATTACGAGGGCAATCTTATTAAGGATAACCAGGCTGTCCTGCATCACCAGCTTGATATAAGAGAGGACATATGGGCAGATGTCCACGCAGGAATGCGCCGGGTTGTTCAGATAGATACCTCCCAGAGTGCTATGGTCAATAAGGTAGGCATTAATATAGCCGGAAAGACCGGAACAGCACAGGAAAGTAATGTCAAGCCCGACCATGCCGTATTCATTTCCTTTGCACCATATGAAAATCCTGAAGTTTCTGTTACCTGTGTATTAAGAAACGGATACCATTCCAGCAATGCAAAGGAAGTTGCGGGATTTGTTTATGCATATCTATATGATCCATCCCTGCTGGTTGATGAGGATATAATAGACAATGCATTAAACTATATCAACATACAGGCGGAAGAGGAAAATACCACCGAGGAGGAGCAGACTGTAGAAACAGAAATTATTGATTAAATATTTAATATGCGAGGTGAATGATGAATAGTCCCGTTATTATTAAAGGTAATAAATGGGGAATAAAGCTTATAATCCACAGAGAAGCCACTGTAAAAGATGTAGTGGAAGCATTAAAAATCAAGCTTCAGAATACAAGTGACTATTATAAGAATATAAAACCCATTACAGTTTCCTTTGATGGAAAAAATATAACGGAAGATGAAAAAGCAGCAATACTGGATACGCTTAGAGAAATTGGTTTAAATATTAAAACTTTATCAGGCAAAACACAAAGCTTTACAACCGTGAAAAAACAAGAGCAGCCTTTAGTGGACGGTCTTTTCTTCATAGGCAACATAAATGCCGGTCAATCCGTTGATGCATCGGAAAGTGTTGTAATAGTAGGAAACGTTGAAGCTGGTGCCTCCGTCTATTCAGAAGGTAATATTATTATTATCGGTGAACTAAATGGATATGCAGAATCAGGCTACAAAGGAAGAAATGATACATTTGTATATAGTTTGATTTCGGGAGGGAAAATTAATGAGTGAAGTTATTGTTGTTACATCCGGCAAGGGTGGTGTAGGTAAAACCACCACTACCGCTAATATTGGATATAGTCTGGCAGGTCTTGGATATAAGGTTTTGCTTATTGATACAGATATCGGACTTAGAAATCTTGATGTTGTTATGGGACTGGAAAACCGTATAGTATATAATATAGTAGACGTAATAGAAGGAAATTGCCGTTATAATCAGGCTATAATAAAGGATAAAAACCGTCAGGGGCTTTCTCTTTTACCCGCAGCACAGACCAGAGATAAAACAGCTATTTCCCCTGAGCAGATGAAAAAGCTTATGGAACAGCTAAAGCCTGATTATGATTACATAATAATTGATTGCCCTGCCGGTATAGAACACGGCTTTAAAAATGCGATTGCAGCTGCAGAAAGAGCAATCATAGTAACAACCCCTGAGGTTTCTGCCATAAGAGACGCTGACAGGATAATAGGAATTCTTGATGCCAACGAAATGCCAAGGATAGATCTTGTAATAAATAAAATACGTCTTGACATGGTAAGACGTGGAGATATGATGTCTGTAGATGATGTAATAGATATCCTCTCAATTAATCTTATAGGAACCATATATGATGATGAAAGTATAGTAATCTCAACAAACAGAGGCGAGCCTGTGGCAGGCTGCAATTCAAAATCCGGACGTGCTTATGAAAATATTGCAAGAAAAATATCCGGATGTGTTACAAATAATAAGGATGAGACCTTTAAACTATTTAAATGGATAAAGAAGAAGGAAAAACATGTTCACAAAATTCAATCTCAAGGACTATAATTTTAAACTTGTTATACTGTTATTAATTACCTCTGTATTTGGAACAGTGGTCATTAACAGTGCCGACAGTTCTTTTACAGTAAAAAGAATTGTAGGTCTTATAGCAGGACTTGCTATTATGACCTTTATATCCTTTGTTAATTATGATTTTATATGCAAATTTTATACAATTCTTTATGGAATAAATATAATAATACTTCTTCTGGTAATGGTCGCCGGTGTTGAAGTTAACAATGCAAAAAGATGGATATTGGTAGGTGGCTCCGGTGGTATACAGTTTCAGCCATCCGAGTTTTCCAAGATTATCATGATTGTATTTGTTGCCACATTGCTGGACAAGTATAAGCAGAAGGACAAAATCAATACGTTCAAATGTCTTTTCCATTTTGCATTGGTAGTTGGCATAACTCTTATGCTGATTGTAATTGAGCCGGATTTATCTACAACCATATGTCTGACTCTTGTTATGCTTACCATGCTTTATATCACCGGATTAAGCTACAAAATTATTGCTATTGCCCTTTTGATAGCCATCCCTCTCATAGGAAGCTTTCTTTGGTACATACAGCGTCCGGGACAGATTTTATTACATGAATATCAGGTTTCAAGAATACTCCAGTTCATTTATCCGGATCAATATGGGCAGGACTATTCCCAACAGAATAACTCTATTATGGCCATAGGTTCAGGGCAGCTTTACGGAAAAGGCCTTAATTCTTCCACTATGGCAACAGTAAAAGATGCCAACCTTATTTCTGAACAGCAGACCGATTTTATCTTTTCCGTAGTAGGAGAAGAATTAGGCTTTATCGGATGTGTATTTGTTATTGCAATTTTGCTGCTTATAGTGTTACAATGTATAAAGATTGCCAGACGTGCAAAGGACACAAAGGGCATGCTTATTGCCTCAGGTATGGGTATACTTATTGCATACCAGTCCTTTATTAACATTTCTGTTGCAACAGGAGTTCTTCCTAACACAGGAATTCCTTTACCTTTTATCAGTTACGGACTTAGTTCCCTGATAAGCCTTTTTATAGGAATGGGAATGGTTTTGAATGTGAGTATACAAAAATCCGGATATTAGAGGTGATATGATAATGAATATAGGCTTAATTGCAGATGATACCAAGAAAAAGCTCATGCAGAATTTTTGTATAGCCTACAAGGGGATTTTGTCCCATCATAATCTATATGCCACAGGTACTACCGGCCGAATGGTGGAAGAGGTAACCAATTTACCTGTTCACAAATTTTTGGCAGGGCATACAGGCGGAGAGCAACAGTTAGGCTCCATGATTGAAAGTAACAATCTTGACATGATGATTTTTCTAAGGGAGCCAAGCATAAAAAGAAAACATGATATTGACTGTCTGTGTGATACCCATAATATACCTCTTGCCACTAATCTTGCCACTGCTGAGCTTATGGTAAAGGCCTTGGAAAGAGGAGATCTGGATTGGCGTGAGCTATTCAAGCATTAGTGCAGGAGTTTTTTCTATATGCAAAAGATTTTAAAGGTATTTTCAAAATTTATTATAACCATCCTCATTATATGTGGTGTTTTTTGGGGAATTACCAAAATAAAAAACATTCGTCAAGACAAATATCCCGGCATATCCCAGGTTAATTTTGTCCTTAATGATTCCCTGTATGGTTCTACCTACTCCTTTGATTATATGGGATTCACACTGGTAGGACAGGAGAATACCGGGAACAGTTATCTGTTTGAAGATAGCTATTATGCCCTTTTTTTAGATGATACAACCGACAAAATATATGCATCCTATAATGCGAACAGGCGTATGTATCCGGCAAGTATGACCAAGCTTATGACTGCCATAATTGTATGTGATAAAATAGATTCAGGTGAAATATCTCTTGATGATGAGGTTACCGTATCTTCGGGCTATGATCTAACCTATGATGGAGTGGAGCCTTGCAATCTTCCTTACGGAAGTAAGATAACAGTAAAAAATCTTATGTATGGACTGCTTATACAGTCAAATAATTATTATGCCCTTATCCTTGCAGACTATATTGCGGGAAGTGAAGAAGAATTTTGCCGGCTTATGAACGAAAAGGCCGCCTCGCTCGGTGCTACAAGCACTCATTTTGTGAACCCGCACGGCCTTGATGACCCCTTGCATTATTCTACGGCAAATGATATATATCTTATTCTTAAAGAAGCTGACAAATATGAGCTGATAAGAACCATAGATAGCTTTAACACATATTCATACAGTTATATTGCACCTGGAGGCTACGAAGTATACGAGGATATATCGGCTACAAATCTTTTTTCCAATGGATATGTCAGCCTGCCTGCCAATTATACCATAAGAACCTGGAAAACAGGAACAACCAGTGGTGCAGGAAACTGCCTTGCTCTTTGCCTTACAAGAGATGAACATACCTATTATCTTGTTGCCTCCGACGGAGATTCAAGAAGTGAGCTGTATGATCTGGTCATTGAGCTGTTATGTCTGGTTGAATAATTTACAAAGAGAAGTGATTGTATATGAACAAAAAGCCAATTAAATTCAACAGAGAAGTATATCTTAATCCGGCTACCTGTGTTGCCCTGGTAGTCCTGATTTATGTAATTATATGCGTTGTTTCCTCCCTTAGAAAGGAACCTGTAACAATATATAAGGTTAATAAGAGTAACGTAAATAATAATATTGAAATAACCGGTCTTGCCATCAGGGACGAACAGATTATTAATTCCACTACAGGCGGATATGTATGCTATTATGTCCGCGATGGTGAAAAAGCCATGAAAAATGCCACCGTATGCACCATCGATAAGTCAGGAGAAGTCTACGATTTTATCAATGATACATCCAATTACGAAGACCTGTTTACAAAAGAAAATTATTCAGACATCCGTTCCATTATTTCTCTATATAAGGTTAATTACAAAAATGTATCCTTTTACAATTCCTATGTATTCGAAAATAATATAAATAACAAGGTGCTGAACCTCACCGGAGAAATACTTATGCAGCAAATGAATTCCAACGGTACAAGCAAGGGTGGAACTGCAATTACAACGCCATATAGCGGAATTGCCACCTACTATATTGATGGATTTGAAAGTTTTTCAATTTCCTCAATATCAATGGATGACTTTGACCAGTCAGCTTACAGCAAGCAGGCATTAAAATCCGGAGATTCTATAGCTGCAAATACTCCTGTGCTAAAGATTATTCCGTCTGAGAACTGGAATATTGTTGCTCCTGTTTCAGATGATCAGATAGAAGCTCTTAACGGTAAAAGCAAGGTAACATTTTACATAAATAACTCCACATATAAAGCCTCTATGCCATTTGAGATAATAACAGGCTCCGATGGAAAATACATCAATATAAAAATGAATAAATACCTATCAAATTTTCTTTCGGAAAGATACCTTTCTATTGAAATAGTAATGGAAGAGGACCTGGGATTAAAGGTTCCATTGTCATCCATTGTTGATAAACAGGTATATAAGGTACCTATAGAATATTTTTCTGCCGGCGGTAATCAAAGCTATACCAACAAATTGAATATACAGATAAAGGATGAAAGTGGTGAGGTAACAATAAAACAGATTTCGCCGTCAATTTACAAAACCGATGAGGAATATTATTATGTGGATCCCCTGGCTTTTGAGGATACAGATGTAATACTTAATATAAATAACAATAATACAGCAGCCGTATCCCTGCTTGGTACAGATACTGTAAAGGGTGTATATTCCGTCAACAGGGGAACAGCAGAATTTAAAAAAATATCCATAATTAAAACCATAGATGAATTTGCATTGATTGAAGGTGATGAAAATGTCAAGATATATGACAATATTGTCATGGATGCATCTAAGGTTAAGGAAAATCAAATTATTTACTAGAAAGGTGAGGTAAACGTGTTATGCTTAAGGAAAATTTAGACTTGGTTAAATCAAATATAAACAAGGCCTGCGAAAGGGCCGGCAGGAATCCCGAAGATGTTACATTGATTGCAGTAAGCAAAACAAAGCCTCTTTCTGACATTGAAGAACTTATAACATATGGTGTAACGGAATATGGAGAGAACAAGGTTCAGGAGCTTGTGGATAAGTATGAAAATGTATCTACACCGGTTCATTGGCATCTGATTGGGCATTTACAGACAAATAAGGTTAAATACATTGTTGATAAAGCCTGTCTTATTCATTCTGTTGATTCCGTTCACCTGGCAGAGGAAATAGAAAAAGAAGCAGCAAAGAAAAATATTATTGTCCCTGTTCTTATTCAGGTTAATATCGCACATGAGGATACCAAATTCGGAATAGATGAAGGAACAATTTATGATATAATTAACAAAATTAAAGATTTAAAGCACCTCAAGGTTAAAGGTCTGATGACAATTGCACCTTTTGTTGAAAATCCTGAAGAAAATCGAGTATATTTTAGAAAAATGCACCAATTATTACTTGACATAAAATCAAAAAGCATTGATAATATTGATATGTGTATTCTTTCAATGGGTATGACAAATGATTATGAAGTTGCAATTGAAGAAGGTGCCACCATGGTTCGTGTGGGAACAGGTATTTTCGGAGAGCGCAATTACAATATTTAATAAGGAGATTTTGTTATGGCAAAAGAGTCTGGTAAAAATAAATTTTTGAATTTTTTTAAAGTTAAGGATCTTGATGAAGACGAGTTTGATGATGATTTATTCGATGACGATGATGATGACGACGACGATGATTATGTGAGACCAAAGAAAAAAGCAAAGCAATCCTTCGGTGTAAGCCGTACATCCCAGGATAAACCTGCAAATACATTTAGCAATACGAAAACCGGTTCATACACCGGTAACAGTTATTCTGACAGCAGTTATAACAGACAGAGCAGCTCATCCATATACGGCTCCGGATATAGCAATTATTCATCCCAGAAAGCTCAGAACCGTCCTGTATCATCTAACGACAAATTAGTTGATTTTAATGCAGGAAGGCAACAGCGTTCAAGTATTAAGAGCAGTGGAGACGTGTATGTAATTAAGCCTCAGGATATCAGTGAATCACAGGTTGTTGCCGATTTTCTCAGAAACGGAAAAACCATTGTTATTAACATGGAAGGACTGGAGCTTTCTCCTGCTCAAAGAATTATTGATTTTATTGGTGGTGCATGCTATGCAATAGGAGGCTCTCTTCAGGCTATTTCAGCCAATATATTTATTGCTGCACCCGGTTCGATCGAGGTTTCAGGTGATTTAAGAGAGGAGATTCTTAATGAATCTACATTGTCACCTCAGTTAGGAAAGTACTAAGATATTTTTACAAGGGGGATTATGGGAAATGCTAACACCTGTTGATATTAATCAGAAAAAGTTTCATATGGGGATTGGTTATGACAAAAAGGATGTTAATGCCTTTTTTGATGAGGTTGCAGAAAGCTATGAACAGTTATATCGTTCTAATGCTGAATTAAAGGAGAAAGTTATTACACTTACTGATGCATTACAGAATTATAAATCAAAAGAAGCCTCTCTTAAAAAATCCCTTATGCTGGCTGAAAAGGACTCTGAAGATACCAAATCCAAGGCTACTAAGGAAGCTAAATCAATAGAGCTTGAGGCTAAAAACAAGGCCAAAGTCATTATTGGAGATGCTGAGGAACGTCTTATAAGCATAAAGGACGAGATGTCTAACCTCGAAACCCAATATGCCGCTTACAAATCAAACTTTTTAAGCCTCATGAAGCAGCAGCATGAATTTCTTAAATCCTTGGATTTTGATGCAGATGCACAGATTGATGAACGTGCCCTCACACTTTTAGGAGGAAGTGTCGCAGCCAATAATACCGGCAGTGCTTCATTTGGTTCCTTTAACGGTGATCCACAAATGAGGGATGAATCCTCTCTGGGAGGAATGGCTAATTCAGGCACCGGTATGTCTACAAATCCGGATGACAAGATTAGTACAAGTGCTGTATATACATCAAATCTTGGGGCCGGTGAGAATTTTGTAGATCCGTTCAATCCTGATAAGAAGGAAAATGGCAGATATAATCCATATGACGGACGTAAAACTGAGCCCGGTAACAAGGCAGCCAAGTCAAACTTTACAGTTAATACAAATCCCGGCAGTAAGAGCAGCCGTTCAAGGAAACCACAACAGAAGGCAGAAAGTGCGTCCACTCCCAAAGTAGAGCCTGATAAACCCTTAACAAAAGAGGGCAGGGCAGCATCTAAATCAACAGAAAATAATATAAAAAAGCAAGCAGACTCTTCCCAAATTCCAACAGTACCCTTAGATTTTGATGAGCCGAAGGACTTAAATGCAGAAGAAAAGCTTTCCGGGGATATCGAAATAAAGATTGATGAAACAGCTCTTATTGGTGATGATTCCGATACAACAGGGGATACAGATGATTTTGGATTTGAATTTGTATAAAAATGGCATAAATAGGAGACACAAATGAATGATTTAACCGTACACCTTAATGGAAAACCTATTTACGATATCGTATATTCAGATACCTTTGATAAGCTTTCTGACTACATTTCCTCTATAGGTAGTATTGAAAGAAAGATATGTATTGTATCTGAAAATAATGTAGCATCCTTATATATGGATGCTATATTACTTTCTATACAAAGCTGTTGTAAAAAAGCAATAAGCTTTGTTTTTCCGGAAGGTGAGAAAAGCAAAAATCTTGATACAGTAAACATGCTTTATGAAAAGCTTATTCTTGAACATTTTGACAGAAAAGATTTACTTATAGCACTTGGTGGAGGAGTTGTAGGAGACCTTACAGGCTTTACAGCAGCAACCTATCTCAGGGGAATTGATTTTATTCAGATTCCCACAAGTCTTTTAGCTCAGGTTGACTCCAGTATAGGCGGAAAAACAGGTGTAGATTTTAAGGCATACAAAAACATGATAGGTGCATTTCATATGCCAAAGCTTGTATACATGAACCTTTCTGTTTTAAGGACCCTCGACAAAAGGCAATTCAACTCTGGCATGGGCGAAATAGTTAAGCATGGTATAATACAAGACAAGAATTATTTTAACTGGTTAAGCATTAATTATGACAAAATAATTACCGGTGATATAGATTCAATATATGAAATGGTTCGAAAGAGCTGTGCAATAAAGAAGAATGTTGTCGAAAATGATCCAACAGAAAAAGGGCAGCGGGCTTTGCTTAATTTTGGACACACCTTGGGACATGCTATTGAAAAGTACATGGATTTTCAATTTCTTCATGGTGAATGTGTGTTTATAGGTATGCTTTTGGCAACAATAATATCATACAACAAAGGATATATCAGTACAGATAGCAAAAGGGCTATATTTCATGCAATATCGAAATTTAATCCTCCAAAGCTTCCTGACAATATTGATATTGATGCAGTGACAGACTACACAAAAAACGACAAAAAAATGTCAGGAAACAGAGTTAAATTTATATTAATTAAAGAAATAGGAGAAGCATTTATTAGTATGGAGGTTTCCCTTGAGGATATGAAAGCCTCTCTGATTGAATTGCTAAAAATTAAGGATTATGACATCAAACAGTAAAATTAAAATATACTACATTCCGATTATAATAATCGGACTTTTAACTGCTATTGATCAGTTCACCAAATTTATCATAACATCCGGTTTTCAGCTCTATGAGACAAAAACTGTGATTCCACAAATATTTTCCATTACCTATATCAGAAACACCGGTATAGCCTGGGGAATGTTTAAAGGAAAAATTAATATTTTACTAATAATAACCATAGGAATTGTTATATTATGCTCATATATGTACCATAACATTTCCGGTTTAAAGGGATATACAGCTGCAAGAATATGTCTTATTTTCATTATTTCAGGTGGAATAGGGAACATGATTGACCGTATTAAGCTGGGTTATGTAGTGGATTTTATCAGCCTGGATATAATTAACTTTCCGGTTTTTAATGTAGCTGACATATATGTTACTTTATTTACTATAATATTATTTATCTTAATTCTGTTCAAATACAATGATGAACAATTTGAAAGAATGTTCAAAAAGAAATAAAAGATAAAGGCGGGTATTAGTTGACATAATTGATTTATGGTTGACAACAAATAATAATGGATAAGAAAACATTTAGTATTACCGATGAAAATGCTGAATATATTAATATCAGAATTGACAGAGCTTTATCAGATAAATTTTCTGATTATTCCAGAGCTTTTATTCAGAAGCTTATTGAAGATGGAAATATCTGTGTGTCAAATAAACCTATAAAGGCAAATTACAAAATAAAGCCGGGTGATTGCATTGAAATAATGATTCCTGAACCTTCTGAACCCGATATAGAACCTGAAGATATTCCTCTGAATATTGTATATGAGGATAATGATATAATTATAATTGACAAGCCTAAAAATATGGTTGTCCATCCTGCTCCCGGACATTATTCAGGTACGCTGGTTAATGCACTTATGTATCATTGCAAGGATTCCCTGTCCACAATTAATGGCATTTTGCGTCCGGGAATTGTCCATCGCATTGATATGAATACAACAGGACTTTTATTGGTATGCAAAAACGATGCAGCACATAAAATAATGTCTGATAAATTTAGAATTCATGATATTAACAGAGTTTATACTGCAATTTGTTATAATCATTTTAAGGAACCTGAAGGCACAATTGATAAACCAATAGGCCGTCATAAGACCGACAGAAAAAAAATGGCCGTTGAGCCGGTTAATGGGCGTAATGCAATTACGCATTATAAGGTAATCGAAGAACTAAAGAATAATTTTTCTCTTATTGAATGCCGGCTGGAAACCGGGCGAACTCACCAGATAAGGGTTCATATGTCAAGTATAAACCATCCATTACTTGGTGATGATATCTATGGTCCCAAAAACTGTATATTCAAAACCGAAGGTCAGGTTTTACATGCAGGTACACTGGGATTTACCCATCCAATAACAAATGAATATATGGAATTTCAATCTCCATTACCTGAATATTTTACAAGCATTTTAAAAAAGCTAAGATAAGGTTTTAATCGGGATAGAAGTGCTCCGGCAAATCTAACTATGCGATAAACCCAGGTTTAACGAAAATACTTTACAATTTTATATCATAATGCTATAATTACATTGCTTGAGCATATATGCATCTTATGAAAAGGAGGTTTTTATTTTGGCGGAATACACCTATCATCAGCAAACTGATATGAGAAATATTGAATTAATAAGAGACATTTGTGACACGTTGCCAGGATATGTAAAAAACTTTTTCAGGGCTATACAGCAATCCAAATCTACAAGAACCAGACTAGGTTATGCCAGGGATATTCATACATTTTATGATTATATTTGTGATGCATATACGGAATCCATATGCAATACCCCAAAGGACGTATCACTTAAAATCTTATCAGAGCTTGACTCAGGCTTTATTGAGGATTATATGGATTATTTGCAGATGTATCGCAAAGATGGACGGATTATTACTAACGGACCCGCATCAATTAAACGAAAAATATGCTCCTTAAGCGTATTTTATTCTTACTTTTATAAAAACGGAATGGTTGAGCAGAATCCAATTGCAAAAATAGAAAGACCAAAGCTTAAGGATAAGCAGATTGTCCGCATGGACCCAGCCGAAACAGCTAATTTTCTTGATACAGTTGAATATGGCAATAATCTGACTTCCAGGCAACTGCTGTATCATGAAAAAAATAAAAACAGAGACCTCGCCCTTCTGACATTAATGTTAAGCACCGGTATCCGTATTTCTGAGTGTATTGGTCTGGATATTAAAGATATTGATTTAGAAAATACTTCCATAAAAATAACCAGAAAAGGTGGCAAGGAGGCAATTGTATACTTTAGTGATGAAGCAATTGAGCCAATCCGGACTTATCTCGAGGAAAGAAAAAAGATTAATGCCCAGACAGGCCATGAAAATGCACTTTTCCTTTCATCTCAGCGAAAAAGAATCAGTGTCCGCACGCTAGAAAATTTGGTCAGCAAATACTCACGTACTGCTGTTCCTTTAAAACATATTACTCCTCATAAGCTTCGAAGCACCTACGGAACCGCCTTATATCAGGAGACATCCGACATTTACCTTGTTGCGGATGTATTAGGTCATTCTGATGTAAATACAACCCGAAAACATTATGCTGAAATTGATAATCAGCGTAAACGTCTTGCCAGAAATAAGGTTCAGTTGCGGGAAAAATAACATTTTAAAGCCAGCCTTCTATAAATAAAGGCTGGCTTTAAATCTACAAACTATTTTTCAATAGAATCTATGTAATCAACAAGCAAATCAACAGTCTTATCCATTCCCATTAAACTGCTGTTGATACATATGTCATAGCTTTCCATTGCTCCCCATTTTTTTGATGTATAATAATTATAATAAGATGCCCTTGCTTTATCTTCCTTGTTTATCTGTGCCCTCGCTTTATCCTCTGTGAGATTAAATCTTTGGGAAATGGTATTCACTCTCTCTTCCATTGGTGCATAAATAAACACTCGCACTAATTTGGGGTTATGACGCAATGCATAATCTGCGCATCTTCCAACAAATATACAAGGTCCATCCTCGGCAAGCTTCTTAATTGTATCATAAGTAGCCTGAAAAGCCTGCTGGCTCAAATTGGTCTGGTATCCCGGGTTATTAAACCCAAAACCATACGGATCCATAACCAAAGAATACAAAAAGCTCTTAGATGGACGCTCATCAAGACTTTTTAAAACTGCCTCGCTCAATCCGCTGTTTTTTGCGGTTTCATTTAATATTTCCTTATCATAAAATGGAATATTAAGCTTTGTGGCAAGTCTATGGCCTATTTCTCTTCCGTTGCTGCCAAACTGTCTGCCTATTGTTATTATGTTATCTGCCATATAAATACCCCCCTTATAACCAATCTGATAATTGTATTTTATAGTATTTTAATAGCTTATGTCAACTACATTATTACTCATATTTTTCTGCAAGCTTATTAAAATAATCCATGTGAGAACTAACCTTATCATTCATACTTGTATAAGCAAGCTCCTGTCTTTCCTCCATGAGGATTTCATCATAATCTGTTTTTGCAAGCACAGGCTCCATCTTTATATACAATTCATCCTTCAAAAACTGTGTTCTGATTGCTCTTAATCCGTCCTTGTATCCAAGCTTTTCCCTGAATTTCACGGCTTTATCTGTAAAGTTCAGGGTCCCAAGAATAATATCTCCTAAATCGTAACTCGGATATATTGATACAAATGTTGCTCCC
The DNA here is from genome assembly GCA_002476495.1 of Lachnospiraceae bacterium UBA7589. Lineage (GTDB taxonomy): Bacteria > Bacillota > Clostridia > Lachnospirales > Lachnospiraceae > Coprococcus_C. The sequence continues at coordinate 28,623 of DLKL01000039.1, forward strand.
GGCCATTTCGAAGAATCAAGCACCTTTCCATGCTTAAGGCCAATAACCACAAATTGTCTTATTCCTGCATCATATAATGGCTTTATTGGTTCATTATCACATATTCCACCATCCCTGTAGAAACTGCCATCAATTTCCACGGATTCATATATTACCGGTAATGCTGTTGATGCCAGCAGAATTTTCTTGATTGTTTCCACATCATAATCAGAAAGCTTTCTATATTCTGCAGAGAGGTTTTTGTTTGCCGAATCCAATTTACATATAGAATTGTAAATATCAAAGGGTGCATTCTTTACTTTATCAAAATCTATATACTTTTCAAGCATTTTAAGCATTTCATCTCTTGAGAAAAATGGTCTGTTTTCCAAAACCATATTTAAATCAACATCGAATATAGTTTCCATATCTATGTCAATCCATGCCTTAAGCATCATATCTACGTCATCCATGGCATACAATATTGCATTTAATGCTCCTATTGATGAACCGGATATACCTGCAATATTATCTAAATATCCATTTTCCTTTAATGCCTTTAACACTCCTATCTGATAAGCACCCTTTCCGCCACCACCGGATAAAACCAGACCTACTCCACTCCCTACATTATCTTCTTTCATAAAATCACCTCATCCGTTAAGCCTTCTACATATTTCATCATATGTTAAAGGCGTGAATAATTTACACCGTAATTCCTTTTATCTTATCATTTCGTTAACCGGACTGCTATTCTCGTATCTGACCATTACCATATATAATATATTTTGTTGATGTTAAAGCAATTAAACCCATAGGTCCTCTTGCATGAAGCTTCTGGGTAGATATTCCTATTTCTGCTCCGAATCCGAATTCAAACCCATCTGTAAATCTTGTGGATGCATTTACATATACACAGGCGGAATCTATTTCATTCAGAAATTTCTGTGCATTAGAATAATTTTCAGTTATTATAGCTTCCGAATGCCCTGTACTGTATATATTAATGTGTTCAATTGCCTCATCAATATCCTTTACTACCTTGGCAGATATTATCTTTGCAAGATATTCTGTACCAAAATCCTCATCTGTAGCCTTTTTTATGCAAGATGAAAAGCCCATTGCCACCTCATCTCCTCTTATCTCACATTGATTCTCGCTTAACATTGAAGCTATTTTCGGTATGGCTACCGGGGCAATGTCCTCATGGATAACAAGTGATTCACAGGCATTGCATACTCCAAGGCGCTGCAGCTTTGCATTTTTTATTATAGGCAATACCATATTCATATCCGCATATTTGTCAACATAAATATGGCAATTTCCGGTTCCTGTTTCAATTACAGGAATTGTGGCATTTTCTACAACTGTACGTATTAATCCTGCTCCTCCTCTTGGAATAAGAAGATCAACATATTTGTTCAGTCTCATGAATTTTTTTGCTGTTTCTCTGTCAGTATCCTCAATAAGATTTACCGCATCAGAAGTTATACCGGCATTTCTGAGTGCATCCTTTATTACCTTCACAATTGCAATATTAGAATTTATACAGTCACTTCCTCCTCTCAAAATAACGGAATTTCCGGTTTTAAAGCAAAGAGAAAATGCATCAACCGTAACATTCGGCCTTGATTCATATATTATACCTATTACACCTATAGGAACTCTCTTTTGACCTATTATGAGGCCATTAGGTCTTTCCTTCATAGATATTACCTCTCCAATGGGGTCGTCTAACGCAGCTACCTGCCTCATACCTGTAGCCATATCTTCAAACCTTTTTGTTGTCAGCCTCAATCTGTCCAACAGGGCATCAGACATATTATTCATAATTCCGTTGGCTATATCTGTATCATTGGCCTCAATTATCGAAGCCGCATTGTCAACCAGTGCGTCTGCCACAGCAAGCAATGCTTTATTTTTTTCTTCCTGACCTAACTTTGCCATAAGTCTTGATGCAGCCTTTGCCTTTTTTCCCAATTCATCAAGCATACTAAATCTTAATCCTTTCTATTGTTAATAATATAATTCGTTATGTAAAATCCGTCATTATTTTGAAATAAATTTTTCTAAAGTATAGGATGGTGAAACAATAATTTGTGGTCTGATATCAAAATCATCCCGGGGAATATTATCTAATATCTGGAAATCATAGCAGATTCCAAGTGTATGAGCTTCAGGATGTGTAAAAAGATATTTGTCATAATATCCACCACCATACCCTATTCTGTCCATTTCTTTTGAAAATACTGCCCCCGGCATAATAATGAGCGTATTTCTCCCCGGAACTAATATTTCATTGCTATCAGGCTCAGGTATATTATAACGTCCCTTTATTAAGGGCATACCATCATAAAATCTGAAAAAATCCATTTCATCACCTGTTACCCTGGGAAGATAAACTCTTTTATTATCACAAAAAGCCCTGGTAATTAACCGGTCAAGCTCTACTTCATTATTTACAGGCATATAACAGCATATGTCGGCCACGCTTTCATACACAGACATTTCCAATATTTTGTCTGTAATTTTCATTGATGCTTCCAGTATCTCCGTCCGGGACATAGATTTTCTTATTTTCAAAATTTTCTGCCTAATCGCTGTCTTTGTACTTTTTTCATAATTTGTCATGGCTTTCTTCTTCGGCTTTTCTTTTCCTTGCAGGAATATCCTTTACATGGGTAATGGAACCATCCTTCTCAACAATGTCAACATTTTCAAGAGCTCCTACAAGATTTCTTCTGAAATCATCAATAAACTCTTTTCTAAGCTTAGCTCGTTCCTCCTCCTCTTTCGGAGTAAGTCCCTGAGGCGATTTACTTTTTTTAGCCAATTCATTTATTCTTTTGATTCCTTCATCAGTCATAGCAATTACCTCACCCTAATTTAAATATCCTTTATGTATAATGAATTCTTCTGTGTCAAAATCTTTGGAATCATGAGCCAAAAACAAGGTTCCTACATCCTTGCCATCCATAAGCTCATTAATTAAATCCAGATTGGCAGCATCAAGAATTGCCATATCAGCTCCGGAATCCGTTGCAATCCTTGCTGCTGATATCTTTGTTGACATTCCTCCTGTACCATAAGTGGTTCCTGTGCCCTTAGCCATTGCCTTAAACTCATCGGTTATCTCCTCCACTACAGACAGCTTTACAGCCTCCTTATTCTTATGAGGATCATCCGTATAAAATCCATCAATATCTGTGAGCAATATTAATAAATCAGCCTTAATCAAATGGGCAACTATAGCGGAAAGAGTATCATTATCACCGAATTCAATCTCCTCTGTGGCTACAGTGTCATTTTCATTTACTACAGGTATAGCATCCTGCTGCAAAAGCTCATTCATCGTATTTATTGCGTTGTTTCGTCTTTCCTGGCTTGTTATTACATCAAAAGTGAGAAGTACCTGGGCAGCAAGATGATTATATTCCATAAAAAGCTTCTGGTATATCATCATCAATTGCCCCTGTCCCACAGCGGCACAGGCCTGCTTTAATGACAAAGTTTTGGGTCTGGATTTAAGTCCCAGGGCTTGAAACCCTACTCCTATAGCACCGGAGGAAACTAAGATCACATCCTTATTTTGATTTTTCATATCACATATTATTCTAACCAGCTTTTCCAGCTTTCTTAGATCAATTCCACCGGTTTCCTCATGTAATAAGGAAGATGATCCTATTTTTATAACAATTTTTTTCTTATCCTTTAACGTTTTTCTGTAATCCATTGTAAAAGCCTTTCCTTATAAAGAATTTATATAATATGCCACTGCCTCTGCCGTTTTTATCCCATCTACAGCAGCAGAAGTAATTCCACCGGCATAACCGGCTCCCTCACCGCAGGGGAAAATTCCTACTATTTTGCTCATAAAATTATCATTTCTTGTTATTCTTACAGGAGATGAGGTCCTAGACTCAATTCCGGACAAAACACTGTCTTTTCCGGCAAAACCCTTCAGTTTTTTATCAAAATAAGAAATCCCCTCGATTATAGCACTATTTATATATTGTGGCAAACAATTATTCAAATTACCAAGAGTATACCTTCCCTTGATATTAGGTACTATATTACCCAGCTTAGTTGTAGGTTTATTATCAATATAATCTCCAAAAAGCTGTACAGGGATATTTCCCTTTCCCTCAACATATGCCATTTGTTCATACTTTTCCTGAAACCTCACACCTGCAAGGGAATCATTGCCACAACCCTCTTTTTCAAAATCCTCAGGTGTTACAGTAACGACTATGGCGCTGTTGGAATTATCCTCATCCCTGCTGTGATTGCTCATACCATTAACTACTGCTTGATTTTTATCAGAGGCGGCATTGACAACAAATCCTCCCGGACACATGCAAAAGCTATATACACCTCTCCCATTGCCGGCATGATATGTAAGCTTATAATCGCTTGCCGGCAAAGACAGTGCTGCTTCTCCCGTTCCATATTGTGCCGCATCAATCAGGCTTCTTGGATGTTCAATTCTGACCCCCATGGCAAATGCTTTTGAATCCATGGGAATTCCACTGTCATACAACATTCTGAAGGTATCTCTTGCACTGTGACCAATAGCCAGAACAAGAGCATTAGTACAATAAGTGCATTTTTCACCTTTATGGTTAATTGTAATATTTATTGTATTATCTTTATTTACAGTATAATTATCAAATCGTGACGAAAAATGTATTTTTCCTCCAAGACTTATTATCTCATTACGGATGTTTACCAGTATTTTTTTTAATTGATCTGTCCCTACATGAGGCTTACTCAAATAAGCAATATCCTCCGATGCTCCAAAGCTTATAAAATCCTCAATAAAAGCCTTAATTCTATGATTCTTGTCCTTTATACCCGTATTAAGTTTTCCGTCGGAAAAAGTTCCTGCGCCACCCTCTCCAAAAGACACATTAGACTCCGGATTAATGCTATTGCCCTTCCAGAAATTATCAACATCAACAGTTCTGTCCTGAACCGGCTTCCCCCGTTCAAATATAACAGGTCTGTATCCGGCTCTGGCAAGATATAAACCACAGAAATAGCCTGCCGGTCCTGCTCCTATAATAACCGGTGACATTTTTTTACATTGAGTACTTTTGTAAGGAAAAATATAGTTCTCATCTGGAGTTAACATAATGTTATTATTGTTTCTGTTTCTGTTTAAAAGTTTTTTCTCCAGAGGGGTTGAAATATCTACCGAATAGATATAGAGCAAATTATTCTTATCTCTTGCGTCAATAGAGCATTTTACAATTCTTTCAAGGATAAAATCACTTGTTTTTATCAATATTGCGATTTTATCTTTAACAGCATCCTTTTTTTGATGTGCCCTTTCAATGGGTATCTTAATATTACTAATTCTTATCATTACACATTTTCCCTGCCTTAACTCCTGACAGAATGCTGTAGGATATATTATATCCTCCGCATATCCCATCTATATCTGTAACTTCCCCGACAATATACAAATCCTTGACCAGCTTTGACATAAATGTCCCAGGATTAATTTCACTAAGGCTTACTCCACCTGACGTAACCTGGGCACTTT
>DLKL01000018.1:0-52389 GCA_002476495.1 Lachnospiraceae bacterium UBA7589
AAATGGACACTTGGTACATTTATACCCTTATGGTTGGAAATAAATCCGCCTGTTATAACCTTACATATAATATCCTCGCCATTAATGCTGATTACTTCCATATCAATAAGGCCATCATCCACAAGGATTCTGGTGCCGACTGCAACATCCTTATATAATTCCTTGTAGGTAATTGTGGACACTGTAGAATCTCCCACAAGTTCTCTTGTGGTAAGGGTAAAATTCTGCCCGGCATTAACTTCAACCCGTCCACCCTCAAAATCACCGGTTCTTATCTCAGGACCCTTTGTATCAAGGAGAATGGCTATATGCCTCTTACATTCCTTTCTCACCTTCTTGACCATATCCATTCTTTTTTTCTGTTCATCATGGTTTCCGTGGGAAAAGTTAAATCTGGCGACATCCATGCCCGCCTCAATCATTTTTTTCAATACGGCTTCATTTTCTGTTGCAGGTCCCATGGTGCAAACTATTTTTGTCTTTCTCATACTTTTACTTATTTCCTTTCACATCTAAATTTGTATTAATTTTAGCATACCCTTATTAACAAAGTGTCAATGCTACTGCAAAATCTTATTAAGTTTTTGTAAAAACATTCTCAGTATATCATTTTACATAAAAAATTCCAACTCATATAGTAAAATTTTTCTTCCTATTATCAGACAAAAATGTTATTATTATTGTAAGAATTGATGTGTATTAGCGCACACCCTATGAATGGAGGCATTATTATCGGCACCTTTTTTTATAACATAAAGAGAACTGTATACAAATGGTGGTGTGTAATTTATAAGCCGGTTTACAAGCTTGTCCACCATGGCTACTGGCCCCGCGAGAAGGAGCCTTATTACATACCGGAAGAAGAAAAAAGTAACAAAATTGATTCTCCGGAAGCTGCCACATCAGATGCTGTTGCCGGGCCTACTGCCGATAACTCCCTCGGCTCCGGTGCAGTCATGCCGGTTGACGGCTCCGGTACAAATATGCCGGTTAACGGCTCCGGTACAGACCGGGACGACTCTCTTAAGCGTGCTGACGAGATACTCCGCCGTCTGGAAGCAGAAGCAGCCGAAGACGAGGCAAAGAAGCAGGCTCAGATTCAGGAAGCCCGTAAAAAGGCTGAGGAAAAACAACGTCTTGATGCCATTCTCAAGTCAACCAGGGTAGACATCTCAGACTATATTAACCAGGGGATTGCCAACCGCGAAAATGAAAATGCTGAAAATGAAGCTCTGAGAAAAGCCCAGGAAATAATTGACAGGCTAAACCGGGAGGCTGCCGAAGATGAGGCAAAAAAGCAGGCACAAATCGAGGCTGCCAAAGAGTATGCACGCAATAATAATTTGTAATAACGGAGGTGTAATTAATGACTCTTACCTATAAAAAACTTTTGTCCACGTTTATAATATTATCAGGTCTTATGCTTGTTCTTGCAGGTTGTTCGTCTAACCCCAAAAATTTCCCCTGCCGTGACTTGACCATCACCCTCAATGAGAATTTTACAGAAAAAAAGATGAGTGGCTTTGATGCCTACTATGTAAGTGAATATGTTATTTTTTCCGCTGTAGAGGAAACAGAGGAGGATTTGCAATATGCCGGATACGAAATTACAAACCTTTCAGGATATTGCAGTGAAATTCTTAATCAGAACAACGTATCTTCCGACAAGCTGAAAAGCCGCGGAGACTATTATTACTTCAGCAATACTTCAGTTAAATCCGGAGCAAAATATACTTATGTACATTGTATGTTCCAGGGACACAACTCATATTGGATATGTGAATTTGTCTGCAAAACCAAGGATTATGACAAATATAAGGATGATATATTTAAATGGGCAGACTCCATTTCAATAAAGTAGCTGCCCATAATAAGATAATTAGCATATGTTGTCATCGGATGAATCACTCTCATCCGATGATTTTTTTCATCAGTGATTGTCACTCTCATCCGGTGATTCTTTTTCATCTGATTTCTCAGGCATCTTCTCCTCGTTCTCAGAAAAAAGTTCTTCCGGCTCCCTGTCGAATCTGTCTCCGAAAAAGGTGAGCACCGTTATTACAAATATAACAGGAATGGCAACAACAATTACAAGAGAAAAAAGAGAAGGTGTGCTCCCCTGTAATATTTTGTAAACAGCTAAAATAACTGCTGCCAGCAATACTAAATCCAATATAACCGTTACCGATTTTTTACCCATAATTCCTCCTACTCCTCAGGAGTCAGATTCTTAAGACTTATATCCATTATAGGTGCGGAATGGGTAAGCGCCCCGGACGACACAAAATCCACACCGATTTTCGCTATTTGGGCAAGCCTGTCCCTGGTTACGTTGCCGGAGCACTCTGTCTGGGCTTTTCCTGCTACTCTTCTTACAGCCTCCTTCATGGTATCATAGTCCATATTGTCAAGCATTATAATATCTGCTCCGGCTGCAAGAGCCTCCTTAAGCTGCTCTAAGCTCTCTACCTCTACTTCTATTTTGCGCACAAAAGGAGCATACTCTCTTGCCATGGCAACTGCCCTGGATATGCTTCCGGCCGCTCCGATATGGTTATCCTTTATCAATATACCATCTGACAGATTATAGCGATGGTTTGTCCCACCACCAACCTTTACAGCATATTTTTCAAAGGGTCTCATATTAGGAGTTGTTTTTCTTGTGTCAAGAAGCTTTGTTTTACAATCCTTCAGCTCATCTGCCAGCTCTCTTGTAAATGTAGCAATTCCACTCATTCTCTGAAGATAATTAAGGGCAGTTCTCTCTCCTGAAAGAAGAGCTCTTATATCTCCTCTTATCACCCCCATAAGCTGACCCTTTGTTACCCTGTCACCATCCTTAAGTGTAGTTTCAAATACAGCGCTGTCATCCAAAAGCTCAAAGGTTCTCTTAAATACCTCAAGGCCACAAATAATGCCATCCTCCTTACATATAAGCTCTGCCCTGCCCCTGCGGGCCTCCGGCATAATGGCATTGGTAGTCACATCCTCACTTGTTATATCCTCCCTCAAGGCATTAAGTATGTACTCATCAATATTAACCCTGTTTGTTACACCATTTATCATAAAAATCCCTGTCCCTTCTTTTTATTTCTGCCATAATAAGCCTGTGATTGTTTTCCTCCCAGGTTTTTGTATCATCATACATTCTTGTATCTACCGCTGGTTTTTTTTCTGCTACACTGTCAATTTCCTCCGAAATAATCCAGCCTGCTCTTTCTGAAAATACGAGACTCTCAAGCAGGGAATTACTGGCAAGCCGGTTGGCTCCATGAACACCGTTGCAGGCTGTTTCTCCAACAGCATACAAATTTGCTACAGAGGTCCTGCCATAGGTATCAGTTTTAATTCCTCCCATAAGATAATGCTGGGCAGGAGTTACCGGTATATCCTCCTTTGTAAGGTCATATCCCACCTCAAGGCAGTGCCTGTATATATTCGGGAAGCGTCTTTTTATTTCATCCTCGGGCATATGCCGGATAGAAAGCATTACATATGGTCTTTTATCAATCTCCATCTGCTTTCTTATTGCCTCGGTTACAACATCACGGGGCAAAAGCTCATCCACAAATCTTTCATTGTCCTTGTTAAGAAGAATCCCTCCTTCCCCTCTGACAGATTCCGAAATAAGAAACTTTCTCTGTGCATTTTCTTCATATAGGGAGGTTGGGTGAATCTGTATATAATTAATATTTTCAAGCTCGATGCCATGTCTGAGTGCAAGAGCGAAGCTATCCCCGGTAATATGACGGAAATTGGTAGAATGTGAAAAAAGTCCTCCTATTCCCCCTGTTGCAAGAACAACCTCCTTTGCATATATGGCTCTCTGCCCATCCTTATTGGTAATAACTACTCCGCAGCAGATATTTTCATCAATAATCAAATCCAGCATTCTTGTATATTCCATAAGAGTTATATTATCCATTCCTCTTACCTGATTCAAAAGCTTATTGGTAATTTCTTTTCCCGTAACATCCTTATGGTGAAGGATACGATAGGTAGAGTGAGCCCCCTCCCTGGTGTATTCAAAGCTTCCATCCTTATTCTGGTCAAAGCTCACACCATATCCAATCAATCGTTTCATAATCATCGGGGAATTTTCAATCATGACCCGGACAGTTTCCTCCTTATTCTCGTACCTGCCCGCTTTAAGAGTATCCTCAAAAAAGCTGTCAAAATCCGATGGCTCCCTGAGTGTGCATATTCCCCCCTGGGCGAGGTAAGAATCACTGTTTTCAATTTTGTCCTTGGATATCATAAGTATCTTATACCGGGGTGAAATGGATAAGGCCGCAAACAGCCCGGCTACCCCTGTTCCAACGATAATCACATCATATTCCCGGGATATTATAGTTTTTCTTTTGTCCATAGCTTCCTCTTTTTTGTTTACACAGCATAGTATATTTTTCTGACTTTTTTCATATATTATTTCACCATTTTTCATGGTTTATATCCTTATAATAATGGCATAAAGTGGTTGTAATGTCAATGAATTGTGCTATACTGTTTGTGTAAATTAAGGTTGACTTGTAATGTCAGATTTGAAAGGTGAATACTATGTATAAAATTGATTTTTCCAACCCTGTAAGGGTTTATTTTATGGGTATAGGCGGCATAAGCATGAGTGGTCTCGCTGAAATTCTTCTTCAGGAGAATTTTCCCGTATCCGGTTCTGATATGAAGGAATCAGACATAACAAATACTCTTTGTGCTATGGGTGCAAAAGTATTTATAGGCCAGAAAGCAGAAAATATCGGTGATGACATTGACCTTATTGTTTATACCGCAGCTATAAGAAAGGATAATCCGGAATACATGGAGGCCATGCGAAAAGGAATCCCTATGCTTACAAGGGCACAGCTTCTTGGCCAGATAATGAGCAACTACAAATACGGTATTGCCGTAAGCGGAACCCACGGCAAGACCACAACCACCTCTATGCTCTCTCATGTATTACTTAAGGCCGACACAGATCCGACCATATCAATAGGAGGTATGCTTGATGCCATAGGAGGCAATATCCGGGTTGGCAAATCAGACTATTTTGTAACAGAGGCCTGTGAGTATACCAACAGCTATCATGCCTTTAAGCCTTACATAAGCATCATCCTCAATGTAGACGAGGACCATCTGGATTTTTTCAGCGGCATTGATGAGATTGTAGATTCCTTTACAACCTTCGCCGGACTTCTGCCAAAGGATGGTCTCCTTGTAATAAACGGAGATATGGAGCACAAGGATTATATAGTAAAGAACCTGGAATGCAATATAATAACCTTTGGTCTTAATCCTTCCAACAAATATAGTGCTACAGATATAACCTTTGATGAGCAGGGACATCCAAGCTATACTCTGTTGATTGACAAAAAGGAAGCAGGTCACTTTACCTTAAGCTCCACCGGTGTACACAATGTAGTCAATTCCCTATCCGTAATAGCTGTATGTGATTTTCTCGGCATTAACCGTAAAACCACTGCGGAGGGACTTTTTGAATGTACCAGTGCAAAAAGACGTTTTGAACACAAGGGAACAACAGCAAACGGAGTTATAGTTATTGATGACTATGCCCACCATCCCACAGAAATTGCTGCTACCCTTAAGGCTGCCAAAAACACACCTCATAACGAATTATGGTGTGTGTTCCAGCCCCACACATATACCAGAACCTATGCTTTGCTTGACAGATTTGCAGATGCCCTTAAATCTTGCGACCATGTAATTCTTGCGGACATATATGCGGCAAGAGAAAAGGACACAGGTCTGGTTTCTTCAAAGGACCTGGAAAAGGCAATAAATGCCAGGGGAGGAAATGCGAAGCACATCGGAGACCTTTTGTCAATAGAAAAATTCGTCGAAAAAAATTGCAAAAAAAATGATTTGTTGATAACTATGGGAGCCGGAGACGTTGATTCCGTTGGAGTTTCCCTATTAAAAAAATAGTTATCCACATTATCCACAGGACCATCAACCCAATAACTGGCAGGTGGTCTTGTATTTTTTTGTTTACATAATTTTTGTAACTTTTACGTTTTTTCTAGGACAAATCAGATTCAAAAAATTATGGTAACCTTATATCAACATTATCAACATTTTCCACAAATTTTCATCAGTCTTTTACAGAAAAGACGTTCGGTTGAATTATATTTTTTGTGTGTTATAATTCATTTTGCATTAGAAAAAAGGGGACTGGTTACTATGAAAACTATTACAATTTCTACAGAAAACAGTGAGACCTATTCATCAATTTCCAACTTCTTCATAGACTACTACATGACAGAGGCAAATGGTGAATTCGTTAAGGTATATCTTTATCTGGTACGGCTTTTAAACAGTAACAGTGATATTACCGTTGCTGGCATTGCAGATCATTTTAATCTTACCGAGAAGGATATTTGCAGGGCAATTAAATATTGGATATCAAAGGATGTACTTAAGCTTAACTACGATGGCAATGGCGACCCATCAGGTATTGTTTTGCTGCCATTGCAAGCGCCTGCCTTTAATTACAAAATGGAAAACGGCTCCGTTTCAATGCTTAAGGTTGTCCCAATCGGCTCCGACAAGCCTGCATCACGGGAAACAAACCACAGAGATGTTTCTCCCGAGACTAATACCCTGGTTTCTACACCATTTAAGCCGGATTACTCAAGGAAACAGATTGCAGAGGCCTTTGAGGACAGCGATCTGGCAGATATACAATATCTTGCCGAGACATTATTTAACAGGCCTCTTACTCCTTCCAATCTCGGCACAATTTTATACATATATGATTCCCTGAACTTTAGCGTGGATCTTTTTGAGTATCTTATTGAATATTGTGTTGAAATGAAAAAAACAAACTGTCGTTATATGGAAGCCGTTGCTGTTGCATGGTACAACGACGGAATAAAGACAAGAAAGGATGCCAAGGAACAATCCCTTGCAACAAAGCATCTGTGCAATATAGTATTCAAGGCTCTGGGAATACGCCAGCGGAGACCTACCGATGCCGAGGTTGTCTTTATCAACACCTGGAGCAGGGATTACGGTTTCTCTGACGAATTAATCAAGCTGGCCTGTGACAAGGCTATTTTGTCCAGACCCGGCTCAGCCAATTTTTCATATGTTAACGGGATACTTGAGAACTGGCACAAGGCCGACGTAAAAAATCTCAAGGATGTCGAAAATTATGACAAGGCATTTATCTCCAAAAATGCCACAAACAATTTGAAGCTTGTTAATAATGCAAATAATTTTACCCAGTTTAAGCAGACCTCCATGGATCATGAATTAGATGAGATGGAGCAGCTTTTCCTTAAAGAGGTAAATGGAAAATAATTATAAAAGGAACAGGGAATGTACAGGGAAATCAGTAAAGAAGATATATTATATGAATACCAGCAGACAAGGTTAAGAAACAACCGGCTTTTACAGGAAAGACGGAATGAAATATATTCTGCCATCCCCCGTATTTCCGAAATTGACCAGGAATCTGCCCTGTCATATGTTAATTTTGCCAGAGAGAAAATTATGGGCATCTCCACAGGAAATCTTAAAGACATATCTGCCATTAACAAAAATCTGGAAGTGGAAAAGACGCACCTGTTATTAGAGAACGGTTACCCGGCAGACTATCTAATGCCTGTTTACGATTGCCCGCTATGTCAGGACACAGGTTATATAAATCAGGAAAAATGTACATGCTATATAGATAAACTAATTAACTGCCTTTATCTCCAGTCTAATCTCAGAAATATACTCGACAGGGAGAATTTTGATACCTTTTCCACAGAATATTACAGCAAAAAGCCTGTGGAGAACCGTCAGTTTTCCCCTTATGACAATATAAAAAATGTTATCCAGCGTTCAAAGGAATTTACAGCCTCCTTTGAGGCTCTCTCTTCAGGCAGAGGAAATATATTGATATACGGCGAGACCGGTCTCGGTAAAACCTTTTTAACTAACTGTATTGCAAAGGAGCTTCTGGACAAAAAGCACTCTGTTCTTTACCTTTCTTCCAATGAGCTTTTTGAAAATGTTCTTGCCGGTTATATTATGCAGCAAAAAACAGAGCTTGAAGATTTATATAAATACCTATATAATTGTGAATTGCTGGTAATCGACGATCTCGGCACAGAGCTTACAAATAACTTTGTGCTATCCCAGCTATTTGAGCTTATTAACCAGCGTGAGCTTGGTGGAATGTCAACTCTTATTTCCACTAATCTTAGCATGAAACAACTCAGGGACCGATATTCCGAGAGAATAATGTCCAGGATAATTGCTAATTACACCGTATTTAACATATACGGTGAAAATATAAGGTACCAAAAAAGGAAAAAAGCTATTAATTCAACTACTTAAGCTATGGAGGAAAAATCATGCCTGATTCAAGTAAACTAATTAATGTACCGGTAGGAAAGCTGGGGATTATTCCCTTAGAAAGCAGCAAGCTTCTGGGGGAAAAGGTTGACAATTACATTTCCAAATGGAGAGCAGAAAGACATAATGCCCATAAGGACAGTATAACCTTTGCCGGATATGAGAAGGATTCCTATATCTTAAAATCCACATGTCCTCGTTTTGGTTCAGGGGAAGCAAAGGGTATGCTTTTGGAATCTGTCCGTGGAACTGACCTGTATCTTCTGGTTGATGTGGTAAATCACAGCATAACCTATAATATATGCGGACAGGCCAATATGATGTCACCGGATGATCATTATTCCGACTTGAAAAGACTCATTGCAGCTATAGGTGGAAAGTGCAATCACCTTACCGTAATTATGCCTTTCCTATACGAAAGCAGACAGCATAAACGTTCAGGAAGGGAATCTCTGGATTGTGCCATGGCACTCCAGGAGCTTGTAGCTATGGGAGTTGATAATATAATCACCTTTGATGCCCACGATCCACGTGTTCAGAATGCTATACCAAGCAGTGGCTTTGAAAATATTATGCCCACTTATCAGTTTATTAAAACCCTGCTCCGTTCCACCCCTGATCTGGAGCTTGACAGCAAACACATGATGGTTATAAGTCCTGATGAAGGAGCCATGAACAGGGCAATATATTTTGCCAACCACCTGGGTGTAGATGTTGGTATGTTCTATAAGAGAAGAGACTATACTACAATTGTCAACGGAAAAAATCCTATAGTAGCCCATGAATTTCTTGGCGATGACGTAGAAGGCAAGGATGTTATTATAGTTGATGATATGATTGCATCAGGAGAAAGCATGCTGGACGTGGCAAAGCAGCTAAAATCCCGCAAGGCAAGACGTGTCTATGCCCTTGCAACCTTCGGGCTTTTCACTGCGGGTCTTGATATATTTGATAAGGCTCACAAGGAAGGAATTATTGAAAAGGTTATAACAACCAATCTTACTTACCAGAAGCCTGAGCTTTTTGACAAGCCTTGGTATGGCAGTGCGGATTTGTCAAAGTATATTGCAACCCTTATTGACCACCTTAACCACAATGCCTCAATAAGCTCTCTTATTGACCAGACCGAGCGTATTCAGGCACGTATTCAGGAATACAAGGAAAAGGGTACAATTTCAGATAATTATGTGGCACCAACAGTAGATTAGAGCCTTATGATAAAAGGAGGGGCTCTCGCTTTAACGATTGATAAATCGTGAAGCGGGAGCCTCTTTTCAATTTGCCCCTCTTGTACCGTTTAGCGACAACTCCAATCAATATCCACCGTAAGTAATAAACAAAACAGCGAATTCTTTCGCTATATCCGGTTCAATCCGGGGCCGGTATTTTCTTCATAGTGATTACCAATACGATTGCGAGCAATGCATTAACAGCACCTGAAAGCAGTGGCATAAGGCACACTCCATCCAGTCCCATAGATGGAACCATGATTAAAAGTCCGGCAAGAGGAAATACCAGTGTTCCCATGACGGATACAATCAAAGATCTTCCTGCCTGTCCCAGAGCAGTCAGGAATCCGGACAGACAGCCATCTACCCAGTTTACCAGATAAGACAATGAATACAGACTCATTGCATGGATGCTGAGTGTCAGCAATTCTGTATCTCCGGGCTTTACAAAGAACGGAACAACAAAAGCTCCACAATACCTAAGGATAAGACATACCGCTAAGGAAAGAACCGCCGCAACAGCAAGTACCCATTTTTCCAAAGTCCAGACTTTTTTATAAAGCCCTGCTCCATTACAATAACTTATAGCCGGCTGAATAGAATCAACCATACCAAACAGCATGGATGCTACAAGACTTTCCACATACATCACAACCGACATCGCCGCTACGGCTGTTGCACCTCCCACAGAAAGCAGAACAATATTCAAAATAAACGAAAAAACGGAGCCGGCAATACTTCCAAAAAACTCAGAAGAACCATTCGCCACAAGCCGGGCAAGCTGTTTGAAAGGGATGCTTCCGTCAACAAACTTCAAACTCAGTCTGTTCCTGACAAAGGGATAAAATGCCATTACCGTACCAGCCGATATACTGATACAGCTTGCAAGAGCTGCCGCCCAGATACCTTTTCTTAAAACTACAATCAATAAAAAATCCAATACTATATTAAGTACGGCCGTTACAACATTAAGTACCATGCTATAGTTTTGCTTTCCGCAAATCCTGAGATAATTATCAACAGCAAAAAACACTATAATAAGCGGAGCAAAAACAGCATACACCCGTATATATTCAATGCTGTATTGTAAAGCATATCCCCCAGCTCCCATCAACTTCAACAGTGGTTTACATAAGAAAAAGAATACCATGCCAATTAAAAATGACATACCCACAATGACCTTAACACATACACTAAATGTACGGTTTGCCCTGTCATTATCTTTGCGTCCCAGCAGGGTTGCCAGCTGAACGGAGGAGCCAGTTGCAATCAACTCTGCAAGAGCAAAAGCAATGGCAATCAGCGGCATCACCAGGTTCACCGCAGCCAAAGCATCCGAACCGATACAATGCCCAACAAAAATTCCATCGGCTATGGAATACAATCCACTGAAAATCATACTAAGTGCAGCAGGGACCGCACATTTAAGCAAAAGCTTTGCCGGTGGCAGCTTCTCAAACATCAAATAATCTTCTTCCACAAATGATCTCCTTTTATTTCACCAGTAATTACGTCCTGAGTAACCCATGTTAATACCACAGGAACTATAATTTTTCCTTACTGTTATCTTCGTGTTTCTTAAAATATTTATCAAGCTTTGATACGAAAAGTTCAAATTCCGATACAAAATCAGGTGAACATTCTTTCAATGTTTCCGTGATTGCCTCTTCCTCCACAGCATAGATATCAGCCAGAACTTCCTTAGTATACGATTTCCCTTTATCCGTCAGACGAATTTCCTTCTCTCTTCTTGTACCCTGTACACGCTCTAGTGTAAGGTAGCCTTCTTTTTCACACCGTTTCACAATCGTATTAAGTGTAGTTCGGGGTAACATCCATTCTTCCTGCAGACTCTTCTGTGTATGCGTTTTTCCATCATCAAGTGCATACAAAAAAACTGTCATATTTCCTTCAACACCGGATAATTTTCCCCCCTGTACATAAAGGCCGTCCAGATAATTCATTGCATTGATCAGTCTTCGTACATATTCTCTGTTAGACATATAGCCCCTCCATAAATCCGATTTAGGATTTTAATATAATCCCAAATCGGATTCATGTCAATAAAAATTTTGTACACACCTGATAAACTTTATCTGTAAGTGCACAAAAGACAGAAAGTTTCTTCTTAAAACTTTCTGTCTTGGTTTTCTCATAATAACTACAGTTATCAAATAACATTTCTATTACAATCAAAAAAGATTAATCAATTTCTGCCAGAAGGATAAATGAGCTTCAACCTTTTCCTCTTCATTAACGACTGTCACCGTTCTTTCGATTGCCTCTGTTTTAATTACAAACTGTACTGAAATCACATTTGTATTCTTGTCAGAAATAAACGAGTGTACCTGTTCGTTATTACTGACAAATGTTCGCTGTAATATTATAATTTATTAGTAATACAAACCGGAATTGATATTTCATCTACTTTACAAAAGCTTTATTCGGATGGATAAAGAGAGAATTGTTCGTAACCGGAATGATTGCTCTGTCAGACAGAGTGTGGAAAGGATACGGAGATAATCTTTGTTGAAAAGTATATAGAGCCTATTGACATATAAATGTTAATAGTGTATATATTGAATATATATAATTTATTAAAATACAGAGGTAAGCATAGTATTTCTAAAATACATGATGAAAGACTGCACATAAAAAGAAATCTTTGTATTTTTGTAGATAAAATATAAAAAAGGAGTACAGG
The DNA here is from genome assembly GCA_002476495.1 of Lachnospiraceae bacterium UBA7589. Classification (GTDB taxonomy): domain Bacteria; phylum Bacillota; class Clostridia; order Lachnospirales; family Lachnospiraceae; genus Coprococcus_C. The sequence continues at coordinate 12,295 of DLKL01000018.1, forward strand.
CATGGATATCATAATTTCGAATAATGCCAATAGTCCGATTTATGAACAAATCAAGGAGCAGATTAAGTTGCAGATACTGAATGGAGTCATGAAAGAAGGGGACGCCCTTCCGTCCATGCGGTTGCTTGCAAAAGAGCTTCGTATCAGTATCATCACCACAAAGCGTGCTTATGAAGAACTAGAGCGAGAGGGCTTCATTGAATCCTTCGTTGGACGGGGGAGCTTTGTGAAAGCCATGAATAAAGATGTGGTGAAGGAGAACTTGGTTTACGAAATCGAGACAATGTTAGAGGGTATAATTGAGAAGGCAGTTATCGCGGAGCTGTCTTTCGAGGAACTTACGGAGATCATGAAGCTTTTGTATGATGAAAGGATGTCATGTGGCAATGAATAATGTATTAGAATTAAAGGATGTAACAAAGGACTACGGTGATTTCAAATTAGACAGTGTGAATCTAACCGTTGCAAAAGGTGGAATCTGTGGTTTCATCGGGCAAAATGGTGCCGGTAAAACTACAACCATTTCCTTAATACTTGATATTATTAAGAAGGATGCAGGTATCATTAGAGTATTCGGAGAGGATATGGAGAAGAATGCAGCAGCCTTGAAGGAACGAATTGGTGTTGTATTTGACGAGATGGGCTTTCATGATTTCATGACAGCCAAAGTGATTAGCAAAATGATGGCGAATATCTATAAGAACTGGGATGAGAAGCAATTCTTTACCTATTTGGAAAAATTCTCCCTTCCAAAGAAGAAGCGTTGCGGTGCATTTTCCCGTGGTATGCGAATGAAATTACAGATTGCAGTTGCTATGTCTCACGGAGCAGAGCTCCTTATAATGGATGAGCCAACCAGTGGTTTGGACCCAATAGTGAGAAATGAAATTTTACAGATTTTCCAAGAGTTTGTTATGGAAGAAAATCATACAATTCTGCTTTCTTCCCATATTACAGGAGATTTGGAACGTATTGCTGATGAAGTGGTGTTTATCAATAAGGGTAAGATTATTCTTGCCGGTAATAAGGATGAGATATTGGAAAGACATGGTATTATAAAGTGCAAGAATCATGAATTGGCAAGTATTGATGATAGTGACATCATTTCGATTCGTCCGACTTCATTTTGTACGGAAGTTTTAGTGGCAGATAGATGGGTGTGTGAGAGAAAATATCCGAACATGACTATGGAGCAGTCTACATTAGAGGATATCATGATTTTCTATGTAAATCGTGGTTCCGTGGTACATACTCCGTCTAGTCGTAGTGAAGAAGCATCTATGTCAGAGGCTTAAGAGAAAGGACGTGGATATGATGAAAGGATTGTTGATAAAGGATTACTATTGTTTGAAAAAAAGCCTTCGTTCCTTTTTGCTTTTGACCATAGGTGTTATTATCATCGGAGTGATGTTTGCCCTTAGTATGCAGCATGGTAACATGGCTGTCGAGGCAGCGGAAATGGCAGAGAAATCGAGGCTTAATGAGGCGACAGTGTTTGATATGTTCCGAATTGCGGTATGGCTTGTGATAGTTATTCCTATGGCATTTGTAGGCAATGTGGTGGATTGCTTTAAGGAGGATATGCGTGCGGACTTTGGAAAGCTATTGTTTAGTTTGCCGGTTTCTTCAAAGGAGATTGTTGGTGCAAGATATCTGGTGTGTATGCTTTATGGCCTGGTAAGCTTTGTGGGTGCAACCATTACCGCATTATTTATATCCGGAGCTTCCGGTGAGTATCCTTTTTCTGAATTAATGTCCGTGGCGGTTATATTCGGCTCAGTTATGCTTGCCTATCTTAGTATTGTAATGTGCTTCATTTATCAGTTAGGGGTGAAATATGCTGATTATATTCAGGCGGCACCGATTTTACTTGCCATTGTAGGAATCGGAATATTTGCAAGTAAGAAGATGTCCGCTATGGAGAAAGAAGCACTGAACCCTATGGTGGATAATATGTGGGACAATGTTAAAGCTTTTGTTCTGGGAAATGCATGGATCTTCCTTATGATAACTGTTGTATTTCTTGTGATTACATACTTTGCATCCGTTAAGATTGTAGAGAAGAGAAGGGGGAAGGCAATATGTTAGGCTTGTTATATAAGGATTATATTGCAGTTAAGGGAAAGTATTTCCTTATGGCTCTCTTGGGACAACTTTTCTTAGTGACTGTGCTTCGTTTGACCACGGTGGATGCGACCATGGATAAGCTTCTTCCACTATTGGTACTTATGGTACTGTTTGTGTTTTCAATACTGATTCCTTTTGTTTTTGAACTCTCTGTGATGAAAGTAGATGAAGGAAGAAAACAAAAGCAGTACTTCTTAAGTCTTCCTGTTAGCAGAAGACAGTATATAGCTTCTAAGTACATATTTATTGCCATTGCATTCTATATCATTCAGTCTGTGGCAACCTTTGAATTTGTTGTATGTCAGGTAAACATGCAGTCAGAGGAAATGAAAGCAAACATGGGTAGTGTCCAGATGCTGGTACCTAACTTTATTGCTATTTGCATGATTATCTGTGCTCTGGATCTTCCATTTTTTGCGGCAATGGGTGTGAAAAAGGGAATGGTGGCAAAGGAAGGAATCCTCTTTGTGGCATTCTTTTTAGTGGTTGCTTATCTTATGTTTGGTGATTTGTCTATTATAGAAAAGTTAGGTGTCATGCGGCTCATTGCGTATTTTACCAACCATCCGGAGATTATGCTTGTGGTGCAGGTAGTGACCCCTCTCGTAAGTATTACGTTATTCTATGTTTCGTATCTGATTTCAGCTCGGATTTTCGAGAGAAAGGAGTGGGAGGATGAATAAGGCATTGACGATGAAGAGACTTGCCATCTATCTTGCAATCAGCTTCTTACTTGTATGGGTTCCTATGATTGCTTACTTTGCAGGTGATGGTACATATGATAGTCCGATGATGCAGTTAATTCTTGCATACAGTATGCTGTGCCCAAGTATCGCGGTTCTCATAACAAGAAAGGTAACGAAGGAAGGAATTTCGGTTGTGGGAGAGAATTCCTTGCAGCTTGGAATTACTTTAAAAAATAAGAAATGGATATGGTTTGTGTTAGGCTTTATAGCACCATTTATCTACTGGGATATGGGACAGTTAATCTTTATGGCAATCTTTTCGGAAACCTATAATCCGGCAGGGTTTGATGCCATGGGAATTCCAAGAGCGGCACTCATTTTGCTTCCCCTTTCCGGAGTGACTACCGGTATTGTAGGTTCCATTGGAGCCTTGGGAGAAGAGATTGGATGGAGAACCTATCTCTATCCGAAACTAGAGAGTTTGATGGGACCGGTTGGTTCCGTTATTGTAGGCGGTATCATCTGGGGCGTATGGCATTATCCGGCTATCTATATGGGGCATGGCTTTGGTACTGGTTACTGGGGTGCACCATGGAGTGGATTCTTTGTGTTTACATTTTCTTGTGTTACCATGGGTGCGTTGCTGTATCTGCTAACAAAGAAGACAGGTTCGGTATGGCCGGCAGCAATTATGCATGCAGTGAATAATTCCGGAGCGAGGGCGTTAGGTACGTGCCTTAATACGGATGCATTGACCGGAATCTGGGCAGAGACACCGGTATACATTTTCATGGGTGATATTGTGTTGAATATTATGGGTATCATCGCAATCGTTATGATTGTGAAGATGGAGAAGCATCAAAGCAGATTACAATATAAAAAAAGTACATACTGAATTAACGAAAAGATATAAGTTCTGTATATTTGATTTTTCGGAGCATGGATTTCGGGAGGCAGGTCTTAAGATGCAGATAGAATTGCAGAAGCCGGAGAAGGACAGAAGCTACGAAAGAGGTGTACGGATCCGATAAAGCTAATAGGTGTAGGTACTATAATAGCTTTGCCCTTGATTATGGTGGGGCAAAGCTATTTTGACATCCTAAGCAATATAGCATATCTGTTAGAATAATTTCTGTTCCTCCACAATTCTGTCTTTCATCGTCTGATTTCATCTCATCACTAACATTCAATAGTAGTTCCCTTCGATTCGATAAAACAGACAATTGCGTCCGGCATAAATGTATCTGTAATCACACTCTATTTCATACATGGATGAAACAGCGATTCCCTTTTCTTCAAAATCCTCCAAGCCTCTTATCACATCGGTAATCTGCTTTATGGATTTTCCGGATACTTCTGCACCAAATTCACTTGTAAGACGAGCCCTTAAATTCTTAAGCTTTTGCCTTACAATCTGGGAATATTCAACCTTTTTCAATCACTATACCCCCAATTCCTTTTCTAAATCATCTGCTGATATGGTTCCTTCCTCACGAATAGATATTTCTGCTTCATTCAGCTTGCTCAGAAGCTGGTAAAGTGCTTTCTGCTTATCCAATTCATCCAGTTCCTTCATATCTATTATGGCACACTTACCGTGTCCGTTTCGTGTAAGATACACACGATTTCCATACGCAACTTCATTTATAACTGCGGTATAATTTCTTAAATCTGAAATCGGTTTAATATTAGGCATATCAAGTCCTCCAATCATACATTTGAAATAATCTGCTGCTTTCTATACATTATATTATACACATTCGCAGCAGATCATTCAACTTATTTGCATGTTAATTTACAGCAAATTCTATCCCTGACTTTCATCCACCTTCGTCACCTTCCCTTTAAACCATTCCTTTGCATTCGGAACAACACTGTTGTTGCCATTCTCTTTCTTACATCCTTCTGATTGGGAACATTCTCTTGAAGAATTGCAATGGATTCTTTTGAATTCTTAATTTTCACAGTCAGCTCCTCATACTTTTCATCGTATGTCTCCTTGGAAATACCTTCGTCCAAATATAAGTCCGTAAGCTTCTTTCCGCACTGTTCCAGATTATCCAAAGCATTCTGTTTCTCCTCTAATCTGCCGATATCCTCATTATTCATACTGATACCATCAATCGTATCAATGACGGAGTCTATCACATCATCAAAGCTTCCGACTAACAGCTTATATACCTCAAAAAATTCATTCTCGCCGGGTTTCAGATGTTCACGCTGTAAATTGCTATCAATCACTTCATAATTTTTTGGAGCAGTGTCACACTCTCAACATGTCCGGAATGGCAGAATTGATCCACCACTCCTACTTTTTTAAGCATAAAACCATTGCCCAGAAGATATTTCAAATCCCTGGCAAGGGTAGCCGGATCACAGCTTACATACACCAGTTTCTCAGGCTTCATGGAAGAAATAGTATGAAGAAGCACCTGATCACAGCCCTTTCTTGGAGGGTCAACCACAACCACATCCGGGTGGCTTCCCTGGTCTTCATTTCTTTTGGCAAAGAACTCCGGAACGACCTCCTCTGCCTTCCCACAGAAAAATTCCACATTAGATATTTGGTTCAGTGCGGCATTACATTTTGCATCCTCAATAGCCTGGGGAACAATCTCCACTCCATAAACCTTTTTTGCCTTCTTTGCTATGGAAAGAGTAATTGTACCTATTCCACAATACATATCCCACACATTTTCATTTCCCGAAAGCTCGGCATATTCAATGACCATATCATACAAAACCTTTGTCTGCACCGGATTAACCTGAAAAAATGACATAGGAGATATATTGAATCTGATGTCACCAATATAGTCACTTATACTGTCACTGCCCCACAGGGTTTTACACTTATTTCCCAATATTTTATTGGTTTTATCCCGATTAATATTAATACTTACACCGGTAAGCTGTACCCTGTCCTTCAATGGGTATTCCATAAAATGATCATTATAATCCCTGATTCCTTCCTGAAGGCTGCTTATCAAATCATCAATTATGTCCGCTTCCCTTGAAATATTTCCGGGAAAATCACCGAGAGAGCTTCCATTTATAACAAGGCACACCATGACCTCCCCTGTTTTAAATCCCACTCTGGTAAGGACATGTCTTACAAGGCCCTTGTGAATTTCTTCATCATACACAAAGCCACCGGTTCTGTCCTGGTATTTTTGCAGCCATGCCTTTATATATTTGACCAGATATTCGTTAACCGGATGACCGATGCAGCATTTATCCAGATTAATAATGCTATGGGTTCTCTGAGCAAAAAAACCCATGACCACATTACCACCATTATCAACTCCTACAGGAAATTGCATCTTGTTGCGAAAATAGTAAGGATTATCCATGCCCCGGATTTTTTCCATATAGTTACCCGGATTACTGATTTCTCCAATACGTTCAAGGCAGCTTTTCACCTTGTTCCACTTGTATTCCAGCTCCATAGCATAGCTCATATGCATAAGGGAGCATCCTCCACACCTTCTTGCATCAGGGCACATAGGCTCTACCCTGCCCATAGAAGGCTCTATTATCTCCTCCAGCCTTCCGTAAGCATAATTCTTCTTTATTTTTAACAGTCTGACCCTTATCAGCTCACCTACAAGTACATCCTTTACAAAAATTGCAAAGCTTCTTCCATCCTTCTGCGACAAATGTCCTATTCCTTCACCGTCATTTCCCAGGTCATCTATTCTGATTTCCACAATATCATTCTTATTCATAAATCAATCCTTAAGCTATATCCTATTGCTTCTCCCTTTTCTCCCTGTCCTTTTCCTCCTGCTTTATTTCCCAATGAATCAGAAATGTCAGAGCAGCACGAAGGATTATAATACCTGCCACTATGGAAATCTCCTTCCACTCACGGACCACAACTGTTCTCAGTATCTCACTTCCCAGCTTGAATTCCAGTCCCATGGCAAGCCCTTTTCCAAGAGCTATCCTTGTATCAGGCTTTCCTTTAATATATTTCAGAAAGCATAGAAGTCCCGTAAATATAATAATTCCTACACCTATGAATTCAAACACCAATATTCCGGTCTCAACTAAAAATTCAAGAACCTGATTTACACTGTCCAAACAGCCCATGCCTTCCTCCTTAAAATACAGTCGCCATATAGAGTATTTCCAAAAAACACGGTTACATAATCTACTCTGTAATTCTAACATTACTTTCAAACATTTTATTGTATCCGAGCCATCCGCTATTATCCTTGTTATCCTTTAAAACCTGGATAAATGTCTGAAGCTTGGCATCCATATTATCTGCATGAGCCAGAGCAACAGCTTCGATAAGTGCCGGTTTCTTTGGTGACCCATACTCTAATTCTCCATGGTGTGCCAGAATACAATGCTTGAGCTCGTTTGCCAGAACTACAGGGAAGTCTTTTATTTCTCTGATTTTGTTATCTACCATCATCGTTCCAAGTACAATATGTCCAATAAGCTGCCCCTGATCTGTGTAGTCATTCTCAGGGAAATCCGATAATTCATCTACCTTTCCGATGTCATGGCATATTGCCGCCGTTACCAGGAGATCCTTATTAATTTCAGGGTAATTATCCCCTATATATACACATATCTTAGCCACAGACAGAGTATGCTCTAAAAGTCCCCCTATAAATCCGTGATGAATGGATTTTGCAGCAGAATGGGTCTTGAATTTATTTATAAATTCCCCATCATCCACAAAAAAGCTTTTCAGTAATCCACTAAGGTATTTATTATTAATTCCATTTATAATATCCATAAGGTTTTTATACATATCATCCGTATTCTTTTCAGAGCATGGCATATAATCAGATGTGTCATACTCTCCCGGATCTGCAATACGCACCCTTTTTATATTTAACTGCAGTGAATTATTAAAGCTTGTTACCTGGGCATCCACCTTAATGTAGTCCATCGCATCAAAATGTGAGATACCGTTGTTAAGCTCCCATACCTTTCCATCTATTATTCCTGTTCTGTCCTGCAATTGCATGGAATAATAATTTTTGCCTGCCTTGGTGGTGGCAGTTACCTTGCTTTTGCAAAAATAAACCTCAGATATCATTTCACCCTCATGCAACCCACTTATATAATTCATATAATATCCTTCCTTCTATCAACACTTATGTTGCAAAATATTTAATCAGTCAGCTTTGATTTTATCATTTTATAAATGTTTATACAAGCAATTTGAAATGTTAAAGGTCTTTTATTTACAATTTTCCCACGGCACAAAACAGTATGGTATTATAGTAAACAGCAGCACCGGTTCATCAGGATTTATTTTCTTGTAATACGGTAAATTATCCTATATACTACTATATAGAAAGCTAAACCGATCTGATTACGGTAAAACAAACAGGATATCGGAAGAATTCTTCGGCATAGTTTAAACATCTGCCCTTAAGATTAGTCCGTATAACTCTCCTGTAAAATATTATATAAGGAACAACAGGTATGAACAAGCGAAGTCTAAGAGTATTAGAATACAACAAAATATTGTCAATGCTTACCGAATATGCCACCTCAGTCATGGCAAAAAGGCGTTGCGACAGAATCAGACCCAAAAGGGATATAGAAACCATTAACCGGCTTCAGGCAGAAACCCGTGATGCCCTTATGCGTTTAAATCGTCAGGGGAATATATCTTTTTCGGGGCTGACTGATATAACACCTTCAATTAAGAGGCTTGAGGTTCAGGGAACTCTTACCTCCCGGGAGCTGCTGGATATTGCTACGGTGCTTAATATAGCCATATCCGTAAAAAAGTACGGAGACGGCTCGGATTTGCCGGATACGGTTGCCACAGCGGTTTCCGGTGACAGCCTGACAGAAAAGTTTAATCAGCTTATTCCCTTAGAGCACATTTCTACAGAGATCAAGCGCTGTATAATAGGTGAAAATGAATATGCTGACGATGCCTCCCTGGCACTGAAGAGCATACGCAGAAATATGCAGCTTACTAATGACAGGCTGCATCAGCAGCTTGCAAAAATGATAAAAAATGATTCGACAAAGGAGATGCTTCAGGACAGCCTTATTACACTGCGTAATGGGCGCTACTGCATACCTGTTAAACAGGAATATCGTTCTAAGTTTCCCGGCATGATTCACGACCAGTCCTCGTCAGGCTCTACTCTTTTCATAGAACCTATGGCTGTAGTTAATCTTAATAATGAGATAAAAGAGCTTTCCAACCAGGAGCTGGTTGAGATAGAACACATTCTTGAAAATCTGAGCCTCATGGCTGCCCGGGCAGTAGATGACATTGCTTATAACATGGAGCTTTTAACTGAGCTGGACTTTATATTTGCAAGAGGAAGGTTTGCCCGTTCCTACAATGGAACCCAGCCTCTTTTCAACACCCGGGGAATTATTGATATTAAAGGTGCCCGGCACCCGCTTCTTGAAAAGCATAGTGTGGTTCCGGTGGATATACGGCTTGGGGAGGAATACAACCTGCTTATTATAACAGGTCCAAATACAGGTGGCAAAACGGTTTCCCTTAAAACTCTGGGACTTTTCACACTTATGGGGCAGGCAGGCTTACACATTCCTGCACTGGAGGGCTCCAGACTTAATGTATTTGATGACGTATTTGCAGATATCGGTGATGAACAGAGTATTGAGCAAAATCTTTCTACATTTTCATCCCATATGAGCAATATTGTATACATAGTTAATCATGCTGGTCCTAATACCCTGTGTCTTTTCGACGAACCCGGGGGAGGAACAGACCCTGTGGAGGGTGCAGCTCTGGCTATATCCATACTTAACTTTCTTAAGAATATGGGAGCAAAATGTATGGCTACTACTCATTATACCGAGCTTAAGACCTATGCACTTTCAACTGAAGGTGTGGAAAACGCCTCCTGCGAATTTGACCTTGCATCCCTTAGGCCAACATACCGCCTTATGATAGGAGTACCGGGCAAATCCAATGCCTTTGCCATTTCAAGTAAGCTGGGATTACCGGCAAGTATAATTGATGATGCAAAATATGCAATTGACAACAATTCCATAGACATGGAAACCCTGATTGCCGATCTTGAAAAGAGCAAACGTTCCATAGAAGAAGACGAACACGCAATAGAAGAATATAAAAAAGAGATTGAGGAGCTTAAAAACAGCCTTAAGGAAAAGGAAAGCTCTCTTGAAGCAAGAAAAAAACAGATACTGGAAAAAGCCAGAGAAGATGCCAGGGAAATTATTGAAGAAGCCAAAGAGGTTGCGGACCACACAATAAGGGATTATAACAAATGGAGAAGCAACCCTGAAAAAGCCAATCTTAAACGCATGGAGGATCAACGACGCAGCCTGGGGGATAAGCTTAAGGGCTACGATAAAGACTCCGGTCATAATACTCCTAAGAAAACCTCCAATCACAAGGCAAAGGATTTTCATATCGGAGACCTTGTCGAGGTAATAAGCATGGGCTGTAAGGGTACGATTTCCTCCCTGCCTGATGCTAAGGGTATGGCTCTTGTACAGATGGGCATTTTATCCTCAAGGCTGCCAATATCAGACCTTATTATACTGAAAGAGCCTGGATTTACCACTGATGTTAAGACATACAAAAACACCAGAACCTCTGTGAGCAAATCCCAGTTTATCTCCCCGGAGATAAATGTTATGGGCATGACAGTAGATGAAGCTATACCGGAGATCGATAAATATCTGGATGATGCCTGTCTTTCCCACTTAAGCAGGGTTACAATAATTCATGGCAAGGGTACAGGTGCCCTGAGAAAGGGTATACATGAATATCTAAGGAGGCAGAAGCACGTCAAATCCTTCCGTGGCGGCGAATTCGGAGAAGGTGACTTTGGTGTGACAATTGTAGAATTATAGGGGGAATATTATGGAAAAACAAAAAATACTTATTGTAGATGATGATGAAAATATAGCTGAGCTTATATCCCTTTATCTGATTAAAGAGTGCTTTTCAACAGAAATAGCCCTCAATGGTAAGGATGCTCTGGATTTATTTAAAAGTTATCAGCCGGATCTTATATTGCTTGATATAATGCTTCCTGATGTTGATGGCTACGAGATTTGCACGCAAATCAGAAAAACCCACTTTACCCCTATTATCATGCTTTCAGCCAAGGGAGAGGTTTTTGACAAGGTTTTGGGGCTTAAGCTTGGTGCGGATGACTATATGATTAAGCCCTTTGATTCCAATGAGCTTGTTGCCAGGGTAAAAGCAGTTTTACGCCGTACAGCTCAGATTCAAAACCAGACAGCTCTTAAGGTTGAAACCGACCATCAGGGGGAATTTGTAGAATATGATGATCTGTTAATTAACATTACCAACTACACAGTAATATTTGAGGGCAAGTCCCTGGACATGCCTCCAAAGGAGCTTGAGCTTTTGTATTTTCTGGCAAAAAAGCCTAATCAGGTATTTACCAGGGATCAGCTTCTTGATAAGCTGTGGGATTATGAATATCTGGGTGACTCAAGAACTGTAGATGTTCATATTAAGCGTCTTAGGGAAAAGCTTAACGATAATCACAATTGGTCAATTACAACCGTATGGGGAAAGGGTTACAAATTCGAGGTAAGATAAATGAAGCATTCTCTTTTTGATAAAATATTTCTTGGTTTTCTTATCCTGTTTATAGCTGTATTTTCACTTATAACCATATATTCCACCTACTCTACCAAGCAGGCTCTGGTGGAAGAAAAAACCGAGATTTTAAATAATGAGACATTACTTATTGCAAATCAGACCATTTCAGCCTATGTTAATGGCTTTTACTCCAGTGACACATTAAAAGGCACCCTGGATTATTACTCAGATGCTCTGGATTTAAGTATATGGATTCTTGACTCCAAGGGAATAATTTTTGCCTCTTCCCAGGCAAAGGGACACCCTGAAGCCCCAAAAAACATATTTTTCCTTAATCAGGATTTTGATATTTACACCTCCCAATCCTTTACCGGGGATTTTTATGGCACCTTTTCCGATGAGGTTATTACTGTCGCTATCCCGATTCTTACGGATAATGAACCAAATGGTATGATTATAACACACGCAACCGTATCCCAGATCAGTACGGTGCAAAGCAATCTGATTCAGGCAATATATCTTCCTTTCCTGATTATGCTTATAATCTCATTTGCCCTTCTGGGAGTTATTTCCAATAAGATTATGAAGCCTATCAGAAGGATTAATTCCGTAGCAGAGGAATACTCTACAGGAAACTTTGAAACCAAAATGGATATTACCTCCAAGGATGAAATAGGTCAGCTGGCCTCCACACTGGAGTATATGGCTTCAGAGCTTTCCAAGCTGGATGAATACAGAAAGGATTTTATATCCAATATATCCCATGATTTCCGTTCGCCTCTTACTTCCATAAAGGGCTATATCGAGGCCATACTTGATGGTACTATCCCTCCGGAGAAGCAGGACAAATATCTTAATATTGTAGTCGAAGAAACCAACCGCCTTACAAAGCTTACCTCAAGCCTCCTTGAGTTAAACAATGCCGATTCCTATGGCTTATGGCTGATATTTAAGGAATTTGACATAGTAGAGCTGGTAAAAAAGGCAATGAGAACCTTCGAGGGAAAATGTGAAGCCAAGAGCATCTCCCTAATACTTAATAACCATTGCCAGCACACCATGGTATATGCTGATGCAACAAAAATCCAACAGGTTGTATACAATCTTCTTGATAATGCAATTAAATTTACACCGGACGGCAAATCCATATATGTTACCCTTACAGAGAAAAATGATAAGCTTTTCGTATCTGTAAAGGATGAAGGCTGTGGTATTCCTAAAGATTCCCTTAAAAAGGTATGGGTCAGATTCTATAAGGCTGACGCATCCAGAGGAAAAGATAAGCAGGGCACCGGTCTCGGACTTTCTATAACAAGAGAAATAATTAAAGCCCATAACGAAAATATAAATGTTGTAAGTACTGAAGATGTGGGAAGCGAATTTACCTTTACCCTGTCTAAGGTACAAAACGAAAATGGACAGTCGCCACAATGATGTAAATCATTGTGGCGACTGTCGTCTTATACTCTAAGCTCCAAGCCAAGTTCCTCCAGCTGTTTTGAATCAACCAGGTTTGGTGCCTCACTCATAAGGCATGAGGCATCCTTTACCTTAGGAAATGCAATAACATCTCTGATGGAATCCTCCTTTGCCATAAGCATAACAAGTCTGTCAAGACCATATGCAAGACCGGCATGAGGCGGAACGCCATATTTAAACGCATTGAGAAGGAAACCAAACTGCTCATAGGCTCTTTCCATGGTAAAGCCTAAGGCTTCAAACATTTTTTCCTGAACATGGTTCTGGTGGATACGCACCGAGCCACCACCGATTTCAGTACCATTCAATACAATATCATATGCCTTTGCACGGACACGTCCCGGGTCAGTGTCAATGTACTGTAAATCCTCCTCCATCGGCATTGTAAAAGGATGGTGCATGGCCTGATATCTGTTAAGCTCTTCGTTCCACTCCAGCAGAGGAAATTCTGTTATCCACACAAATCTGTATTCATTTTTATCAAGAAGTCCTAACTGATTTGCAAGCTCAACTCTTAGTGCTCCAAGGACATCGAAAACCAGCTTGCTCTTATCTGCCGCAAACAAAAGTAAATCTCCGGCTTCTCCCTCCATAGCATTAATCAGAGCTGTCATCTCTTCTTCCTTCATAAATTTCGCAAACGAGGATTTAATCGCTCCATCCTCACCAAGAGCAACATAGGCAAGCCCCTTTGCCCCATAGCCCTTTGCAAAATCAACCAGGGCATCTATCTTTTTACGAGGCATACCACCCTGTCCTTTAACATTTATACCTCTTACACTGCCACCATTTTCTATAGCGCTCTTGAAAACAACAAATTCACAATTTCTGACAGTGTCAGTAACATCCTTAAGCTCCATGCCGAATCTGAGATCCGGCTTGTCTGACCCGAATCTTTCCATGGCTTCCTTATATGTCATTCTCTGGATAGGGAGTTTGACCTCCACGCCTATAATTTCTTTGAAAAGCTTCGCCAGAAGTCTTTCATTTACATCAATTACATCATCAACGTCTACAAAGGAAAGCTCCATGTCTATCTGGGTAAATTCCGGTTGTCTGTCAGCTCTTAAATCCTCATCCCTGTAGCATCTGGCTATCTGAAAATATCTGTCATAGCCTGAGCACATAAGAAGCTGCTTATATATCTGAGGTGACTGTGGCAAAGCATAAAAATTTCCCGGATGCACACGGCTTGGCACAAGATAATCTCTCGCTCCCTCAGGAGTTGACTTACACAGTGTAGGGGTTTCTATTTCAATAAAGCCCTCCTCTGACAGAAATGCTCTTGTGAGTGTAGTAACCTTACTTCTCATCATTATATTTTTCTGGAGATCCGGTCTTCTAAGGTCAAGATATCTGTATTTTAATCTCAAATCCTCTTTGGTCTTACTGTCCTCTTCTATTGGAAAAGGAGGTACCTCTGACTCAGACAGGATTCTGATATCCGATGCGATAATTTCTATATCTCCTGTGGCAAGATTCTCATTTACAGCTCCACCGCGCTTCGCAACCTTACCCTTTACTGCAATAACAAATTCGCTTCTAAGCTTGGCAGCCTTTCCATAACCCTCTGCTCCGACATTTGCCTCTTCAAATATTATCTGAAGAATTCCTGTTCTGTCTCTCAAATCTGTGAAAACAATTCCACCCTTGTTTCTGCTCTTTTGCACCCATCCCATAACTGTGACTTCGTTTCCAAGCATGGTATTGTTAACCTCTGTGCATCTATGACTTCTCTTAAGTCCTTTCATTGACTCCGCCATTGTCCCTATGACCTCCTACTTATCAAAATATTGCTCTTTTCACTACTTTAATTCATTTATATAAAATTCACAGAAGCTCTCATAGCCCTCTGCCATAAGCTGATCCTTCTGGAACTTCTTGTTCTTTTTCATAATGGCTATATTGACCTGTCTGCCTGCCTTACGTTCCTTTTTTGCCTTGTCAAGAATTGCAAGGAGCTTTTCTCCGGGCATATTCTTTTCAATGAGGTATGCAATCTTTGTTCCACTTGCCGGCACCTTATACTCTCTTTCAAGAAGCAGCATGACGATACGCTCAAATCCTATTGAAAATCCGCAAGCCGGTGTCGCATTGCCGGTGAATTTACCTATCATTTCATCATAGCGCCCACCGCCACCAACCGAGCCGCCAAACTCGTCCATGGATATCTCAAAGATAGGTCCTGTGTAATATGACATTCCCCTGACAAGTGTCGGGTCAAAGCTCATCTTAAACTCAGCTGACTTGGTATTATCAACCGATGAAATAATCGTCTCCAAATCATTTGCGATATCAGCACTAAGAAAATCACCCAGGGTATTCTTAATATATCTTACTCCGTCTATGTCATTGGTAACCTGTTCAAAAAGCCTGAGATATTTGTCAACCGCATCTTCAGTATATCCTTCCCTGATAAGCTCCTCTCTTACACCGTCAATTCCAATCTTATCCATCTTATCCAGAATAATAAAAACCGTATCATAATCTGCCTCTGCAAATCCACTGTAAGCGGCCATCGCCTTGAGGATTCTCCGGTCATTGATTCTTATGGTAAAATTTTTGAAATCAAGCCTGCCAAGCAATGTAGTAGTTGCAAGAATAAGCTCTATCTCGGCAAGAATTGTAGACTCACCGAGAATATCGATATCACATTGCATGAACTGACGATACCTGCCACGCTGTGGTCTGTCTGCTCTCCACACATTTCCCATTTGAAGTGCCTTAAATGGGCTTGGCAAATCATTGGCATTATTAGAATAATATCTGGAAAGAGGAACCGTAAGGTCATATCTAAGTCCTCCGTCTACCAGATCCGTCTCCTCCTTTGCCTCATCCAGCCTGAGCTTTTCTCCTCTTTTAAGTATCTTAAAGATAAGCTTCTCATTCTCTCCGCCCTGCTTACTGCTTAGATTCTCTATATGCTCAACGCAGGGTGTTTCAACTGAGGAAAACCCAAAGGCTTTATAGGTATCCTTTATAAGACCAATAACATAATCCCTTATCTCCATCTCTTTAGGTAAAATGTCTTTCATTCCCGTAACAGGTTTTTTCTTCATTGCCATAGTCTTTATTTCCTTTCTGTTTGTTGTTACTCTAAGACAGTTTGTATCTGAATGCAGCTCTTTTTCTATCAAGCATTTCATCTAACCTGCCAATATAATCATCTACTGATTTACAATTTTCCACTCTTTCAATACGGTTTTCCTTATGGAAGGTAAGCTTGGTAGAGGCTCCTGCCCCTGCAGCTATTATATCTGTAATCTCCTCCATAATTAATATATTATACAGACATTCCAGTCCTTTTTTTGAATATCCCACATTTTCCAGATTGCCACCTATGTTTTTCTGCCTATAAAGATAATATGGAGCCATAGACATTTCTGTGGCGGCCTTTTCCACCATATCAAGCATCATATCCATATTCCTGTTAATCTGACCTCCATAGGTGTCAAGCTGCTGTCTTAAGCCTGCTGCCCTCTTAATTGCAAGTGAGTGGACAGTAAGGCTGTCCGGTGCCAGATTTTTTATTTTTTCCAGGGTATCATACATACTGTCTATATTTTCTCCGGGAAGCCCTGCTATGATATCCATATTTATGTTATCAAACCCTGCTTTTCTTGCCATGTGAAAAGCTTCCTCTGTTTCCACGGATGTATGGGCCCGTCCTATGGTTTTAAGGGTTTCATCCTGCATAGTCTGGGGGTTAATGCTTATTCTGGTAACGCCATGCTTTTTCATTACCTCAAGCTTCTCATACGTTATACTGTCCGGTCTTCCCGCTTCAACTGTATATTCCAATGGTCTTTTTTTCTCTTCTCCGATTCCAAAGTCCATATCAATATGAGTAAGAAGTCTGTCAAGTAATCCATGGTCAATAGAGGTAGGTGTTCCTCCTCCTATATAAATTGACACAAGCCTTTTGTCCTTATATGCATCAGATATATAATCTAATTCCTCACACAGTCTTTCGATATACATTTTTGCCTTATCTCTATATATCCCTATGGGATACGAGGTAAAAGAGCAATACAGACACCTGCTTGGGCAAAAGGGAATTCCTATATACAGGCAATAATCTCTTTCCATGTCAATCTTCCTGATAATACCCAGCTCAGCCTCTGCCACTCTTGTGGCAAGCACAGCCTTTCTTTCACTGACATGATATGTCTTGCGATAGTTTACCACAGCCTCCTTACGGTCTGCTCCCTCTCTCAGCTTTGCCATAGCTATCTTTGTAGGCCGTACACCTGTCAGGTCTCCCCACGGAAGACTTTTCCCGGTATAATTGCATAACAGCTTATATACCTCAGACTTAAGTATATTACGGAAAATGATCTTATCACCATAATATCCGTATATTACCGCTTTTTCTGTTTGCTTTCCCTCCAGAATTATTGTAGTTTTGGTATCCCCATATTCCACTCGTAGTTTAAAGATAACCTCTTCCTGTAATACCCTGTCTGAAGCCGGTATAACAATTTTAACTCCCGGATAAAAGGCCATGAGCATAGCTCTAAGGTCATTGTTATATAATTCACTGTTTTGTATAAGAAGTATCATTTTTTTCTCTCTTGGTATTAAAAATACGGATTTGTCTCTTTTTCTCTTTTTATAGAGGTTCTGTCATTATGTCCCGGATATACAGTCACATCCTCCGGCAGTGTAAGAAGCTTGTCTTTTATTCCCTGAATAAGCTGTTTCTCATCACCGGTAGGGAAATCAGTTCTTCCTATACTGGAATAAAACAGTGTATCTCCTGAAAATACCATCTTCCCTTCCGGGAAGTAATAACACATACCACCCTTTGTATGTCCCGGCACAGCCAGACATATTATATTGGTATCGAGAAGCTTAATTTCCTCCATATCCCTCACATAGGAATCTGCCTTCATTGACAGAGGACTGTCAAACATTGCGGAAAGATTAAGTTCAGGACGCATAAGCACATCCTTTTCATTCTCTCCTGCATAAACAACTATATCCGGATAAGCCTTTTTAAGCTCACCCACTGCGCCTATATGATCCCAGTGTCCGTGGGTCAGAAGTATGGCCACCGGTTTTAAGCTTTGATTCATATACATGTTAACAAGAAAATCTCCCCTGGCTGCGGGATCTACAATTATAGCCTCCCTGGTATCTCTGTTGGCGATTGTATAGCAATTGGTCCCGAGAGAACCAAGCACATTAGTAATAGTAATTAAGCCTGCCATTAACCAGCCGTCCTTTCTATGTCAATAATTCCATCTACATTTCTAATCTTTGATATGATTTTTGTAAGCTGTTCCTTTGAATGTATTTCAAATTTGACAGATATTGTGGCCTTACCCTGCTTACTCACCCTTACATTCATTCCTGTAAGACTGATTTTTTCCTCATTGAATATTTTTGTAAGCTCAAAGATAAGCCCCTGGTTATCCATTGCATAAATATTAATTTCTGTACTGTACATATTGGTGCTTTGTACAACTCCATCTGCCCAGTCTGCCTCAATAAGTCTGGCTCTGTCAAACTCATCCATACAAAGTACATTGACACAGTCTGTTCTGTGGATGGAAACTCCACGTCCCCTTGTGATATATCCTACAATTTCATCTCCCGGAACAGGAGCACAGCACTTGGAAAACCGGACTGCCACATCATCCATTCCCTTTACGGTTATTCCCTTACCGGAATGTCCTACTCCTCTTCCCGGGGTATTTATCTTTTCAACGATCTGGTCTTCGGTTATTTTTCTTGACTCTTCCTTCTTATACTCCTCAAGAAGACGGTTAACTATCTGACCCTCCTTA
This sequence comes from Lachnospiraceae bacterium UBA7589, assembly GCA_002476495.1. Lineage (GTDB taxonomy): Bacteria > Bacillota > Clostridia > Lachnospirales > Lachnospiraceae > Coprococcus_C. The sequence continues at coordinate 30,948 of DLKL01000018.1, forward strand.
AGTCCTCCATGACCTACTGATGCAAGAAGTGCATCCCATGTTGCAAAATTATATTTTTTTACAACCTTCTCTATAAGCTCAGGCTTTGTTATATCCGGAAGAGATATGGATTTTGTCTTGCAATAGGATATTATAGCTTCCTTGCCCTTCTGTATATTATCCTCCTTGTTTTCCTGCCTGAACCACTGGTTAATCTTAGTTTTTGCCTGGGTGCTCTTAACCAGCTTAAGCCAGTCCATGCTGGGACCCTTACCATTTTGTGAGGTTATAATTTCAACCCTGTCACCATTTTTGAGCTCGGTTTCTATAGGCACCTGCCTTCCGTTTACTCTGGCTCCAATCATTTTATTACCTACAGCAGTATGGATAGCATATGCAAAATCTATAGGGGTAGAGCCCTTTGGCAATGCTTTTACGTCTCCCGCAGGTGTAAAGCAATATACCTGATCAGAAAACAAATCCAGATCTGTCTTGACAAAGCTCATGAATTCCTTGTTGTCGGCAGTATCTGTCTGCCACTCAAGTATTTGTCTTAACCAGCTGAGCTTCTGCTCCTCATTATCCTTTGAGCCTGCATCTCCCTCCTTATATTTCCAATGGGCAGCAATACCATATTCCGCAGTTCTGTGCATTTCATAGGTACGTATCTGTATCTCAAAGGGTCTTCCTCCCGGACCGATAAGAGTTGTATGAAGCGACTGGTACATATTTTGCTTAGGCATAGCAATGTAGTCCTTAAATCTTCCCGGTATAGGCTTGTACTTCTCATGAATAATACCCAGTGCCGCATAACAGTCTCTCACAGTATCAACCTTTATCCGTATAGCATGAATATCATATATCTGGTCTAAGGTCTTGTTCTGGGTAATCATCTTTTTATAAATACTGAATATATGCTTTACCCTGCCGTCTACCTCTGCCTTTATATCCGCCTCATCCATATAATGCTTAACCTCGTCCACCATCTGGACAATAAAATCCTCACTGGCAGCAAGCCTTGTGGTTATTTCCTCTTTTAAGGATTTGTACACATCCGGGTATAAATATTGCATGGACAAATCATCCAGCTCTATCTTGATTTTGGAAATACCCAGTCTGTGGGCAATAGGTGCATATATATCCATGGTTTCCCTGGATTTTTCTATCTGCTTTGCAGGGGACTGATACTGCATTGTCCTGAGATTATGGAGTCTGTCCGCAAGCTTTATAAGAATAACCCTTATATCCTTTGCCATGGCAAGAAACATCTTTCTAAGATTTTCTGCCTGAATCTCTATCTTATCCTGGGACAAATCCAACTGGGTAAGCTTTGTTACTCCATCCACCAGAAGGGCTATTTCTTCTGAAAATTCTCTGGATATCTCTTCGGTAGTCATAACCGTATCCTCCACTACATCATGGAGAATTCCGGCTACAATTGTTTCTTTGTCAAGTTCAAGCTCTGCAAGAATTATAGCCACGCAAAGAGGGTGAATTATATACGGCTCCCCGGATTTACGTTTTTGGTCCTTATGGGCTTCACTTGCCACAGCATATGCCTTCTCAATCATGGATATATCCGAGGATGGATGATATTGGCGTATAGTGTCAATCAGCTTTTTGTAAAGCTCCTCCGGTGGAGTAAAGTCATCGGGTTTGCTGGGCTCTTTTTTTAGTTTTTCCAGAGGGTTATAGGTTATATCTGACATACTAATCACTTTCCTCCCTAAAACAATCTATGAGTTACTCACCCTCGTAGCATACAACAGAAGCTATGTCATACTCTGACAGAGCCTTTCTTCCCCCCAAATCTACAAGCTCTATGAGGAAAATCATCTTTACGACCTCTCCTCCCAATTCCTCTACCAGCTTTGCTGCTGCCTTTATTGTTCCACCTGTAGCAATAAGGTCATCAACCAATACCACCTTATCACCCGGTTTAATTGCATCCTTATGTATCTCAATTGTTGCAGAACCATATTCCAGATCATAGCTTGCCTCTACTGTTTCCCTTGGCAGCTTTCCCTTTTTACGAATTGGCACAAAGCCTTTTTTATTCATATATGCCAGAGGAGCACCAAATATGAAGCCTCTGGATTCGGCCCCTGCAATAAGATTGTAATCCACACCGTCCAGCAGATTATTCATTTCATCAATAGCAAGAGCAAGCCCCTCGGGACTTTCAAGAACACTGGTTACATCCCTGAAAATAATGCCTTTCTTTGGAAAATCCGGAATACTCTTAATATAATCCTCAACCTTTTTCATATTCGTTTACCTCTCCTTTTTATGTCCTTTGATACATATATGGCTGTATCTGTATAGTCTTTTTTCCACCATATTGATTAATTAACGGATAGTATGCCACATCCAGCTTCACCTTGTTTGGCACACCCTTAAGTATTTTATCACATTCTTCGTCACCAAACCACATTTTTATGCATTCAATAAAAGATTTTCCGTTAAAATCAACTCCTTCAATAACATATCCTTCTTCATTCTGAAAATATATTTTTACATATTGGTTTTCCTTTCCCATAAATGAAACAGATTTTATTCCAAGATTGCTCTGACCGAACATGGGCTTTTCGTTTCCCTTGCCAAAGGGCTCAAGGAGTTGAAGCTGTTCCACAAGCTTTAATGTAATATATGATACAGGCATTGCCGCATCAAGCCTTACCGTCGGAGTAAGCTCCCTGCTTGTCAGCTTCTGGTTGTCATTCAGTCTTTTTCTAAAATTTTCAAGATTTTCCGGCAGAAGGGAAAAGCCTGCTGCCAGCTCATGTCCTCCGTATTTTATGAGAATATCCTTAATCTGATTAAGGCTGTCTGCCATATGATATCCCTCTATGGACCTCCCCGAGCCCTTAAGACCTCCATCGTTGCTATCTGTAATCACAAAGACCGGTTTGTAAAAGTGTTCCCTTAATCGCCCTGCAACTATACCCGCTATGCTCTCATGTAAGTCCGGCATATATACCACAAGAACCTTATCCTCCATATAATTGTTTTTCACCATTTCAATGGCCTGATTAACTCCCTCCTCTGTCATATCCTTTCTGTGGATATTCAATTCCCTGAGTCTCACTGCAAGATCTAAAGCCTCACTTTTGTTCTTCGACATAAGTAATTCAAGCCCCTGCTTTGCACTTTCCAGTCTTCCGGCAGCATTAATGCAGGGACCGATTACAAAGCCTAAATGGAAGGCTGAAAGCTTCTTGTTTTTTAACCCGCATACCTCAAGTAATGCCTGTAATCCCGTATTATCTGTATCCTCCAGAAGCTTAAGCCCTTCTTTTACATATATCCTGTTTTCTCCCTTAAGCTCCATTACATCACACACAGTAGCAATTGCTATCATTTCAATATATCTGAAAGGGTCATCCCATGGCATTTCCATATGTTTATACAATTCTCTGATAAACTTATAGGCAACTGTTGTGCCACATATATTTTTCCCCGGATACGGGCAATCCTGACGCATTATGTCAATGACCGCATCCGCCGGTGGAAGTTTATAGAGCTTCTGGCCATTTTCATCGATGGTATATGGTACTACATGGTGATCTGTAACAATTACCTTCATTCCAAGCTCTTTTGCCAGATTTATTGCCAAACCTGCTGATATTCCGTTATCACAGGTTATTATAGTTCCTGTATTCTCCTCATAGGCCTCTCTTATGATTGCCTCATTTATTCCATATCCGTCCTTTATTCTGTCAGGAATCCTATAAGTTACCCTGCCTCCAAGCCGGGTAAGACCATCCCACAGCACATAATTGGACATTACACCATCCACATCATAATCGGATACAATACATATTTTTTCGCCGTTTTTTATAGCTTCTGCCATTATAGCGCAGCCCTTATCCATGTCTGCCATAGTTTCCGGATTATATGTGTCATCCAGAGTACCGTAAAGGTATTCCCTTATACTGTCATCTCCCACTATATCCCTGTTTCTCATTACTCTTGCTACTACAGGATCAATATTATATTTTTTTCCGATTTTATTAAAATCTGCTCTTTTTCCGTAAACCGTCCATACAGATTCCACGGCATCCTCCCGTTATAATCAAATAAGGGGCATATCACTTTATGTGACTGCCCCCAATAATTAAGCCTTCTTAGTTACTTTTTTACTATTTTTTTGTGGTGTCTTCTTACCGAACTTTGACCTTAGGAGATACCACAATGGACCTGTTATACATATAGATGAGTATGCACCACATACAATGCCTGCCATAAGTGTAAATGTAAATTCCTTAAGAGATGACACACCCACAGCAAAGAGGACAAATACCATAACAAAGGTTGTAAGGGATGTATATATTGTTCTTGTAAAGGTCTGTGCAATACTTATATTGACAATCTCGTCCACTTCTTTTCTGTTCATTGTCTTAAGATTTTCTCTTATTCGGTCAAATATAATAATTGTAGCATTTATTGAATATCCCAATATAGTAAGCATACATGCTATAAATGTATTACCGACAGAAAGCTTTCCTATTGCGTATATTGCAAATACTATCATAACATCATGTATCAGAGCCATAACCGCGCTGACACCAAATTTTACGTCTGAGAACCTCACTGCAATATATATAAGCATGAGTACGGCAGAAATTATAATTGCCACTATGGCATCCTTTCTCATTTCGCCACTTATGGTAGAGCTTATGCTCTGTGCACTGATTTCCGCAACATCAAAATTTTTCTTTAATGCATCCTCAAGTCTGGCTGCATCAGTGTCGGCAAGCTCAGTAGTCTTAAAGATAACCTGGTTTGTTCCTTCAACAGTCTGTATCTGGATATCTGCTGCAGACACATTTACTGTTTCGGTAATTACAGGTACAACCTCTGTCTCTGCTCTTTCAAGAGTATATTCCTCGTTAAAAGTCACTGTTGTTGATGTTCCACCTGTAAATTCGAGACTGTAATTCAATGCCTTCCCAATTCTTGATTTGTTTACCGGCAGGAACACAAGACCGGCTATTATGGCAATGCATGAAGCAATCATGCAGAATTTTGATGCCTTTACAAAGTTTCTTACCTTTGGCGGTTTAGCTTTTCCATAAAGCTTAGGATTCTTGATTCCCAGATTAACTGCTATATTCAGCAGGAATTTAGTTACAACCAATGCCGTAAACATTGACAGAATTATACCAAGCATCAATGTGTTGGCAAAGCCTTTAATACTTCCTGTTCCCATTGCCATAAGCACTATGGTTGCAATAAGAGTTGTAATGTTGCCATCCAGTATAGCCGACAATGCCTTGGAAAAGCCTGCCTTAACTGCATTCCGTACATTGCTGCCTGTGGCAATTTCCTCTTTTATTCTGGTAAATATAATTACATTGGCATCTACTGCCATACCAATTGAAAGAAGGATACCCGCTATACCCGGCAGGGTAAGTGTGATTCCCCTGATGCTTAATATAAGAAGCATCAATACAATATATGCAGCCAGAGCAAGAACCGCAATGAATCCCGGAAGGAGATATACAACTATCATAATTAAAGCTATAATAGCAAGACCTATAACACCTGCCTTAAGGCTGCTCCTGACTGCCTCCTGACCCAGCTTTGCTCCTACTATGTTATACTGTATCTGCTTAAGCTCAAGTGGAAGAGCACCTATCTTAATTGTGCTTGCAAGATTCTCCGCACTCTCTATATCCCCCATACCTGTAATAACAGCTTCTCCGTCATCTATAGCCGTATTTACGGTTGGCGCACTCTGAACCTGATTATCATATATAATATATATAGGCTTGCCTATATTGGCCTTTGTCCCTTCGGCAAACTTTTTTGCTCCCTCTTCGGTAAAGGAAAGCTGAACCACATAATCATTACTTACACCGGAATCATCTATACCGGCTTTTGCATCCTTAACATCAGCGCCATTTACAATATATTCATATTCCTGTCCTGCCGCCCAGAGATAATAATTGGTCTGGTCCATAAATTCAAGCTTTCCGGGCTGTCCAAGATCATCAAGAATTTCATGGGCATCATACTTAGAAGTATCTACAGGAATCTCAACGGCAATTCTGTCATCTCCTTCCTGATACACCTCACCCTCGTTACTATAGGTATCAACTCTTCGTTGAAGCTTATCTATAGTAGCCGATATCTCATCATCTGTAGGCTTATCATTAACAATTTCATAGGTAACACTGAGCCCCCCTTGTAAATCAAGTCCGAAAGGGATACCGTTAATCTTACCTGTTTCCTTTTCGCCAATGCCAAACACATTCATGCATATTCCACCGGCCAGCAATGCTAAAAATATAAGCAATGCAAATACGGCTTTTACTCTTGCTTTTTTCATTCTTACTCTCCTTCTTCTAAATCGGCCAAAGCTGCCTTTATCATAATTGCACATTCAACACGCTTTTGCTGTAGCTTACATCCAATGTCATATGCGTCTAAGATACTTCCATGAAACTGATATGAATTTGCGGCACAGCCGCCACTGCAATAAAATCTTGCGAAGCAATCCCTGCATTTATCCTTGGCATATACATTACATAATTTAAACTCATCCACTATATCTGTTCTCTTAACACCTTCGAATACATTTCCCATGGAAAAGCCCTCAAGACCTACGAACTGATGGCAGGGATACAGCTCTCCGGCAGGTGTTACTGCAAGATACTCAGTTCCCGAACCACAGCCTGACAGTCTTTTGTACACACAAGGACCACCATTCAGATCCATCATAAAATGGAAAAAGGTTACCGGCTTTCCGGCCTTGTGTCTGTCTATTATATTCCTGGCAAGCTTATCGTACTCCTTGCAGATTCTGTCTATATCTTCCTCCCTTATGGCATAATCACAGGTTTCCCCCGCAACCACCGGCTCAATAGATATCTCCTTAAATCCAAGATCTGCCATAAGATTAAAATCCTCAACAAAATCAAGGTTATTTCTTGTAAAGGTTCCTCTCACATAATAGCTTTTATTACCACGTTTTGAGACGAATCTTTGAAATTTCGGAACGATGATATCATAGCTTCCTTTACCATTCCTTGTGGGTCTCATGCTGTCATTAATGCATTTTCTTCCATCCAGGCTTAAGACTACATTGGATATTTCCCTGTTACAAAAATCCATAATCTCATCATTAAGAAGAACTCCGTTAGTTGTCAGCGTAAAACGGAAATTCTTTCCCGCTTCCTTTTCCCGGCTTCTTCCGTATTCCACTATCTTCTTCACAACATCAAAGTTCATGAGTGGCTCGCCACCGAAAAAATCAACCTCAAGATTAACTCTGTTTCCCGAATTCTCTATAAGAAAGTCAATGGCCTTCCTGCCTACCTCAAGGCTCATAAGTTCACGCTTTTGTCCATGATACTCTCCCTCATCGGCAAAGCAGTATCTGCATGCCAGATTACAGTCATGGGCAATATGCAGACATAAAGCCTTAACTACAGTTTTTCTCTTTTTAAAGTCTATTATAACATCCCTGTACACATCCTCAGTGAAAAGCTGTCCTGAATCAGCCAGCTCCTTTATATCTTCATATGCTTCACGGATATCATGTTCACTATAGATATCTTTATATTTGCTCTTTATGGCATTTATTATATCCTCAAGGCTTTTTTCCTGATACATGGGAATCATGTCATATACAAGGTCGTCTACCACATGGACAGAGCCGCTACATACATCAAGAGCAATGTTATATCCGTTATTTTTGTACTGATGTACCATACAACACTCCTTTTTAAAACGCAACTAAAGAGGACTATCCCGAAAATGGTCCCCTTTAATAAAGTCACGCCTTATGTATTAGTGATATTGAAATATATTACTTATTCTCACAGCTCTGGTTTCCAACTGTACAGGATGTCTTACATGCTGACTGACATGAAGTCTGGCACTCGCCACAGCCACCCTTAACAACTGTATTATTCAAGGTTTTGTTAGTTAAAGTTTTAATTCTTTTCATGAGCTTTGCCTCCTATATTAATCATCTTCAAAGGATTATAACATACATTTTGTATAAATAAAAGTATTTTTTAGCTTATCATTCCACCCAGCATTCCGCCTCCCAGACATAACAGCATTGTGCTTATCCCGTCACCGGATATGGCATCAAGGTTTTTTGTCATCATAACAGAGGCTGTAAATATTATTAATGCATAAATTCCCCCTATCATACACCCCCACAAAAACTTTTTTTGCTTCATATTTTTGCCCATTATGAGTCCCCCAACAGCCGTTGCAAAAATGTAGATAAAGGTGATTCCAAAATTGACGGTTTTCTCCTCCAGACCCAGCTTATACATCATAAATGCCAATACAAAGAGCAGGACGCCCGTAATAACATATGACACAATAAGTGCCTTGATGCTGCATATTAATCCCCGGTTTTTTACCATGTTTTACCTCCATATATTAATATAAGCCTACATAAATATATGAAGATATTGGCAAAAATATACCTTATGTGTTATGGCTATGCCTGAGTCTCTATTTCTCCGGCCTTCTTCAGGGTTGCCTTTGTAATAATCGGTCCGAAAAGCTCATATATTACAACCCCACACAATACAATTGTCTGGATTCTGGCCCCATACTCCGGCAATGAAGCGGCAGCCGATGTGGCAAGACCTATTGCCACACCCTCCTGGGGAACCAGCGTTAAGCCCAGCCATTTACATACTACCGGTGGTGCTTTTGAAATTTTAGCCCCCACAAAGGCACCTAAAGCCTTACCAATCACACGTCCTATTACATATATGAGTCCTGCCAGCCCCACAGATGTAATAATAGTAACATCAAGAGAAGCTCCGGATATTATGAAAAACATCATATAGACCGGTGGCGTAATTCTATCGAGCGGTTCATAAATCTTAGTTCTGTATTTTGAAAGATTCACAAAAACCGTACTCAGCATCATACATGCAAGCAGTGAGGAAAATCCCACAAGATCCGATACGCCTACACACAGACATATCATCATAATGGTTATGGCCAGACGATTTCCCCTGCCTGTATAGAATTTTACTGCCACAACCATTATAAGTCCCAAAACAATACCGAAAGCTATCCCCCCCACAATTTCAATCAGAGGATCTACCAGAAGCTGAGCTATAGGAGCATCCCCACTGGAGCTTATCATTCTTGCTATAGCCATGGATATGCCAAAAGCCATCAGAGCTACCGCATCATCCAGTGCAACCACGGGAAGCAGCGTATTGGTAACAGGTCCCTTTGCCTTATATTGTTTGACAATCATAAGGGTAGAAGCTGCTGCTGTAGCTGAAGCTATTGCTCCCATGGCAAGAGCAAAAGTAACATCAAAGCCTGCCAGAAGCAAAATCGTATCTACTACAATAACAGCTCCTATGCCTTCAAGAATTCCTATTACTATAGGAGCCTTACCTATTTTTTTCAAAAAGCTTATCTTAAATTCAGCTCCTATGGAAAAAGCAATACATCCCAAAGCAAGCTCGGTAATTATTCCCATGCTGCCTATAAGCTCCTGGGATATCACATTAAGACAATGAGGCCCTATTATCAAACCAATCACAAGATAACCCGTCACATTGGGGAGCTTCATTTTCTTAACCACCTTACCTGCAAGAAGGGCTGCAATAAGCATAATGGCAATATATGTTAAGGTATTTAGCTTCATGATTTACTGTCCCAATCCTTCCACAAATGATACCGGTAATCCAAACATAATACCTGTATTCGGTTCATCCAGACCACCTATAACACTTCTTATTACCCGCCTTGCCTTCTCGCTCTCCTCGTCTTCCATGACAAACCACATGGTTTTCACTGTTTCATGGTCATCATCCGCGAGAATTGAGCGAAGCATGCCAAAGATTGGCAAATCAGTCATTTTTTCAATAACACTTGCCATGCCCACACCATCTATAATGGTGCCGCCATGAACTCCCTCCTCCGCAAGCTCCTTACAAAGTTCTGGAACAAGATCAGCTCTTTTTAAGATAACAACAAGTAACTGCATATTTCTAATTCTCCTTTCCCGTAACCCGATATAGATTAATATTTCTTATTAATAATCTGGACATTTTTATATTATTTCCTTTATCCGGGTAATGTTGTTATATATTTTCTTTACATATGGTCTTATCTCGGCCTTAGGCTGTATCAGATCTATCACCATTACTGCAAATAAACCTGCCTTTCCTGCTGCTATTATTCCATTAATTGAATCCTCCACAGCTATGGCCTCATCCGGCAAAACCCCTAATTCTTCACAAGCCTTAAGATATATATCAGGTGCAGGCTTTCCGTGTTCAATCATATCACCAAAAATAAGCCTGTCAAAATATTTGTAAATATCATGCTGCTCAAGGTATCCTATAGCACGCTCCCTTACAGTAGATGTTGCCAGCCCGATTTTTATACCCTTATGCTGCAGATATTGAAGAATTTCTCTCACACCCGGTTTTAATTCTACTCCATATTGTCTTATATATGCGTCCATTCTTGCAATCATTTTTTCACGATATTCAAAATAATCGATTCCTCGTCCAACTATTTTTTCAAAAGGTTCCTTATTGGTAAACCGATTCCCCCCGGCTATTTTTTCACATGCCTGTATCATCACATCCTCAGGCACTCCCCTGGCAAAGCCCTCCTCAAGCTGGAATTTCCTATATAGCTTTTCAGTATCTGTGATTACACCATCCATATCAAATACTACTGCCTTAAACATATGTCTACCTCACAAATCCAGTTATGTATTGTAATAATTATTCCACCCATACACAGATAGCGGAATAATTATCTGTCCCGGTCATATCAGCGCGTTCCTCTACAAGCCTTGTCATATCCTCAAGCCACGCCTCACAGCTTTTACTTTCCCGGCAGATTTCTAATATTTCAATGTCTTCGACATATTCCCAGAAGCCATCGCTCATAAGGGCAAAGCACATAGGCCGGTTTGCCCCTGCATCCCTCTCCAATATGGGGCTTTTATCATAAGATTTACTTGTCCAGACAGAACCCATGGCTCTAAGAAGCTTGTTCCTGTCAGGACTGTGTCTCATATCACTTTCTTTAAGCTCCCCCATATCTACCATTACCTGGACAACACTGTGATCCTTTGTTCTCTCAAATTTTTGTCCCTTATCAAAAATTCTATACAGTCTGCTGTCGCCGATATGAGCCCATTTTATCTGTTCATCAGACACCACCAAAACCACCATGGTGGTTTTCATGGTTCCCGGCATATTTCTTTTATTTTGCATATCAATAAGCCTGTTCTGGGCGCAATTAAAAGCATCGTCAAGGAAGCCCGGATAGTCTCCCTTTTCCTCAAACAGACGGGCAACCTCTTCTGCCGCCGTCATCGAAGCCACCTCACCACAATCATGTCCTCCAAGCCCGTCACAGAGAATAAAACATTCCTCAGTGTTATATACGGCATGTCTTACATAGTCTTCATTATTATCTCTTCCACCTATATGTGTTGCCAATGATGAATATATCATCCGTTATCCTCCCAAAATCATCAGGTAACCTCTTATTTTTCTACCATAGAATATTATCACAAAAAAAGCCATGCTTCAACGATTATCATTCGTCAAAGCACAGCTTTTTTAGAAAAATATTATATAATTTTCCTGCCCCTTTTAGCACCGGCCGGTTATTTACTTTTCTTTTTCTTTACAATTATTAATATTATCGCTGCAACAATTACAATAATTGCGGCAATAATTGCCCATATATACCAGGTTGACTCCTGTCCGTATTTGAATTCAAGCTCATATGTTGCCTCGTTTCCGGCTTCATCCGTAGCTGTCATCACAAGGGTATAGCTTCCTTTATCCTTTACTGTAAAAGAACAGCTATTACCATTTATAGACATTTCCTTTCCGTTCAATGTTACTGAAGAAAGAGTATCTTCAGCAAGCTGCAGGGATATATTAATATTGTATTCTTCATTTTGTACCTGATTTTCTTCAACTCCTGTAATTATAAATACAGGGGCTTTTGTATCAAGGATAAACTTTACTTCCTTCTCGGTAGTGTTTCCCAATTCATCGGTTGCAGTAATAAGAAGAGTGTATGAACCATCCTCTATATCCGATTTTCCGTCATATTCACTACCGTTAAGATACATCTTTATATCACATACGGTAAGGTCTGATATAAGCTCATCCAGATCCTCATCCCAGCTGAAGCTGTTTATTGTCTTTCCATCCAGATATGATATATCAGCAATCTGTGGTTCAGTCTTATCAATAGTAAAATGAAGCTCTCTGCTTTCACTGTTACCGGCCTGATCCCTGACTGTCAGACTTATATCATAAATACCATCTTCGGTAAATGTAGACGAAATTACAGTCTGGCTTGCAGATGCGTTATATTTACCGAAATCAAGCTGATGAACCTTTCCTGAAGCATCTGTCCTTGTTCCTTTAAGGTCTATCTCCTTGCCAAGATAAAATACATCAGATATTTCAAAGCTTATCGAAACCTCATCCTTGGTTTTATAATAGTTGTCAGGTGCTGCCATATTAACCTCAGGCGCATCCTTATCCAGAATAAACTCTGCACTTGTATTGGCTGAATGTCCTGTCCTGTCCTCAGCTGCAAATTCTATCCGGTACACACCTGTTTCGGTGAAGCTTTCTGCTATGGACATATCTGCCGATGTAGGTGTAACATTTATTGTCTTAAAGAGAACCTCTGATTGCCCGTCCCCGGGTTTTCTATAAATGTTTATCTCACCTGAAGCATCCTTCCAGAACGCTTCCTTCATATTCATGCTCACATTAACATTGCTTGTGTGTGTTCCCTGTCCTGCTCCGTTTATGCTTAATGAAGGTGCATTTTTATCAATTCTGAAGGTTATGGTTCTTGTCCGGCTATAGTTCATTGCTTTATCTATGGCAAAAAGATTAATTACATATTCTCCCTCCTCACCAAAGACAAAATTTCTGTCCGAAGTTTTCTTGTAAAGATTAGTTGTTTTTTCTCCGTTTGGCTTTGTATATATCAGCTGATAATTAAGATCTCCCACATCTTCGTTTGTATCGCTTACTCCCACCGAAAGATTGACATTTCCTGTCATATAAAGCATCCCTGTGGAATCTGTATATATCATGCCTCCGTTAATTACTGTTGATAATACAGGTGATGTCCTGTCTATATAAAATGTAACCGTTGAAGGCTCTGCCTTATTTCCTGCCTTATCAGCAGCTGTTATTTTAATTACATGTTTACCCTCTTCGGAGGTATTATAATACGCTATGTATCTTCCCTTTGAATCTGCTGTTGCAGACCAGTTAAGATTTACTGCCTTACCATTATCAGTTACTGTCACATCATTGCTGTTCATATTGTCATCACAATATGTAAGCATAACTCCAACCTCTGACTTATAGTATTCATCTGACTTTACACTTGCAGCTCCCGAATTAACCTGTGAGGTAACTACAGGTCTGGTGTTATCAACTCTGAAGGTCTTTGTAATCTCAGCTGCCTTATTACCGGCGCAGTCCTCTGCATAAACCTTTACAGTATAAGTGCCATCAGGAATACCTGCCCCATTCTGGGTAATCTTTTCAATGGCAAAGGATACTTCTTTATTACCACCATTAACCTCAGCATCCACAGTTTCTGTATAATTAAAAGTCTTAGTCTTAACTGTATTGTCAGGGTATGTGATATCTGCCCTGATTGTCTTAATTGTAAGATTGTCATTAACCGTAGCCTTAATTACAGGTATGCCTGTAACAGGATTGCTTACCTCAGTTATGTTATTGTTTATTACAATTCCGGTTATCTCAGGTCTCTTGTTGTCAACCCATACTGCATATTCTCTCTCTGTAACATTACCTGCCTTATCTCTGGCATATATCCTCACCTTTGTTCCATTTGTTGTAACGGATGAAAGATCAATGATAACCTGCCCGCCAGCCTGCTTTCTGTCAGCAGATATGGCAATATCATTCCTGTCGCCGCCATTTATGGTATACCAGACTTCATCGAGCTCAGACTCAATAATACTGCTGTTACCTGATGTAACCACTATATCACCCGAAACCTTGTAAGACCAGCTCCTTGTCAGTGTGAATTCCTCACCTGATATGGTTTTAAGCTCCGGTGTGGTCTTGTCATAAAGAATATCAGCAAGATTCACCTCTTTAGATGCTCCACTTCCCTCCTCAGAGCCTTTTGCCCTGATACCCGGGAAAAATATGTTTGTATCCGCAGGAAGGTCAAATCTGACAGAGCAATTATATCTTCCCTCATTATCAACATCTGTAAGATTAGATGCTATAACTGTGCCGGCTGCTATCGATGAGCCGTCAGCCTTAACAAGCACAATTGAATCCTTATCCAGCTTTTGTGCCGATGAAAGATGAACTACCACATAGAGTGATTTGTTAGTTCCGAATCGGAAGCCCGGAAGCTCCTGGACTGTAATCTCCTTATCTACGCCATTTTCATCGATTGTATGCAATGTGGCATTTATTTTGAGCTCCTTGTCAATAAGCTTAAGCGGCCACTTAAAGGCATATACTCCTGATTCATTTCCTGCCTTGTCCTTCACTGTGAATCTGAGTTCTCTTCCTTCATCGCTAAGCAGCTTTGTCTTGTCTATGCTGATATAATATGTAGCCCGGGTAGAATCTGCATTAGCAGAATCAAACTCTGATATTACCGCCGGATTCTCGTCATATCCTTCAATATCAATATTAACTGCCTTATCCTGCAATAATTCATGTTCATCCTCCACAACAACCTTGCATCTATATTCCTTATCACTGTCAATGCAGTAAATTCCTTCAGAATTCGGACTATTTGATACATCAGTCCAGGCATCGTCTGCTCCCTTAACCTGTAACACAGTATTTGTCTCAACGTCACAGCATGGTGCAGTGCAATCCAGGTAAAAGGCCTTCTCTTCTTCCACAGAGTTTCCCGCAAAATCATAAACTGTAACCTTTACTGTATGTTCCTGATTTTTGTCAAGGTTTTTCAGAGACCAGCCCTGATTAACAATATCATTGATTTCCCCGTCAGGCTCTGTTCCGTAGGATCCATCAGATTTTTTAACCCTGAATTCAGCCCTGTCTATACCAATATTATCTCTTCCGACAACCCACAACATATATTCATCATTAACAGGTCCGTCATTTGTACTTTCTCCTTCACGTAAGAAATACAGGGAACTAATTACAGGTACTAAAGTATCCTTTTTGTAATATACGGTTTTGTTATATTCATTACCTGCTTCATCCCTTGCGTAAAGCTTTACAGGTGTACCACGACTGTCGGTTGATGCCGATATATTATCAGCATTAATAGATGCCTCTGAAACCTTTCCGTCTGTTATGGTAAGATCAAACTTAGTACCACCATCATAGTATGCTTCTACAATATCTGACTCAACATTCCCTGCTCCGGATATAACATCAAAAGCCGAAGAGAATAAAGGATTCCATTCATCAGGAACAGTGAACTCTTCTTCTGTGCCATGAAATACAAAACTTGGGGTCGTATTATCATATAATATCTCCGATACAACAGGCTTTTCTACATGGCCATTATCTGCAAAATCGACAACAAGTTTTACATTTTTGTATTCTGCATTCTCTGAGGCTGCAGGTATCCGGAAAGAGCCTTCAAAAAGATAATATCCACCTGCAATTTCTTCGTTTTCGTAGGATACACTTTCCTCCTTTACTGACGTATCATCTGCATAAGTAATACTTACTTTAGAAGGTTTTTGATAAGATGTTACTTTATATTTAAGAAGATATTGCGTGTTTGTTTTTAAAGGAGCTGTTATTCCCACATCCGGTACGGTGCTAAGCGCCTCCTCATTTTCGCCAAACGAAATATCAATATCCTTTTTAGTCATATCGAGCTTCAAAAGTTTTGGGACCTCGCATATATCACAGTTGCCTGCAGCATCATATGCTCTTATGGTCAGTTCCTCGGTATCTGACTCGTCATATACCATTCCCTGATCGGGTTTAAGGCTGTATATCCCACTTTCACTATCCTTAGTAAAGGCCCCAAGACATGTAGTGCCCTTGTACAGCTCAACTTTTTCTATGCCACTTACAGAATCCTGTCCCTTATAATAATATATGAATTTTGAAAGTGAATCTGCATCTTCCCGTGTAGAAGTATCAATATCCAGTTTTTTATTCTCTGTCACATCAAACAGCCCTGTGCCATCAGTATCTGAAGAAGGGGCTTTTCGGTCAAAAGGGACAGTTCCCGGCAAAGTAACGGTTTTAACTATAGTATCACTTCCATCTGCTCCCGGAACATGGTATTCCAGAGATACCTTTACCTCCCCCTCTTTATCCTTACAGCTCGCTGTGTCAAGGTTAATGGTTACGGTATCTCCTATAAGCTTGGCTCCCTGAAAATTAACATCCTGTACCTGATAATTATACTTTATATACCCAATAGCATCAGCATTATTATCAATATATTCGTCAACCGTATCCCTGTCAGTTATTTTCAGATTGAAGTTCGTATAAAATTTGTCATTACTGATTGAGACACCCGAATCATCCAGATAAGAGCAGTTAAAGTTACCTGTAAATGGTTCAGTCTCAGTAAATTTGTAGGTACAATATCTTACATAATCTGTTTCAAAATCTGTCGAATTTCCACCCTTTACAGCAGTTCCTTTAAGCTTCAGATATGCTACCAGTATCTTGTCCGGAGTCATTGATACAGTATTCTTCAGCAGAGTCTCATCTGTAATTGTGTCTTCAATCGTAGCCCCGGAATCGTAAACCCTATACTTTATTTTAGGTGCTGTGATGTTTACCTTTGTTCCGTCTTCCAATATACTATTCTTTATATTAATGCCCAAAATTTCGGGAAAATAAAACCAATTAATATTATAATATTTGTATTCCTTTTCTGTGGATTGAGACTTTAATATAACACTATCCTCCGATGACATTTCACAAAGTTCAGAAATATCCAGAAAAATTGATCCAAATTTAAACTCGCTGGTTTCAACAGGATTATCTTTGTCAACTATCATTTCATCCGCTTTGGTGTCATTTGGCAATCCCGCATGTGCAAAGAAAGGTGTCGCCATCATGACAAATACCAGCCAGAATGCAATCAGCTTAGACATTTTGCTATGTTTATCAGGTATTCTTTTCATTCTTACTGCCCTCCTATAAGCTTTCCTCTGTATTTACAACAACAACATTAAATTCAACCTTACATTTTCTTGTATTTTTGTCCATTGACATATTCCCTGAAAGAACGGTTGTTTCATCACTGTCTCCGGCAAGAACCTCTGTTGCGTCACTGTCTCCGGCAAGAACCTCTGTTGCGTCATCCTCCCCGGCTGATACATCTGTTGTTCTGTCATTTTCTGCTGATACATCTGTCATTTCTTCAGCTGCAGCCAATACGTCTGTGGTATCCTCACCCATCACTTCTTCAGTTGCAGTCAATACGCCTGTAGTATCCTCATCAGCTCCTGCATTATCCGGTTTATATTCCAAAACCTCGGTAGCATCATCCTTTACCTCTTTACCGGCAGGCTTTAACAAATCTGTGGTATCATCCCGGTTTTCTTTTCTCTTTGCTGTGGATATACCCTCTCTGACGGTTATCTTTCCACTTCCCTGATTGTAATATTTTGCCTGCTCCTTCTTAGATATACTATCCTTGGTGAGTCCTCCCTCTTTCATTTCCTTAATATTCTTTTTTGCCGTCTTTCCTGTGAGTTCGCCCATCACCTTAGGTATCTTTAATACAATAAATAAAATCACTGATACAATAAAAAATACAATTGCAAGGGTGAGTCCTCCGTAGAAACATATTTCGTAAACATTTCCCATTTGTATCACTCTCCCTCCTCTTCAGAAGCTTCGTCGGATACCTCTTCGTCTGTTTCAGTCTCTTCAATGTAAGCACCCGTAGCTAACATATTGACTATTTCATTACGTTTTTTCCAGGTTTTATTATTATCTATATCGGCAACTCCGTTTCCGTCCCTGTAAATATCAATAAGATCCTGTAATTCATCAGGACATTTCTTTATCCAGCCGGTAGGATCCTGATCTATATTTTCACAATACTTATATATGTAATCAAGATGCTGGGCATATACCTTATTGCTTAACACATTTTCTTTTCCTAAGGTTCTTTCAATCTCCTGATACTGGGTCAGGGTTTTTTCATATTCTCCCATAGCCTGGTAGCAATCCGCCTTCTTTGACATGACATTATAGTAGGCCGTATTGTAAATATTGTCATTTTCTCCGCCTATGCCTATTTCTTTATTTTCCTCAACCTTTATTGATAAAATATTAATATACTCATCACAATATGTGATAACATCGGTATAATATTGCTTCACGATTAAAGAATCCTGTGAATTCTTTGCAAGAGCCTCATATATCACAATGAGATTATCATAGTATGCATAGTAATAATCATTTGTATCTATCTCATTGCCGGTGTATTGCTCCAGATCCTCAACCGCCTGCAGCATAACCTTTTCCGCATTGTCAGGAACCCCCGGGGTATTTATATATGTTGCATATATTTCTCCGATGGTTTTGTAATTAACAAATTTGTTCTCGTCCTGATTCGTATACTGGGATTCATTATAAGCTGCCAGTCCGTCAACCTGGGTCATAAGCTCCTCCACATCAGGATTTGTGCTTGATCTGATAAGGGATACCGCTCCATAATAATCTGCCAGCTGACCATAACCATCATCCTTTGGGTCAACCATATTAAAATATTTTGTTGCAGTTTTATAATCCTTCATCTCATCAAAATAGGTTATGGCCAGCCTGAATAAAACTTCGTTATTTTCATCCACATTATCATATCCGGATTTTATCCTGTTTGCCACTATATTAAGCCCGGTAGCAAGATCAAGAGCACTTTTACCATCCTGATCAATGTCATGGGATGCATCAACATATACCTGAATGAATTTATCATATGCCTCTGCATCAGAGCCATCAAGCTCAAATGCCAGCTTGTACTGTTCTGCTGCTTTGCTGTAATCCCCTTCAAGTCTGTAGTCGTTTCCTGTTTCTATGTAAGAATTATATGATTCCATCTTTATCTTCTGCATTCCCGAATATCCGAATATAGTTACCCCTGCAGCCGCAAGTGTAAGAACAGATGCAGCAATAAAGCCTGCCAGCTTTTTCTTATTCTTTTTTCTATAGGCATCATCCAGCTCTGTATAATGCTCTAGTGCATACATAAGCTCGGTACAATTCTGATATCTGTCATTAGGGTCCGGCTGGGTACATTTCTGTATTATTTTTTCAAGCCCGGATGATAATGCCGGATTCCACTCTCTTATAGGCTTTATCTCATAAGGAGGTTCACAAGGATTCATACCTGTAACTATGTGGTACAAAGTTGCTCCCAGGTTATATATATCAGTCCTTGCATCAGTATTATATATGCCTCGTCCCTGGGAATCACCAAACTGCTCAGGGGCAGCATATCCCCTGGTTCCCAGTGCTGTTGTATCTGCATTATTTTCTATAACATATTCCTTAGCTGTTCCGAAATCAATAAGCTTGACTCCACCCTCAGGCTTTATCATAACATTGGAAGGCTTCATATCACGATATATTACCGGTGGGTTCATGTTGTGAAGATAATCAAGGGCACTCGCCAGCTGCAACCCCCATTCTATAACCAATTCCTGAGGTTGTGCCCCCTCCTTTTTAAGTCTGTCACTTATTGTTGTTCCTTCTATAAAATCCATTACAACGTATATAGTACCATCCTGATTGATAATATCTACTATTCGTGGCAAGACCGGATGATCAACGTTTTTTAATATATTAGCTTCTCTTTCAAGGCCCTTTAACAGCATCTGGGTAGATTTTGAACCATCATTCTTTATTTCCTTGACAGCCCACTGCTTATTAAGTCGATTGTCACGGGCAAGGTAAACAATGGACATTCCTCCACGTCCAACCTCTTTCCATATTTCGTATTTTCCGTCTAATACGGTACCTTCCTTAGTCATTACTATTCCCTTCCGACCTATATTTAAGAATTCCTATTTATGTTTTTAATTTAATCTGCCTTTATCAAGGCTACTGTTATATTGTCTGTTTCTTTTCTGTTTTTTACAAGCTCTGTCAGATATATACAGCCGTATTTCATATCTTCCTCGTCATTTATAGCCCCCGGTCCGATTTTATCCAGCATCTCCTTATCTGTTATCTGGTGTCTGAATCCATCTGAGCATAGCATATACACGGAATCCGGTTCTACCTCGCCCTTTGTAAATTCAGGTTGAACAACAGGAGATGCTCCAACGCACTGTAACAGAACACTTCTTCTTGGATCTGTTTTTGCCTGTTCTTCTGTCATTCTTCCGAAAGCTATTTCCCTGGCAATAAAGGTTTGATCCTTTGTAAGCTGGGTTACGGTATTTCCCATATGATATATTCTGCTGTCACCTACATGTACAATGTAATATTTGCTTTCTACCATAAGTATGGCAGACACCGTAGTTCCCAGCTGTATATTTTTACAGGCTCCGTATTCACCAAGTCTTTTGTTTTGTGTTTGTATAATATCGTCCCACTGAAGAATCAGCCGGTTTTCATCAAACAAACCCATATCAACATCCGGTAAAAGAACATCGTCAAACCAGTTACAAAAGGCTAAAATCACCTCTTTGCTGGCTAATTCACCCTTTGAAAGGCCTCCCATTCCATCACATACTATTCCAAATGCTACCTTTTTGCCATTAATCTCAACTATTTTCATGGCAAGAGAGTCCTGATTAGTCTTCTTTGTTATTCCCACATCTGTATGGTAAGCTGCTATGTATCTCATTCTATTCTCCTTTTCTTAACAGGAAAGTGAACTCCTCATCGCCCAGTTGTATGGTTGTTTTATTTTTCAACAGTAATTCCTTGCCAGGTTGTAATTCAACTCCGTTTATATATGTATGATTGGTTGAATTATTATCTTTTATATAATTCACTCCATTCTTCTGCATTATTGTACAATGAGTTCTGCTTATAGCTGAATTGTCCTCTATGGCATAATCTGCCTTAGTCTTTGACTTACCTATTGTAAATTCAGGCTTTGTTATATTAATTATTTCCCCGGTCTTTTTTCTTACAATATGTGGAACCGGTTTTGTACCCAATTGTCCCATAAGCCCATTCTGAGTTGCCGGTATACCTTGTCCCGGTTGGTTAACTGAAGGCTGTGGTGTTTGTGGCATCACCTGTGGTTTCATTTGCGGAGCCATCTGTGGAGCCACCTGCGGTTTCATCTGTGGTGGAGCCACCTGTGGTTTAAACTGTGGTGTTACCTGTGGTTTAAACTGTGGTGTTACCTGTGGTGCCATCTGCGGTTTCATTTGTGGTGCCATCTGTGTCTGTGGAGCCACCTGCGGTTTCATTTGCGGAGCCATCTGTGGTGCCATCTGTGGTGCCATCTGTTGTGGAGCCACCTGCGGTTTCAT
>DLKL01000018.1:52474-92027 GCA_002476495.1 Lachnospiraceae bacterium UBA7589
AGCCACCTGCGGTTTCATTTGTGGTGCCATCTGTGGTGCCATCTGTGGAGCCACCTGCGGTTTCATCTGTGGAGCCATCTGTGGAGCCACCTGCGGTTTAAACTGTGGTGTTACCTGTGGAGCCACCTGTGGAGCCATCTGTGGTTTCATTTGTGGTGCCATCTGTGGAGCCACCTGTGGAGCCATTTGTGGAGCCATCTGTGGTTTCATTTGTGGTGCCATCTGTGGAGCCACCTGTGGAGCCATTTGTGGTGACATCTGTCCCATTTGAAATGCATTTTGTGCATTTTGCATGTTATTTATAACACCCATTCTGTTAATCTTAATATTCTTTGGTGCTGTCTCACCACCTGCATTCATATTAGTAAGTCCGTTATCCTTGCTAATATATAATCCCATCCTTTCTAAAGCAGTTCCAACCCATTCCTTCAACTTACTTACAGAAAAATCATCGGAATTAATTTGCGTAAGCATTGCCGCCACATAGTTATCCTTATCCACATCACTAAATCTCATATTAGAGATTACCTCACGGAAAAATGCAGGAATTTCCGCAAGTGGCATAACATCCTGCTTTATAGGTATAAGCACGCATTTAACAGCATAGGTTGATTTATCTACATATATGTAATCCGGGTTCTTAACAATATAGCTTACGGGTATGCCTTGAGTTCCTATTTCGAAAGCAGACAGCAGTCCATTTATAATACAAAAAACCTCTTTTTTAGACAAAATACTTTTATACAAAGCAGATAAATTTGTATCTTCATGAGCATATGCCGTAATACTTCTTTTCCCATCCACATCACTATATTCCATATGTATCACATTATCAAGATTAGATGCCTTGTCAGCAGCTCTGTCATCGTATACATCTGATGTTGCAAGATCGTATCTTATAGTATCTACATTATTTTGTTTTGAAACATTTAAATCAATCTTCTTCATTGTAACCTCCCTGCATTAAGAACATTTCCCTAACATTGTTTAATGAAACATTTCTGTTTATCTGATTTTGAATAAAAACTCCTCGTCTCCCAATCGTATCATCGAATCATGAGTCAGTATCTCCTCTGTGCCTTCCTCAAGCTCTCTTCCGTTTACATATGTATGATTGGTGGATTTATTGTCCTTTATGTAGCATACTCCATCCTTTTGGATTATTATGGCGTGCTGTCTGCTAATTGCACCATTTCCATCCACTGTATAATCTACTCCCCTTGTTGCCTTGCCTATTTTGAATATAGCCTTTCCAAGCATTATTCTTTCTTCGGTATTAACTCTTATTAGATACGGAATTGCTTTAGGTGCATTGACAAGATTATTCCTGTGCACACCCTCCGGAGCGGTTTTGCTAAGTACAGAATTGCTCTTTGGAGCATCGCTCTTTTCAGCCATATCAGCTGACGTATCCTCAGCCTTTTGAGCTTGCCCGTCATTTCCGGCTAATTCCGCTGTTTCCTCAAGCTCGGCTGCAGCACTTTGTATAAGGGCTGCTCTATTTACCTTAACTACGTTTTTCTTGATAACCGGTGGTTTTCCATCCAATATCTTATCCAAATCCTCCAAAGTATTAATACTCTGACTACTTTTGTCTAAGGATTTTGCTGCCGGAACCTCACCCACAAGCTGCTTTATTTTATTCTTTATTACATCAACATCAGTCTCTTTCTGTTTAATAGCTGTCTTAAATTCCTGTTTCTCTGTTGGCAGGATATCATCTGTTCCGTTATTCTTATCAGCTTCGGCTCCGATGGTTTCTTTTTCGCTATGTCCGGCATTTTCTTTATTCTTTTCTTCTTCCGGTTCGCCCTCATCTTCATCATCACCGATTTCCGGCAGGGGAGTATCCTCTTTTTCATTCATGAAATCTGCAACCTTTCGTTCAGCAGCTTCGGTGTTTACATCCTCTGAGGCTATAACCTCAACTCCATCAGCTTCTATATCTGCTGCCGCTTCAAAGGAAATTCCCTCTTCCTCCATCAGTGCTTCAGACAATCCCATAAGTCCTCTTAAATTAAAATTATCTCCGTTAATATATGTAAGAAGCTTCCCAACATAGTTCAAATCCTCGTCAACATTATATCGCATGTTTGCCAGAAGCTGTCTGATAAAGCCCTTAAACTCCGTAGCAACACTTGCCTCGCTTTCTATCGGAAGACATATAAATTCCACATCCATAGTGTCCTCGTCTATATATATAAAGCTCTTATTCAAAATAAGATACGCAAGATGTATAGCCTGCTCCTTAAGAGAAATAAGATTTGCAGCCACGTTTCGCAATACCATAAGCACCTGTTTGCAATTAACCTCATTGCGAATAAATTCCTCTACGGATTTTTTGCCGGTTATATCGTAGGTAAGATAGTCGTAATCCTCATCCTCCTCATAAATCACCTCAACCAGCTCTTTAATCTGATTTTCTTCACAATAATCCAATACATCTTCATCAAGCTCGCACTCTTCACCCATGATATAGGTAAGATATCTTTCTTGGCCGATATTTCTGGCTTTGAAATTAAATGCCCTCATTCACAAATCCCTCCTAAGTTAGTTTTCTTCACCGGAAACACCATTCGGACCACCTATAATCTGAGTGTCCACGTGTTCCTGATATGTCTCTGTAAATATATGAGTTCCCTTCTCTTCATCATCCACATGATAATAATAATAGTTATGCTCCTCCGGATAGAGTACCGCCTCTATACATGCCTTACCCGGATTACATATAGGTCCAACAGGAAGCCCGGAATATTTGTATGTGTTGTAAGGAGAATCTAATTCCAAATCCTCATACAGCACCTGTGATTTATCGTACATGCCATCGGTAAGTGGGTACAAAACCGTAGGGCACATCTGTAAAGGCATATCTATAGCGAGTCTGTTCTTCATTACTCCTGCTATTATTGGTCTTTCCTCATCAACCTTAGCTTCTCTTTCAACAATGGATGCCATTGTAATGACTTCATAGGAGTTATATCCAAGCTCAGTTGCCCTGTCCTCCAGTTCTCCCGCATAATTGTTAATAAATGTCTGAAGCATCCAGTCAACAAGGGATTGTGCTGTTGTTGTTTCATAGATATCATAGGTTGCAGGGAACAAATATCCTTGCAGCTTATATTTTACCTTTGCTCCATCCGGTACATCTGCCAGATATATAAAATCCGACTTGGTTACAGACTGTACGGCATCAAGAAATTCCTTCTTTGTGCATATACCCTGTTCCTCACACCTTGCCGCAATCATTTCCACTGTATATCCCTCAGGGACAACCAGCTTATCTATCGGCTCGTCATATTCTACAACAGGACACATAATTTCCATCATCTTTAATGTATTCATACCTGTGTTAAGAGTATATGTTCCTGCCTTAAGCTTTCCCTTATATTCCGAATTCTGCAGTCTTTTTACAAAAGCTCTTTCATACTTTATAAGGCCGGCTTCCTTAAGTATTGAGGCTATCTGTTTAACAGAAGCACCGTCCGGTATAACAACCGTAACATTTTCACCTTCATAGCTGTAGGTTCCCTGATATTCTTCCATGTAATCATCGTATAACCCTTTTACATAATTTTTAACCATAATTGTCAGTGCAAAAACGGCTATAACAAGAATAATTGCCTTTACAATTTTTATATTTCTATTTATTTTTTCCATATTAACCTCTTTGTTTTAGTTTACATAATATCTATCAAATTACATACTTGCAGTAATTTTACAATAATGTTATTATAGTACCATCTTTTTTAAAAAATATCAAGAAAGGATGATAATTTTGGCAAATCCAATAGTTACAATGACAATGGACAGTGGGGATGTAATGAAATTTGAGCTTTATCCCGACATTGCACCTAACACTGTCAACAATTTTATATCACTTATTAATAAAGGCTTTTATAATGGTTTAATATTTCACAGAGTAATAGAAGGCTTTATGATTCAGGGTGGCTGCCCTGACGGAACAGGCATGGGAGGTCCGGGTTACTCAATTAAGGGCGAATTCTCCCAGAATGGCTTTGCAAATGATTTAAAACATGAACCGGGTGTTCTTTCCATGGCCCGCTCTATGATGCCAAATTCCGCAGGCTCCCAGTTCTTTATCATGCACAAGACCTCACCACATCTTGATGGTTCCTATGCTGCTTTCGGAAAAATCACAGAAGGTATGGAGGTTGTCGATAAAATTGCCACCTGCCCAACCGGATGGGGAGACAGGCCTCTTGAGGATCAAAAAATCAAATCCGTAACTGTTGACACACTGGGGATTGATTATCCCGAACCGGAAAAATATTAGTTTTATCATGTATTTCAGAATATATATGCCTTAACATAGGAAAGGGGCTGTTCAAATTGACAGCCCTTTCCTTATCTTATTTATTACGTTTCATTAGTTGTTCAGACATATCATTACATTCGGTTTCGCAATGACAGTCATAAAATATTTTTGATATTCCCCGGAAAGGGGAATTATGCTTTATATTTACATATTATTCTTAATCTGGTTGTATATTCCCTCAGCATCCAGCTCGTACTTGTGTAACAAATCCTTTGCCGGACCTGATTCACCAAACACATCTCTGATACCAAGTTTCGTAACCTTTACAGGGTAATTTTCACAAAGGCAATCAGCTATTGCACTTCCAAGTCCTCCGATAATTGAATGTTCCTCAACCGTAAATACTCTGCCTGTCTTCTTAGCTGCCTCTATTACAAGCTTTTCATCTAACGGCTTGATAGTGTGGATATTAATAACCTGTGCGTCTATTCCATCCTTTGCAAGCTTCTCTGCAGCCTCAAGGGATTCAGCCACTTCAAGACCGGTTGCTATAATTGTGATATCTTTTCCCTTTCTTAGCTCAACGCCCTTTCCAATCTCAAAGCTATATGTTGATTCATCATTAATAACAGGTACTGCCAGTCTTCCAAATCTGAGATAGCATGGACCACAATATTCAAATGCCGCTTTTACAGCTGCCCTTGCTTCAACATCATCACAAGGATTAATTATTACCATACCCGGTATGGTTCTCATAAGTGCAATGTCTTCATTACATTGATGGGTTGCTCCATCCTCTCCTACAGAAATACCCGCATGGGTTGCCCCAATTTTAACATTCAAATGTGGATATCCAATAGAATTACGAACCTGCTCATACGCACGTCCTGCAGCAAACATAGCAAAGGAGCTCATAAACGGTACATACCCTGCAGTAGACATACCTGCCGCGATTCCTGTCATATTACATTCAGCAATTCCACAATCTATGTGTCTCTTCGGAAAAGCATTCTTAAATATTCCGGTTTTTGTGGCAGCTGCCAGGTCAGCATCAAGCACTACAAGATTCTCATGCTCTCTTCCAAGTTCTACCAATGCATTACCATAGCTGTCTCTTGTTGCAATCTTATCTCCTAACATAATGCGTCACCTGCCTTTCCAAGCTCTTCAAGGGCAATAGCCAGTTCTTCATCATTAGGAGCTTTACCATGCCATCCCGCCTTATCCTCCATAAACGATACACCCTTACCCTTTATGGTATGAGCTATTATAGCTGTAGGCATACCCTTTGTTTTCTTCGCCTCCTTGAAGGCTCTGTCTATGTCATCAAAATCATTTCCGTCTATGTTGATTACATGAAAATTAAATGCCTTAAATTTTTCGTCAATAGGGTAAGGTGAGCATACCTCCTCAACTGTACCGTCAATCTGAAGATTGTTATTATCTACAATTACAAGGAGATTGTCCAGCTTTCTGTGTCCGGCAAACATTGCAGCTTCCCAGATTTGTCCCTCCTGAATCTCTCCATCACCACAAAGACAGTAGGTACGATAGTTTCTCCCGGACATTTTTCCTGCCAGAGCCATTCCAACTGCTGCTGACAGTCCTTGTCCGAGGGAACCCGAGGACATATCGACTCCCGGAATATGCTTCATATCAGGATGTCCTTGCAAAATAGAACCTATATGCCTTAAATTCTTCAATTCCCCCACAGGGAAAAATCCCTTAAGGGCAAGTGCCGAATATAAGCCGGGTGCAGTATGTCCCTTTGAAAGCACAAACCGATCCCTGTTCTCGCTTTCCGGGTTAGCCGGATCTACATTAAGCTCCTCAAAATACAGATACGAAAATATATCCGCAGCAGATAAAGAACCTCCCGGATGACCGGCTTTTGCACTGTGAATTGATGTAACAATACCCTTACGAATCTCTACAGCTTTTTTCTGGAGTTCTAATTTGTTCATATCGCCTATGTCCTTTCATAAAGAATTCTAATTAACGTTAATTCAGGTCAACGCCATTATACTACAGTTTATCCGATTATCGCAAGATAATCCTTTTTCATATTTCACTGACTTTTTTATACAAATTTTTCCTGCCTATACCCACTAAGGCCCCTGATTTTTTTCATCTTCACCTACTTCGGTCTTTGTTTCCTCACCTGACTGAGCTTCGGTCTCTGTTTCCTCGCCTGACTGAGCTTCGGTCTCTGCCTCTTCTTCAGCACCTGCTTCCGTCTCAGCGGCATCCTGTTTTGTCTGTTCAAGGTATGGTTTAAAGCATCTTGACATTAAGAATGCAAAAACAAAGCCAAGAATTCCGAAGCCAATAAAGGCAAATACAATAAGCGCAAGAATTGTATAATAGTAAAATGCCCAAACAACCACAGCTATTATCACAGCCATTATTATCGTATTAGGAAAATATTTTATTGATAGCAGGAAAGCATTTCTAAATTGCACTTTTACATTATTGTCAAATTTTGCCTGTAGTGGAAAAACATACATAATTATCATAACTGCCAATGACAGCATTACAACACTTATCACTATCATGGGTCTTGCCATTCCTGTTCCGTATTCTTTCCACTGGCTGACCCAGAACCATACATCTACACCGAGTACTGTAAGAACCACCACAGATATTAACCATATTATGGTCGATTGTTTAAAATTCTCCTTAAAGCTTTTTAAGAAAAATTTGAATACATATCCATCTTCAATACTCATACTTTTCATGGCTGTATAATATAACGCTGTTACAGATGCTCCAATTGTAAATATAGGCAACGAAAACAACGTAAACACAAGGGACAATATAATAACATCCCCTAATCTGTTTAACAATCTAATCAATGGGTTATCATAATTAAATCCATCTACTGACATTTTTTCACTCCCGACAATATTTTAATTAAATGATATTAGTATAATACCAAAAGATGATTATATCACCATTTTGCAGCATTTACAATTTTTTTTAAAATACATATTGACAAACACTTAAATCAACAATAAATTAAAGTAATAATTATACTAGGAGGTTTCTACAATGAAAAAGCCTTTTGTTACAAAGGACCAGATAGAAAATATAGTTAAAACATATCCAACCCCTTTTCATATATATGACGAAAAGGGCATCAGAGAAAATGCAAGAAAACTCAAGCAGGCATTTTCATGGAATAAAGGCTACAAGGAGTATTTTGCAGTCAAGGCAACACCTAATCCAACCATACTTCGGATTCTGAAGGAAGAGGGCTGCGGAACCGACTGTTCATCCATGGCAGAGCTGGTTATGTCTGAGCGAGTGGGATTTACCGGCCCGGATATAATGTTTTCCTCCAACGATACCCCTGCCGAAGAATTCAAGAAAGCTGCCTGTCTCGGTGCCACCATTAATCTTGATGATTATACCCACATTGATTTTTTAAATGATATATGCGGAATTCCCGAAACCATATCCTGCAGGTACAATCCCGGTGGAACATTTTCCATTTCCAATACAATTATGGACAACCCCGGTGATGCTAAGTACGGAATGACAAAGGAGCAGCTGTTTGATGCCTACGTCAGGCTTAAAAGCCTTGGAGCAAAGCGTTTCGGTATCCATTCATTCCTTGCCAGCAACACAGTAACAAACGATTACTATCCTACACTGGCAAAGCTCTTATTTGAAGTAGTAGTTGAGTTAAAGGAAAAAACAGGAATAGAAATAAGCTTTATTAATCTCTCAGGCGGAGTCGGTATCCCTTATACCCCTGACAAGGAACCTAATGATATTCTGGCAATCGGTGAAGGGGTAAGAAAAGCCTATGAGGAGGTCCTTTCTCCTGCCGGACTTAATAACATAAGCATCTTTACCGAGCTGGGGCGTTTCATGCTTGCACCATATGGTCATCTTATAACCAAAGCCATTCATGAAAAACACATATATAAAGAGTATATCGGTGTGGATGCCTGTGCTGTAAATCTTATGAGGCCTGCCATGTATGGTGCTTATCATCATATAACAGTTCTGGGCAAGGAAAATGAGCCTTCCGATCATATTTATGATATAACAGGCTCATTATGTGAAAACAATGACAAATTTGCAATTGACAGACAACTTCCAAAAATAGATATGGGAGACTATCTGGTAATTCACGATACAGGAGCCCACGGCTTTGCAATGGGTTATAACTACAATGGCAAGCTCAAGTCTGCCGAGCTGCTTCTTTGCCTGGACAAATCAGTAAAAATGATCCGTCGGGCAGAAACTCTCGATGATTATTTTGCAACCCTGGACGGTTATTGGGATGTATAGGTAAACATAGTATTACCCTGAAGGCTCATGGAATTTGCAAAACTGCTTCTTGTAACTCTTACTTCTTCATCCAGTATAGGATCATAATATCTTATATGGGTGGAGTTGTAACTGATTACAAGTACATATCTTCCATCGTCAATCTTTGCCGCAAACGGTACATCTCTATCCAAAAAGTACAATGCTATATCAAGACTGATTCCCGATATATTAATCCCTACACCATCTGTAAGGTTTTCAAAGGCTTCCTCCCAGTCATTGTATTTCATAACACTTTCATATTCCACCCTGCTGTCCAGATATTCTATACACATATATGCACAGGTCATAAGCGTATCCGATATATCACCGCAGGAATGTTCATCAATGGCAGCTGCCACTGTATTATAGCTGGTTGCAGCAATATCCCTGTAAATTGTATTGCCATTACTGTCTACGACAAGACCGGCAGAATCCTCTGATACTGCAACAATGGCACGACCTGCACTTGAGTATTCACCACTATATCCTGAATTGTTGAATACATAAAAGGAATCATCCATAGTTGTGGTTTTCACCCTGAAGTCCAGGTAATTGCCATATTCCTTTGATTTTGTTATATAAAATTTGTTTTTTTCGCTAAGGTAAATATCCGATGGGAATTTCAAATCCACCTGTTTAAGCTCCCTGGCATCTGTGTTATAGGAAAGCGTTACATTTTTTATCTCCGAATCCGGCTTATAAGAAATGTAATCCGGCTCAATCTCTTCATAAAATCCATTCAGCCTGTTGGCACGGGTAAGATAAATCTTGTCCAGAAGTACCTTTGCATTCATAATATAGGTTCCAGGTTCTCTATATTCCTTAACAATAGTTCCGTCAGGCCGGATTATATATAATGCATACATAGGGAGAGTAACCTCGCCATCGGATGTCCTTAGTATATCATTCTCTCTGGATACTCCATATATCAGGTCATTTCCCACAAAGCCAAATGCCATAAGCCTGTCTCCTTCTTCTTTGCTTTGTGTAAACAGCTCACCGGTCTCAAAATTATATACGTTAATACTTCTTACCTGGTCCTCATTGGCATTATCCGGATATGCTACCAGCTTACAATTATCAGAAACCATATACTTATCCGATGGCAGCCCATACATCAAGGTATCCATTGTGCCATTTTCCATATTAATCTTATATATTGCTCCGTCCAACAGGTAAAAAATGCATCCGTTCCCATCATAATAACTGAATCTGCCTATCTCTTCCTTCATAACATCGAAAGGCTCATCACACTCTACAAAGAAAAGCTCCTCTATCTTCTGCTCATCGACTGTAAAGCGATACATTGCTATCCCATTTTCCCCTTCGTGCTTACCCCTGCTCATATATCCATATACGATAAAGCATATATTTCCATCCTCATCCATGGAGGCTATATTTATTCCCAGGTTGTCGTTCAATGTCCTTATATCGGTATATTTATTCTGTTGAAAACTGAAAACATTAGTCAGACAGGATTTATCATAATCAAAATACCAAAGCTGTCCTCCCTTGACAAAGGTTATCCGTCTATTGTCCGTGGTTGAAGCATATTTTATCTTCTCCATATCTGAGATACCCATACATAGGCTGTTCCGGCTTTTACTGATATAACCCGAGTCAAATATACTGTCTATATATCGGTCAAAGGCCAGAAGCTTAACCGTATTGCTGTTCCGGTCATATACAGCACTATAATATTCATTGACATTGTAATGATGCGTATTACCATCCTGGGTAGTTTCTGCCAAATATGACAGCTTTACGACTGCATACTCTTCATCCAGCTCAGTTATGGTAGGAACAATATTGGTCATTACGGCAGGATCCATTCCGCCCCAGCTGACCATTCCATATGACGAGTTAAGATTCACATGGTAAAGATTATCATTAGAGGCATCTGCCTTTTCATCCAAAGAAAGAGATACTATATTTCCTTCCTCCCCCGGTTCCTTTTCAAAGGTTGTATTATGAAAATCCATTACATAATCTATTATCTGTCCTGCATATTCCTCATCCAGATTAACTACCCTGGTATAGTATCTTGCACTCTCACCCCGGCTGTTTGTTATAATAAATACAAACATATACTCGCGATTACGTCTCATATCCATTCTGAAGCTTACGGAGAACTGCTTATATCCCTGATTATTGGTCCAATTTTCTATATCTCCTTCCTCAATAAGAGAATCTCCGGCTATGCTTCTTAGCTGGTATGAGTATGTTTCTTCTTCATCCCATGAATCATTTATCAGTATATCTACAGTATTCTTTTCCCTTAATGGTACAATCCTGTCCCTCATAAGGCTTGTTGACATAACCTGTGTATATCCCTGCATCATATTAATCTGCCTGTCTTGATAAAGGCAGTACACCACAGGAAGAGTCGGCTCTGCCATTTCCCTGGAAACCCTATCCATATTTCGGTTACTTATTTTATTTACAAAAAATGCGGTAGTGAGCATTACCATCACAAATACCGACATTTTTATTATTATCCTCTTTAACATAATTAAAAGAACTTTCTCCTTCTTTTATATCTGTTGCGTCTTACATAAAATTCATTCAAAACCATTACTTCAATAAGGTGTTTCAAATTATTATCGGTGTCATTGTAAGAAACCTTGGTATAAATGTCACGGGCAATTCCCAATATTGTTTCTTTGTCAGGATAAGGTGAAAACATAGGACTTCCCTCATATTCCAGTCTGTCGCAGGAATCCTCTACCATAACCATAATCAGCTTTGCTCTTGCCGGATACATATCCATAAGATATTCCCTGTCCTCTTCAAGCTCAGCTTCATCTACAAACTGCATCTCGGGCATAATCAGTCTCCTATCCAATTCCTTCATAAACAAAACCTCACAAATCTGCTATTTTTACAAACAGACAATCAGAATTAGCCTGATGTAATCCCGATTGTCTGGTTATTGTAATATATGCAGTTTTCATATATTTGTGAGATTACTGACTATTAATCGCCAAAAGATATACCCAACATCCTTGCGTTAGTGACAATGCTGTCATCCGGTGAAACATATTTCAGCTTACCTGCAGACTCCTCAAGAGGAATTGCTGTAACCTCATTATCTCTCATAACAACAAGCTTGCCATAATCCTCATCCTTGATAAGCTGAGCTGCCTTAGCACCAAAAAGGCTGGATATCACCCTGTCATAAGGAACGGGGCTGCCTCCTCTTTGTGTGTGCCCGGGAACGGTAACTCTTATGTCCATGCCACTGTATTCTTTAATTTTATCTGCAATTTCATATGCCACTGACGGATATTTCGCTGCTGCTGCAGCTACAGCCGCTTTCCTTTCCTTCTTTGGCAGATCGGCAACCTCCTTAGAAATAGCTCCCTCCGCAACCGCAAGAATGGAGAATCCTTTTCCGGCCTTTGTTCTTTTCTCCAAAGCCTTACAAACGCTCTTAATATCATATGGGATTTCAGGAATAAGGATTATATCCGCACCTGACGCAATTCCGGCATGAAGAGTTATCCAGCCAACCTTATGTCCCATAACCTCAACAATAAATACTCTGTTGTGGGAAGCAGCTGTTGTATGAATACAGTCAATAGCCTGGGTTGCTATATCCACTGCACTCTGGAATCCAAAGGTCATGTCAGTGCCCCATATATCATTATCTATAGTTTTGGGAAGTCCTACTACATTCAGCCCCTCCTGACTCAGGAGATTAGCTGTTTTTTGTGAGCCATTGCCACCTAGTACAACAAGGCAGTCAAGCTTCAACTTTTTGTAAGTGTCTTTCATTGCCTTAACCTTGTCAAGTCCCTCAGGTGTCGGTTCACTCATAAGCTTAAAAGGCTGTCTTGAGCTTCCCAGTATTGTTCCTCCCCTGGTAAGGATTCCAGAAAAATCCTCCGCAGCAAGCTTTTTGTAATTGCCATACATAAGCCCCTTATAGCCCTCCAAAAAGCCGTAAACCTCTACTTCTTTAAAGGAATTGTAGAGCCCCTTTACCACACCTCTCATTGTGGCATTAAGTGCCTGACAGTCTCCACCGCTAGTTAACATACCGATTCTTTTCATTCTGCTACCTCCTTATTAAGTATCTAAATTACAACTCTTCCATCCAAAGCCCTAAGCAAAGTAACCTCATCTATACATTCCAGGTCTCCGCCTACGGGAACTCCACTGGCAATTCTTGTTGTCTTAATCCCAGAAGGCTTCACCAGCTTGGATATGTACATAGCTGTTGCCTCTCCTTCCACACTGGAGTTGGTTCCTATAATAAGCTCGTCCACATCCTCCTTCGTAAGCCTGGTTATAAGCTCCTTCAGTCTTATATCATTTACACCTATTCCCATAGCAGGATTAATTACTCCGTGAAGTACATGGTACACTCCCTCGTACTGACCACATCTCTCATATGCTGCCAAATCTCTCGGTGTTTCAACCACCATGATCAGCTTATGGTTTCTGTTGGGAGACGAACAAATAGGGCATTCATCCCTGTCAGTAATAGTATAACAGGTTTTACAATATTTTATGTTTTCTCTCGCATCCACTATAGAAGCAGCCAGGCTTTTTGCCCTTTCCTCAGGCATGTTAATTATATAAAATGCCAGTCGTTGGGCAGTTTTACCCCCTATCCCGGGCAGTCCTGACAATTCCTCTATCAGCTTATTAACCTGTCCTCCGTAAATATCCATTAGAAAGGAAAACCTCCGCCTAAACCTCCGGTAATCTTGCCCATCTGGTTATTTTTATCTTCATCCTGCATTCTGATTGCCTCATTAACGGCAGCCATAATAAGATCCTCCAGCATCTCGATGTCATCCTTGTCCACAACCTCTTCCTCTAAATGGACTCCTATTATTTCCTTTTTTCCGTTAATTTTAACCTTCACAACGCCACCACCGGCTGCAGCCTCATACTCCTTTTCTTCAAGCTCCTTATTGGTTTCCTCCATCTGCTTTTGCATTCTCTGTGCCTGTTTCATAAGGTTATTCATATTACCCGGCATCATACCTCCGGGAAATCCACCTCTTTTTGCCATCTCATAATCCTCCTGCTATTTATAATCTATTTTAAAATTTATTTTTGATAAATCCCATTGTTCCAGCCTGGTCTCTTCCGCCTCCCGCCGGGAAATACCTCTTACAACTATTTTTATATCCCTGTGTGTCATTTCATTAAGCTGTTTTTCCAATGCCATAATACTATGGGGATTTTCAAAATAATCTTTGACGCTCTGATTTTCTTTTTTGTTAATAATAATCAGTTCAATCGTCGATTCTGACTGCCCGGCACGCACACTGACCCTGTCCAGAAAATATCTGGTAAGCGGGATAGATACTTCCTTGATATGATTCCATCCACTCACTACATCCATAATCTCATCATACTGTGCAGGTGGATACGCAGCCCTGTAATTTTCCCTGACAGCTCCCTCCAGCCTTTGGGATGTATCCTCTGATATCATTTCTTCTTCATCCCCGCTTTTTTTTCTGCTGTCCACATAAACTACATTTTCCTTCACGTTGCCCCGGAGTTCTCCTTTTTCAAGCTGCTCTTCCAGTTTCTTTATCCTTTCCTCCAGTGCTGCCGTACCCTGCTGCATCTCTGGTTTACACATCTTAATAACAGCTACTTCAAGTGCTATACGTTTTGTTGCAGCCTGATTTATTTTATTGCCTGCATCCTGCAATATATTAATATAGTTAATAAGCTGTCCCTCTGTAAAGCTTTTTCCAATATCAATAAGTCTGTCAGCATTAGCGCTTGTTACGTCCACCAAAGCATCAGTATCAAGTTTAAGCATGAGTACATTCCTTATAAAGCCTGTAAATTCAATAACAAGCTGGGCAAGATCCTTTCCCTGCCATACTGCTTTATCAATTATATCCACAGCTTCAGGCGTATTATCATCCCGTATTGCACCCAAGAGCTTAATATATACCTCTATATCTACCGCACCTATTGTTTCAAGCACTCTGTCATAGGTAAGCTCTTCACCAAGATTAAAGGCTATACATTGATCCAATATACTGAGTGCATCTCTCATTGAGCCATCTGCTGCCCTGGCAATATACGATACCCCCTCGTGGGTTGCTTTTATTTTCTCTTTATCAAGAAGATCCTCCAGTCTTGCAGTAATAGTTTCTATGGATATTCTTCTGAAATCATACCTCTGGCATCTGGACAAAATGGTTATCGGGATTTTATGGGATTCTGTAGTGGCCAGAATAAATTTTACATATTCAGGCGGTTCCTCCAGAGTTTTGAGCAATGCATTAAAAGCGCCTATGGACAACATATGCACCTCATCAATGATATATACTAAATACTTTCCTCCCTGGGGGGAATATTGGACAGCACTGTTAATTTGCCTTATATT
Source organism: Lachnospiraceae bacterium UBA7589 (assembly GCA_002476495.1). Lineage (GTDB taxonomy): Bacteria > Bacillota > Clostridia > Lachnospirales > Lachnospiraceae > Coprococcus_C. Next base: position 67,441 of record DLKL01000018.1, read on the forward strand.
ATCAACACCATTGTTGGAAGCTGCATCTATCTCAATAACATTCATGGATGTACCATTAGAAATTGCTCTGCAGCTTGGGCACTCATTACAGGGACTCCCATCTATAGGATTATCACAATTAACAGCCTTTGCCAGAAGCTTGGCCACAGTAGTTTTTCCTGTTCCACGGGTTCCGCAAAACAGATAAGCATGTCCAAGCCTGTCATACTTTATTTGATTCTTAAGAGTAGTAACTATATGTTCCTGCCCCTTAACCTCCTGAAAATCATCAGGACGCCATTTACGATATAATGCCATATATGACATAGGCCAAACCCCTCTTTTTCTATACTAATGTCTGAATCTGAATACCTGATCCAGCATCCTAAGAGTTTTAAAATTACCCTTGGCTGTAATCTCCCCTGACATAAATCCTTTCTGGAAGGTCATTTTTCCGGCAATGATATCCCTGATAAGGTCACTTCCTGCCCTGAGCTTAACATCAGCATCACGGTCATTTCCGTATTCACATACCAGCTCGGAGCCTACGTTTATGATAAGATTCTTGCCAATATCAGAAATAACCATAACATATGTTGCTGAAAAATCCTTTTCCGGGTAATAATGTGTGGAAAAGCCTTTTACAATATCGTCCTCATAATCGTCACCGGAATCATCTGCATCATCCCCCAGCATCTGCTTAAACATGGCAGCCAGCTCCTCTATGTCTTCTTTTTGTTTTTTTACATATCCGTCATCCGCTACAAATTTGGATAACTGTTCGCTTTCCTGAGGTGTAAGGTTAATTCCCCTGGTCTTAATTATGTTATTTTTCACAGCCGTATTGCTGGTTGGCAGCTTCACGGTTCTTTGATTAATGCTACGATACAAATCCTCTGCCTTTTTTTCAATAAGTGCAAGATATGCAGAATTTTTCTCAAGAACCTCCTGGTTTTCCACATATGTGGCAAGCCCATTCAGGGATATGCCTCCCAACACGTCCCAGGCTCTTCTAAGAGACAGCTCACAATCCTGCTCCCCATAGGCAGTCGCAACTACAACAGGCATCATATAAAGACCTGATATTTTTTTCTTGTCTCCATAGAGCCAGCACATATCAAGAAACTGCTGCATATATCCGCCTATCCCAAACCATTCAACACTTGAAGCAAGGACAACTCCGTCACAATCCTTGAGAGTATTTGGCAATGTAGCAATACCTGCTTTATCCTCATACATATTGTATCTTTTTACATCGACCCTGAGTTCCTCCAGCACCTGCACAAACTTATCTATAACAAACAATGTAGGGTCCTCAAGAAGACCTCTTCCCCCATAGTAAATATTAACCTTCAATGTATTCACCTCTATCCCGTTTCCATACTAGATACACATAAAGGTATTTTACCAAAAAAAGTAGAGAATTACAATGTAGATAGGCGAAAATGTTTTATTCAGCCTTATGTGATTCTTATAATGATTACAAGGAGCACACTCAAAATAACAATAGCCACACATATTGCAGCCCGTTCCGCTTTTTTTCTGAAAATCCACTTTGTATTGTCCCGGTTATGGTCAGGCAGTTCCCGGCAGCTTAAACTTTTTTCACTTGTTTTTTCATTGTCACAGGCAATTTCCGCCATGTATTCTTCTTTAATCATTTCATCCCCGGAAAAAAAAGACAGCCCTCCGGAACATTCATTTTTATATGTCCCTAAAGCCATCCGTCTCGACCCCCTTCCCACAAAATACTCATAGGTTTTATACAAAAAATCTACTCCTTCTGTATCCCTGTGGTCAAATTTTCTCATAATATATTCTAAAAGACCCTTTATCTGAAAGCCCGTATTAATTCCATATCCCGGTACATACAGGAAGTATATACATCGTTTTTCCATGTCATATAGTATATATTCTTCGCTAATAACCATATCCTCCCCGGAAAGCAGATGTGCATTAAGACATTTTTCCACTTCCTCAAGCAATGCCAGCAATGATTTTAAAAAAGTCCCCTGTGGTTTTATATTTTCAAATACCTGTGCGAGGCTGACACAGCCCGTAACCTCATACCTGAGAAATATTTTTCCATCCAATCCAAGCTGCACCGGATTAATAATACCCTTTATCTTATTCTCCGTAATCATCCGTATTTTATAATAATCTCCCCTTTCCCATACATCCCATTCTGTTCCCAAAGGGATATCAATATAATTATATACACCGCTACTCCTGTAATATATCTCCATATAGCTGCCACCTCCAAAGTCTGTCTTTAGCCTCTCCGTATATCATTTCCTCACTTGCCACAAATAAGTCTGTATTCTCGTCACATTGCCGTTTCCCTTGTGGCTTACAGCCTACAAAAATCTGTATTATCATAACTATTATAAAGAATACAACAGGTATAACAAGGCTTGTCTCTACCACCCCGCTTCCTCTGTTATTTAATCCACACATCTTTTGCACTTCTTTATTCCTCCTACTTCCTCAAGCTTTACCCTGTATACCGTACGTTTTAACCCTGTACAGCTGCCCTTGCTGTGATATCTGCTGCCCTGTTTTGTGATAATTACCATATTTCCGCAGATGCTGCCGCAATATTCACAGGCTGTATATCCCATGTTTTCTGCCCTTTTCAGGGTTACAATTATCGTAGACAGATTAAGATGTGTACACAATCTGGTGCTGTGATACGCCTCTTTATTGTCCGTTATGTATACATATATGCTATTCCCATCTCTTTCCTCTACGTTTATAGAAGAATTTCCCCTGTAATATCTTTGCCGTATATTTACATTCTTGTCATAGGCAAGTTCAGGAAGAAAGGGCATTGATACCTTTAATGTGTAGTTGATTCTCAGGGTAAAATAATTATCCTCCTCATTCAGGCTGCTTCCCAGAAAATTAATTCCTTCTACTCCTCCGTCTACATATTTTTCAATGCGGGTATCATCTGCAAAATTTTCAAAATATACCTCAGGCACAAAAATTCCGGTATTATTTAAATATCCCATCTGAGCTATATATTCTGCTGTTTTTACACCACTCTTATAGATTTCGTTTTCTACCATTTTTATCACAAGAATGTGATATAAAGCCAGCATAAAAAATATAAACAAAGGCATAATAAGAGTAGCTTCGACAACTGTGCTTCCTCTGTTTTTTTCCACTTTATTCTTCTTTTTAGTCTTCATACCTCTTCATCTCCTGATATAAATTCATATATTATAGGTTTTAATGTCCTCTATTCCCGGGCTTGTAGCCCATGGTCTGCACCTGGAGAGGGTTTTATCTTAATCCGGCTGGGAACAGAGAACATTAAGACATACAATAATCAATACCCTGTTGTCATATTGTAGCTTATATATTCATCACCATATTTCACCCTGTAATTAACTGATAATTCCATGCCACTTTTGACTATGTCTATATCTTCTCCGTTTTTTCCGGCATTTAGCTGGATAATATCAAGCATACGCAAATGTAAAGTCTCCTCCGGGGTAAGGGCCATGAGAACAGTAAGATAATCCTCATATGTAAGTCCATTTTCTGCTTCTTTGCATTCTCCATACATGCTGTTACAAAGGTCTGACAAATCGGTTACCCAGTTACCGCTGTTTTTTTTAAAGGCAAGCTTTTTTCCCGTAAGCAGTCCCCTTATTTCAGCCAGTCCTTCCACATATGCCCAGCACCCTCCTATAAGGTGCTTAAGTATCGGTTCAGGTACTCCTGTTGTAAGGGAAATCGGAACAGAAATATTGCGTATTTTTCCAAGCTTTTCCGTTGATGACATAAGATAAGAATAATTAACCGGAAGCCTTATACCCGCTATTTTGGTTATTACACCTTCCAGATTTTTATAATCACTTTCCCTGCCACATATCAGATATTCTCTTTCATACACAAATACAGAGTTTTCCTGTAGTTTATCTGTAGCACAGTTAAATACCTTATTTGCATAGAATATTCCCAAGGCTCCATTAACAACATCATCACCCCATCCACCACAGGAATCCAGCTCACTTCGAAATCCCTCATAATCATCAAATTTACAATTAATTTTAAACTCAGGCTTAGTATTTCCCCCCGATATCATGGATGGCAGACCCGATTTGTTGCATGTACTTCCACTGACATCCATCCCTTCCGGAATAACAAAATACAATATTCCCAGCTTGTCTACATTGGTGGTTACATTTCTTGGATCCTCGGCACGGGACAACAGGGTTACATCTGTTTCTGATTCATAATTCTCATTTTCCTCGCTATTTTCCATTCTTCCATTATTGCCCGGGGTTGTTTTGCTTTTCTCCCTGTCTGCCGTCTCATCTGTAAATTTGCTATGTGAATCCTCTTCCAGTTGATTTTCAAGCTCTGTGGACAAAGTTCCGTCATCTCCTCCTGTTGAATCAAGTATTGCATCTGCTCCGGATTCTACAGCAGCATAAACCATGTATCCTGCAATCTGTTCTTTGAATCCGGCACAGCTGTTATCAACAGGTGTAACATAATCTGTTATAGCTGCTTCCTCTACTACAAATTTCTTTCCCAGATTGCCTTGCAGCTCTGTTTCCATCTGCTTTTCAAGAGCTCCCTCTCCCTTTCCCTGACAATTAAGGTCAAAGAGAAGAATATGGTAGTTATCAAATACATATCTGTTATATTCCGAACGTACATTGGATAAAGCAATTCTTCCACACATGGCCACCTTCTGCCTTGCCGAGTACAAATTCAATATTTTTCCAATTGTAGTAAAAACCAACAGCATAGAGCTAATTATAAGACATATAAAAATTGTCACTTTCCCTTTGTTGCCCATATTCTTCTCCCTTCCACACCTTATTTACTCAGGTACTTAATATATTTTTTTTGCATCCTTGTTTATGGAATGCCATATATTATCAACCAGATCCTCTATCTGATCCTTAAAAATAGCTACCATAGAAATCAATACGACGATAATAAGAATTATTTCAACAACTCCCATACCATCCTCTTCTCTGAAAAATCTTTTTATCATACTCGTTATCCTCCCTATAGTTCTAAAAAACCCGGGACAAGGATTATCAGCATTACTGCGAGTAAAAGCATAATCATTGGAAATGTAAGCCTTGTGGAGGCTTCTTCTCCTCTTTTTTTTGCATTTTCCCTGCGTGCCTCAAATACCAGCCATGCCTCTTCTCTCATGGAGTCCGGCAGATTGCTGTTGCCCCCTTTTATATTACCTGCTACCTTATTCATCAGCCTGACATATTCAGGCAGATGCAATCTTTCTCCCAATTCCCTGTATACCCGTCCTTCTTCCATTCCTGAAGCAATCTGATTAAGCGAATATTGAATTTCACCCTTAAGTAATGAATCCACCTTGTCCGATGTAAGGCAGGCTAATGCATTTTTGACAGTTATACCTGTTTGCAATAAAAGATATAGCTTATTGACAAAAAGGGGATATTGAAGAAGCAACATATCATCTCTCTTTTTTGTTTCCTTCTTTATTCCCTCCCGGCGTATAGCCAGAACACAAATGCATACTATTATACCTATTTCAAAAATTCCTTTCCCCTTAACCTTTTTCCCATTATCAAGGGATATGCTAATTCCATCTATATTTTGGGGAATGAAAAAACCTTTTTCGTCCCTGGAATTTTTCTCAAGGGAAACCAGAGTCTCCTTAACGCAGTCAACAGTGCTTTTTTCACTTTGCTCTTTACCCGGGCAAAATACAAATTGCCTTTCAAAGACAGAATCCATATAATGTAATGTGGCAGTTACAGTAACCTTTTCAGGCGAGCTTATGTTCTCTGTCAGCAGCCTTCCACCGGAGGTTATAAGCATTGGGTTATCTGATTGCCAGGATATCTGAAATATTCCTTCCGGATCCTCTGTAGGGAAATACAAATCATGCTCAATACATTCAGCACTTTTATTCTCACCATACACACTTTCCTCCAACCAGGAAAAAACCTCCCGGGCCTTTGCCGCAATTTCCTCGGGAGAATATTCAACAGGGGCTACAGCCAATGAATATTGCTCCGTATTTTCTCCGGTATCAAGATTGATTACATATTTTTCTTCATATCCTCCGTATCCATCTCTTACAATTTCAATATTGTCCTTTTGTGCTTCTACTACATCCCTAAGACCGATTAATCCGGATAAAAGATTGAAGATAAACAGTATTCCCAAAGTCAATGCAAAGCCCTTTGCATACCAGTTTTTTTCCATTTCTTCAAGCCTGTTCTGAGAGGCCACATGACATTTTCTTAAACTTTTTTGTATGTCTCCTTTTTTCTTTTTTTTGCCATATTGCTCCCATAACAGTTCACCCATTCCATAAAACAAACCGGTTATACAGGTAATTGCTCCTCCCTTGTTCTTGTATTTGCTGAAGTGTTTTCTGCTCAAAACGGCAAGCATTATATAGATTAAAATTAAAGCTACATTTATAATAAACACCCTTACACCTCTATTCTCACAATTTTGTTAATCCATAGCGTTGCAGCCAGTATAATTACAACTCCCATGGTCATCACAATCTTTCCCGGAAGGGAATAATACAAAATATCCATATATGATCTATTCACAAGCCTCATATATAAAATAATCATTATCGGAGACAGAAGCATTATTTTCCCCTCAAGCCTTTTTGCCGCTATAAGGGTTTCTATTTCCTTTTCTACCATACTTTTCTCCCGATAGTTTTCTTCAGTTGCCTTTATTACACTTATAATATTTCCTCCAAACCTTTTTGAAAGTTGTATGAGCTCCCCAAAGTCACGGATTTCCTTTACCTCACATTGCTCTCCGAATTCCAGAAGCATTTGTTCAAGAGAATAATTTAATTCCAGTCCATTAGTTATCCTTTTAAGTCCTTCCGATATTACACCGGTTCCGGGAGCAGCCTCATACTGATTAAGTCCCTGTACAAAAGCACCTTCAAGAGAATAACCGGCCTCAAGGCAGGCGGAAACATAATATATAAAGTCAACAAATTCCTCTCTTATTCTTTTTTTTGTGGAAAGAATATATGTCCTCTTTTCTTCCATCCACATAATCACTCCACATGGGCTCATTAAAATACAAGCATATAATTTGTTATAGAATACATATCCCAGAATCATGCACAGAGCCGCTGCCTTTAATGCTGTAAACACAATCCACTTTTTCTTTGGGTGGTATAAGCTATGCTCCATTTATAACCTCCTTATATATCTCCAGCATTCCCCAGGCTGCAAGCTTGTCAATATGCATAAGATCATTAATCTTTGTAAATCTTCCGCAAATCCTTCCGTTTATGCTTTCCGTCTCTACAAATTCAAAAAGGGTACTGATTTCTATATCATTTTCTTTCATTCCTATCACCTCATTTACACTTAAAACCTTTCTGCTTCCGTCCCTGAGTCTTCCCAGATGGACAATGATATCCACTCCGGAGGCAATCTGCTGTTTTACAGCCTTAAGGGGAATATCCACTCCTGTAAGAACCATGGTTTCCAGACGACTTAACATATCCCTGGCTGAATTGCTGTGTCCTGTGCTTATACTGCCGTCATGCCCGGTATTCATAGCTGCAAGCATATCTATCGCTGCCGCATCTCTCACCTCTCCTACAATAATTCTGTCAGGTCTCATTCTGAGGCTGGTTTTAATCAAATCTCTTATGGATATGGCATTTTTCCCTTCCAGATTTTCTGTTCTTGCTTCAAGCCTCACAAGATTAGGAAGATTATGCAGCTGTAATTCAGCCGAATCTTCAATAGTTATTATTCTTTCCTCACTGGGGATAAAATCTGACAATGCATTTAGAAATGTGGTTTTGCCTGAACCGGTACCACCTGAAATAAAAATGTTATATCTGGATCTGACAAGCAGCTCCATAAGTTTGGACAGGGTAGAATCAATCGAGCATAGTTCCTGAAGCCTTTTCATATCTATTTTTTCCTTAGGAAATCTTCGCAATGTAAGTGTTGCACCATCTAAGGCAACCGGCGGTACAACTATGTTTACCCTGGTTCCGTCCTTTAGCCTGGCATCCACTATAGGCTCTCTGTCGTTAATACGTCTGTTACAGTCTGCCACCATCTGCTGGATAATGGAATTAAGTTTTTCTTCACTTTCAAAATGAGACGCGGTTTTATAAATATGTCCCTGCCTTTCAACAAAAATGTTATTACAGCCGTTGACCATTATTTCCGTTATATCTTCATCCTGTATATATTCCGTTAATATATCCCATCTTCTCAGGGAATTGAACAATTCATTTTTTATGCTGACCTTCTCCTTAAGAGGAATATATGTCCTTTTACCTTCCTCAAGAATACAGCTGTCTATTAACCTTTCAACCTCCCCATCCTCCATTTTCTCTGTCATATCCATACCGGACATAACCTGTTGTCTTATAGCATCCTTTATTCCCATATTACAAAATTTCCCCTATATTATCCCAGTTAAAATCCTCTATGTATATATACTCCATCTTTCCTGACACCTCCTTAGTGGTTCTTACCTCAAGAATCCTTTTGAAATATTCCATCTTTTTTACCGACTCATTATCCTTGAGACAGGGTACAATAATTCTGTCAAATAGCGAAAAAATATTCCAGTCTCCCAACACGCCCTGCCCCACATCAAATACAATGCAATTCAATTTTCGTCTGTTTTTCAGCTCCCTTATAAACCATTCCATATTATCTTTACTTATATTTGCACCATCTTGATATGTGTCTGCAAGATACATATAACCTGCTCCTCTCTCATTCAGGGAAAGGTTATCCACATATTCAAATAAGCTTATATCCTGTACAGATAAATAGTAAGCTATCTCCTCCTTCCAATCATAATCTCCAAAAGGAAGATACTCTTCCATCCCAAAATAGATACTGTCTCCTATATACCACACCAGATTTTTTGCCAGGGTAGTTTTTCCACATCTTCCCAGAGGGGAAAATACGCATATAATTTTTGAATTACCATATCTTTTTTTTGCGTTATTTCCGGCAAATCTAAGTATCTGTTCTGTTACACCGTCTATATGCTGATACTTATAAACATATCCCATTCTGTTACAGATGTCCTTATCCTCCCCCATATAAAGCAGAGGACACTCAATACCGGTGCAATCCATATCCATTCCTGCCAGAATCATATCAAGGCTGTAATACTCCATAGCCTTTAACAGGCTGTCCTTATCCGTATATCCACATACCCATATATCTTTGTCTTCCTTTTCATTTATGTAAGATATTAATTTCCATAAATAACCTGAATCCCTGTCATAAATTGCAACCCTATATCCCAATAATCATTCCCCCAGTCCAATATGCAAGCACACCTATTAATATAAATACAGAAAAATGAGCTGTCGTAAGGTGAAGCTCCGGTTTGCCAATTCTAATTGACTTAGCAAGCGAATAAAGTATTAATGCCAGACCGTATACTGCAGCAGCAATCATGGAAAATGCAATAACAAAAACAACCTTGGAAAAAATCAATGAACCTATAAATGAAAAAAGCTTAATATCTCCCGAACCGAGAATGTTAAAGATAAAAAAAACAAAAAGAGCCAGAATGGGAATCAGTACCCATATTATACTACTCACCATTCCTCTTATACCTCCTGTAACAGAACTGTATAATATACCGATTATCCATCCGGCATAATTAAGACGGTTAGGAATCCTGAAGGTTTTGAAGTCGCAACAGACTGCTATGGCGAGTATAAAAAATATTATAAAAAAGACTATATATGCTTCCTCCTTTCCCAAAGCATAATCTCTCTGTGGAAACGAATATAACACATATAGTCCTTCTATGTAAAGCCTAAAAAAATATACTTAATGTTGCAAAAAAGAAACTCTCTATTCCTTGTAATTAACTATTTCATCAATAAGTTTTGGCAGCTTCTCGTCCATATCCTCGTCGGAGAACTGGCAGGTTCCAACCTTCCTGTGACCGCCTCCACCATACTTAAGCATAAGACTGCCTACATCTACCTTAGAGGTTTTGTTGATAATGCTATAGCCTACAGCCGCAGAACAGCCGTGACCTCCCTTTCCGTTGACAATCCATACCGATATGTTCTGCTCCGGATAGAGACTGTATATCATAAATCTGTTTCCTGTATAAATGGGATCCACACCACGCAAGTCACTGATAATAACATCCTTCTCAACTCTGGTGTGTGCCTTTACCATGTCCTTGAATTTCTCTGTCTGCTCATTGTATACCTCTATACGTTCCTGTACATCAGGAAGAGCCAATATCTCCTTTGTTGTCATGGTTCTGCAGGCATCAATAAGCTCTTCCATAAGCTTATAATTCGGGATGGTAAAATTCCTCCATCTTCCAAGGCCGGTTCTGGGATCCATAAGAAATCCAATAAGAATCCACCCGGTAGGATTAAGTATCTCATCTACTGTAAGATTACCCGAATCCACCTTATCAACGGCCTCCATCATGTCATCGAATTGAGGAAATCTCTCTTTCCCACCATAATAATCATATATTATTCTTGCACATGAAGGGGTAATTCTGCTTTCTCCCTTATACCTGCCCTCCAGTTGAAGTCTTTCATGCTCGCTGGAATGATGGTCAAACCAAAGCCCACAGCCCTCTACGAAGGGTACATTTGCAAGGCAGTCATTTTCATTTACAGGTACAAGCCCATCCTGCAAATCCTTAGGATGTGCAAATGTCCATGAGTCTATTATCCCTGCCTCCTTAAGAAGTGCACCGCATGCCAGGCCATCAAAATCTGAACGTGTAACTAATCTCATTTCTATTCCCCTTTACATATTTCTTAATAGCTGAACATATCTATATAGTATATTATTTTCATAGCATTTTCAAGGAAATATTATTATGTCTTTTTTACTTGTGTTATCCAAATATGCCATTCCTGTAGTAATAGGCTATATTGTTATGTACGGCCTTGTAAAAAGGGTTTCTGTATATGATGCTTTTCTTACGGGAGTTAAGGATGGCTTCAAAATTGTAATTGATATTGCCCCCACATTAATCGGTCTTTTCATTGCCATAGGAATTTTCCGGAGTTCCGGTCTCCTTACTTTGTTTTGCCGTCTTTTTTCACCTGTAACAAGCCTTCTCCACATTCCTGCCGAGCTCCTTCCTGTTGCCCTTGTCCGTATGTTTTCCTCCTCTGCAGCCACAGGTATGACCATAGATATATTCAAAACCTATGGTGCTGACTCACTTTTGGGAAACACTGTTTCAATTATGATGAGCAGCACCGAAACCATATTTTATACCATGTCTGTGTATTTTCTGGCTGTAGGAGTCGCAAAAACCAGATGGACTCTCCCTGCTGCCCTGATTTGCACCTTCTTTGGCTTATGGATCAGCATTGTGATAGGTGCATATATGTGACACAGCATACCTGTTTTCTACTGAATTTCCTCAAGGCGTACATTTCTAATCTGAATTTCCGCAACAGACCCCTTATTACCCATGTTAAATTCCAGCCGTCCGTTGTTATCATCCTTTTCAGTCATTTCAAATTCATAGGTATAGGTCTGCCAGTCTGTTGAAAGAGTAAGGGTAGTATCTGCAAGATACCGTATCCATCCTGCTGTAGGTGCCGATACACATACTATCATTTCTCTTTCCTCAGCAGCACATGCGTCAAAGCTGAGCTTATATTTCTTACCTTTATACATAGGTAAATCCGGCTGCACAAGCTGTACTGAATAATCCACAGTGCCTTCCTTTTCAGAGGATATTATCATGGTTTTATCCTCTATCCTTGCCTGTCCTTCACCACCCTCAAATAGGAGGAAATACCAGTTATCCTCATCATCTAAGGCTTCATTGTCAGAAAAATCTCCGTTGTAAATCAGATTTCCATCCTCTAAAGGCTCCCTGAAAGCCTTTTCCGGCTTTTTAACATTTATATCATACTCATCCTTCTGATAAACCCTGACATAGTCGATTTCAAATTCCGCATTTTCAAAATCCGTAGTACTGTCAGGATTGCCGGGCCATGTACCACCTACCGCAAGATTCAGCTGTACAAAAAAGGTCTGGTTAAATGGCGCCGGATATGCCTTTTCCTCCTGACCGGACTCAGCAGTAAACCAGTCATTTACCGTTAAATACAGATTATCGTCCACATACCAGCGCATTTCTCCAGGCTCCCACTCTACCGAAAATACATGGAATTCATTTGAATATCCATCATTATCGATAACGTAGGTTCCCTGCTGCTCTGCATGGGGAGCACCATAATGCACTGTTCCATATGCCACCCCTGTATCACTGCCAAGTACTTCCATAATATCAATTTCTCCACATTTTGGCCACTGACCGTAGAAGCTTTCATCTGTAGGCATCATCCATATTGCCGGCCACAGACCCTGTCCCTTTGGAACCTTCGCTCTTACGACTACCTTTCCATACATAAAATCCTTCTTGTTCTGGGTCTGAACCTTTCCCGATGTGTAATAATCATTCCCGCTTTCATCAACTGTTTTTACAGCCTTCAATACCAGACTTCCATCTCTTACAAAAATATTATCATCCGAATTGGTATATTCCTGAAGCTCACTGTTAGTCCAGCCCGGCTGCCTGAGTTCTTTATTCCATATGTCCTCATTTAAAGAATCTCCGTTAAATTCATCATTCCAGAGAAGGTTATAGCCATCTATGGAAGGCACCTCCGATTGCTCCACCTGATTTTTCATTTCCTTCTTATCGTCCTTTTCCTCTTTTTTTCCACAGGCCATCATATTCAGCGCAAGAACGGATGTAACGCACACAAGGCCTATTCTTTTTAAGCTTTTTTTCATTGATAATCCCCTTTCTTCAATTGCATTGCACAACTATATCCAAAGCTATTATATACATAACATTTATTTTGCCGTGATTATATTGCTTTTTTGCTTTTTTTATGGTAATTTTGACTATATATACCACCAGGGGGGGAATATAATATTATGTTAAATAAGGAATATGTTTATAAAGAATATCTGCGCAAGGAAGAAAATATACTCCGGGCTCCTTATAATCCTGAGCTGGAATTTTACTCCGTTATAAGGTCAGGGAATATTGCCAAAACCAGGGAATTATGTAAGGAAAGTTTTTCTCGCAAAGCAGGTCTTGGCACTTTATCAAAAAATTTTCTGCAAAACCTGAAATATCATTTTGCTATTACCGCTGCACTTATTGCCAGATATTGCATTGAGGGCGGTATGGATGTTTCCACCTCCTATGGCTTAAGCGACTTTTATATCCAGAAGGTGGATGAAGCTGCCACCATAGAGCTGATAGACCGGTACCATTCCCGGCTCTGCCTTGATTACGCAAAAAGAATGCAGCAGCTATACAGACAGAAAATTTGTTCAATCCATATAATTAAATGTATCGAATATATTCAGGATAACCTGCATAAAAAAATAACCACATCTGCCTTATCAGAAATGGTTAATTTAAGTCCCTCTTATTTATCCCGTCTATTTAAAAAAGAAACCGGCTCAAGCATAAGCGAATACATAAGAAATACCAAAATAGAAGCCGCTAAAAACATGCTTATATATTCTGAATTTACCCCATCCCAGATTGCATCCATACTGGCATTTCCGGATCAGAGCTATTTTACTGAGGTATTCCACAAATATACAGGCATGACTCCCAAAAAATACAAGTCCGTAAATTTAAGAGCCATGTCTCTCAGAGAGAAGAATCTAAGATCCGATTAGTGAAATAACTGCTGAAATGAGTACTATATATCTCTGAAGTTCTTTCCCTGACTTGCATTTTCCTCCCGCATTCTCCTGTGAAGGGTATTAAGTACCAGCTTTTTATTGGTCGACCACAATGGAGCGATAAGGTGGGCTTTGTTCCCATCACCGGTCAGCCGATGAATAATTATCCCCGGATTTATGCCTTGTAATGCTTCAATAAGTAAATCAATATATTCATTCATTTCCATAACAAAGAAATTTCCCCTGCTATAATCATATGCAAGATCTGTTCCCTCAAGCACATGAAGAAGCTGTAATTTCATTCCCATAGGCAGGATTTTCTTTTTTCTTTCCTCATCATATAAGCCCCTTTGGACATAGTATATACTCTCAAGTATTTCTTCTCTTGTTTCTCCGGGCAGCCCGATAATTATATGGGTAATGAAGCAAATGCCTGCCCTGTCAAGATTAATTACTGCCCTCTCGTAAACCTCAAGGGGATACATCCTTCTTATATACTTTTCTGTCTTTTCATGAATAGTCTGAAGCCCCAGCTCAATCCATACAAACTTGGTTCCTTTGTCCTCCTTTGAATAAATATCCTGTATTTCCTTAAGAAGCCTGAGCACATCTGAGCCAAGACAGTCCGGTCTTGTTGCAATAGATATCCCTGCCACCGACTCACATTCCAAAGCTTCAGTCCATATTTTTTTCAGATAATTTATATCGCCATAGGTATTAGTAAAGGCCTGGAAATAAATTACAAATTTATTTCCAACGGACTTATTGAATCTGGAAAGTCCTGCCTTAATCTGCAGCTCAACATTTTTTTCACGGACGGCAAAATCACCGCTTCCACCGGTGCTGCAAAATATACACCCCCCATATCCAAGGTTTCCATCCCTGTTAGGGCAGGAAAGTCCTGCATCCACTGCAATTTTGTATACCTTCTGTCCATATCTGTTCTTAAAATATGCATCCAGGGAATAATATGGTTTCCCATGCCAGTCAGTCGTTTTTTTCATAATTATGGCTACCACCGGTATCTGTGTAGCTGACCCTCCTTCTCAAGCCCCGGAAATCCCTGCTGTCTTAAAGCTTCATATAGCACAATTGCCACAGAATTAGAAAGGTTAAGGGACCTCTCATGGGGCATCATAGGTATTCTGACACAGGTATCCCTGTTTTTCAGGAGAAGCTCCTCCGGTATCCCGGCACTTTCCTTACCAAACATAATGTATGCATCATTTTCATAGCTTACATCTGTGTATCTTTGTCTTGATTTTGTTGTGGCCATATATATTTTAGCCCCGGGATTTTTATATAAAAAATCTTCAAAATCCTCGTATATGGTAACATCAAGCTTTGGCCAGTAATCAAGACCTGCTCTCTTTAACATTTTGTCATTTATTTTAAAGCCCAAGGGCTCTATTAAATGAAGACGGGCACCCGCTGCTACGCAGGTGCGCCCAATATTTCCCGTATTAGCCGGCATCTCCGGCTCTAACAATACTATGTTAAGCATCTTCTATCCTCTTAATCTTGTAATGAAATCTCCCAGTCTTCTCATTGCTTCCTTAAGCTCATCCAGGGAATACGCATAGGAAATTCTTATAAATCCTTCACCACAATCTCCGAAGGCAGAACCCGGAACAACTGCCAGCTCCTCCTCCTTAAGCAGTCTTGTGGCAAAATCGTCGCTTGTAAGACCGAATTCCTTTATACAAGGGAACATATAAAATGCTCCAAGTGGTTCAAAGCATGGAAGCTTCATTTCCTCAAAGGTTCGCATGAGAAAATGTCTCCTCTGATCATAGGATACCTTCATTCGCTCGATATCCTTATCTCCTTCTCTTATAGCACTTATTGCTGCATACTGGCTTGTAGTAGGAGCACACATTATGGCAAACTGATGAATTTTTGTCATCTGCTCTGCTATAAGCTGTGGGGCCAGAGCATATCCGAGTCTCCAGCCTGTCATGGCATACGCTTTGGAAAAACCATTGATAACTATGGTTCTTTCTTTCATTCCGGGAAGTGCTGCAATAGAAAAATGTCCTGCATCACCATATGTAAGTTCTGAATATATCTCATCGGATATAACTATTATATCCTTCTCCTGACAAATCTTTGCTATAGGAATAAGGTCCTCCTTTGTCATAATAGCCCCGGTAGGATTACCCGGAAAAGCAAGAATAAGTACCTTTGTCCTGTCGGTAACAGAATCAAGGAGCTCCTGTGGTGTAAGTCTGAACTGATTTTCATTTTTGAGAGCAATAGTCACAGGCACACCACCTGCCAATTCAACACATGGGAGATATGATACATAGCATGGCTCCGGAATGATAACTTCATCTCCCGGATCCAACATGGCACGCAACGCAAGATCTATACCTTCACTGCCGCCTACTGTAATCAAGGCTTCATGTCTGTAATCGTAATCCACCTGATATTTTCTTTTGTACATCTTACATATTTCTTCCCTTAGCTCCAAAAGTCCGGAGTTCGAGGTATAAAATGTACGCCCCTTTTCCAGAGAATAAATACCTTCCTCCCTGATATGCCACGGTGTATCAAAATCAGGCTCTCCCACACCCAGAGAAATGGCATGGGGCATCTCACTTACTATATCAAAAAATTTTCTTATTCCTGATGGTTTTATTTGAACTACTGTTTTAGATAATGGATTTCTCATTATGGTATAATCGCCAACCTTTCATCCTGTTTTGTCACATCGAATTTTATTCCGTGGTCCTTGTACTTTTTAAGTACAAAATGTGTTGAAGTACTTATAACCGTTTCCATAACTGCCAGCTTTTCAGATACAAATCTTGACACCTCTTTGAGGGTCTTCCCCTGAATTATGACTGTAAAATCAAAGGCACCGGCCATAAGATAAACGGCATTGACTTCCTCATAATTATAAATTCTTTCTGCAATTTTATCGAAGCCCTGGCCTCTTTGAGGTGTAACCTTTACCTCAATAAGCGCAGTAACCTTTTCTTCTGACACCTTATCCCAGTCTATCATTGTGTGGTATCCGCAAATTATTTTTTTATCCTCCATGGCCTTTATATCACTGGCCACCGCGGCCTCATCCATGCCAAGCATGCCGGCTATATCCTTAACAGTAAGTCTGCTGTCATTTTCCAAGAGCTTCAAAATGTCGTTAATCATGACTAATACCTCTTTTCTTTTAATTTTTTAAATATTTTAATCCATGTGGGGGAATATCTTATTAATCTCATCTCCCAGATATGGGTTTAAAAATCTTTTATCATAACCATTTCCCATGCGTATAATCCGGTCCTTGTCCCGGGTTATTTTTCCTATGACACAAGCCGGTATATGATTTTTTGCCAGATTTTTACACAAACCTTCTCCGTCGTCGGTCACCATGAGAGCAGCTCCGGTCCCATCCATCATATAAGGATTAAGGTTCATTATTTCGCAAAATTCAATAGTGTGCTGCTTTATGGGAATATCATAGTGATTTACATCAACCCCTTTATTTAATGCCGATGCCAGCTGCCATAATGCTCCGTAGAGACCTCCGGTAGAAATATCATGCATGTAATATACATCATCCCTGACCGCTCCTATAGCAGCCTCCTTCTTTATACTATACATCTGTGAACCAAAATATCCATCTTCAATGTAGCTAAGTGGCAGACGTTTTCCAAGAGTACCTCTTTTGCTATCGACTATCATATCATTCCCAAGAATACCTGTATATTTTGTCATAACAATCTGAGCTCCGGGATTTATATTCTTCAGGCGTCTGGAATAACCTATGGAAATTCCCATAACATTAACCATAAATGTAGGAGCGTTGTAACAGTAATCCACTACTGTATTACCTCCCATAATCTGGATATTTTCCGCATCTGCCAGCCGGTTAAATTCACTCATGTATGACTTTATTGCATTCTCATCAACACTGCATGGCAGTAAAAAAGCAAGTCGTACTCCCTCAGGCTGTCCACCAGATACCCACGTATTATTCATGGCTTTCTGCCAGGCATAAAACGGTGTTTTACCCCATCCTTCCGTACATATAAGAGTCTTATCCTCAAAATCAATGCTGGAATAATCATCTCCTACCTTTGTCCCGGAAAGCAGCTTCCTGTTATGCTTACGGATATGCTTTGTAATTGACCGGGTAAGCACCATTTCATTAATCGTACCGGTTTCCATATTTGTTCCGCCTTTCTTGAAAAAAAACAGGCTTCGTGTTATTCTAGCCTAAGAGAAGTCCCAGCACCATAGCCAGTACAAGTAAAAAAGCAATAGCTGCCGCTATCTTTCTCTGTGTTTTTTTGTTACTTAAATTAATCATTCTACTACCTCCGAAAGGAAACTATTTTATGAAATATATTAATATTTTTTTAATTGTATTTTTATTGTATATGAGCTTTCTCATAGCAAGGTCTATAGCAAGAACTAATCGCATTTATGAAAAACATCAAAAAAGCTTCTGGGAAAAGGAATCCCAGGCAAACTTTACAAGATCAAGGGACATCTCCAACCTTGATTATATCAGACTGCCTCTGGATCAGCTGCCTTTAAAGGATGCCATCCTTGCAGGCTGTGGCAAAGAGGTGGAGGAACTGAAGAAGTTCTCCGAAAAAAATATTATCAATCTGTCAGGATATACCAATACCGACCTTAAACTCATGTACGGTCCGGCCAACCTTGAAGCTCTTACCCAATGTGACAACGATTATACAAGCCTCATAAGACTTCTTAACCATATATCCTCCATGCTGGTAGAAAAGGATATGACCGATTCTGCCCGGAAATTCCTCGAATACAGCATAACCATCGGCTCAGATATAAGCTCTACCTATGTAAATCTGGGCAAAATATATATGGATTTTAATCAGCCGGACAAGGTAAAAGACCTTATGGCACAGGCAGCTTCACTTACCTCATTATCCGGAAAAACCATATTGGCAAAACTGGAGAAGCTGCTTAATACATAGTTTGTACCTTCAACTCTTGTACCATAATATCAAATTGCCCGGAAAATAGCAAACATTTTCCCTTTTTCTAAGCCTGTCCCGCAAGATAATTAATGAACTGCTGTGCTGTTCTTCCGGATATTCCTCCGTGGGACATTTCCCATTTATTTGCCTCAAGACAAAGCTCCTCCCCGGAAAGCTTAATCTCTGGATGTCTTCTTGCCAGTTCAATTACCATTTCATTGAATTCCTTCTTTGACGGACGGGAAAAGCTGATTGTAACTCCGAATCTGTTTACCAGAGAAAGCTTTTCCTGAATGGTGTCTGATTTATGAAGCTCTACATCCATGTCATTTCTGTCATCCCAGGTTTCCTTAATAAGATGCCGCCTGTTAGATGTAGCATATATAAGCACATTATCCGGCTTTGTTTCAAGTCCTCCCTCTATAACAGCCTTCAGATACTTATATTCTATCTCAAACTCCTCAAAGGAAAGATCATCCATATATATGATAAATTTGTAATTTCTGTTCTTAATATGTGAAATAACTGATGATAAATCCTTAAACTGGTGCTTGTAAATCTCTATCATCCTAAGCCCCTGGTCATAATACTCATTGATTATTGCCTTGATACTTGTGGACTTTCCTGTTCCGCTGTCTCCGAAAAGAAGAGCATTATTAGCCTTTTTCCCTTGAACAAAGGCAAGAGTATTATTAATCAGCTTTTCTTTTTGTATTTCATATCCTATGAGGTCGTCCAGCACCACTTTTTCAGTGTTGTTAATAGGTATGAATTCAAGCCTGTGACCCTCTTCATGGCGTATTCTGAAGGCTTTATTAAGGCCAAACATTCCCACGCCATAATGCTTATAAAATTCTGTCATTATATTAAATATATCATCTGCATTTTCCGCTGCACTGATACTGTCACTGATATATCTCACCTTCTGACTTACATTCTGATTATACATCTGTTCCTTTTTAGGAAGAGATTTGTAATTTGTTATGGTTGAAAAACAATCAATTTGTAAATCCTCTTCTATAGAAGAAAAATCATAGTCAAAAAGGCTTTTGAAAATTCTATAATCGTTTTTAGCAAAAGAATTAACACTGCCATCTCCCGCTCCCACCTTTTCACAGGTAAGTGTAAAGGAATTTTCATTGGTAACAAGTATAAATGACAGGTAATCCCTCCACAAATTCTTATTAAAGCCATAGCTGGTAGATATATCAAGTATTCTTTTTATCTGCTGATATATTCTGCTTACAAGCTCCTCTTTTCCACATTGTTTTTCCTTCCAGTCACGAAATATATCCGCAAGCTTGTACAATATACTTTCTTCACCCAGATCCCTGTACAACACTAATCCTGCTATTTCCTTGTACACTTTACATCACTCCCTTTTTCCTGTGTGTCATTATTATCTGCATCTGCCGATTCATTATCATCCTGTAATTCTCTTGAGCGTGGTGAAAAAATTCTTTTTCTTCTGCTCATAAGAGGCACAACGTCATCAGGCACCTGCTTATTATCTACATCAATATTCTTCCGGGCAAGTCGTCTTGTTATAATACTCCTTGTATATGCATACAAAACCGAAACCAGCGGAATGAATATAAACATTCCCACAACACCCATCAAATCTCCTCCGACGATTACAGCAAGCAGAACCCAGATGGCATTAAGCCCTATATCACCACCAACAAGCTTAGGATATATAAAGTAATTTTCAATAAATTGCAATACAAAAAATACAATTATAAACCAAAGAACATATTTTGGAGATTCAACTGCAATAAGGAATATACCTATTCCAAGTCCAAAAAATGCTCCAAATACAGGAATAAGAGCCGTAAATCCTATAAGCACTCCTATAGTAAGCGGATATGGCACTCCCAAAACCGCCATTACAATACCAATCAGAGTTCCTAAAATAATCCCCTCCCTGAACTGACAGGTAAAAAATTTTGAAAAGGTAACATTGGCAATTTTACCAAAAACCATAATTTCATCTGCTGTACTTTCTTTAAAGAGAGAATATATAAGCATTTTGCTTTGCTTTCCCAGCTTTTCCTTCTGGACCAGTATATAAAACGAAAACACAATGCCTACAAATACATTAACAATAGCGCTGATTATAGATGAAAATATTGACACCGTGGTAGTAAGGATAGTATCTCCGTTATTCTTAAACATATCTGAAACCTTGTCCCAGTTTATCTCTATCTTTGATATTTTTTCTGCAATATCAGGATAATTTTTTGTTATTTCAAGAGCCCAGGCTTTAACCCTGTCCCAGGCATCCGGCAGCTTATACCTTACAGCATCTACAGTTTCTGCCACCTCGGGTACAACTACAAAAAGTACAATTACAACAACGCAGATTGCCAGTATATAAGCAAGCAGCATACTTATTACTCTTTTAAATCTGTATAATCCTCCCTTGCAATTTTTAAACAGGGTATCTTCTATACCTCTCATAGGTATATTAATTACAAATGCTATACCACATCCGAGAAGAAACGGAAATATGAGGGATATAAGTCTTCCAAAAAGATATACAATAACTCCGGTATGATTTACAAGATAGATTAAAAGCACTGTAAAGGTTATAACGAAGATAACCATTCTTAATGCCTGCTTTTTTTCTTTCATTCTATAACTCCTTTTTTAGTAATTATCTATAGCATACTCTTAAAATGCTTTTTGTCAATAAGCGATATTCATTTACATATTACCCTGCCTCTCTCTGCCCCGGAGCTGACATGCAGATGACTTCCATGTATATCCCTTTGTACAATTATCTTATTATCGATTCTGTCCTTCAAAGCCTCAACATGGGATATAATACCGATACTCCTGCTTCCTCCCAGGCTTAAATCATCCAATATTTCCAGAGCCTTTTCCAGAGAATTAGAATCCAATGAACCAAAGCCTTCATCTATAAACATAGAATCCAGTCTTATTCCCCCGGAGCTTGATGCTATAACATCCGACATCCCCAATGCCATGGACAAGGATGCCATAAATGCCTCTCCTCCCGAAAGAGTTTCTCCTCTCCTGACCTTTCCTGTATTATTATCCAGAACATCTATTTCAAGACCGGTATGACTGGCCTTGGATACTGCCTCCCTTCTGCGGAGCAAAACAAATCTTCCATCTGTCATTTTCCCAAGCCTTACATTTGCCAGCTCAATTATCTGCTCAAAATATCTGGCCTGTACATAGCTTTCAAAATTGAACTTTCCACGGGAATATCCCATTCCACCCGCAGTCTGGCTAAGGGAATCGTAAAGCTTCCATTCATCGGTAATCCGGGTATAATCACTGTATTCCTTTTTGATAGCCTCCATAGCTGTTCTATTTTTATCAAGGCAAAGTTCAATCAGTTTTTCCTGCTTTTCGATATCTCTTATAGCTTCGCTGCCTTCTTGTATTTTCTCCTCGAGCTTTGATATATCCTGCTGTTTATCCTGTGTATTAAGAAAGGCCTCTTCCCTTTTTATAAATAAACGCCCTGTCTCCTCCCTTACAACAAGACTATCCACCTCCTCCTTTGCCGTGGATATCTGTACCTCAATATTTTCAATCTCATTCATACATTTTTCATATTGAAGCCTCGCATGGGAAAGGTCAGGATATGCAAGCTTAATCCTTTTTTCCTGTATACGTTCCTTAAGACCTGCCTTTTGCACTTCAAGCTCCTGTTTTTTTATTCCAAGCTCTCTGCCTTTTTCCTTAAGGGAATGTACTTTTTCCTCCTCCGTTTTTATGAGCTCCGATGCTTTTCCAAGAAGCAGACTCAGCTTTTCCTGCTTTTCCCTGAATTCATCTCTTTCTTTTTTCAATTTTTTCAGTTCATCCCCAGAGCATACCTCCTGACAAAGAGGTTGTTTCCTTGGGTGCTTTGTAGAGCCGCAAACCGGACAGGGACTGCCGTCTTTAAGCCCGGATGCCAATATACCCGCCTGATTTCTCAAATATTCATCCGACATTCTCTCATATACCAGAGCTGCCTGATTTTTTTTCTCCTCAAGTCTGTTGTATTCTTCCATGTCCAGGTTATGTTTATTATTTATCTCAGCAGTTCTTTTCTCCAGATCCGTTGCTTTTTCTGCATTGTCCTCAATTTCTTTTTCAAGCCTGCGGATATTCCCGTTTTTCTCAGATAACTCCTGTTCCAAATTGTCAAGCTCAAGGTACAATGTAAATGTATCCTTAATTCTTATGGCATTTTCCTTCAATATGTCTATGCTTTCCCTTTTCTCTTCAGCCCTTTTTAAAGTCTCTCTTGCCATTTTCAGCCTTGACTCCAATTCCGTAAGCTCTTTTTTCGTATTTTTAAGTCTTTCCTCTGATTCCTTCCTTGCTCTTTCCTTTTCCTTTTCCCCGGACAATTGTCCAAGAGCCTCATCATAGCTTTTACGGTATTTCTCTTTTTCTCCTGAAATTCTCTTTAAGGTGTCCTCATCCCGGGAAATGCCAAGAACAAGATTGTCAATAAACTCAGGAATAAAATATACATTACTATCCTTTATGCAGGATATATATTCCTCTCTGAGCTGCCCTTGTACACCTGCTGCATACTGAATGAGCGACTGTTTTTTCAAATTTCTTTTACCGTCAAGCTCCCTTGTCCTTGCCTTAAGCTCCTTTTCAAGCCCTTCATACACCTGGGTTTTAAATATATTTCTGAATATTTCGGCTCTGTCTGAGGATTTAGCCAGAAGAAGTTTTAAGAATTCTCCCTGGGCAATCATAGATACATTGATGAACTGTTCCCTGCTAATTCCAATAATCTCAGTTATTTTTTCCGTAACTCCTGTGGTCCCTGTAGCAATAACCTGCTCATTCTCCGGTCTGGACAAATCATACAGTGCCGCATCCTTACTCTGGGTTATGGTTCCGCTTCCTCTTTGCTTTGCTCTCTCGTATTGTGGGGTTCTCCATACCTTATACTGTTTTGGACCATATTCAAAGGTATATGTAACCTTTGTTATATCCCTTTCCCCTGCAAAATCACTTCTTAACATAGTGGACCTTCTGTTATTTCCACTGGGTTCCCCATAAAGTGCAAAGGTAATTCCATCAAAAATGGTAGTCTTTCCTGAGCCGGTATCTCCCGTAATCAGATATAATCCCCGGTTAAGACTGTCAAAATTAATTATTTCCTTCCCCGAAAAAGGTCCGAAGGCCTCCAGTATAAGCTCCCTAGGTCTCATTCATATCCCTCCCAAGAATGTTCTTTATTATTTTTTCCTCCTGATTCGTCATGACTCTTCCATTCATCATTTCAAAATATTCTTCAAAAAGCTCATATGGTGTTTTCCCCTTTATTGGAGCACAGGCATCCAAAACAGCTTTATCCATATCCTTCTGATATTGTATATTTAGCAGATTCGGATACCATCTGAGAAGCCTGTCTCTTATATCTGCAACCCTCTCCTCATCTGTAACTATTGCACAGATATAATCTTCATTGTTAACACCCGGGGCAAAAACCACGTCCTTATCGGTAAGCTCCTTTACCGTACCTTTTATCACTCTGACATCCTTTGGCATATCAAGGTGAATACTGCTTATATTAACCTTCCCTTTTTCAGCAAAGTCAACGATTTGAATACCTTTATTATCAAGGCTTTCCTGGAAGGAATACTTCATTGGTGAGCCAGAATATCTTATATATTCTTCACCTATATATTGAGGTCTGTGAAGATGCCCTAAAGCTACATAATCAAATTTTCTGAAAAGCTCATATGAAATGTTATCAAGCCCTCCTACATTGATGCTTTCCGACTGGCATCTTTCGGGCATTAATCCGAGACGTTCCAATTCCTCTTCACTGTATTCAGTACCTCTTTTTGTTGCAGTAACAAACTGATGGGCAACCAGAATATTCCTTTCATTATAATCTATATCCGTATTATCCAATATCCCGGCAAAT
>DLKL01000018.1:92039-138500 GCA_002476495.1 Lachnospiraceae bacterium UBA7589
ATGCTTCTTCATAGGTATTTTTCCCAAGATATGCAGGCTTAATAAACGGTATGAGAAAAATATTAAGTCTTCCATATGAATCCTCCACAGTAAATTTCTGGGCTTCTCCCCTGAAATTTTCCTGAAAATATATTCCCTGTGGCCACATTATCCTGCTGCCAAAGGAGATTCTTTCCATGCTGTCATGATTGCCGCTTATACAATACATTTTTATATTCAGCGTCATGATTTCTGCCACAAAATCATCAAAAAGCCGCACCGCATCGGCTCCCGGTGTCGGCTTATCATATACATCCCCGGCGATAATAAGTATATCTGCCTTCTCTCTTACAAGAATGTCGGTTATATTTTTCAAAACTATTCTCTGATCCTCTAGCAGACTTACATCATATAGCCTTTTTCCGATATGAAGATCAGATATATGTGCTATTCTCATCCATTATTCCTTTCTTATTTCAGTATTTTCTCATTTATCATTGATTTTACATATGATAAAATGGTAGAATAAATATTATAAATTATTCGGGGTGTGATTAAACTATGGGAAGAAAAGCGTCAAAAGCAACAGATAACATATATTATATGGAGAGAATGGAGGCTGCAAAATCAGATGATACCTACACCAGCAGGGAAAAAGCTGCCACCAGGCTAGGGATTGAAAGAAGCAGGCTGGCAAGAATTGAGTTGAATCAGATAGAGCCTTATGCTGAAGAAGTCGACATTATGTCGACTGCTTATAATGCTCCCCATCTCTGTACCGACTTTTGTAACAGCGTATGTCCCATAGGCATCAGAAAGCTTAATGAACAAATTAAAGCATCTAAACCGGGTTCCATAGAAAGACTAGTCCTTAAATTCCTGAGCTCTTCACAGAGCATGGATAACATATCAAAAGTATTAGTCGACATAACTCAAGACGGTAAAATCGATCAAACCGAAATTGCGGATCTCCAGGCTATATTCCGTGCCATGGATTCTGTTACAAAAAACATAGATGCAATAAAGGGCTGGGTTATGAACAATCCACAGCTGAGACCATATTTCAATATGGAAATTACAGATTTTTAGAGTACTCATATATTTCTCTCTTGGGTACTCCCCTGTCCAGGGCAACCTGCCTGGTTGCCTCCTTTTTTTCCATTCCCTTTTCAATATACATTTGAATATGCTCGGGAATAGTCATACTATCCCACCGGTGATGTTTTTCCTCTTCAAGCACTTCCCTTGAAATCCCGTTTATTACAATTATACATTCCCCCTTAGGGTCAGTCTGCTCATAATATTCTGTGCTTTCCTTAAGCGTTGTTCTGAAAAAAGCCTCATGCTTCTTGGTAAGCTCACGACAAATAGTTATATTTCTGTCGCCAAGGCAGGCTTTTAACTCCTTCAGGGTTTTTAAAAGCCTGTGAGGGGCCTCGTATATAACTATGGTACGGGTCTCCGTTGCCAGCTCCTCCAGCACATTCCTCCGCTCTTTTTTATCAGAAGGCAAAAATGCTTCAAAGGCAAATCTCCTTGTTGGGAGGCCTGATGCTATCAGTCCGTTTATTGCAGCACAAGCCCCCGGTATAGGTATAACTGTTATTCCTGATTCATAGCACTGTCGCACCAATTCCTCTCCGGGATCGGAAATACCCGGTGTTCCCGCATCAGTTATAAGGGCAATATTAATTCCCTCACTTAATTTTCTTACCAGCTCAGCCGCCTTTTCATATTTATTATGCTCATGATAGCTTGTCATAGGGGTTTTAATCTTAAAATGGTTAAGCAGCTTTATACTGTTTCTGGTGTCCTCTGCTGCAATAAGATCAACCTCCTCCAACACCCTGACTCCCCTGAAGGTCATATCCTCCAGATTTCCAATAGGTGTTGCAACAAGATACAATATTCCTGACATAAAATGCCTCCCGCATGTTTTTTCTACGCATTACCATAACGTGCCAAAAGTTCCTCGGTGTAGCCACCTTCCTTACTGTATACAACCAGAGCAGGTTCAATCTTAACCATAGGTCTGCCGCCCTTATTACCCTCTATTAAAACCATGTTAGGTTCCTTATCCTGATAAGGCTGCACCATGCAGATCCTCTTTGGCTCCAGCTTATACTGTGACATCAACCTTATAATTTCCGCCAGTCTGAAGGGCTTATGAACCATAGAAAAGCAGCCACCTTCCTTAAGAAGATAAGCTGCCTGCTTTATTACATCCTCAAGGCAAAGCAATATCTCATGTCTTGCGATATTTTTAGGCTCCATATCATTTTTTAATCCATGTTTTTCAGATATATAAGGAGGATTAGAAGTTACAATGTCAAAGGTAGCAGGCTTAAAAAGTGAAGGTATCTCTTTTATGTCACCCCTTACTATGTCAATCTTATCCTGGAGACCATTGTACTCAATGCTTCTTTTAGCCATGTCCACACTATAATCCTGAATCTCAAGACCGGTAAAGTGCTCCCCTTTTTTTCTGCTATACATAAGGATGGGAATAACTCCTGTTCCTGTACCAAGATCCATAACTCTGGCACCGGCCTTTCCTGTGGAAAATCCGGCTAAGAGTACAGCATCCATGCCAAAGCAAAAATTGTCTTTATTTTGAATAATTTTGTAGCCACGGCATTGCAGGTCATCCAGCCTTTCGCCTTCATTAAGTAAAATTTTACTCATCATCTAATTTGGACTTTCCTTCCTTGCGCTCCAATGCTTCCAGCTTTTTCAATTCCTCGTCACTGATTTTGTCATCATTATGTCTGCGCTTAGGTTTGAAATGTATTTCCTCCAGCTTATATTCTTCTATTTCCTTAGTATCATCATCCAACGTAACAATAAGCTTGACCTTCTGTCTAAGTACATTTACGGACTGAACCTCGCCCTTCTTTCCATCAATAGTCTTAACTATATCCCCAACATTCGGAAGTTTGCTATTGAGGTATTCATATGTTTCCTGCTCATAGCTCAGACAGCACATTAGTCGTCCACATACACCTGATATCTTGGTCGGATTGAGGGACAAATTCTGTTCCTTTGCCATCTTTATAGATACCGGTGCGAACTCTGAAAGGTGCTTATTACAGCATAATTCCCTTCCACATATACCTATTCCACCTACGATTTTTGTCTCATCTCTCACACCAATCTGTCTCAACTCAATTCTTGTTTTAAAAACCGATGCAAGATCCTTGACCAGCTCTCTGAAATCAATACGCCCATCTGCCGTAAAATAAAACAACACCTTGTTGTTATCAAAGGTATACTCAGCCTCAATAAGCTTCATTTCCAGTTTATGCTTACTAATTTTTTCAAGGCATATATCAAATGCCTTTTTACTTTTCTCTTTGTTGGACAGATATCTCTTTTGATCTTCCGGGGTTGCCACCCTGATAATTGGCTTTATTGCAGTATAAAGCTTATCGGTATCAACCTGTCTTCTACCAAATACCACCTTGCCATATTCAACACCCCTGGCAGTTTCCACGATAACAAAATCTCCACTATCAACATCAAATTTGACAGGGTCAAAAAAATATATTTTACCATTGTCCCTAAAACGGACTCCAATAACTTCCTTCATCTAAAAATTCTCCTTTAATGTGAGCAACAAAAGCTCCATAGTCACGTCAAAGTTTGCATTTACATCCAATCTGGTTTTTGCTCTTGCTATAGCATCTATCTTATCCTCTATCGCCTTATAGGATAAAACCTGTGCCTGAGTCTTTATGGAAGAGTATTCACCCTTAAACAACAGCTTGTCTATGTTTCCGGTTACCTTCAGCATTAAAACATCTCTATACCACATCATCATAAGATCCATATAATCGTTTATTGACATCTTAAATTTCTGAATATGTTCCATAGCACTGGCCAGTTCATCTACATCCAGTTTCTGTATTTTTTTCATTACCTCCACAACCGAATCAATTACCCTGACATATTCTGTGTTATCTGCCAGTTTAATAGCCTTCCCCAGATTGCCCTGGGCAAAATCCAGACAAAAATATGCTTTATCCTCTGTCAGCCCCATGTTCTTTTCCAGATATCCAAGCATATCTCTTTCTCTTACCGGTTTTGTATTAAGAACAATGCAACGGGAAACCACAGTATCGAGCAGCTTACTTATATTGGTGGTCAACAAAATTATAATACCATATTCCGGTGGTTCTTCAATGGTTTTTAATATGGCATTTTGTGCCTGTGTATTCATAAGCTGTGCATCCGGAATAATATATATTTTATATTTACTTTCATATGGTTTAACCGTAATTGAATCTACAACCTGCTCCCTTATCTCATCTACTGTGATGACTCCGGGCTTTTCATGAGTAACCGTAATTATATCCGGATGATTTCCCGATGCCATTTTTATACAGGATTTGCAAATTCCACAGGCTTCGGATTCTCCTTTTTCACATTGCAGGGTTGCCGCAAAGGCCCTCGCCAGCATTTTTTTACCGCTATCCACCTCACCACTTATGATATAGGCGTGACTTATCCTGTCCATCTCAATACTGCTTCTGAAATGCCTTATTATATCTTCATGTCCCACAATATCCTTAAAATACATATGTCACCCCTCCTTATGCGGAAATATCAAGTAATAAACCTCTTATATCATCTATCTTACCTAATATGGCAAGATTGTCCTTTTCCTCCTTTAAAAGCTCTGTGGCAAGCTCATCCAGATTTTTATCCACCTGCCTTACAATTCCATATACTCTGTGACGTCCACGCCTGTCAAGAAAATTCTCTCTGGAAAATTCATGGGATCTTGAAACTATCTCGTTCATAAATTCCTTTACCGATGACCGATATTTTTTCATATCCTTTATATCCATGTGCTTTGCAATCTTTGCGCCCTGCTCCTCAATATCCTTCATAAGAGCGGAAAGCTTCTCCTGAAGCTGCGACTCCTCTATATTCCTTACGAGGGTAAACTTAAAATCTTCCCCTGTTTTTTCCTGCGTTCTCGGTGCTTCCACCTGGGTAAGCTGCTGCAGCTGATTAACCTTTATATCCAAATTTACCCCCTCCTTTCATATAATGATATATATTCTATATCGGTATATAATAATAATTATATAATTTGCCCGACATATACAATTATCTGATTATAAATATCCTTTATATCCTGTGTTGCATCTATGGTTTTTATCCTGCCCTTACTAAGCCTTGCAAGCTCCCGGTAGCCTTCAGCCACCTTTTCATGAAATTCTTCGGCTTCAAGCTCCATCCTGTCCAGCTCAGCCCTGCTTTTTGCTCTTTCCAGACCTGTTTTTGCAGGCAGATCTAAATGTATTGTCAAATCAGGCATGCATCCCTGAATGGCATAACTGTTTATATCATATACGGAATCCACACCAAGTCCCCTTGCCATGCCCTGATAAACTGCCGAAGAATCAATAAATCTGTCACTTATGACAGCCTTTCCAAGCTCCAGTGCAGGCTTAATCACCTGACTTACAAGCTGCGCCCTGGCAGATGCATAAAGCAATGCCTCCGTCATATAATCCATCTCCGCATAATCCTTATTCAGAATAATTTCTCTTATTGCTTCACCTATAACGGTTCCACCCGGCTCCCGGGTTATAACTATGTCTTTATAACCCTTTGATTCAAGATAATTCCTTAGCAATTCTATCTGTGTACTTTTTCCTGACCCATCCGGGCCTTCCATAGAAATAAATATACCCTTCATTTCACTATTTTCTCCATTGCTGAATTTAATCAACAGTAATACGCAACATATATGTAATTATATCATTATGCTCCAATCCTGCCAATATTTTTTTCCAATCAACAATTTTCTTATATTAACAAACAAGGAAGAGAGCATTTTCCCTTCCTTTGTCTGTTTCAATTAAAATTATAATTTTTATTGTATAGTTTTTTAAGAGTTGCTATACTTTTTTACAAAGCTGCATTCTTACCACGGAACGCTTCAGGGCAAGCTCGGCCCGGTTGGCATCCTGACTGTTGTCATGTAACCGCCTCTCAGCCCTGGCCTTTGCTTCCTGTGCACGCCTGAAATCAATTTCATCCGGCCATTCTACACTTTCTGCGAGAATAGTTATGGAATCTCCTAATATCTCAGCAAAACCCGAATGTAAAGCAGCCTCTTTTACTACCTGATCCTCATGAAGTTTGAGAACTCCGGGAGCAATAACTACTGTCATAGGTATATGCTTCGGATAAATACCCATTATCCCTTCAGTAGTATTAAATTCTATAAAAGATACCTGCCCATTATAAAAAACTCTGTCAGGGGCAATTATCTTAACCTCCACTTTCTTGTCTGCCATACTTACCTCACTTTCAAAATGCCATGTACATAATGAGGTTATTTACATTTTGCAATAACATCTTCAATACTGCCTGCATTGAGGAAATAACTCTCAGGAACATCGTCATGCTTTCCATCAAGAATCTCCCTGAAGCTTGATATAGTATCAGAAAGAGGAACATATTTTCCCGGAAGTCCGGTAAATTGCTCGGCAACATGAAAAGGCTGTGAAAGAAACTTTTGAACCTTTCTTGCTCTGGCAACTACTATCTTATCCTCCTCTGAAAGCTCATCCATACCAAGTATGGCAATAATATCCTGTAATTCCTTATATTTTTGAAGAATTTCCTGTACTCCTCTGGCAACCTGGTAATGCTCCTCTCCTACTATACGAGGATCAAGGATTCTTGATGTGGATTCCAACGGATCAACAGCAGGATAAATACCAAGCTCTACTATAGAACGTGAAAGAACAGTGGTAGCATCCAAATGGGCAAAAGTTGTGGCGGGTGCCGGATCAGTAAGGTCATCCGCAGGCACATATACGGCCTGGACAGAAGTAATGGATCCGTTCTTTGTTGAGGTAATTCTCTCTTGCAAAGCACCCATCTCTGTCTGAAGAGTCGGCTGATAACCAACTGCCGAAGGCACTCGTCCCAAAAGCGCAGACACCTCGGAACCGGCCTGGGTAAAACGGAATATGTTATCTATGAAAAGGAGTACATCCTTTCCAACCTTATCTCTGAAGTACTCGGCCATAGTAAGTCCGGTAAGTCCGACTCTCATACGGGCTCCCGGTGGTTCATTCATCTGCCCGAACACCATGGTAGTCTTGTTAATAACACCTGACTCAATCATCTCATAGTAGAGGTCATTACCCTCTCTTGTTCTCTCGCCTACACCGGTAAATACAGAATATCCTCCATGCTGTGTTGCAATATTGGTAATAAGCTCCTGAATAAGAACTGTCTTACCAACTCCCGCTCCACCGAAAAGTCCGATTTTACCGCCCTTCTGATATGGGCAAAGCAAATCCACTACCTTAATTCCTGTCTCAAGAATCTCTGTATCCGTAGCCTGATCCTTGAATTCAGGTGCCTTTCTATGGATTGGAAGATATGTGTCTACCTCAGGCGCCGGTTTATTGTCAATAGGCTGTCCAAGCACATTGAACATACGTCCAAGTGTAGCTTCTCCCACAGGTACTGTAATAGGGGCTCCCGTATTATGAGCCTCCATCCCTCTTACAAGACCGTCAGTAGGACCCATTGCTATACATCTGACTGTATCATCACCCAAATGCTGGGAAACCTCAGCATAAAGAGTACTTCCACTCTTTGTAGGAATAGTTATGGCATAATATATCTCCGGCAAATTTCCATCAGGAAACTTGACATCTATTACGGCACCAACAATCTGGGTAATTTTTCCTACATTTGTATCTGCCATTTACTTATATCTCCTTATATTTATATGAATATATGCGTCAGCTAATCGCATCTGCACCGGCAATAATCTCAGTAAGCTCCTGAGTAATTGCGCTCTGTCTGGCTCTATTGTATTTAAGGGACAGGCTGCTTATCATATCCGCCGCATTATTTGTAGCGGAATCCATAGCCTGCATCCTTGCACCATTTTCACTGGCAACTGACTCAAGCAATGCGCCAAATATAATATTGGACATATACTTGGGTACAACCATATCAAGAACCTCCTCAGGGGTTGGTTCAAAATTCATAAGAAGCTTATCATCTCTGTCACTGTCCTTAAAATCTTCTGCATTAAGAGGCAAAAGCTTTACAAGTCGTGATTCCTGAGTTACGGTATTCTTAAAGTTGGTATAGGCAATATATATCTCTCCTATGTCCCCCCTTGAAAACTGTGTCAAAAGCTCCTTGGTCATCTCTGTTGCATCTGCAAAAAGAGGAGAATTCACAACCTCGGAATAATCCCTGTATATTGAATAACCCTTTCTTGTAAGGCCCTCTATACCTTTTTTTCCGACACCGTAAATATAGGTATCCTCCTTGGAAAAACCTGCTCCGAGAATAGTTTTAACAATATTACTGTTATATCCTCCGGCAAGACCTCGGTTAGAGCTTATCACGATAACTGCCTTCTTCTTGTTATTGTTTTCCTTAAGAAAGGTATGGTCAATATTTTTAGTCATTGAAAGTATGGAGCTTATAGTATCATAGAGCATATTAAAATATGGTTTATTGCCCTCTGCCTTACCTCTGGCTTTTTGAAGCTTAACTGTAGCTACCAGCTTCATGGCCTTGGTTATCTGCTGAGTGCTCTGGACGCTTTCCTTACGCCTTTTAATGTCTCTCATTGATGCCAAGACTTAATCACCTCTCTAACTAAAATGTTTCCTTAAACTCCTCTATTGCCTTTACAAGGGAAGCCTCTATATCCTCAGTTAGCTTCTTTTCATTTCTCAGATTTTCAAAAATCTCAGGATACTTTGTTGAAATAAATTCAAACAATCCGCTTTCAAATTCAAGAACCCTGCTAACCTCTATGTCCAGAAGATATTTTCTGGTAGCAGCATATATAATTACAATCTGCTTTTCAACAGGCATTGGCTTATATTGTGGCTGTTTCAGCATTTCCCTGATACGTTCACCCTGAGCAAGCTTCTCCTTTGTATCCGCATCAAGCTCTGAGCCAAACTGTGAAAAGGCTGCAAGCTCTCTGTACTGGGCAAGCTCCACACGAATTGGAGATGCCAGCTTCTTCATGGCATTTACCTGCGCTGCGCCACCTACTCTGGATACAGAAAGACCTGCATTTACCGCAGGACGGAATCCTGAGTTAAACATTTCTGTCTCAAGATATATCTGACCATCCGTAATGGAAATTACATTGGTTGGAATATATGCCGACACATCACCCGCCTGTGTCTCTATTATTGGAAGAGCTGTAAGCGAACCTCCTCCAAGCTCATCAGAAAGCCTTGCAGCCCTCTCCAGAAGTCTTGAATGAAGATAAAATACATCTCCGGGATAAGCCTCACGTCCCGGTGGTCTTCGGAGCAGCAGTGAAAGGGTACGATAAGCTGTTGCATGCTTGCTTAAATCATCATAGATAACAAGCACATCCTTTCCGTTTTCCATCCATTCTTCACCGATGGCACATCCTGAATAAGGGGCAATATACTGAAGTGGGGCAAGCTCACTGGCAGTAGATACAACCACTGTTGTGTATTCCATAGCTCCATACTCAGTAAGAGTCTTTACAATATTGGCAACTGTTGATGCCTTCTGGCCAATTGCGACATAGATACAATATACTCCCTGTCCCTTTTGATTAATGATTGTATCAATGGCTATTGCAGTTTTACCTGTCTGTCTGTCACCGATAATAAGCTCTCTCTGTCCTCTTCCTATCGGCACCATGGCATCAATAGCCTTAATACCTGTCTGCAGAGGTGTATCAACAGATTTACGGGAGATAACGCCTGATGCAACTCTCTCTATCTGTCTTGTTTTTGTTGTTTCAATAGGTCCCTTTCCATCTATAGGCTGACCCAGGGCGTTGACAACACGTCCCAGCATGGCATCACCTACAGGTACCTCAACAACCCGGCCTGTGGTTTTAACTATGTCTCCCTCGTTAATACTTGTCGTATCTCCAAGAAGAACTGCACCTACATTGTCCTCCTCCAGGTTAAGTACCATTCCGTATACCTCTCCCGGGAATTCAAGAAGCTCGCCCTGCATAGCATTAAGAAGGCCATGAATACGGGCAATTCCATCCGCAACCTGTATTACGGTACCCACATCCTGTGTTTCAAGCTGAAGTTTATAATTTTTGATTTGCTCCTTAATAACTGAGCTAATCTCTTCAGGTCTTAAATTCATGGATTAAAAACACCTTCTTTCATCTTGTTTTATTTTTCAAATCCTATTACATCTTTGACAAAGTCTTTGACAGATTCTCAAGCTGTGTCCTGATACTGCTGTCTACTACTCTGTCCTCAATTCGTATTACCAGTCCTCCTATTATAGACCTGTCAACCTTATATTCTATCTCAATGGATGAATATCCTGTGGTTTCAAGAAGACGTTTTTCCACATCAGCCCTCTGCCCGTCCTTAAGCTCTATAGCACTGGTAACACTGGCAATTCCAATATTCTTATATCTTTTTACCTGTCTCAGGAAATATTTTAAAATATCTGTTATTTTTGTCACATGGTCCTTTTCAACCACCATAACCAGAAGTCCTGTAAGCTCCTTGGAAATTCTTCCGTCAAAGATTTTTTCAATAAGCGAAATCTTCTCTGACTTTTCAATCTGTGGATGGTTTAAAAGCTCTATAAGCTCATGATTTTCATTTAAAACTTTTATGAGCCCACCGGCCTCCTCATAGAGACTGTCAATAAGATTTTCCTCCCTTGCCAGCTCAAAAAGAGCATCTCCGTACGTTGTATCTACCTGCTTTGCCATGTGTCATCACCCATTTCTCTCAAGGTAGCATCGATAAGTTCAGCCTGTTTGGCATCATCCATGGCATTTTCCACAAATTTGCCTGCCATAGCTGTCGCTACTCCGATTATTTCCTGCTTAACCTCATCGCTGACCCTGTTTTTCTCTAAGACGGCCTCCTGATTAGCCCTTGAGATGATTCTTGCAGCCTCCTCCTTGGCAGAAGCTACAATGCTCTCCTCGTTTTTCACAGCTCTTTTTCTTGCAGTGGCAAGAATTTCTCCCGCCTCCTCGTCCGCCTTCTTAATTTTGTCATCATACAGGGCTTTCATTTCTGCGGCATCTTTCCTGTCCTTTTGGGCCTCTGCAATATCCCCTGCAATCTTTGCCTGCCTGTCGGCAAGAATTTTTTTAACAGGCTCAATGAGAACGTACGACAGAAAAATGAATAGCAAAAATACAGCAAACCCCTGTATCAGTATATCAAAAAGCAATTGGGCATCCAGACCGAATATACGACCCGGATCTGTGTCAGTAAGCACAACTCCCTTTGCCATCATACCAAAAACAGTACCTGTAAATGTCACTGTTAGTCCTCCCTTCGGCTATTGTATTATGCTGCCTGCCTTTTATTTACCGAAAGGCTTAACAAACATAAGCAGCAGCGAAACAACAAGTCCATAAAGACCGGTAGTTTCCGCAACGGCCTGTCCAAGAAGCATAGTTGACATAATGTCTCCCTTTGCTCCCGGATTACGACCAACAGCAGACGCACCATAACCTGCTGCTATACCCTGACCTATACCGGGACCTATACCAGATGTAACCGCAATACCTGCACCAATTGCTGAACAAGCACTAATTAATCCTTCAATCTCAATTTTCATTATGATTTCCTCCATATAAATAAATATTTGCTGCCATATTAGGCAATTATGCTTCTACACTTCTCTTATCTGCTACAAAGGTCATCGTAAGCATACAGAATACATATGCCTGAATTGCACCCGAGAACAAATCAAAATACACATGAAGAGCTGACGGAATACCAAGCTGAAACAGCCATGGCAGCATACCATAGTAAAGCGCCATCATAACGGTTCCCGCAAGAATATTACCAAACAAACGCAACGAAAGCGAAATCGGAGTAGCAATCTCGCTGATTACGTTGATAGGGAAAAATAAGAATATAGGCTCAAACATTCCCTTAAGATAGCCCCATTTCTGATACCTTATTGCAGCGTACTGAATCATCACAAAGGATACTATCGCTATGCAAAAGGTTGTTCCAAAATCCGCTGTTGGTGGTCTCAGTCCAAAAAGACCTGATATATTGGACATAAAAACAAATACAAACAGGGTGCCAATGTAATTGACATATTTCTTACCGGCTTTACCCATAGTTCCATTGACAAAGCTAAGGAGAGCTCCGATAACCATCTCAACTCCGGTGGCAAATTTACCGGGTACATCCTTAGTTTTCATAACACTATGTCTGGCACACAATGCCAGTATCGCTATGGTAACCAGAACAATCAGGGTACATATATGGGTGGTTGTAATGTATACTGTCGTGCCAAAGAAATTCACAGGATAAAGCTCGTGTACATAAAAATCTACTTCCGGCCTTATAACATCAACCCCTATGGCAACTCCATTAGTCATAAATTCACCTTCCTTCATATATTTATTTTTTATATATCAAGAGTGTAAGCCACTCCCCATATCTTTTTATAAGACAGATATATTGTCATCAGATTCCTTTTCCATATCTTTTTTATCATGAATCTGTGAATTTTTAATGTTCTTATATATGATCTTTTTTACAACCGGATTAAGCAATGCTGATACTTTAAGAGATATGAGCCCTACCGCTGTTCCTACAAAGGCTGACCAATGTATTAAAGCAGCACCTCCCATAAGTACAAGACAAAGTATCAATCGCAAAATGCTCCTTACCATAGCAAAGGACTTTGCATTCTTCTTTGACAGCTCAAGAGCCCGGTCCAGGGTGTCATATATTCCGTATGCCTGAAGACATGCCCCTGCCCCTCCCACTATAAGCCCTGCCTCAAACAGTAAAAGGGGACGCATAACGAACACGCCCAGGATCATAATTACAGATATCCACATGATTATTCCAATATATAGCTCCTTAAGAACCCTCCTCGGAGCCTGATATATATCATTTTCCATTCTTACCAACATACCTTCGAATCAAAATATACACTGACCGGAATCCGGCAACAACCCCCAAAACAATAAACCACACCATGAGTTTTGTTCCAAAGTGCCTGTCTACAACATATCCCAGTCCTACACATAAGAAAATGGTAGTGAGCATGGTCACCCCCAGTTGTGTTATAAGGAAAATCATTTTCCATACCTGGTTGTTTTTACCCTCCATAAATCTGCTGCTCCGTTTTCTGACTAAACATAGAAGTTATTATATATTATTCCAAAGTTTTTTTCAATAATTCACGCGGTTTTATATTGGATTTTTGTATACTTTTGCATGATTTTGTTGTATTATTGCAACATAGCTTTAGAACTGTAGCTGTGATATAATGAAGCACGCTGATGCGTGTACCTGTCATCATGCTTTCGCATGGTGACATATGATATTCAGGAGGCAATTATTCTATGGAAAAAAGAACAAAGATGATCATTGCCGAGGATGACAAAGATATCAATCAGCTTATGTGCAAATTCTTTGCTTCCCAGGGATATGATGTAGTACCGGCCTACGATGGTGTGTCCATTCAGTCCTTATTAATGGCCAATTCCGATACAGATATTATACTTTTAGACCTTATGCTGCCCCTCCGTAGTGGGGAAATGGTATTAAAAAAGATACGCGAATCCAGTGATGTTCCTGTAATCATTATATCCGCCAGGGATACAATCCATACAAAAATAGAATTACTACGCATGGGGGCAGACGACTATATAACCAAGCCCTTTGATCTTGACGAAATTGAGGTACGGATAGACACTATTTTAAGGCGCACAAAGACCGTTTCCCCGGATACCCCGCCACTTACATACAAGAATATGATTCTCGACCGGAATTCCAAAACAGTCACACTGAACGGTCACCGGCTTGACATTACATCTAAGGAATTCAGTATTCTCGAATTACTTATGTCCAATCCGAACAAGCTGTTTTCCAAGATGAATCTTTTTGAAAGTGTATGGCATGAAGAATACTTCGCCGAGGATAGCACTCTTAAGGTACATATGTGCAATTTAAGAAATAAAATACGCAAATATGACACCGAGGAATACATAGAAACCGTCTGGGGCATGGGCTATCGCCTTATGCAGCAGACTTAACCTTTTCTTAACTGTTTCCTTTACCTGCCCTTAACAATAGCATTTTACTATATAGTCAGAGAAAAAAAAGTAATTTCTCCAATAAATATCTAAAGGAGCAGCCTATGGAAAACATATTATCAATATCCAATCTTACCAAATCCTACGGAGAAAAAAAGGTTGTCAATAACATAAGTCTTAATGTAAAAAAGGGACACATATATGGCCTTATCGGTCCTAACGGTGCAGGTAAAACCACAATAATGAAAATACTGGCCGGCACAACAATGGCAGACACCGGAGAAGTAAGCTTTTTCGGTGGCACAGACGAAAAAAGCAAATCAAGAATGAGCTTCATGATTGAAACACCATACATAGATAAAGCTCTTACGGCAAGGCAAAATCTGGAATACATACGCTATCTGAGAGGTATTTCCGACAAAGCCCGTATAGATTCTACCCTCGAGCTTGTGGGATTAGCCGGCACAGACAAAAAAACAGCCAGACATTTTTCCCTGGGAATGAAGCAGAGACTGGGAATTGCCATGGCGCTTATCAGCAAGCCTGAGATAATGATACTTGATGAGCCTGTAAACGGTCTTGACCCGGAGGGTATAGTTCATATCCGAAACCTGCTTTTGAAGCTTTGTCACGAGGAGAATGTTACTATCATTATTTCCAGTCACCTTTTAACAGAATTATACGAATTGTGCACAGATTTTGTTCTTATAAATGACGGATGCATTGTGGAAAGCCTTTCAAAGGAAGCTCTTGATGAAAAATGCAGCACCTACATTGCTATCAACATAGAAACCCCCAATATTGAAGAACTGATAACTGTTCTGGAACAGCAGCTTAACATACGGGAATATAAGCTTCTCAGTAATGAAGAATTAAGGATTTATGACCATATAGAGAATATAGGCGACCTGTCAAGATGTATAACCAATAATGGCTTTACTCTGACCAAGCTGGCACCCGGTGGTGATTCTCTGGAGGAATTTTATCTGTCAAAAATCCCTCATAAAAAAGAATCCGAGTCACACATCACAAAAAAATTCGCCTTAAGGAGGGATAAATAAATATGAACCGAATATTAAAAGCTGACTGGTATAAGCTCTCAAAGCACAAGAAAATTATTATATACTTTGTTTTACTTTCAATTCTCTATTTGTCAATTAATTATATCGACGGAGAAAGCCACACCTCGTATTTTGAGATGCTATGCACTGAGAGCAGTGGACTTATAATGATGATTTTATCTATTGTTGCTGCTGTATTCACATGCACCGGTTTTTTTGACAATACCGCATTTTATGAGGTAATGACAGGGAACTCCATACATAAAATCATTGTAAGCAAGCTTACGGTTATATGCTTATATGTATCAACCACCTATATGATATTATACCTTGCTGCCAATTTCATATATAATACTATTTATGATACAAGCAATCCAAAAGATTAT
The DNA here is from genome assembly GCA_002476495.1 of Lachnospiraceae bacterium UBA7589. GTDB lineage: Bacteria > Bacillota > Clostridia > Lachnospirales > Lachnospiraceae > Coprococcus_C. Next base: position 107,528 of record DLKL01000018.1, read on the forward strand.
TTTGTAAGCCTTGTTTTACTATATGTCATATTTTTGCATTGCTCCCTTATTGGTGTCATGGGGGTACTGGCCAGCCGGCAGCCTGCCGGTATTGCCGTCTCATACATCAGGATAATGTTCATTGACGAATTGTTTTTAATGATTGTCGGTCTCTTTCCTGAAAAGTGCTCCGGTATATCCCTGTGGAGTATACAGATGCAGTTTTTCCAACTTGCGTCAGACAGCATTTCCACGGAGCTGGTGCTTAAAATAATAGTAAGTACAATTATAGAACTTGCTATATGGTATGTAATATCGTATATTGGATATAAGAAAAAGAAATTTAAATAACCGGCTTTTGTATTACAGGGAAAAGAATATGAACAAATTGCATTACTTTTTAATATTGTTTTTAGGATTGCTGCTTATTTTGGCAGCAATCCTTGTTGTGTTTATCCGGCAATACAAAAGACAGCTCTCTCTTTTTACAGCAGCGCTTACCGAACACCTTGATTCATCTCTGAATTCTCCCATTACAGTTGAATATTTCAGGAAGGATATTGTCAATCTTGCAAATGCTCTCAATTTGTACATTGACAAGCTTAAATCCCAATCTGTAGAGCTTAAAAAGGAGCGGCTCACCCTGAAAAATGTGATAGCCGGAATATCCCATGATTTCAGGACTCCACTTACTGCAGCAAAGGGGTATCTTCAGCTTATAGAAAAAAACGGTCAGCTCAGTGCTGCCGACCGGGAGAACCTGTATATTGTCAGGGATAAAATCCAATACCTTCAGGCATTGTCAGAGATTTTCTTTGAAATATCTGTGTTGCAGGCAAACACCGAGCCTATTGAATTTGAAAATATTAATCTCCGGAACCTTTTATGGAATACTATAATGGAGCAATACCAGTGGACTGTGCAAAAAAACATTTCCACAGAATTCAACATTCCAAAGGAGGATATCTTTATCAGCTCCAGCCTGACCCTTCTTGAAAGAATTCTGGAAAATATATTTTCAAATGCCAGAAAATATACCCTTTCCCGCATTACAATCAATTTGTTCAAAAGGGACGGCCTTATTCAGTTATCTGTAGCAAATGATATAACGGATTATTCCGGAGTTGATGTGAACAGAATTTTTGAACCATTTTACAGAAATAAATCCCGTAACTCAAACGGAACCGGTCTCGGCCTGTACGTTGTAAAATGTCTTGGAGATAAGCTGGGATACAAAATCAATGCCGGTATAGAAAATGATATATTTTCAATTGACCTTTTTATTCCTGAAAAGTAAGCTTTACCCAATTACATTATACAGGCAATATTAATTTTGTATTTATGTTTTTTAAAGTTTCTATTGACAAAAGTAAAAAAATATTCTTAAATTGTGGTTGCATATATAGTATGTAACAAATTAACCTTATTTTTACAGGAAATTAATATGGAAGACGAAGAAAAATTAATTAATACGAGAATTTGTTCGGGAGACGACCCGATGGCTATAAAAGAAGCCTGTGCCATTTTAAACAATGGTGACCTGGTGGCCTTTCCTACAGAAACAGTTTACGGACTTGGTGGAAATGCCTTGGATCCCGGTGCAGCTTCAAAAATATACAATGCCAAGGGCAGACCCAGTGATAACCCCCTTATTGTACACATAGCAAACACAGAGGATGTATACAAGCTGGCTAAAGAGGTTCCGGATAAAGCAGTTATGCTTATGGAAGCCTTCTGGCCCGGTCCCCTGACCATAATTTTACCAAAAAAGGACATTGTTCCTGATACAACTACCGGAGGACTTCCAACAGTTGCAATTCGTATGCCGTCCCACCCTGTTGCCCTTAACCTTATCCGTACAAGTGGCTTATACATTGCTGCCCCAAGTGCCAACACCTCAGGAAGGCCTTCCCCTACCACAGCTGCACATGTTGCCGAAGATATGACAGGCAAAATTCCTATGATACTGGATGGTGGTGCTGTCGGTATCGGCATAGAATCAACCATTGTTGATCTGACCGGGGATACTCCTACGATTTTAAGACCCGGATTTGTAACCAAATCTATGCTTAAAAGCATAGTCGGCGAGGTAAGTATTGATCCATCTCTAATTACTCCCGACAAGAATATCAGGCCAAAGGCTCCGGGGATGAAATATACTCACTATGCTCCCAAGGGTGAGCTGTCAATTATAGAGGGCAATTTTAACGATATAATTACCTTTATCAATTCCCTCACCCAGCAAAAGACTGAGGAGGGCTATAAGGTAGCGGTTATAACAACTGATGAAAATGCCCCTTATTATATCGCCGACAACATATTTATAGCGGGCAATCGTCAGAAAGACGAAACCATTGCCGCGAACCTGTATGCTGTACTGAGAAAATGTGACGAATCCGGCATTGATTATATATACAGTGAAGCATTTAATGAAGGGGAGCTGGGCGGAGCCATAATGAATCGTCTCCTCAAAGCGGCAGGACACAGAGTAATTACAGTATAGTTTATTCACAATATTCAAGTTTTAAAAAATATGGAGGGAATTTATATGATAGCAATCGGATGTGACCATGGTGGTTACCAGCTCAAAATGGAAATAATCAGACATCTTAAGGAAAGAGGCTTTGACATAAAGGATGTGGGCTGCAATGACACCTGCTCCTGCGATTATCCTGTATATGCAAAGGCTGTTACAGATACAGTCACAAGCAAGGAAGCAGAGCTTGGCATCCTCATATGCGGCACCGGAATCGGAATGTCAATGGCAGCCAACAAGGTGGAAGGTATACGGGCTGCCCTTTGCAGTGACTGTTTTTCTGCAAAAGCCACTAAGGAGCACAACAATGCCAATGTACTTTGCCTTGGTGCACGTACCACCGGTCCGGGACTCGCTCTTATGATTGTTGACTATTTTGTAGATACACCATTTTCCAATGACGAACGACATATAAGAAGGATAAATATGTTCTCATAAGTCTGCTTATATATTTTGCGACATATCACTATGAATTATCTATCTTTTCACTATTCCCTTTATGGTTTCAATTGTCAGGCTCTCCCTTTGAATTATAAGGCTTATTCCATATATTCCAAAGAAGAGACACCCTGACACCATAAGGGTAATCACAGAATTCCAGTCCGCAAGTTTCACAGGAACAGCCACAGCACCTGCCACTACACAGGCTGCTATTATCTTAACCCATGGCATATCTGAAAATATTACCTTCACATCCTTCCCTGTGTAAATCAACTGTACAATCAGTACAGCCAATTCAGCCACCACAGTACCTATAGCTGCGCCTGCTGCCCCATACCCGGGAATTAAAAACAGGTTAATAACAAAATCAATTACTGCTCCCCATACCTCTGACCGGAATACCTGCTTCTCCCTGCCAAGAGGCACCATCATCTGAATTCCTATGAGATTTGTCATACCAATAAATAAAAGCGTAGGCATAATAATCATCATAGGCACAATTGCTCCCTCAAACTCTTTTCCCGACAGAAAGGTTATACTTTCTTTTGCAAAGAAAATAAAATAGATTGTAAGCGGCACAGCCATTATAATAATCAACCTCATTGTTTTATTGAGAACCTGATTAAATTCTTCTCTTTTCCCTTTTTCAAGATAATTTGATACTCTTGGAAGCAACACCACACTGGCAGAGGTTACCAGACCGATAAGAATAGTCTTTACCTTCACTGCACCGGAATAATATCCCACCTCTGTATCCGTATTCATAAATCCAAGCATTACATTATCCAGGTTGGTATATATTGTTGCTGCCACGGAAACCCAGAAAAACACAAGCATGGGTTTTATATGCTTTTTAAGATTGTATTTTTCTCCATTTTTTTTAAAGGAAATAAGCCTTCCCAAATTGACAAAATTCATTACATTTGATGCAGATGCCGCAAATATGGATATCCCACCATATACTACATAATCCTCGGGGCGATGTATAAGCAAAAACATCGCTGCCAGGGCAATAATTTTAAACACCAGGGATCTTATGGTTATATATGCATATTGTTCTAAAGCTTTGTATAGCCATTCCACTCCTATGGCATTTAATACTATAGTCACCGACATAATAACAAGAAGATTTCTTTCAGCCCTGAGTCTCGGTATGGCACAAAGGCATACAATAAAGGCTGTATAGGCTATTACAAGTGTTACGGCATTTAATAGCAAAAGCTCACAAACCGTTGCTGACAGCTTATTTCTGTCATCCCTTATTCTTGCACAGGTCCTTATTCCATATGTGGGTATACCCAGCTGGGCAAGCATGGAAAAGTATGCAACTATGGATGTAGCAAAGGATATTTTACCCATTCCGTCGGGCATAAGTATCCTTGACACATACGGAAAGGTTATTAATGGAAAGATTATATTGGACATAGTCAGAATTGCATTCATAACCATGTTAAATTTTACTGATTTTAACTGCTGTTTCATGTTATACCCCTTAAAGTGATAATACTTCCACTAAATAACCCGGGGGATGTGCTCACGCAGATAACATCCCCCGGGTATGTAATAATCCTAATCGCTTTAGTCCTTTTTATCTATGTATTTGTTCAATGTTTCCACAACTGTATTGAGATTATATGGCTTAGCAATGTAGTCATCCAGCTTATTCTCAAGAATTCTTTCCTTATCTCCAAACATCGCTCTTGCTGTTACAGCAATAATAGGAAGTCTCTTTCTGTGCTCCTTATTTTCAATATCACGAATCTCCTGAGTTGCTGCAATACCATCCATAACCGGCATCTGCACATCGAAAAGTGCCGCATCATATTCCTTCTGCTTAAAAAGCTCAATAGCCTTTTCGCCGTTCTCTGCTATATCATAAGAGAAGCCTGCCATTCCGAGAAGCTTTCCGATAACCTGCTGATTAACAGGCTCATCCTCTGCAACAAGAATTCTTGCCTTACTATGGGCATTAATTGAGAATATTGCCGCATCCTCCTGCTTTTCGTCCTGTTCCTTCTGTGCCTCGGCCTCAGCGGCTTTTACAACCTTAAGTGGAATCTCTGCTATAAATGTAGAGCCTATTCCTTCCTTACTCTGTACACTGATGGTTCCTCCCATAAGCTCTGCTATCTGCTTGGAGATTACAAGCCCAAGTCCCGATCCGCCATACTTACGTGTATCTGATGCATCAACCTGGGAAAATCTGATAAAGAGCTTATCCATATCCTTCTCAGATATTCCGATTCCTGAATCTGCTACCGCTATACGAATATTAATGTTTTCCTTTTCTGTATCAATGGCTGCTATCTTAACTCTTACACTACCCTCAGATGTAAACTTCAATGCGTTGGATAAGAGGCAATTAAGAATCTGCTGTATTCTCTGTCCATCGCCCTTAACCAGCTTAGGTATGTTATTGCCAAAGGTGCAATCAAGCGCCAGTCCCTTGTTGGTTGCCAACGGAACCTGGGCAGCTACTGTCTCTTCAATAGCACTTCTTACATCAAATATTTCTTCCTTAAGATTATATTTGCCTGCCTCAAGCTTGCTTATATCAAGTATATCATTGATAAGTCTTAACAGGGTATCCGCACAATTTTTTGCAGTGAGGAGGTTATCCCTGTAATCTGCTTGCAAATCGTCTGCCATAAGTGTAAGCTGAAGCATACCGAGAATTCCATTGATAGGAGTTCTTATCTCATGGCTCATATTAGCCAGGAATTCAGCCTGGGTCTTGTATGCTGCGTTTGCATCCTCAATAGCCTTGGAAAGCTTGTTTTCGGTCTCCTTCTGGTCAGTTATATCAATAACAACCATATTAATATAATCGGATTCTGACTTATACATCAAAGTATTGAATACCTTGTTCAGCTTCTCCATGGTTATCTCAACATCCATGAAATCCCCTTCCTTGGTTCCCGAATTGTTATAAGCCGTAAACCAGGCATTAATATCCTGAAGAACATCTATCTTGCTTTCACCAAGAATCTTTCCTTCATAATCAGAGCTGTCAAGATTGAAATAACTTCCAAATTTATCATTGGCATTCTCGATGCAATAACCGATTCCGTTACCCATGGAATCTGTTATTATCTTCGCCTGGGCAAACCCTATTGGCATATTCATAAAAAGCTTTTTGTACTTATCGTTCTTGGAATGGCCACCTATCTCATTGCCACACAGGATGAACACAACAAGCCCCGTAATAATCCCACAAAGAATTGCAATTACAATTCCCGCTGCTGCTGCTCCAAAAATACTTCCCAGGATAATTCCCAGAATTACTTCCAAAACCGCTGCGGCAATCGTCAGTTTCTGCCAGCCAAGCTCTTTTAACTTATCCATTGATACACCCCTATTCTATAGTTTTTCTCTCTCTGAACGACAACCATGTCATAATAGATTATTCTACTATATATTTACTTTTCGGTCAATGTCATTATTGCTAATTTCTTCTTTTTAATAAAAACCAATACAGCAAAAAAAACAATAGATATAATCGAAATTCCTATACCCGGCATCAATCCCTTAGGCATATATGTCATTTCTATACTATGTTTGCCTTGTTCCAGGGGAACGGCAATAAAGGCATCACATACCTTCACATATTCTGCATTTTTTCCATCGACCTCAATTTTCCAGCCTTCATCATACGGTACAGATGTAAACAGCACCTTATTCTGTGGAATATACACCGTACCCTTTATATAACCATCCTCATATTTTTCAACAGAAAGCATATTTTCCTTCAGCCTGTCGTAAACGGTTTCGTATGCATCCCTGTTAAAGAGTGATGTTGTAATACTTACATTATATTCCTTATCAGCCTCAGCCTGTGAATATTCAAATTCAATCGTAATATAATCGCCGTTATCCAGATTACCCAGATGGAACATCTGCCCCTGATATCTGTCAGCGGTAAGCATCTCTCCATTCACATAAAATGTAAGTTTTTTAAGATAGGAGCCCCGGCAATTCAGGTAATAATCTCCTGCTCTCTCAGCAAAAAACGAAGCTGAAAAGCTTACTTTTCCGTCCTTATCCGGAGAAAAGCTTACTCTTGTCCCTGTAACATAGAGTCTTCCGTCATCGGAATCAACCATAAGCGGATACTTAACGTTTTTGAACATATCTCCCTGTCCGGTCATTATCGCAGCAAGATTGTTCTGGGCAATATCGTACCTGTATAACTTCAGGTTCCAGTCAAGGATATCATCATTTACTACAAATCCAAGTGAAAGCGGATACGGATTCTCATATATTCCCACTCCATCTATGGTCTTTACATAATTGTAATCATAGTTATTAAAATCACCCTCTCTGTAAAGAAGATAACGGACATTAAAAATAGAATTAGTAAAAGGTGTGTATCCCATATATAAAAATTCGTTGGCTCCGGTATAAAAGCCCAGCTTACCCATAGCAGCTACCATATCCCCAAGAACAGTGGAGCAAAATGTACCTATGCTTGGAAGCTGATGCCATGTAACCTCGTCAAGAACCGTAGAATCCATAAGCTCTGCCCTGTAAAAGCCGGCATTATCCTCCCTGGCCATTGTCTTAATTTCTTCATTTGCAACGGCAATTTCCCCGGTAGTATCATATTTTCCGGGAATCTTTGAAATACCATTTTCCAGAAATCCAAAGGTTCCGTTTACAATAAGTTCTACGCAGCACACCAGGGTAAGAACAAGAGAAAACACAAATTTTTTTATTGTACCGTTGCTTCTAAGTCCACACCATACTACGTATATAATCACCATAATCAGTGAGCAAATCACAACTATGTCGCTTATATCGGATTGTTTCCAGCAAATTCCTATATATGCTGTGGTAAGTATGCCTCCCGCAAAAACATTAGCCGGCTTTATATTCTTTATGTCAGATAAAACATCATAGGCTATATCCAGGAGGAGGAATATAAACAAAAAGGTAAATCTGTTTGGTATTCCGTATTGGTCATGAAATCCATGCCACAAATAATTAAGCAGCTTATTGTTACAGCTTATCATCAGAAAAACCAATACCAACAGCTTTCTTATTTTTTCAAAAGGTCTGTCTTTGAATTCTGTTATATAAACAAAGAATGTAAACACAGCCAGCATACCGCAATACAGGTTAGCTCCTCCGTCATAGGTCTGGTTGGTTATGGTTTTTGTAAGAAACATCTGTTGCTTTAATATATCTATAATACTTCCATACCACTCCCATGGGGGCAAGGCCATTTTGCCCGATGCTGTAGACATAATGCCAAAATATGCCGGCAAAAGAGTAAACATAGCCATTCCCCCGCCTAACAGAGAATAAAGGGCAAAACGGACTCCATCCATAAAAAATGCCTTTATTCCCGGATGGGAATATACAAAAAACCAGAGCACCATAAATACGCATATCATAAAGCCTATATAATAGTTGCAATACAGGCAATAAAACAATGCAATGGTATATAGCTTTGGATCCCTGTCCCTCATTAATCTTTCAAAGCCCAGCATAAGAAGCGGCAATGCAATAAGGCAGTCCATCCACATCATATTCCAGGAATACCCCACGACATAGTTACTAAGGGCATAGCTTACAGAAAGGGCAATTATATATATATCCCTTTTCTTTTTCCCACCCTTGTTTGAGAGGTAATATGCCATGGTAAGTGCACAGAGGCATATCTTAAGGACAATAATAATATTAATTCCCCATATGAGATTGCTTTTATCAAACAGCAGCAACAGATAATTAAAGGGACTATTTAAATAATATGCCGAAAGGGATACAAAATTTGAACCCATAGCAATATTCCAGGTATAAAAAAGACTCCCCTCGTTTGTAAGCTTATATTTTTGCTCAGCCATAAACGGAAGATATTGATGTACACTGTCAACTATAGTCAGAGAGTTGGTCCCAAAGGGGATTATCTCCTGGACAACACATATGGCTGTCATAAATATAAGCACGATTACAAAGGAAATGTAATAACAATAATTATCCTTAAGCTTCTCTGCGAAGCTTAGTCTTTTTTTGTTAAATACCAGAAGATTGCTAAAAAGGTAGTTAACCACAAGAACAACAAACTGCACAACCAGCTTTGCTGCCAGCTCATACATTCTGAAGCTGTCGCAAAGTATGGCAAATCCCAGAACCTCTACAGCCATCGATACTATTCTGGCTCCTACAAAGGTCACCATCTCGCTTATACCTTCATACCAGTTTGCAGTTTTGCTGCGAAAAACAAAAAATTTATTAATTACATATGCAAATGCTATAGCCAGTATTATGGCTATAACATTGCATGTGTTTCTTCCCAGCTGGGTAAAATTTCTAAGCAGAAAAAATGCTATTAAATTTACAAGAGTTGTACAGCCTCCGGCAATTACATATCTTATCTTATCGTTTGCCAGAAGTTTATTTATAAGTGCTGTCATTTATTACCGTTGCTCCTACTGATATATTAAGCCTGTCATAAGGTATATGAGTGGCGAATTCCAATATATTGTAATTTCGTTACAGGAGAAACTTTGCTCATTATCAACATAACAGAGTGCGGGAGCAAATCCATATAAAACTGCATTGGCATATGGGTCCTGCAGAGAGCTGTTTGGACCTCCTACAAGCATTCCCGGCATAGTCTCACCAAGAACCTGGGATGGCCTGTGATGTGTAGAAACAGGAGAAAGCTGTCCATATCCTGTAATATAACAATACCCTGTTCCATTTACTCCGAAAAGGTAATCTCTATGCTTCTGGGCATATTCCAGATATTCTTCATCAGGCTTAAGCTTATATGCAACCAGGAACAGCATTCCATTGTCTGCTACATCCTTATTGCTTCCCCAGCCATAGGTAGACAGTCCCATAAAGAAACCATCCTCCTTACATTTTGCCAAAAGCTTATCTGCCATGGCTATAATCTTCTCAACAGACATTGTCTGTACTGCTTCGTCAACCCCTGTTGTCTTGGCAAGATCATAAAGTGCATATGTTCCGATGCTTGCCCAGCCAAATCCGGTTCTATAATCATTTTCCATACAGTTTTTTACTGTGCTAAGGTAATTTTTATCTCCTGTTGCAATATAAAGCTCGGTAGCAGCCCATAAAAGCTCATCATCTAATGAAGAATCCGGATATTCTCCCGTAACAATTTCATCAGGATTCTGGAAGCCACCCATATCCGGATTGGCTTCAAGGAAGGCATAAGCCTTTTTAGCTACCTCAAGACACTTTGTTGCATAGCTGCTATCTATATCAGTGTAAAGTATGGATGCCTTTGCCATAACCGCTGCAAAATCCGCTGTGGCAGCATAGGATATAGGCGCAAGCACCAACTGATCTGTCTCATCAACGGCAAGCACGGTCTCAGGAAATACAAGAGCAGTCACCTTATGATACACTCCTCCTGTCTCAGGGTCCTGCATCTTGAGCATCCAGTCAAGCTCATATTTTGCCTCATCCAATAAATCAGGAATGCCATTTCCACTCTCCGGAATTCCCATATCATCGGATTTCTGGTTGTAATCCTCATATGCAAGGAATAAATCCTGTACTGTCTTTGCCCCCGGAACGACATACCGTCCATAATCTCCTGCATCATGCCAGCCGCCTGATACATCGTATGTCTTTTTGCTGTCATCACCATATACTACTGCCTGTGACATGTGACAGGCCTCATGGGCAAATATACCTGAAATATCCTCATCAAGATCCGAGCCGCATCTCTGGTTATAAAGCATGCGCACAACGTCCTTATATATATCATCGTAAAGATTTTCTCCTATAGAAAACTCATAAGACTCACCGGATGGGCTTGATATAATCCTGTATGTTCCCGGTGTCTTAAAATCAGAAAAATCTCCTTTATGGAGGCTTGAGCCTACATTAGGATCATATATTCTGGTCGGATCATATTCGCCGATATATACGGTCTCTCCTGTATCAGCATCCACTATCTTAAATCTTTCATCTTCCTTGGATGTAGCTATTACTGTTTTAGTGTCATCGGGAGCATATCCAATCTGATTTACCTTAACCTGTATCGGTACAGGTGCTCCCTCTATCTTATCGGCGTTTGAGCTGTCTGTTACAAAAAGAGATACATTATCCAGTGTAATCTGGTGTGCAGGAAGCTCTACACCGTCAAACATACCCATATTAATAACAAACCTTGGTGCAGGATCCGAGCTTTCCTCCATGACAAATTCCTTTGTTATAGTCTGTGGTTGGGCAGTAAGATTAATCTTTTCACTGGCATATGCGTGATAATCTCCTCCGTTTATTTGCACTCTCCACTCAACAACTCTGTCAACTGTAGAGGATATATCAAAGGAAATTGTATATACACAGCCCTTTGCCATTGTAAATCCGTCATAATAAATCTGGCAGGCATGCTCCCTTATTCCGTTGCTTGCTATGTCAAGCACCAGCTTTCCGTCCTGGGGAGTCATGGTAAAGCTTCCTCCGTTGGTATATGACACAAAACCCGAATTGGTATTATCGTCAAAGTTGACTCCAATTACATCTGCACCCTCAACTGTATTAAATCTTGGATTTTCCTCCGCCTCAGCCTCGGTTGTGACCCAGTCATAATCATCAACTATCTCCTGGCTGTCTGCGTCCGAAGGAGTAGCACTATTATTGCTTTCATCCTGTTTTTTTCCGCAGCCGGCAAGGGATAATACCATAGCTGCAATCAATGTAAACACCGCTGTTTTTCTAAATCTTCTCACTTATATTTCCTCCTTATATCTCTGCACATCTTCCTGTAGTACAAAAATCAATTACATCTTCATATTTCATGCTGCCACCAAAAATATCCAAGGCACTTCCAACAGTGACATCAACCCTGTCTCTTCCCAGCAATTTAATTCTGTCAAGATGGTAAAAGCTGCCAATTCCGCCGGCGTAAGTTATGGGAATTTTTCCCCAGGAGCCAAGAAGCGTCACCAGCTCCTCCTCTATACCTGAGGCCTTTCCTTCCACATCAACGGCATGAATAAGATATTCATCGCAATAGTCTGCCAGCATATCAAGGATGGACTCATCCAGCACAACTTCTGTAAACTTCTGCCATCTGTCGGTTACAATATAATATCTTCCGTCCCTTTTCCGGCAGCTCAAATCCAGAACAAGACGTTTCTTCCCGACTGTAGCTGCCATTTTGTCCAGATTGTCCATGTTAATCCTTCCATCCTTAAAAACATAGGATGTAACGATAACATGGCTGGCTCCCATATCGAGAAAACTCCCGGCATTTTCGGGATTAATGCCTCCTCCCAACTGAAGTCCTCCGGGATATGCCCCAAGCGCCAGTCCGGCCTGCTCCACATCCTCGTGGTAAAAGGGGCCGGTAACAGGATTCAGCAGAATGACATGTCCTCCGGTCAGACCACTTTCCCTGTACATATTACCATAAAAATCTCCGTTAAGCTGCGACACAAAATTTTCTCTCGGGGTATCAAGCTCATCTCTTAAGCTTCCGCCAACAATTTGCTTTACAGCTCCGTTATGTATATCAATACATGGACGAAATCTCATATTTTCCTCCGGATATAAAATTATTAAGGTTTTTATCAAACACAATTTAAGTAATTCTACCACATTAACCCCACATATTCAACTTTATTTGGTGAAACCTCCTCTTTACTGACCTCGCCTCATGGGGTATAATTTCCAATATACAAACCATAAATAATACAAATATAAAATATAGTTTATTAAAAAGGAAGGTTATTATGAGTGACACTTTAAAGCAGGAATTAAACGATTGCTATATGTATGGTGAAATTATTACCCACCAGGGGTTTGGCCCTAAAACCGGAATTACCATGAAAGAAATGATACGCTTTGATTTATTACAGTTTCTGGCATATCTTCTCGACTCATCCAATACAGATTTATACCCGGAGATAAACTTTTTTCATCAATATCTGGGCGAATACTTTACCCCCGAAAAGCTGCTTATTTTCAGGAACAGCAGAATAAGTGCAAAAGACTTTGCCACAGAAATCCCCCGTTCCTTCACCTACTTTGCCGAGGCCGATTTGTCCGGTAAGTCAGCTTATACAACAAAGGGGTTTTCAAAATCAAGAAATCTTCTTAACCTATATGAGAAACTGGGGCAGGAATTTATTTCCGTTAATAATGATGTAACTCCGGAGGAGCTTAGACGGCTTACAGATTACACACTTCAGATTGAAAACTATCTCAGAAAGCTAAAGCTTTACGAACCGGGGCAGGGTCCTATAGCACAAAGCTCCGGAAATGCCTCCATCAACGGTATGAAAGGGGTTCTTAACAAAAAGGAAATCGGCGACAGTGACTACACCCTGGAGGAGGTCATGGAAGAGTTAAACAATCTGGTAGGGCTAGAGCAGGTCAAAAAGGAAATTAAGAGCCTTATCAATCTTCTAAAGGTAAAGAAAATGCGCAAGGAAAGAGGAATGCAACAGCCATCAATGACTCTCCACATGGTTTTTTCAGGCAATCCGGGTACAGGTAAAACCACTGTGGCACGACTTCTTTCTAAGATATACAAAAGTCTTGAAATTCTGCCAAAGGGGCAGCTTGTTGAAGTTGACCGTTCAAATCTTGTGGAGGGATATGTGGGGCAGACAGCTACAAAGACCAAAGAGGTTGTGGAAAGTGCCCTTGGAGGTGTGCTTTTCATAGACGAAGCATATACATTAACCTCCGGAAAGGACGGCAAGGACTTCGGACAAGAGGCCGTAGACACCCTGCTTAAGCTTATGGAGGACAACCGGGACAAGCTGGTAGTTATTGTAGCAGGGTACACTCAGCTTATGGAGGAATTTGTAAATTCCAATCCCGGATTAAAATCCCGTTTCAACAAATATATTATGTTTCAGGACTACACCGGCGACCAGCTCTATGATATTTTTATGTCTATGTGTAAAAAACAGGATTATATTCCAAATGAACCGGGGAAAAAATATGTAAAAGAATATTTTAATTCCCTGGTTGATAAGCATATCGAAAATTTTGCCAATGCCCGTGAGGTTCGCAACTATATGGAACGTGCCATCTCACGTCAGGCAACAAGGATTGTGGAAATAGATAATCCTTCAGATTCCCAGATAAGAACCCTGACAAAATCAGATTTAGAAGAGGATATTTAAGCCATGAAGCTACCAAAAAGTGCAAAGAAAAATATGACATCCTTTATTCCCTATATCGCTGCCTTTATTTTTCTTACCTTTTTTGAGCTTTTGCTCCTTACAGGTACAGCCTCCATACCTAAAAAATCCATACAGAAGAATGTGCAAAAATCCGCTGTATATATGACCCGAAATCAGGTATTTTTTGCATATAATCAGGCTGATCATGCCTCAATCATTGATCATTATGCAGATTCCATCCTTCTCAATATAGTATACAACTATGATTCGGGACACCCTGTACGTTCTGCCCTGTCCTCCTCATACTACTATACTCCGGATAACAACGAAAACTATAATCTGCTTTTTTCTGTGTCAAAAGGGGAAAAAACAAATTATGATTATACACGATACTGGCATGGCTCTGCCATAATAGTTAAACCCCTACTGATTTTCACAGATATTAATGGCATATATATTATTCTTGGTATTATCCTTGCAGCCTTATTTATTCTTCTTGCCATTCTGGTAAGGAAAAATACTCCTGAGGCCTTTATTCCCCTTTGCATATCCTTTTGTTGTATCTCGCCATGGTATATATCCATGAGCATGGAATACATATGGTGCTTTATCCTGACCTTTTCATTCTCAATATATATATATATTGCATACAAAAAGAGAGGCTTAATATCCTCCCTGGCTTTTTTTATAATCGGAAATCTGACTGCATATTTCGATTTTCTCACCACTGAAACTCTAACTCTGTTATTACCTGCAGCCCTTCTCATTGTGCTTGAATATGAATCAGGAAAATTTCATGCTTTAGCCCCCGGTTTAAAGCTTTTGACAGGAAGAGCCATACAATGGAGCTGCGGATATATACTTGCCTGGGTATCCAAATGGGGTATCGCCTCTGTTGTCCTGGAAAAAAATGTATTCTCCCAGGCTCTTACGGAGGCTAACCACCGTTTCAGCGGAGCAGCCTCTGACCTTGACGGACTTTCCCTGAGATTGAGTGCTCTGGCAAAAAACGTTTCCTGCCTGCTTCCTTTTAACTTTATACCCACACATGCCTATGTATGGTTTCTGGTATTTATCCTGCTTTTTCTAATGGTTTACTATGTATTAAAGAAACCCGGAAGCATTCCTGCAACAAAATTATTTTTTATTATAAGCATAATACCATACATAAGGTATTTTGTTTTAGGTAACCACTCTTATCTCCACTATTTCTTTACCTACAGAGCCCAGATGGTCAGTATTTTTTCCCTATGCATGGTATTATATTATGGTACATGTTGTAAAGCCGGAAGCTGTAAAAGGAAAACCTGACGCTATCGTATTTCCTCCCCCGGCCTCTTCTTGCTCTTTTTATCCTGATACATGGCACTATCCGCCTCTTTCATAAGCAGCTCGTAATCGTATCCCTTGTCACCATACGCCATTCCTACAGCCACAACGCAATCAATATTATCATTGGCAGAATTAAGTCTTTCCAGTTCACTTTTCCACCTTGACATTATATCATCGGCCTCAGTTTTTGACACATTGCGGGCAACCACCAGAAACTCATCTCCACCCATCCGATATCCATGAACCCGGTTATTCAGGATTTTTCGTATACTGTTTGCCGCCTTTATAATGAGTCGGTCGCCAGCCTCATGTCCAAACTTATCATTCATCAGTTTCAGATTATTTACATCAAAATTGAATATAGCGATTGAATCAAGATTACCGTATGTATCCTGGGAAACTGTCAGGTACTTTCCCTTATTATACAGTCCGGTAAGCCCGTCATGTTCACTTTCATATACCAGTTTTTCTCTCATTATGCCATTTTCAGCATAAAGCTTTATAACACTTTTAAGAGATTTTTCATTAATTGACTCCTGATCCATGCCGGGCCATACAAGTAAAAATATTGCATATTTTTGTCCGGAAGCATCACCACTTACAAGAAGCCGGTAGCTGCTGCCCTCCTTACCTCCGTTTAAGGCAAATACTTCTTTAATTTTTTCCGGGAGACATTCCCATAAAATATCATCCTCACCTGAAATCGAAAAAATCTTTTGATTTTCCGGGGACATATCAATTCGGTCATTGCTATATATATTCCCCATTTTATTATAGGTAATAATATCCATCACTTCATCCCTTTGCAACAGAAAGAATGCCTTGCTGCTTTTAAAATATTCTGTAAGCAAGGGCAGAAGCTCATAATATGTATCATTAAGCTTTTCCATAACTGCTGCCTGAAAGCCTGAAAGCTTTCTGAAAAATGACATATACTTGGTGATATCCCTGTTAAGCCCCATATATTCTGTTATATCAGTGAGGAGATGAATTTTGTAATTCTTTCCCTCCTTCTCAAACATAGCCGAATTAAATCTGTAATACTTTTTTTCATCAGTATCAACATATTCCCATTCTATGGATTTTCCCTCCGGTTCAAGCTTAGGGCAGTCATCCATCCACATAAACACAGAATCTCCATCCATACCTACAATGTCATTTCCATACTTTTCCTTAAAGTAAGAATCTGCGTAGGCAACCTGGGAAGAGCCCTCTGCAATTATCAGAACCCCACCTACCTTGTCTGTGACAAATTCAATAATTTCTTTGCTAAAATCCATATGTATACTCCTTTTTATGCAAAATTGAGAATATCGGCAAAGCCTGTCATCTCAAAGACCTCCATAACGTCTCCGATTACATTTTTTACCACCATATCGCCACCATAAGAATTCATTTTTTTCTGCGCCCAAAGAATTCCCCTTAAGCCTGAGCTGGCTACATAATCGCACTTTTCCATATCTAAAACAAAATGTTTTACATCACTTGTCAGATTCTCCTCCAGTTCCTTCATAAGCAGGGACGCTGCATTTGTATCCAATCTCCCACTTACAGCCATCAACAGACTGTCCCCATTTTGCTCTTTAATAATCTCCATAATATCCTCCTTAATTTTTTTCTGATATCTGCTTTGTTACCATGCCTTTTCCATGATAATTACATTTTTGTTATCCTCCCGATGGTATTCAACCTTGTCCATAATCTTTTTTACCATGAATATTCCAAGCCCGCCTATGTTTCTTTCTTCTGCAGAAAGTGTTATATCCGGATCCGGGCGTGAAAAAGGGTCAAAGGGAACTCCCCAATCTTGTATTTCAATACGCACATTACCACTTCCCTGTGAATTTTCTGTATATATCCGTATTATACATGTTCCTCCCGGAAATTCATATGCATATCCCGCAACATTTGCAAAAAGCTCCTCCATGCACACACTTACCCTGGACACAGTTTTTATAGGGCAGTCACATTGTTCAAGCTCTTCCTCCAAAGTTCTCATTACCACATCCAGATTCTTTATATCTGCATCCACTTCCAGCTCACAACATTTTTCCAAAAACATCACCCCCACATTTTATACGCAGATCATCTTAAAGCTCCCTTAAAAAATCCAGGGATGACATTATTCTATCAAAGCCCTTTACTTCAATTAGCACTGATGCTCCGGCAAAATATTTGTCATAGCAGGCTTTAAACCTGTTCCAGTCTATCTTTCCTTCTCCCACAGCCATATGCAGATCATTTTTAAAATCATTATCATTAATATGAATATGCTTAGTATATGGCGCCAGAGCTTCTACCCATGAGAGAATATCCTTCTCATGGCCAAACACATGGGCATGGGCATAGTCAAAGCATATTCCAAACCCTTCCCGGTTCTTCATCTTCTCCCCAAGCCGGCTCAACAGCTCAGGTGTATCATCAAACATATTTTCAATGCATATTTGTATATCCTTATACTTATCAAGCTTTTTATTCCAATATTCCGCATTTCTCTCAACCCAGTCCCTCCTATAGGACGGCAGAGTAAAATTAGCCACATAGTTTGTGTGAAATATAACCTTCTCCGAGCCCAGTTTTCTTGCTATATCTATACTTTGCTCCACCCGGTAATCTGATACCTTTGCAATAAGAGGATCGTCCGAAAAAACCGTAACATCCAGAAACGCACCATGGCTGGTTGTATACCGGGGCAGCTCCCTGCTTTCTTTATATATATTTACTACTTTTTCCACTTCATCTCTGTTTTCCAGTACAGTGGGCATAAAAAAGTCATTGTATTCAAAGCCAAGGTTCTCTTTGCAGGCAAGAGCTTCGTATTTGTCAATTTCACCTCTGTCAGGTATTATCAAAAGCTTTTCAAATTTCAAGTATTCTACCTCCTGACACCCTTTACTGAATACACAAAAATCTCCCTGGATTTACCCTTTAACGGTATTGCACCTATATCTTCCACATCAATCCGGTCTTTAAGTCTGTCATATACCTCCCGGCTTATAAGAACCTGTCCCTTTTTTGCATTGGCTTCAAGTCTGGCCGCTGTATTAACAGTATCACCTATAGCAGTAAAATCCATTCTGAAATCACAGCCAATATTACCTACAACAGCAGGTCCACAATTAACACCCACTCCAAAGCCCACACTTCTTCCGAACTCCTTCATAAGCTTTTCTTCCAGAGCAGCTCCTCCCTCAACAATGTCCATGGCTGCACATACTGCCCGGAATACATAATCCTCCAGATCAAACGGTGAATTAAACACAGCCATAGTGGCATCTCCCACGAATTTGTCCAGGGTTCCTCTATTTTTAAATATAGCAGCTGTGGTAAGCTCCAGATAATTATTGAGAATCTCCACCACCTGCTCCGGAGGAAGTGCCTCTGACATTGTGGTAAAGCCTCTTATGTCCACAAACAAAACAGCTATATCCCTGTTTTCACCACCAAGCTTAATATGAAAATCACCCTTTTTCGATATTTCATCCACCACTTCAGGTGCCACATATTTTTTGAACGCATTTAATACCTTTTTCTGCTTGATTTTTTCAATCAGATATCCTATGGCAAGACAATAAATATATGATAAGAGCATTACAAGTGGCATATAGCAAAGACTTACTGTTATTCCGTTGTTATTAAGCACCACTCCCGCCACAAGCTCAGCCGCTATTGCTATAACGAGAAGTATTGTAGCAAGGGAAATCTTAATCCTCTTAAAGAGAAAATGAAGAATACCACATACCAATCCTGTAATAATTCCATATATATAAGGATTACCATTTGTGGAGAATCTGTCCTCCATAAACGCCTGCAAAATGTTAGCATGTATCTCCACTCCAAACATCTGCCTGCTATATCCGTTAGGAACATTAAAATTGTCCTGCATTCCAGAAGCATACGCCCCCACCAGAACCACGCCGTCCTTAAATATACGGGTGTCTATCCTGCCTTCAAGCACATCTACAAAGGAAACATACTCATAATCTCCCGGCTTACCCGAGTAATTTATAAGTGTACGACCTGTTTTATCAGCTTTTACCTGCTGTGGAGTCAGATTATTTTTTTCACAATAAATATCATATATCTGACGGGAGAACATATTAAGCTTCTCACCTTCACAGCTTTCCTCCATTATCACTCTTCTTACTGTTCCGTCTGAATCCTGGGCAACATTGGTATAGCCGAGGACGGCTGCCTCCTTTAAATCTTCATATGGATATATAACATAATCCACAGGATAGGTCTTTGTGCCATTTCCATCATCCTCAGGCTTCTCCTTATATATGAGCTGTGTTGCTACCACAACATTGTCACCGGCTTTTGCCTGTTCGGCAAATGCCATATCTCCCTCCTTATCCACATTGCCGGAAAAAATAATATCAAAGCCTATTACAGCCGGTCTGGCATCCGGATTGGAATTAAGAATTTCCACAAGATTGCTGTAGTATTGTCTTGACCAGGTATTTATTGGTCCAAGCTCCTCCAGAGTTTTTTCATCTATTCCGATTATTTTTATATTTCCCGATATTCCTCTGGGAATCTGGTAAAGAGCATCCTTTAGTATATAGTCCAGAGGAGATATGAGATTAAATACTGTTAAAACGAATGTGACAAAGCATACAACTAATGCTTCCAGAATATCTCTTACACTTTTTTTCATTAATATGATCCCCCGTTTATGCTCTGGACAAATATACCATTGTTATATCGTCTGCCTGCATTTCTCCCTGTGCAAACATATCTACCTCTTCATACATATCCTCTACAAATTTATCCACTGTATCAGCATCATTCCTGTGCTTATTTAACATATTCTTAAGTCTTTCATCTCCCAGAAGCTCTTTATCTGTATTAACAGCCTCTGTAACACCGTCTGTATACAGATAAATGGAATCCCCGGGATTAAGTTCTATACACTGTTCCCTGTATGGAACATCCTCCATCATTCCGAGAACCATATTTACCTTGGCCTGTATCATTTCAAACTCACCGTCGGCTCTTTTAATGAACGGACGATTATGTCCGGCATTAATAAATGTAACCTTATCGGTGTCTATATCCAGAACGCAGATAAATGCAGTTACAAACATAGATTCCTCATTCTTATAGCAAAGCTGGTTATTGGCTCTTTGAGCCACCTCACCCAGTGGGAGGCCTAAGGTTGCATAATTCTTTATGTGGGTTTTTGCCATACTCATATATATTGCCGCAGGTATTCCCTTGCCTGATACATCTGCAATAAGAAAACACATATGTGTGTCATCTATCATAAACATATCATAGAAATCTCCGCCTACCTCCTTAGCAGGTCTCATGGCAGCTGTGAGCTTTACCCTTGGCAATTTGTTAAATTCCGTAAAATCATCCTCAAGGCATCCGGTCTGTATCCTGGTGGCTATGGCAAGCTCTGATTTGATACGTTCCCTTTCTGTAACCAGTGTTGTTGTTTTGGTGTAAAGCATATTCATAAAGGTGCCATACACCTTTCTGTTTGCAGCTGCTATGTCATCAAAAAGCTTTCTTGATATATTGGCACATTTTACAGCATCTCTTGCCTTTACCGTAGCAGCCCTGCTGTCATCATTTATAAGGCCAAGCTCACCTATAAAATCCCCTTCCCCCAGGGTGTTAATCAATGTTCCCTCTGCACTGTAAACATCAGCCGTTCCCTGTAGAATAATATACATTCCGTCTTCGCTGTCATCTCCGTATGTGACTATATTTTCACCCGGATTAAGAGAAACCTCCTCCATTGCCTCAAGTAAAAGCCTGGTTCCTTCCTTAACCTCTCCCCTGTCATTTATCTGAAAAAAATCCTGTATTGTTTTTACACGCTTAAGCTTTTCTATATTCATGTCACAGCCCCAATAATACTTCCTATTCTTAGTTTAAACTTCAATGCCATTTACTCAAAAAGCATTACTCTACCCAGTTAATTGTAATATCTTTGTAAACCGGCTCTGTAAAATCATAATCCCAGCCTCCCCCGGGAGCAGGCATTAAGGTTGGTTTTTTTGCACACTCTCCGGCCCGGACAGTCTGAGTACCAAACTCATTTCCTTTGTATACAAATGTAACTGTGCAATCTCCCGTATATTTTGATATATACTCCTTCAATTCATCTCTGGAAATATCAAGCTCTGTGCCCTTATCAATTATTTCTATCAAAAGCTCTATTACTTCAGGAGGCAGATCGCTGTAATCAATATCCCTTATATCTCCCACATAATCGGTATTTTTATCATCCTGATAAATTATTACCTCCTTACTCTTTTGAACATTTACTTCATCACTGTTCACTTTTCCGTCTGAATAAACAAGGGATGTAGCTACATTACCGTCAAATACGGAAACCCGGGTGTAAACGGTGTGGTTGTCATCCTCATAAACAGACACTCTGAAAATTGTACCTCTTACAGCCATTGTTGAATTAGGAGTGTTAATCTCATAAGAGGAATCCCGGCTTAGCTTGTTGTCAATTTCATTAGTAATGGAGCCTTTATTAAGCTGAATTTTTGTTCTGCTGTCCTTTTTGGTTCCCTCAGCCACAAGAATAAACTCTGTTCCTTCCTCCACATATACATATTTATCATCATCCAGCTTCAGAGTCATTTCACCTTTTTTAAGTACAACTGTGTCTCCTGATTCAAGGAGCATATTATCATATGCCTTAAGGTCATCTATCCCATTTCTTTTTACATATGCATCTCCTTTTACTTCATATACTTTAATTACCCTATAGCTGTTTTTCTTTTTCACAACCGCAACAACAATAGCAGCTATGGCTATAAGACTTACCACAACCACACTTATTACAATTATCAGTTTTTTCTTCCCTTTGTCCATAAAACCTCCTGCCATCTAAGGCTTATTGCTTTTCAAAGACATAGTCGCCCCCGGTTCCAACGTAAATTGCCTGCCCACCGTTGTAGCAGGTGTCATCACCGGCTACCTTCCAGCTTCCGTCTCCCAGCTGATAAGCATTTCCGGTTTCGAGATTAACTTTTTCACCTGCCGGAATGATTCCACTCTTTATCCATTCAGCAGCAACAGTAACTTTAGCTATAGTCTCATTCCCGGCATAATCCACGGCCTTTATCTCATACTCTTTTTTTCCGTTATCTGATAAAAGCTTAAGGAGTATTCTGCTGTTTTCTCCTTTTTGCTTTTCCCCATTTACATAAATCTCTTTCAAAGCCTTGTCGTAAACAGATACCTCAAGCGACTGGGCATAATAAATCTTACCATTTTCCAGGTCTATCTTCGGTGATATGGTATCAATTAGAATTGATTCCATGTTTATTCCTTCTGTTTTTTGTCCATTTGAATAATTCATAAGATATATTTTGTCAGGGTATGTATTTTCATCGATTAAAAGCTTGTTCTTGTAAGCTCCGTTAAGAGACTCCGCTATCCAATACCCATCCGGTGGAATTATCGTCACGTTGGAAATATAATATCCGTTATTTCCTTTTGTTCCTGACAGTGTATATGCCTTGCCCGGAGCAGGCAGATAGCTTATCGAAAAATCGGCTGTGGCATAAAACATGCCATACTCCTCATTTTCTTCGAATTCAGCCCTGACTGTATAGCTTCCTATATCTGTAGGAACTGTTGATGTATAGGTAGCATCACTTGCGCCTTTGCACTTATATAGGAATTTTACACTTTTCGTAGAATTAGTCACGGAGGCAGCCACCGGATATGGTTCATCTCCATAATATATATCAAGTATACTGACACTGCCCTGCCCCATCTTCTTTACCCTCACCTCTGTTGCAGGACCTGCTTTTTTGTATACGGTTTCCTTATACCTGAAATACCATACTCCTCCGTCTAATGCCATGGAACCATTGCGTGGGGCACAGCTTATCCATGTTAAAGCATCAGGGGATGATGCATATTCCATTTCCTTTGTTACTCCTGTTACCTCCCCGGTTTTACCTGCGAGACCCTTTGGAGCATCAAAAACGCCTTGCTCTGTTGCCCCGGGAACAGTAACTTTTACCTCGGATGCTTCCTCATTGCCAAAGGTATATGTAATCTCAGCCTTTTTTGCATCTGTCACCTTAACCGATACCGTGCCTTTTCCGTCGGCAGCCGGCATATAATCCTCAGGGAAATAGTATCCATCTGCAGCTTCGCAGATTATTGTTGCCGACTCTCCCTTTAGGTATTTCTTACTAACATCAAAATCCGTTACCTGAGGCAATTTCACCGTATTTTCATCCTCGGGAGTAAAGAATATAACATTACCCATGCCGTCAGCAAGAGTTCCCTCATAATCTGTTATGGTATATGCGTAATCATTGTAATAAACTGTTGCCGTTACACCTGCAGGAACCATAACATTTGTATTTTTTCCAACACACAATCTGACATCGTTAATATCATTTTCCACAGAAAGAACATCAACAACATTAATTGTTCCACTTCCTGTAATCTCGGCTTTTCCTGTAAGAGAGTAGACAGTGGCATTACCTGTAGCTCTTATGACAGGATATGTTCCTCCACTATATGTCCCTGTAAGACTTCTTACCTGTCCTCCGGTAAGATTTGCAATTCCTCCGTCATAGATCTGTAATGTATCTATATATCCCTGATTAGTAACGATTGCGTCTACGCATGCCATCCTGTTAACCCGGCCTGTGGCATAATTATTTAGAACTACTGTGCCTTCGTGGGTTATATCAGATATATAACCTTGGTTTTCTATTGTAATTTCTCCGCCTGAACCATATATTCTTCCTTCTATTTTACCTTCCTTGGTTAAAGTTATGGTGGCATTGACATAACTAACTATATAATTATCTTCAGATGTATAATCTACAGTTATATCTCCTTCTATATTAATTTCAGCAGCTATAACTGTAAAAATCTGAAGTCCCGATATCTGGAAAAATAAAACCACAGCCATTATCAACGCTATTAATTTTTTTATACGTTCTTTAATTCGTTTTTCCATGCAATACCCCGTTTCTGAAATTTTATTCTGATACATAATTTTACTGTTCATTTTATCATCTAATTACCCTTTGTGCAATAACTTTAGATATGCTGTTCCTCCTTATAATGTTCACTTTCGTCGTACAAAATGTTGTTATCACCCAGAGAATATTCTTCTTTGTTTCTGCTGAAATTAGGATTATAATATTCATCACCCCGGGTCAGAACACCATCCCACATAATACGGAACAGATTCTCATCATGTTCCCTTTCTTCCTCACTGTCAGGTCTGTCATATCGGCAATATGTCCACTTTGCTTCTGCAAGAGCTGCTATTCTGTATCCTCGTTCTCTCACCTTAAGACAAAAATCTACTTCTCCCACATATGTCGTAAAATTGCATGAATACCCACCTATAATATTATACAAAGCTCTTTTCACCATGATACATGAATTTCCTACCACCTCATGGTTAGTATTTACCCAATTATGATTCATGTACCCTGGGACATCCTCCATATTCCCTCTGGAAAGAGAGGCACAAATTCCGTTCAGTCCAAGAGCCTGCCCCTTTTCCCATATATAATTATCAGGTGTTATGAGAGTCCCTCCTACTATTCCCACCCGGTCCTGCATACACATTCCAAGCATATATCCCAAGGCATACGGACTTCTGATTTGAATATTGCTGTCAAGAAAAAGTATATATTCCCCCTTACAAGCTCCGGCTCCTGTATTTCTCATTTTTAATATATCACCTGGTGTTTCTATAAAAACAACCCTGAAGTTTTTTCTTTGTTCCTCCATCCTTTGCAAAAAGGCAATTCTTTTTTTATCTTTAGTATTGCACTCTACAACAATTATCTCAAAATTACTGTAACGGACTCCCTCATAAAAGGCCAAAGCAAGCTTTTTTAATTTATCCGTATCTGCTACAGAGGATATTACCACTGAAACCAGAGGATTTCCGGGAGTTTCATAGATAATTGTATTAAAATCTCCCCTGTTATCTCCGGAAACCCTTCCATATATACACATTCTTTTTATATGGCTTTCCAACGCATATCTGTTACATTCAATAATCTCCCTCTTATATGACGTATCTGACTTAGAAATATCATCCGTTTTGTCCATTCTTTTATGATAAAGGATTTCAGGTATATGCTTTATGCCATTTTGACAATTTTCCACGCATCTTAATATATAATCATAATCTGCTCCCGGTCCGAATTCTTTATGATATCCTGCCACATGTCTTACGATATTGGATTTTACAAGTGGAAAATGTCCGATATAATTATATGAATCGATCAGCTCCTGACTATATTCAGGCTTAAAAACCGGGGTTTTGTACTTATGTCCATCCTCATAAAATGTATCCTCATCCCCATACAAAATATCATAATTATTTTCCTGAAGCTGTTTTACATACAAATGCAACGCCCATCCGGCAATAGTATCTCCGGGGCATAATATTCCTACATATTCTCCCTTTGCCAGAGATACACCGACATTTATACATTGGGCATTTCCCATACAAATCTCAACAGGGACATATTTTACTCTGCTGTCTCCCCGGGCTAAAGGCATAATTATTTCCCGGGTTTTTCCAAGCTCATCTATCAGAATAAGCTCCCAGTTATGATAATTCTGGTCAAGAACCGACTTTACGCTCTCCTCAACATATTGGTTTCCCTCCGGACATATAGCTATAATTATGCTTATTTCGGGTTTATAGCAATATTTTTCTTCATTCTCATATAAATCTTCTTTTGAGAATTTTTCCTCATATTTGCTCTTTCTTTTCTCATACCAGGAATTATATCCTTTAATCCGGCCTTTCCCATCTCCTGCCAATTTTGACAAGGTCTTGGTAATCCCATTTTCCTTTATATAATTTATTCCATCCCTGATATCTTCCCTGTTAAAGATATTAAAATTCATAGGCATACTCCTTTTTTATTCACATCAAGAGTAACTTTACAATTTTTTTCAGCAAATTTATGTTTTTTGTTGAAAAATTTCGAATATTGTGATAGAATACCTTTTGTCATAAAACCTAAATATTAAATTATCATTCTTATATCAATCTTTCGGTTCATTTTGAACCATCCGGTTGTATGACAAAAGAGGAGCATCCCACCAGACTCCTCTTTTTTATTTTATGCTTTGCGACTTGCAAAAGTATACTATATTCTATTCTTGGTCGGCTTCCATATGCTTGGACAGAACAGCAGCAGCATAGGAAACAATTCCAGTCTTCCCACAAGCATATCAAAAATAAGAACATATTTTGAAAAGGCATTGAAATGCGCAAAATTGGACATAGGTCCTACCATATCAAAGCCGGGTCCAATATTATTGATACATGCCGTAACGGATGTAAAATCTGTCACAAGTCCCTTTCCTTCAAAGGATATTAAAAATACTGACAGCGAAAACAAAATAATATATGTTATCATATATACATTTGTGGCTCTTAGCGTCTCATGCTCCAAAGCCTTCCCTTCTACCTTTATCTTCTTGACGCTCCGTGGGTGAAGATATGATATTATCTCCTTAAACATGGTTTTAACGAGAATGATAATACGCGATACCTTTATTCCTCCTCCTGTACTTCCTGCACAGGCACCTATAAACATAAGAAGAATAAGTACTGTTTTGGAGGTATCCGGCCACAAATTAAAATCTGTACTGGCAAATCCTGCGGTGGTAATAATAGATGATACCTGGAAAGCTGAATGCCTTATGCATTCACCTACTGTATCAAAATAATCTCTTATATTTATGGCAATAACCACAACTGCCGATACAATTATTACAAAATAAACCCTTGCCTCCTCATGGCAGAATGCCTGCTTAAATCTTCTCATGATAAGGAGAAAATATACCCCGAAATTTACTCCGAACAGTATAAGAAAAATTGTTACTACCCATTGAATATAAGGGCTTACACTTCCAAAGCTGTCATTATATATGCCAAAGCCTCCGGTTCCGGCAGTAGAGAATGAGGTAGTCATAGCATCAAACAGAGACATTCCTCCAAAAAGTAAAAAAATTATCTCCAAAACAGTCATAAAAATATATATTCCGTAGAGAATAATTGCAGTCTGCCTTACCCGGGGAACTAATTTTCCTACAGATGGACCGGGGCTTTCTGCCTTCATGAGATTCATATGGCTTCCTCCTGCCATAGGAACAATAGCAAGAATAAAGACCAGCACTCCCATTCCGCCTAACCAGTTTGTAAAGCATCTCCAGAAGAGACTGCATCTTGACATTGCCTCAACATCCGATACAACAGAGGAGCCTGTGGTAGTAAAGCCTGATACCGTCTCAAAAAGAGCGTCTGTAAAATTAGGGATTTCCCCACTTATCACAAAAGGCAGGCATCCCACTACCGAAAGCAGAATCCAGCTTAATGCCACTGTTACAAAACCCTCTTTTACATAAAAATTCATATCTGTCGGTTTTTTATATACAATCAAGCCTCCAATGGCAGCCGCTCCCAACAAGGTCCACAAAAAAGAGAACCCTTCATGCTCTCCATATAATACTGCTACTCCACAGGAAACCAGCATAAAAGCAGCTTCTATAATCATTACCCAACCTAAAATATATCTAACTACAGAATAATTCATAATTCATTCCCTACTTTAAAATATCCTTTATATCATAGAATCCTGTATGAGTTGTCACTACCACAACCCTGTCTCCCGCCATAATCATGTCACTACCACGAGGTATAAGTATTTTACCGTTTCTGTTAATGCACGCTATAAGCAGTTCTCCCTTCAGAGGCATTTCCATAAGGGGGATTCCGATTACCGGAGAATCCTTTTCCACTTTAAATTCCAATGCTTCAGCCCTGTTATCAAAAATATGATACATAGTCTCTATATTACTTCCAATAGAATTCTGCATAGCTCTTACATATCCGATTATAGATTCCGTAGTCAGATAGCGTGGATAGATTACACTTCCCAGGTCCATAGTATCAATTACATCCTGGAAGGTAGTCCTGTTAATTTTAGTCACCAGCTTTGTATCTGAGCAAGATCTAGCAAAAAGAGTTAAAAGTATATTCTCTTCATCAAGACCGGTAAGAGGCACAAAGGCCTCCACGCTTTTTATACCCTCCTCAACAAGCAGACCTTCATCACTTCCATCTCCATGAATAATAAGGGTTTTCGGAAGCAGAAGGCTTAGCTGCTCACACCTCTTTTCATCCATTTCTATAATCTTAACTCCTATATTCATATCCTCCAGCTGTTTTGCAAGATAGTATGATGTAGTACCACCACCGATTATCATACAATTTCTTACCTGATGTGTATCTACTCCTATCTGCTTGAAAAAGCTCTGGGTATTCACAGGAGTAGCAATAAAGGATACATCGTCACCCTCCTGAAATATATAAGAACCATCCGGTATAATAAGATTCTCGTCTTTTTCTATCCCACATACCAGCATATCTACCTTGAATTTTATAAGTTCCGCCACAGGAGTATCACATAATATATTACCCTTGGGAATACGAAACTTTATAAGTTCAACCTGCCCTTTTGCAAAGGAGTTAATCTCCAATGCTGTAGGTAATCTCAATAGCCTTGCTATCTCTGTGGCAGTATCCCATTCGGGATTGATAATAAGGGATATTCCCAGTTGCCCACGCAAATATCCCAATTCATCAATGTAATCCGGATTACGGACACGAGCGATAGCTGCACAGTTTGCAACCTTCTTGGCAATAGTACAGCACAAAAGATTAAGCTCATCTGACTGTGTTACAGCTATAAATAAATCTGTTCCCTCTATATCAGCCTCATCCTGTACACTAAAGCTCCCACCATTTCCTGTTATTCCCATTACATCATAGGTGTCTGTCACCTTCTGGATCACATCGGGATTCTGGTCAATGACCGTAATATGGTTATTTTCCCTGCTAAGCCGTTCTACAAGCGTTGTACCTACCTTACCGCAGCCTACAATAATGATTTTTAGTCCCTGTACACTTTTCGAAAAAGGATTTTTCATAATCTCTCCCCTTACTCCTGTAATAATTTGTTACAATTTCATTGTGGCTATACACATAACAAGCCATAAAATACCGACAATCATTTCAAAAACTCCGGATCTTTTTGTCCGTTTCACTGCCGACGGATTATCTCTTAAAGTTTTTTTTGTCGCCTTTTCAGGAGCAATAAACATAAATAATCCTAATCCAATAATCAAAATTCCCAGTGCTATCTCAGCCACATTATATAAATTCATTTGAATACCTCCTTTTTTATATTTTCTATTTAAAGCATTGAGCCCAATAATATCCATAATCCGAAGCAGAGTCATAATAACAGGACACTGCCATCTCTGTAAAATCCTCATTTATTATATTAGCATAATGTCCGGGAGAATTTACCCAGCCTGTCACAACAGCCTGAGGCGAGCCATAACCGGCAGCGATATTTTCTCCGCATGTCCAATATGATACCCCGGCCTCATCCCATGCTGTAAAACAGCTTCTGCCATCCGGTCTGGTATGGTCAAAGCTTACGGATATCTCTTTTGCTCTTACCCTTGCTGCAGCAGCCAATGTATAATTCATGGTAAGTGGTGAAACACCTGCTTTTTCTCGCTCAGCATTAACCAGAGCAAGCACCTGCTCAGCATATGAATCTATGTAGTAAGCATCCGAGGAGGCTTCTGTCGTTGTAAAGGTTTCTGTCGTCCATGACTGATTCATCGGTGCGTTGTTATTGATATTACTATTGTTGTCCTGGTTCCCGGTTTCCTGCTTTTCTTTCTTTATTTCCCCGGTCTGAGTATTTTTTTCTTCTGGACTTTCATCCGATTCATCCTGTTCTGTATCCTGTTCTGCCACCTGATTAGAATTGTCATTTGGTTCCGGTGAAGCATTATCATAAGTCGCTTCCGTATCTGAATTATCCTTCGTAGCATCGTCGGTTTTCTGATCTGTTGTATTATCAGATCCCGAAATTGTTTCCTTATCCTCCGGAGTATATTCTCTTTTTCCCCCCTTACAGCCGGTAGACGCAATAACAAAAACTAGTGCAATTGTAAAAAACAATCCCTTGTATTTTTTGTTTTTCATGAATACAGCCCCCCTGACAAATCATTATGCTCATACTCTGATAAATGTCCGGACACATATCTCGTTTTATTTTAACACACTTATTCACAAAGGTCAAAAAGTTACTACAAGATGGTTTCCGTCAATTAACCGTTGGCACGATTCCTACAAGAAATTAGCTTAGTAATATCACATAAATCTCCTTATTTTAGTCTTGAACAAACCAATAATAAGATTTATTTATGTGATTGGGAAGATGTTTCGTACCTCTTCCTTTATTTTTTCTTTCTATGCCAATTAAAATTATACTCTATGGGGAATACGAATGTTCCGTACATAATATATTACCCCGCTGTTTCATGCAGTATAACCATAAATGTAAAAAGACCGGATAAACATCCGGTCTTTAGTGCAACTTTTTCCTATAAAGTTACATCATCATCCTCCAGGGGATTTTTAATGACCCGCATTACATACTCCAAAGGGCATTTAACAATATCCGCAATCTCTTCCGGAGATTTGTTG
>DLKL01000017.1:0-37698 GCA_002476495.1 Lachnospiraceae bacterium UBA7589
TTTGTCAAAGGTTCGTTTTTGAAGTCAAAAAAATAAATCCTTGCGGTATTCACTTTTTTCTTTATGACTACTGTCTCTTGCGACAGCTATTAGAATATACCACAGTGGTGTTTTAATGTCAACACCTTTTTGTGTTTTTTTTACTTTTTTTTACATTATTCCATAACATGCCGCATTCTCTAAATTTCGCCTAAGGCTTCGGTAAGAGTAGATACACCAATTACGCTTATTCCAAGATTTTTCATCTCGGAAGTGTAATTTGATTTTGGAATAATACAGCTTTTAAATCCCATCTTGGATGCTTCTTTAACTCTCTGGAGAATATTTGATACACCTCTTACTTCTCCCGCAAGCCCAATCTCTCCTATTATGATAAGATCATCACATATAGGAACATTTCTTACACCTGAAGCTATAGCACAGGCAATTCCAAGATCTATAGCAGGGTCATTAACCCTCATTCCGCCGGCAATACTTACGTAAGCATCATATCCCCACAGATTTATGCCTGCTCTTTTTTCAAGAACGGCCATAATAAGATTAACCCTGTTATAATCAACACCAACCGAGGTTCTTCTTGGCATATTAAAATTAGTCTGACATACCAGAGTCTGTATTTCAACCAGTATAGTTCTGGTGCCTTCTATGGAGGTTACCACAACCGAGCCGGGGACACCCACCGGTCTTCCGCTAAGCATAAATCCTGATGGATTGTCAACCTCTACAAGTCCCTTTTCGGTCATGGAAAATACACCAATCTCATTTGTCGAGCCAAATCTGTTCTTTACTCCACGCAAAATTCGAAAGCCACTATTTCCATCGCCTTCAAAATACAAGACTGAATCCACCATATGCTCTAAGGTTCTTGGTCCGGCCACAGTTCCTTCCTTTGTAACATGTCCTACAATAAATATGGCAACGTTATGAATTTTGGCCAGGCGCATGAGTCTAGATGTTACCTCCCTGACCTGGGTTACTGTTCCCGGTGCTGAGCTTACATCATCCACCGAAACAGTCTGAATAGAATCAATAACAACCACCTGTGATTTGCTTTGTTCAATCGTGGATGAAATATTATCCATATCATTATCACAAAGAAGCAGCATATCACGTGAAAACTCACCCAGTCTCTCTGCTCTCATCTTTATCTGTGACGGAGATTCCTCCCCCGACACATAAAGAACCTCTACACCTTCTTTTACAAGATTTCTACACATTTGCAAAAGTATAGTTGACTTGCCTATCCCCGGATCTCCTCCAACCAAAACAAGAGAGCCTCTTACGATTCCACCGCCAAGCACTCTGTCCAGCTCTCCCATATTTGTTTTTATCCGGCTTTCATCTGCAGTAGTTACATCAAAAAGAGTAGTAGGCGCAACCACATTTCTCTTACCTTGAGAACGTTTTCGTGCGCCTACTGCAACATTTTCCTCGACAAAGGTATTCCAAGAACGGCATCCCGGGCATTGTCCTAACCACTTTGCAGATTCATAGCCACATTCCTTACAGAAAAATATCTGTTTTTCCTTAGCCACTATAAATCTCCTTTAATTACATTTTTTCAATGCGTACACCTATTTGCTTATTTTCTTCAAGTTCAACACTGATATTAAGCTTGCCTCCCAGATTGGTTTTCATCTTTCCTGCATATACATCATCAATATGGATCTTGTATTCCTTTTCGGCCTCAAGTTCCAAGGTAATCTGTGAGTCAGTTGTTCCCTCTACCTCAAAAGCAACCTCTCTGTCAGTTGCACGAAAATTATGTACAGCAGTTCCGGGAACTGACTCATATACAAACATTCCGTTTTTTTCAAGCTTGGTTATCTCACTAAAGGTTTTTATCTTATACAAATCTCCATTATATTTAAAGCCATCCTTTTTTGTCTTTGTGTCAAGCTTATAATTGCCAAAGCTTAACACCCCTGTAGCTTCTTCCCGGATAAGTTCTTCAATAACTGCCATCTTACTGTCCTCCATTGTATTTTTATATAGTAAACAAAAAAATGTATATATCCGTTTACATTATACTATATAAGACAAACTTTTTCTACAAGTATTTATTAAATTCAACCTTGTTATTCTTTACGGAAATACTCACCTTATCTCCTGAGGCAATTTCTCCGGAAAGTATTTTTTCAGCCAGCCCGTCTTCTATCTCATTTTGAATAGTCCTTTTCAAAGGTCTTGCACCATATTTTTTATCATAGCCCTTTTCAAAGATAAAGTTCTTCAACGTGTCGCCATAGCTTATGCTTATATTCATCTGCTTCTTCACTCTGTTTTTAAGTTCCTTAAGCATTATGGCACTTATTCCTCTGACATCTTCCTTAGACAATGCACGGAATACAATAATATCATCAATTCTGTTAATGAATTCCGGTTTAAACATCCGTTTAACCTCTTCCATAACATTGTTTTTCATATTACTATGATCTTTTTCACTGTCTGTAGCACCTGAAAAGCCAAGAAGCTTTGGATCTATAATTCTCTGGGCTCCTGCATTGCTTGTCATAATTATGATTGTGTTTTTAAAATCCACTTCTCTTCCCTGTGAATCTGTAACATGTCCGTCGTCTAACACCTGTAAAAGCACATTAAATACATCCGGATGAGCCTTTTCTATCTCATCAAAAAGAACAACGGAATAAGGATTTTTCCTGACTTTTTCGCAAAGCTGTCCACCCTCGTCAAATCCTACATATCCCGGTGGAGAACCAATCATCTTGGATACACTGTGTTTTTCCATATATTCAGACATATCAACTCTGATAAGAGCATTTTCATTTCCAAACATCGCTTCTGCCAATGCCTTTGAAAGCTCTGTTTTTCCTACACCGGTAGGTCCAAGGAATAAAAATGAACCGATTGGACGTTTAGGGTCCTTAAGTCCCACTCTGCCTCTCCTTATCGCCTTGGCTACTGCATCAACAGCCTCATTTTGACCAATAACACGCTTGTGTAGTATTTCCTCCAACCTAAGTAATCTGGTTGATTCGGCTTCACTTATCTTGCTTACCGGAACCTTAGTCCATACTGATACTACTTTTGCAATATCCTCTTCACCTACAGAGATGCTTACATTATCCTTTTCCCGAACTTTTTCCTTTGCCCTTTCAAGTTTTCTGGCTGCTCTGGTCATATCTTTTCTGATAGCTGAAGCACTGTCGATATCACCCTTTATTATAGCATCCTCCAATTCACTCTCAAGGAAAGAATAATCATCCTCAGCCTTAATAATGGATTTATCTTTTGAAAAAAGCCCCAGCTTTTTCCGTGAGGATGCCTCATCAATAAGATCAATAGCTTTATCCGGAAGAAATCGATCATTAATATATCTTACTGAATAATCTACCGCTGAAGTAATTGCAGAATCTTCTATAGTAACTCCATGGTGTTCTTCATATTTTGGTTTTAAGCCCTCCAAAATATCAATAGCCTCATCCCTTGTAGGTTCCTCCACATATACAGGTTGAAATCTTCTTTCTAACGCAGCATCCTTTTCTATATATTTTCTGTACTCTGTTCTTGTAGTTGCACCAATCAGCTGTATCTCTCCACGAGAAAGCGCCGGTTTCAGTATATTAGAGGCATCAATGGCTCCTTCGGCTCCTCCGGCTCCTATTATGATGTGTATTTCGTCAACAAAAAGAATGATATCGCCCGATTTTTTCACTTCAGCAATAACATTTTTTATTCTTTCCTCAAATTCTCCCCTGTATTTTGATCCGGCTACCATACCTGATAAATCAAGGCTGAGAATTTTTTTATCAGCAAGAAGCTCCGGAACATTTCCGGTTGAAATAAGCTGGGCAAGGCCTTCAACAACTGCTGTTTTTCCAACTCCCGGTTCTCCCACAAGACACGGATTGTTTTTCATTCTCCTGCAAAGAATCTGCATAAGCCTTTCAATTTCATCCTGTCTGCCTACTACAGGATCAAGCATACCCATGCTCGCCTTTTTTGTTATATCGCTGCTATATTTTTCTAAGGTCTGTACCTGGTTCTTTTTCTTGGAAGCAGGGCCCTTTATAGCTGAAAACTCTTTTTTTGCAGTATTTCCATCCATACCACATGAAACCAGCAAATCCACATAAACCTTTTGAATATTAACAGCTCCGAGCAGTCTTATTGCCACTGTGTCCCTGGATTTAATGATTGCAAGAAGCAGATGTTCTGTTCCGATTTTGTCACTTCCGGTTCTTAATGCCTCTCTTTCGCTGTCTTGTATGACTTTTTTAAGTCCAGGTGTATAGGACTCCCAGCCTTTTATCTTTTTGCCTGACATTTCCTGGCTGTTTTCCAGATAATTTTTAATAAGTTCAATATTCACTCCGTTTTCACCGAGAATCTTATTAGCCATTCCCTCTTTGCAGGTAGCAAGAGCATATAGCAGATGCTCGGTTCCAATAAAACCATGTTTTCTTTTTATAGCGGTTTCCTGCATTATATCAAGCACTTCCTGTGCCTGTATTGTATAATCTAATTTCATATTTTACCTCCATTTTGAACATCATCAAATTCTTTGTACATATCTGAAATTATCTGATGCATCTCATCAAGGCTGATATCCTTACAGATAGCTTCAGCAACCATCATACGCATGCCAACATTCATCATCTCAAGGCTGTGTGGCTTTGTGTCCACAGAAACACATACTACAGCACCTTTTCTTCTGTCCAGTGTTACATATCCATCGTTCTTAAGCAGTGTATATGCCTTATTGACTGTATGCATATTAACGCCCAGTTCATCCGCTAACTGTCTTACAGAGGGCAGAGATTCCCCGGATTTGATTCTGTCCTGAGCAATTCCTATAATTATTTGATTTCTGAGCTGTATATAGATTGCTTCACTGCTGTTAAAATCAATATTAATTATCATATTCTCCCTCTTTTCACAAATACAATTACAGAATATGGAAATTACTGTTCATCAATAGCCTTTCCGATATCTGTTCGCATATATTTATTGTCAAAATTTATCCATTCAGTTGCTTTATAGGCATTTGCTCTTGCCTCGACAAGTGTAGCACCCTTAGCTGTTACTCCAAGCACTCTGCCTCCATTAGTCACTATCCCTTCCTGAGTAAGCTTTGTGCCGGCGTGAAAAACATAATAATCCTCTTTTCCTTCAAAGGCATCAAGACCATGGATAAGGAAGCCCTTTTCATAATGTTCCGGATAACCCTTAGATGCCAGAATAACGCAAACCGCTGCTTTGTCCTCGAATTCCAGATCAATTTCATCCAGTTTTCCGTCTATACATGCCTCAAAAACATCAATTATATCATTCTTCATACGAGGCAGCACAACCTGTGCTTCAGGATCACCAAATCTGGCATTATACTCCAATACCTTTGGCCCCTCCTCAGTAAGCATGAGTCCACAGAACAGCACTCCCGTAAAATCTCTTCCCTCTGCCTTCATCGCATCCATTGTGGCCTGATATATATGCTCCTTACAGAACTTATCAACCTCTTCTGTATAAAATGGGCTAGGAGAAAATGTTCCCATTCCTCCTGTATTAAGGCCCCGGTCTCCATCTTTTGCCCTTTTATGATCCTGGGCCGATGCCATAGGCTTTATATGAGTTCCGTCACAGAAGCAAAGAACAGATACTTCCCTTCCTGTCATAAATTCTTCAATAACAATTCTGTCTCCGGCAGAGCCGAACTGTTTATCAAGCATAAGAGTTTTTACTCCTTCCTTTGCTTCTTCGAGGGTATTACATATAAGAACTCCCTTTCCCAAAGCAAGGCCATCTGCCTTAAGAACAATAGGCATTTTTGCGGTTTCAAGGTAATCAATAGCCTCCTTAGGATCATCAAAGGTTTCATATGCCGCTGAAGGAATATTGTACTTTTTCATCAAATCCTTTGAAAATGCCTTTGACCCTTCAATTATGGCTGCATTCTTAAGTGGTCCGAAGGCCTTAAGACCCGCCTCCTTAAATGCATCTGCCACACCGGCTACAAGAGGATCATCCGGTGCAATTACCGTGAGATCTATCTCATTATCTTTAGCAAATTTGACAAGACCAGGTGCATCCATAACAGAAATATCCACACACTGTGCAATCTGGGCGATTCCTGCATTTCCCGGAGCCGCATATATTTTGGAAACCCTTTTACTCTGGCTGCACTTTACTGCAATTGCATGTTCTCTGCCGCCTCCACCAACAATAAGTATTTTCATATTATTTCCTCCTGAAAAAAATGGTCTGATTTTATACTGATTTGTTTGCTATTATATTAATAGCTTCAGGCAGAATTTTCCACTCTGCCTCCTCCATTACTCTTTGTTGCAACAGCTTAGGTGTATCACCGTTTTTTACCTCTACAGCCTTTTGCAGAATAATCGGCCCTGTATCTGTTCCTTTATCCACATAGTGAACGGTTGCCCCGGTAATTTTGACACCCCTTTGTAATGCTGCCTCATGTACCCTGAGTCCGTAATATCCCGTTCCGCAAAATGATGGTATGAGGGAGGGATGTATATTTATTATTTTCCCTTCATAAGCATCAATCATAATTTCCGGTATAACTACAAGGAAGCCCGCAAGTACAATCAAATCCGGTTTGTAGCTGTCTACTTTTTCAAGAAGTGCTTTATTAAAGGATTCTCTGTCCGGATAATCCTTCGGTGACACTATTTCACCCGGAATCCCGGCTTTTTTAGCTCTTTCTATGGCATAAGCCCCATAATTATTGCTTATTACCCCTGTCAGCATGACATTCGTTATTGTCTTGTTATGAACAGAATCAATAATAGCCTGAAGATTTGTGCCGCCACCCGACACCATGACAAGAACTCTTAGCATAATTCTACTCCTTTTTCTCCGGCTTTAATCTCTCCAATCACAAACGCCTCCTCACCGGCTTCCTTTATTGCTGCTATAGTCTTATCAACATCAGCCGCAGCAATGGCAAGCACCATTCCGATACCCATATTATATGTATTGTACATCATATGCTCATCTATATCACCTTTTCTTGCCATAAGCCTGAATATGGCAGGAACCTCATATGAGTCTTTTTTCACAGAGGCTGTCACTCCAGCAGGAAGCATACGTGGAATATTTTCATAGAAGCCTCCACCGGTAATATGACTGCAGCCCTTAATTGTAACTCCAGCAGATTTGACACCGGCAAGAGCCTTTACATATATTTTTGTAGGTGCAAGTAAAGCTTCTCCAAGAGTCTTTCCAAGCTCATCATAATATGTGTCAAGAGATTCTCTGGTCATGTCAAAAACCTTGCGTACAAGGGAAAATCCATTGCTGTGGACACCACTTGAAGCAATACCGACAAGAATATCACCCGGTTTAATATTTTCTCCTGTTATAAGATCCTTTTTTTCACATACACCTACAGCAAAACCACCTATGTCATATTCATCCTCAGGCATAAGCCCCGGATGTTCAGCAGTTTCTCCACCTATTAGGGCAGCTCCTGACTGTAAGCATCCCTCTGCCACACCACCAACTATGGCAGCTATCTTTTCGGGATAATTCTTTCCGCATGCGATATAATCAAGGAAGAAAAGAGGCTCTCCACCAGCACAGGCAATATCATTTACACACATTGCAACTGCATCTATACCTATTGTATCATGCTTATCCATAATAAATGCAAGCTTAACCTTTGTTCCGCAGCCGTCTGTTCCCGAAAGAAGAACAGGTTCTTCCATATTTTTTATATTCTTAAGTGAGAATGCGCCGGAAAAGCCTCCAAGTCCTCCGAGAACCTCATCACGCATGGTCTTCCTGACAGATTCCTTCATAAGCTCAACAGACCTATATCCTGCTTCAATATCTACACCTGCATTTTTATAATCCATTACTTATTCCTCCTAATGTGAATAGTTATTATTTTCTTGTTTATTATAGTTTAAATAGAACAGTTTGTAAACCTTGAAATTATACTTGGCCCGCTTAGCAAAAATTTGTATAATATTGTCAATTTTCGAGTTTAATTTTGTTAAATTTATTGTAAATAGAATATATTTATGTTAAAATATACTTTAATGTATTGTTTGAATGATTTATAATTTAGTTTTAAATCATAGGAGGTATAGCTTTGAAAAACGACCAGAGAAGATTGAATATAGGTTTTTTTACATGTCATTTGGACAATGATTATGCTTACGAGGTTTGTAAAGGTGTAGATTATGCTGCAAAGGAATTGGATGTTAATCTTATTGTATTTCCGGGAATGTATATGAATGCCTCATATAATGACCCTAAGAATGCCCGTTTTGATTATCAGTATAATTCCATCTTTTATTATGCTTCAAAGCATACTCTGGATGCCCTTATTGTTTCAATAGGTTCCATCGGCAGTTTCATCTCCGAAAATGATATGATTGCTTTTCTTAAAAATTTTGATGTACCTATCCTCACCATCGAAATAGAGATTCCCGGTTACCCTTACCTTTACACTGAGGGAAAAACCGGTATGCGCCAGGCCGTGGAGCATCTTATAAAAGAGCATGGCAAAACAAAAATCGGCATGGTAAGCGGACGTAAAGAAAACGCCGATGCAAGGGAGCGTCTCGAAACTTATAAGGCTGTTCTTAGAGAAAATAATATCCCGGTAGATAACAATAAAATCGTATACGGAGATTTTTCTGAATTTACAGAGGAAATAGTTACAGACCTGCTAAACAGAAATCCTGACCTTGAAGCAATTGTCTTTGCCAATGACCAGATGGCTATAGGCGGTTATACCGCAATAAAGGAAAAAGGGCTTGAAATAGGAAAGGATATCCTGGTTACAGGCTATGACGATTCTCCTGCATCCATTGTTTTAGAACCGATGCTTACCACAGTCCACAACAGAATAATGGATATGGGCTACCAGGCTGTTTATGAAGTTATTAATCTTATCAATAACGGAAAAACCGAGATAAGCATACTGAATTCAAGCCTTATAGTACGTAATTCCTGTGGCTGCGGTGATTATAAATTAAAAAAGCTTGGCAGCAATATGCATCTTGACAAATCCTGCGATTGTGAGACACTTATTCATTCAATAGACGACTACCTGCTTAGTAATTACAGTCATAATTTCTATTACAATGAGCTTATAGAAAAGCTGAGACCTTTATTAAAGCTTATCTTGGATCCGATAGTTGTCACAGGTAAGATGGATTTTGACACAGAAGCTATAAATGATTACATTTTTACCCTTCTCAAAACACCTCTTATAGTAAATTATTTCAGTGCTGATAAGCTTACAAATGCTATACGCGAATTATTCAAGCTGCTTATATATCTTTCGGTCAATTCTGATATGAAAGCCGATATAGCCATACTTTTTAACAGCATTCTTTCTACACTGTTTTTCCACACCTCAAGTACTCTGTACAATACTATAAGGCAGCACAAATCCAGCGTATGGTCTTCAATGTATATAACAAGAGATACCCTTACCTATAGTGATGACGAGGAATCCTGTTTTAATCTTATTATGGAAAAACTGGTTTCATCCCACTTTAAAAGCTCATATATCTATATATATGACGATCCGGTTATGCTTCTGCCAAACGGTTCATGGAAGATTCCTAAAAATCTGTACCTTCAGGCATGTAACAATGATGGCAAAACCACATATTTTTCAGGCGATAACCGTATCATATCCTCAAGCAAGGTATTTTTTAACGAATACACCTCCAACGACAGAAGACATACCCTTGTAATAACACCTTTGTTTACCAACAATATTCAGTATGGTTTGTTCGTCGGGGAATTAGATATAGAGCATTTTGGCAATCTTTATCCTACCAGCCTCCAGCTTGCAATGTCCCTTAATTTCATTGCGCTTATGAAGCAGCAGCTTTCTACACAGAATAAGCTTGCCATATCAGCCGCGGAGCTTAATGAGAAAAACAAGCTTCTTAATGTTTTGTCCATAACAGATTCTCTTACCGGCATTAACAACAGGCGTGGCTTCATGGAAGCCGTACGTTCCCAGGTAAATTCCAAGTTTAACGAGGGGCGTCATGCCATGTTTGTATTTGCGGATATGGATAATCTCAAGCAGGTAAATGATCTTTTCGGACACAAAAATGGGGATTTTGCCATAA
This sequence comes from Lachnospiraceae bacterium UBA7589, assembly GCA_002476495.1. Lineage (GTDB taxonomy): Bacteria > Bacillota > Clostridia > Lachnospirales > Lachnospiraceae > Coprococcus_C. The sequence goes on from DLKL01000017.1 coordinate 10,089, forward strand.
AGAGTATCGCTGATATTCTGGTTAAGAGCTTTCACAAGGATGATATCATCGGAAGAATAGGCGGCGATGAATTTGTAGCTTTTGCTTTTCTTGATGACATTCAAAAGCCTACCCTGATACGGCAATCTATTTCCAGGTACTCTGAGGAGCTGAACGATACCTGTGGAAAACCATATTACATTGATATAAGCATCGGTGTTTCCACTTTTGTATGCTCCACAACTCTTAATATAGAGGAAGTGCTCCACCATGCAGATGAAGCACTTTATGAAAACAAGAAAAGTAAAAGGCAAAGTGTAATAAAACCTTAAGCAAAAGTTTCCTCATATATTGCCATTGTAACGTCGTCTTTATTCATGGTGTAGATGTGAATTCCATCTACACCATTTTTTATCAGGTCATTTATCTGGTTAACGGCATATTCTATTCCCGCTTTCTTCATATCGTCATACTTATCCCCATACTTTGCTATAATCGATGCAAGCTCTGTAGGAACCGAAGATCCGGAGAGCTGTACGCTTGTTCCCAGTTGGTTGGCAGTAGTAATAGGCATAATTCCCGCATGAACAGGAACATTTATCCCTGCATTTCTGATTTTGTCCATAAATCTGTAAAATACCGAATTGTCAAAAAACATCTGGGTAATAAGGCAGTTAAGTCCTGTATCCACCTTTTGTTTAAGATACTTAATATCATCCTCCTGATTAGCTGATTCCGGATGGACCTCCGGATAGCAAGCCCCGGCAATAAACATATTTCCCATCTTTTTTATTTCCGGAATAAGATCAGAAGCATATTTGTAAGATCTTTGTTCAAATTCCTCTTTTGACATATTCTTAGGCCTGTCTCCTCTAAGAGCAAGAACATTATGTATTCCCTTCTTATTAAGCTCAAAAAGTATGCTTCTAAGAGATTCTTCTGTCATCCCCACGGCTGTCATATGTGCCAGTGCCTCAACCTCGCAGATATTTTGGATATATGCTGCAATTGTGGCTGTTTTTTTACTGTTGCTTCCTCCTGCACCATAGGTTACACTTATAAAATCAGGTTTAAGCAGCTTTATTGCATCAAGGGTTTTGTATATCTCATATATATCTTCGTTTCTTTTTGGAGGAAATACCTCACAGGAAAAGACTGTTTGGTTGTTATATTTTTCATCTATCATTTTGAGTCTCCTTTTTATATCTTCGTTAACAATTGTAGCTTTTCATAGAACTCAGGTGTGGTTTTTTTGAGACTTACAGGCTTAAAATTATTATCCAGCAGGCAATGTGAGGATGATGCAATATGCTTCACCCGATTCATTTGTTCATCATATATCACATATGAAACATAGAATTTAACCAATGTTACTTTGTCAATTCTTGGAACAATTTTAATAATCTCCCCGAACTTTATGCTTTCCTTAAACTCACTGTGCAATTCCAGCACCGGGATAACATACCCCATTCTTTCAAACCATTCCAATGGCATACCGTAGAATTGCAGCATATCTACCCTGCATTCTTCAAGATATCTCGCATAATTCGAATGATGTACTACACCCATTTTGTCTGTCTCATAATAATTAATTTTTCGCTTATAGTATTCGTACTTTTCCATTACTATTCACTTTCAAAGGATTGCGTATCGCCACTGTCAAATTCATCAATGTGGGCAACCTTCTTAATCTCCTCTGTATTTTCCTTACCCTTTGCTTTCATTCTTTCACTGTAAAGCTCATAGGAAAGCAGCTGTCCCAACTCAAGTATCTGGGAATATCGTTCTTCCTTGCTTAACTCCTTGAGACTTTCCATGAGCTCAGCCTTATTTCTGGCTATTATTCTGGATTTTTCATCAAGAAGCTCAACCATTTTCCCATACTGACGGTTTACCAGGTCATATGCCTGTTCTACCACGTCATTAACCTCTGTCAGCATCTCATCTGTATAAATAAGTGATGCCGCATATATGTCTGATGCTGTCCTTACAGCCTCCTTCTCTTCCTCCGGCAAAGCCCCCGGTCTAAAAACGCTGTCGCCTGTATGTATGCGTTTTGTAACACGGATTCTACTGGCTGTCTGCTCAGCATCATATATTATATCTCCAGCCTCTTTCTTTGCTTCACTTATTATTCTTCCACGCCTGTCATTAAATTCCCTGTACATTTTTAATTCGCCGTCAATTATATTCTCCAGTTCCTTGAGCAACGTAACAGCTTCATCCCGGCTAACAACAACCTTCCCGGCTGAAAGCGGCATGGATTGTCCATTTTCTATGATTTCAATTAATCGTCCTATTATCTCCCTGCTTCTTCCTTTTTCCATATGTGTTTCTCCTGATAATGTACATTTAACTTTTATAACTGTTAGCTTATAATACCTTCTTTTCATTTCAAATTCAAGGGAAAATAAAAAAATGGTGGTTGTTCCCATATGAAAGCTACACAAAAGCTATCTTGTAAGAGGAAACAACCACCCTAAGTATATTATGTGTCAGGATTAAATAAATGTAACTAGATCCTTTGCTTCTTTTCTTGGAGTAGGATCCGGTTCAAATTTAGCCTTGCCAATAGTAATAAGCGCAGCCACGCTCTGTCCTTCAGGTAGATTTATTGCATCAGCAACCTTCTTATCGTCAAATATACCCATAATACAGCTTCCGATACCTTTATCATGTGCTGCCAGGCAGAATGTCTGGGCTGCAATCCCTGCATCAAACATCTCCCATCTGTCTTCTTTACTGGTTGAAAAGCTTCCATCCTTTTCATATCCACAACGTCCGTTTATCTGAGTGAGAATCACCAAAGCATTACACTGGCTCATAGTCTTGGCATTATGCTCAAAGCCTAAAAGACACTCATCCTGAATCCTGGAGATTACATTCCTGTCCTTAACTATAACATATCTTACAGTCTGGCTGTTTTTCCAGGTAGGAGCCATTCTTGCAATATCAATTATTTCTTCCAATTTTTCCCGGGAAATATCCTCCTCAGTATAACGTCTTACACTTCTTCTTGTTTTAATACATTCTACAGCGTCCATATTATGTCTCCTTTTTTGTAATTATATTTGTTTCTTTTCTTGAAAGCCAAATGAAAATATGATAATCTAAACCTTGTGTAAGTCAGACGAGTGGTTGCGGCTGTCAAATGACAGGTGAGGAAAGTCCGGGCTTCAAAGGGCAGGATGCCGGATAACGTCCGGTGGAGGCAACTCCCAGGCTAGTGCAACAGAAATATACCGCCAACTACTGTTGGTAAGGGTGGAAAGGCGAGGTAAGAGCTCACCGCAGTTCTGGTAACAGGGCTGGCTCTGTAAACCCCATCCGAAGCAAGACCAAACATAAGACTATGCAGTTGCCCGCTGGGTCTTTAGGTAGGTCGCTTGAGCCTTATGGTAACATAAGGCCTAGATAGATAATCACTCTCGACATAACCCGGCTTATAGTCTGGCTTACCACTTACAAATAAATCCATGCTACTTTATCCCATATCTTATCTGCTGATTATTGTTTTCATTCCACATTATGCATCTGTCAATCAGACTTATTGACAAATCCGGATTGTCCTTAATGAGCTCATCTCTGGCTGCCATATTATCCACCACATCACAAAGCATTTTTCTTGCAAGAAGTAATTGCTTACATGCAGTGTCATCACTCATAAGGTCGAAGATAAACTTCGTCCTGCCGGAGAGCTCCCCTCTGACAAGGTTGCAAAACTCATTGTCATCCCTGACATCAATATACTCATCAATAATGTTGTAAAAAAGGTTCTTCTCTTTGTTTGGAATACCTGCATGTATTGCACTCAATTCCCTGCACATTCCCCTTAAATCTCCTGTGGATATGTCGAAGGTATTAAGTCCATAGCTGTAAAATGCATCTCTATACATAATAAGTCTCATTCTTTCGGCATACTGGCTCTTCTTAAGAAGCATTCTTATTACAGCATCAAAATCCTTTATGTCTTTTCCGTACAGCAGGGTATATATGCTGTGAACAACTATGGATAGTATGTATTCCTCTATGTCGTTTTCACTGCCTGTAAAAAAATGGAACTCACTTAGTCTTGCACTTAGACTTCTGTAATCATTCTCACTTAATTCCAGGTCGCTTACAACATGTACACGGTCAATTTGTTCCTCAAAATAACGCTGCATTTGCAGCAGATTAATCTTGCTACCATTACTCATAGGCCCTCCTCCTTTCGCCCACATATAATAATCAACAAGTGCAATCTATTCCTTTTGGAACGAAAGACCGGTACGATCCCCCAATCGTACCAGTCTTTATTAATATATGTTAATTATATAATATTTTTGATAAAATGTCACTATTTTTAATGCGATTTTTATGGAAAAATCACAATTATTTAACATTGTGTAAATGCCGGCTGTCCAATTTACAGATTAAAGCATCCCCCACCGACGAATTCTCTTAAAATAGAGTTTTTAGGTATGTTCCTTTCTTCCAATCCGAGGAAATAATCCAGGAACTTAAGCAGCCTCTTTGCTTCAAGATATTCCACGGAATCTCTAGGCACAGCAAAAAGCAAAGGCTCAGCATATTGCTTTATTACACTAAGTTCATATATCAACGCCGAATTGAACATAACATCAGCCTCCTCCTGAAACGGAAAGATATATTTTTCTTCTCCCCTTCGCACGGACGGCCACATTGCAATAGTATCTTTTGCATTATTACCTCTTGTTCTTGCATCTCTTACAATACGCCTTATAAGTCTGCCATCTGTGGTAGGTATTCTGTTATGTTCATCTATATTCAACTGTGTAAGCGCACTTATATATATTTTGAATTTACTGTCGTCCGGAAGCTCACTTGTCATAAGAGGATTAAGACCATGTATACCTTCCACCACCAGAACATCACCATCATTCAGCTGCATGTAATTACCCTTGTATTCCTTTTTTCCCAAAGAAAAATTAAAGGTTGGTATTTCTACCCGTTCCCCCGACAGAAGTCTTCTCATATCATCATTGAAACGTTTCATATCCATTGCTTCAATACACTCAAAATCATAATTGCCGTTTTCATCCCTCGGAGTAAATTCCCTGTCAACAAAATAATTATCGAGGGCAAATGGATATGGTCTCAAGCCATGCGCCCTTAGCTGTATACTCAGTCTGTGTGAAAAGGTAGTCTTTCCGGAGGAGCTTGGTCCTGCAATCAACACAATTTTTTTCTCGCCCTCCTTAATCATATCAGCAATATGAGCTATCTGTTTTTCCTGCAAGGCTTCCTGGACAAGCATAAGCTCCATAATACTTCCGTTTGTTATACATTCATTCAAATCTCCAACATTGTTCACATTTAAGGTTTTACCCCACAAATCAGAGGTTTTCAGCACGTTAAACAGTTTTTCCTGGGGAACAAACTCAGGCAAAGCATCAGGATTGCCCTTATAAGGTGCCATAAGAACAAAACCATCATCATATGCAAATAAATCAAAACAGTTTATGTATCCTGTGGAAGGAACCATATATCCATAAAAATAATCCTCATATCCGTCAAGTCTGTACAAATTGGCTTTAGAAACACGTCTGAATTTGAAAAGTTTTTCCTTGTCAGTCATTCCCTGTGCCGCAAACCTGGCTACAGCCTCATCAGTTCCTAATGTTTCTTTATTTATCACAATATCCGAATCAATCATTTCTTTCATTACAGATTTAACTTCTTTTAATAGTTCATCGGTAACTTTTATACTCTCTGACTCAAGGCGGCAAAAATAGCCACGTCCCATAGAATACATCACATTAATCCGATGGTTATTTTTGCTTCCCAATACCCTTGCAAAAGCAGCAACCATTATAAGAGTAAGACTTCTTTTGTAGGTATCCATACCTATTGTAGTATTTTTAGGAATAAGCTCCAGCTTACAGTCACTATCCAAAGTTGTAAAAAGCTCAGTAAGTTTGGAATTTTTTGTAGCAAGCACATATTTGTATACATCATTGCTAAAATTTGCCCTGATAAAATCCAGGATGGATATTCCTTTGTCAGCCTGATATGTTCTATCATCCACGGTAACATTTATCTTTCCCATAATAATACCCCCTCTTCCTTAAATCACACAAAACGGAGCTCCCTGTCCAAGCGGTACAATCTCCACATCGGCACAATATTCTTTTAAATACTTATATATATTATTTATAAATATTTTTTCAAGGCCATAGTGAGAGGCATCTATAATATTCATGCCCATCTCCACTGCATCAATTCCCTCGTGATGACCAATATCACCGGTTATGAGACAGGTTGCCCCTTTTTGGGCAGCAATATTAATTACACTCTTCCCCGATCCAGGACAAACAGCAATTTTATCCACTTCTTTTTCTTCGTTTCCGTAAATCATCACATTTTTTAAACCAAACACTTCCTTTACCTTTTCCCCAAGTCTCAGGGTAGTCATGGTATTATCTAAAATTCCTATCTGTCCGATTCCTTCACCATTCATAGTTTCTTCCAGAACCTGGCAATTTTTAAGTCCCAGCATATCAGCCGCATGCTTTGCCATGCCACCTTTGGTATCATAATTTGTATGCATGGCATAACATACTATATCATTTTTTATAAGTCTGATAAGCCTGCTGCCAAGAACAGTATCCTCTGTTATAGATTTTAAGGGAGAAAAAATCATAGGGTGATGGGTGATAAGCATATCTGCATTAATGCGGATTGCCTCATCACAAAGCTCATCTGTTGCATCCAGACCGATTACTATTGTTCTTATATCCTTTTTTCTATTACCCGTCAAAAGACCGGAATTATCCCAATCCAATGCATATTCCGGCGGTGCAACCACCTCTAATAACTTAATTATATCCTGACAAATCATAAGTGCCTCCCGGATTATCACATATCCTTTACTAATAATATTTGCTTAGAGCATTCTCCATAAAATTTATTTCCGACCTTAATGAATGCAGTCTTTTTTCTGACTTCTCAGTATGTATATGCTCTAAATTGTCTATCAATTCTATTTTTTTCGAAACATTGTGTCGTATATAATCTTCCAACACAGAATCCTTTTGCTTTAAAAGAAGTCTTCCAAAATACAGCTCTTCTTTAGAATATTGTTCACATGGTATATCTGCCGGAACAGCTTTCATAAGAACATAATATTTACCCTCTTCCATAAGCATCTTTTCATCTATGATAATATATCCTATATTATACAAGTATTCCCTCAGTCTCCATGGCTCAGACTGTGGCTGAAGGATAAGATGAATACCATTGTTAATATGTTTCTTTCCTTCCATGAGTATCCTTTGTATGAGTCCGCCTCCCATACCTGCTATAATAGCACACTCTGCTTCATATTCTGAAAGCTTTTGTAATCCGTCCGAAAGCCGTACCTCAATAACATTCTCCAGACCGCATAATCGGATATTTTCCCTGGCAATATTAACAGGTCCTTTCTTTACATCCATTGCAATTACCTTATTTGCAATACCCATTTTAATAAGATATATGGATACAAAAGCATGATCGCAGCCTATATCGGCCACATAGCCCTCATCTACCATGGAGGCCACAGCTTTCATGCGATTAGATAATTTATTTTCCCACATATCCAGCCTCATATATCCTAATTGTCCTCGTCGAGATAATCCTTAAGCTTTCTGCTTCTGCTAGGATGTCTCAATTTTCTTAGTGCCTTTGCTTCAATCTGTCTTATACGTTCCCTTGTGACCTGAAATTCCTTACCAACCTCCTCAAGAGTTCTGGCTCTCTCATCATCCATGCCAAATCTGAGTCTAAGCACCTTCTGCTCCCTCTCGGTAAGTGTGCCAAGCACCTCGGAAAGCTGTTCCTTCAATAAGGTTGACGCTGCAGCCTCTGCAGGCACAGGAACATTTTCATCCTGAATAAAATCTCCAAGATGGCTATCCTCCTCTTCACCAATAGGTGTCTCAAGCGAAACCGGCTCCTGGGATATCTTAAGTATCTCCCTCACTCTTTCTACAGGGATATCCATTTCCTCTGCTATCTCCTCCGGTAAAGGTTCCCTTCCAAGCTCCTGAAGAAGCTGTCTTGAAACGCGTATAAGCTTATTGATTGTTTCCACCATATGAACAGGAATACGAATAGTTCTGGCCTGATCTGCAATTGCTCTTGTAATGGCCTGTCTTATCCACCAGGTTGCATAGGTACTGAATTTGTAGCCTTTTCTATAATCAAACTTCTCCACTGCCTTAATCAGTCCAAGATTACCCTCCTGAATAAGATCAAGGAAATTCATACCTCTTCCTACATATCTTTTGGCAATGCTGACAACCAGTCTGAGGTTTGCCTCTGCAAGTCTTTTCTTCGCAGCATCATCTCCGTCTTCCATTCTTTTTGCCAGTTCAATTTCCTCTTCTGCACTGAGAAGAGGTACCTTTCCTATTTCCTTCAAATACATACGGACAGGGTCATCAATACTGACTCCGTCAGGTGCACTGAAATCAATATGCTCCACATCTACATCTGCATCTAAGTCCTCACCCTCAAGCAGCAGGTCATCCGGCTCATCATCATCATCGTCAGTAATAGTAAGTACATCAACTCCATGAGCCTCAAGGTACTCAAATATAGCAACCATTCTGTCTGTATTTAATTCAATTTCCTTACATCCGCTAAAATGATTGATTATTTCTGTGTCTTCAATAACATTTTTCTTTTTCTTGGCCATTTCCAAAAGCTCATTAAGCTTGCTAAGAAATATTTCCTCAACAGAATTATCATTTTGCTGCTCATTTGTTTTCTTTTCTTTCATTATTGTATAATCCTCCAATGTGTTTATATTTTATCCATTTTTTAAAGAAATATGCAATTTGGATACCTTGGCTTTATCACCGATAAGCTTCTGAAATCTGACCATATCCCCGGAAATATTATTAAGCTCATAATCAATAATATCCAGCTTGGTCTTTTTTACCACATCATTTATTGCCTTTTCCTTCTCATCCAATGACATATCATAGGGTAATTCGGTTTGCAAAATCTGAGCCACAAGCCGTTGTCCTTCTATATCATCAAACATATTTACTATAGCTGCCGGGGTTACTGTTTTGTTTTGCCTGTACTGTTTAAACAACTCCGTTGCTACCAGCTTATAGTTATCATCCCTGAAATCATTTTCATCTATTATTCCTTCAAGAGCTTCAAACAGGGAGGTATCATTCACAAGCCAGGTAAGAAGAAGCTTCTGGGGAATATTTTCTTCTTCACTCTTCCTTTCTCTTGTTACAGTTAATTCATCATTCCCATATTCATTATCATACACTCTGACATTTCCAAGTCCTGAAACTCCGTACTTTTTTACCAATTCCTTAAGACCGTCCTTATCAAGAGAGTATTGCTCAGATACAGTATCAATGTAGCTATGCCTTGCTACAACCTCATCTATTGCGGATAATCTTCTTGCCACATCCTTTGAAAATTTAATTTTTTCCTCCGGATCCTGCAGGTTATATTTCTGTGACAATGTATCTACTTCAAATATAATTCCTGATTTTGCATTGCTTATTCTTTCCTCATATGCGTCAGCTCCCATTTCCCGTATGAATTCATCAGGATCCTTATATGGTTTCATATCAATTACTCTGGTTACAAGACCTGCTTCTCTTAAAATAGATATATTTTTCAGGGTCGCCCTGGTTCCTGCACCATCGCTGTCATATGCCAGATATACTTCATCAGTATATCTTTTTATTATCTCAGCCTGTCCAATAGTAAATGCTGTTCCAAGAGATGCAACTGCGTTATCGAAGCCTGCCTGATGCATGGATATTACATCCATATATCCCTCACATACGATAATTCCCCGACGTTTCGAGCGTCTGGCTGTATTCATGGCAAACAGATTATGGCTCTTATCAAAGACCTGGGTTTCTCTTGTGTTGATATACTTAGGCAGACCATCGCCCAGTACACGTCCTCCAAACCCGATAACTTTACCATTTATATCAAGTATAGGCACCATAACCCGATTCCAGAATTTGTCTACTCCTCCTTTGCCTTCATGTATTTCCACAAGACCGGAATCCTTCATCTGGCTGTCTGTATATCCTTTACTTTTCAAATATTTGTACAAATCATTTTCATATATATCAGCATAACCCATTCCGAATTTTATTATGGTTTCCTCTGTCAGACCCCGGTTTATTAAATAATCCATAGCATTTTTTCCATGGTCGGTCTTCATAAGCAGATAATGAAAATATGCCGCAGCAGTACGGTTCATGTCTTTTAAAAGAATCCTGTAGTTTTCCTTTTCCCGCTGTCCTGCCGACATTTCCTTCTCAGGAAGCTCTATGCCGCTTCTTTGTGCAAGTATTTTAATAGTCTCCGGAAAAGATAAGCTTTCATATTCCATAATAAAGGTGAATACATTTCCTCCAACACCACATCCAAAGCAATGATACATCTGTTTGTCACGGCTTACATGAAAAGATGGTGTTTTTTCATGATGGAAAGGACAGCAGGCAGAATATGTATTTCCCTTCTTCTTCAGGCTGATATAGTCTCCGATGACATCAACTATATCATTCCCGCTTCTGACTTCTTCAATTATTTCATCAGAATAGTACAAAATGTAAACCTCCTATATCAATACCTAAAGCTTCCAAAACTTTGGAATAAATATTTCCTTTGCTTTCTCAACTGCATAATTGTCAGTCATACCTGCAATATAGTCGCATACTACAGTTTCCTGGTCCGCCCCCATAAAAAGAAATTCCACATATTCCTTTGGAAGCTTATCCGGATTATCAATATATTCTTCAAAGAGCATCCCTATTACTCTTTCGGCCTTTGATTCTTCGCTCTTTGCAATAGGATTTGTGTATAAATCCCTGAACATATATTTTCTTAGAGCTGCAAGAGCCTGTTCGAAGCTCTCAGGCATACCTATTACATCCTTATCTATGCTATAGGTTACTATAGCATGAATTATATTATTAATCCTATCTCTTGTATTATGTCCCAGAATAACTGTGCATTCCTCCGGCAAATGCTCCTCTTTCAATATACCGGCCCGTATACCGTCATCTATGTCATGGTTAATATACGCAATTTTGTCCGATATCCTTACAATATGTCCCTCAAGAGTTCCGGGGTTACAACTAGTCTTATGATTAAGTATGCCATCCCTTACCTCCCAGGTAAGATTAAGGCCATTACCATCCTTTTCAAGTATATCTACAACTCTTACACTTTGTTCATTATGATTAAAAGGCCTTGATGTATACTTTGTCAATGCTCTTTCTCCTGCATGTCCAAAGGGTGTATGTCCCAAATCATGTCCTAATGCAATTGCCTCTGTCAAATCCTCATTCAAAGAAAGGGCTCTGGCTATGGTTCTTGCTATCTGTGCCACCTCCAGTGTATGAGTAAGCCGGGTTCTGTAATGATCTCCACCCGGTGCAAGAAACACCTGAGTTTTATGCTTCATCCGTCTAAATGACTTGCAATGTATAATCCTGTCTCTGTCTCTTTGAAAATCAGTCCGTATATCGCATTTTTCTTCCTTATGCACTCTGCCCCTGCTCTCATCACTGAAGGTTGCACAGGCTCTAAGGGTATCATGCTCTCTTTTTTCAAATTCCTGTCTAAGACACAATGTTCCCATATAAAACCTTTCTACAATATAATCCAAATTTAATCCCACAATTATATTATTCTACAGGGAACAAAAAAAACCTTTAATTTTATTAAAGGTTTTTTGCATTTTTATATAATTTTTATATATTACATTATTTGCTTGTTACCTGTTCCATATCCTTGGTTAAAAGCTTAATGTCAAAATCTATCCATACTGTATCATAGAGATCATTCTCCGTATCTATACTAATTGTTGATAACCACTTTCCTTGCAATGTGTCAAACTCATCCTTTAAAACTTCCTCAGCCTGCATATTAACATAGGTTGCCTTAGTTGTACCGTCATCCATAGCAGTCATAACTACTATACAATATCCCAGATCGTCATCCATTATGTCTGTAAAATCGCCAACCTGCATATTCTCAAGCCGTGCATTCAATTCATCAGAATATCCACCTATATATCCTGTATTGTCATAGGAATAAGCCTTCACTCCGTAATTTTCCATCACCTGGTTATACTCCATGCCTGACTGAAGATCCTTCAAGGCACTCTGCGCTTTCTCCTGCATCTTCAGTTTTTCTTCCTCAGACAAATATATATAATTGCCGTCCTCGTCCTTCTTAGGCATCTCATCCTCAATCTCAACGGTAGGGAATCTGATAAATGTAAGGCTTATAAATTGATAATCCTCATATGCCTTCTCCAGATCCTCTAATATCCTGCTTTTCATATCATTCTTAATATAAGCTGTAAACTGTTCAACAGTATACTGTTCTGTAAATACTCTCTCAAGAGCTTCATCGGATATTCCATACTTATCCATAAGTTCCTGGGTAAACATGTTCTTACAGTTTGCAACAGCCTGAGTTACAGTTGTCATATCAGCCTCAGACAAGGAATAATCATTATGGCACGCCACATCATATATCATTTTTACCTGTCTTATATTATCCAAAATAGAATTCTTAAGCTCCGTAACCTTTTCATCTGTCATTGCATCAGCAGTCATCCCCTGCATATACACATACTGTAGTGTATAAATCATAGCTTCATCCAGGGTTATATCATATTCACCAACCTTCATGACCTTGGTATTGGATGCCTCATCCTGACTATATCCGCCTTCCTTATCCAAAGCTTTATCATCATTGCCGGTATTGTTTTTCTTACATCCACTAAAAACCAGCATCATTATAAGGCAAAGTCCAAGAGACAATATTCTTTTGTATTTTTTCATAGTATTTTTCATAATAAAAATGCTGCCGGGCAGCAAGCTCCTTTCGTCCTACAGTTCTGTTTTTTAACTCTTGTTTATTTTAATTCAGCACCATATATTTGTCAACTTATTCATACTTAATTCACAGTTTTAAACCTTATTATCTATTTTTATAAAGCAAAAAGACATGTCGCAAAATTGCGACATGTCTTTAACATATCCGAATCTGAAATGGATATTACTCCTTTACACCACCGAGTGCAACACCGGCGATGATATACTTTGAAAAGATAAAGTATACAACGAGTATAGGTAATACTGTAAGAGTAAGTCCTAAGTATACAAATCCATAATCTGTCTTAACCTGATCTCCCTTAAGAGCCTGAACAAACATAGGTAAGGTCTTCAGCTTATCTCTTGGAACAATCATTGTAGGTGTATAGAGATTATTCCATGATGCAATGAAGGCAAATATCGCCTGAGTTGCCATAGCCGGTTTCATAAGAGGAAGTGCAATCTTGTTAAAAGTTGCGAACTCTCCTGAACCATCAATTCTTGCTGCCTCAATAATTTCAACTGAAAGAGCACTTGTCATATACTGCTTCATAAAGTAAACAGTAGACGGAGCTGCTATAGCAGGAATAATAAGAGGCCAGTAAGTATTATAAAGACCGATCTTAATCATGAAGTTCATGAAACCGATGATAGAAACCTGTGCAGGTATCATCATGATTGCCATTATAAAGCTCCATGCTAAATTTCTAAGTTTGAACTGGTATACTGTCAAACCATATGCTGTAAAGGTTGCGAAATAAACCTGAAGCAAGGTTGCAGGAACAGATATAAGCACACTGTGTCCCATAGCCTGCCAAAGATTGGTAGCCATGTTGTTTGTCTTAGCCAGCAAACCTGTAAAGTTCTTGACTAGATTTGTGCCCGGAATAAGCTTGATTCCCATCTTGATTTCCTGACTTGTTAAAGTTGCATTAATAATCATGATGTAGAAAGGCAATAAGCTTATAATACACAGGAATATACATATAACAGTTCTAAATATTTTCTTTCTTTTAATCATAGCGGCGTAGCTTGCGTCAACGCCATTTGCTGTATTCTTAGCCATTATGTACACCCCCTTAACGAATTACTGCATGCTTCTGCTTAGGCTCCTTGTCTCTTGTAAGAGCAAAGAATACCAAGCTTATAGCGAGTGTACAAGCAAACAGGATAACTGACAATGCAGCTGCTTTGCCATACTGGGCACCATTAATATTAAATGCATATTCTCTTATCTGCATTGTAACAGTATGGGATGCCTGAGATGGGAAAGGACCACCTGTTGTCTTACTAACATTGAACAACGATGGTATATCGTACATCTGAAGACCACCGATTGCTGATGTAACCAGTGTAAACTGAAGTATAGGCTTCAGCAACGGAATTGTAATACTGAAGAACTGCTGTCTGCTGTTAGCTCCGTCAACCATGGCAGCCTCATAAAGTGATGGGTTAATACCCAGTATACCTGCAATGAGGACGATCATAGTATTACCATACCACATCCAGAATTGCATAAATCCAATCAAGGCAACAGTACCAACAGGCTCGTTCATAAAGTTATAACTCTCCGGCACAATATGTAAAGACCTGAATAATTGTGTCATAGGGCCACTGTTTTCAAAAAGGTTATAGAACAAAACTGCGATTGAAGATGCAGTAATGATATTAGGCATAAACATCATGACCTTAAAGGCACCCTGTCCTTTAAGTTTTACACTTACATCTGTAAACCATGCAGCTAACAAAAGCGCAAGGAGTATCTGTGGAATAAAGTTAACAATCCACATGATAAGGGTCTGTCTGATAGCTACCATACCGGGAGTATCAAACCATACTCTCTTTATTGCTCCATCCTGGAATTTTTTTGCGGTAAGAACTTCCAGAAAATTATCAAAGCCACAGAATTTAGGAGATGTAATTACATTATTTTCAAGCTTATATTCAATAAAGCTCAAGTAGAAAGTGTACAATAATGGATAAAGCTGGAATATCAGGAATACTATAAAGAATGGTGCAATAAAGATATATCCGTATTTTCCATATTCTACAGTTTTCTTCTTCATTTTCTCACTCCCTTTGATTTTTATAGTCACGAACAACCGTTAGACATTTTCTAAGAAATGTGCTGATAGATAAGAATACCACATATTGCTTAGAAAATGCCCAACAGTGATATCTTTTTTTAGCATTTCGCACCGGACAGGCCGGTGCGAAACGCAATTGTACTTTTGTACTGATTATAATGTGTAGATTACTCTACAGTTACCTCAGGAACGTTCTCAAGAACTAAAGTCTTAAGGTAATCCTTAGCAGCAGCAACATCAGCGTACTCGCCATTAGCGTAAGCAGATACAACCTTGTCAAGCTGTGCATTTAAGTTAACATCATACTTAGTTGAAAGGCTTAAGTCTACAGACTTAAGAAGCTCATCATATACAGGATATGGATTCTGTCCGCCAAGCTTCTCCATTGAACCCTCGCCAGCAGCGATAAGGTCAGCAGCAACCTTCTTGTTGTTAGGGAAGTTCATAGTGTTCTCAGTAGTAGCCTGCTCATAAAGGTGCTTCTCATCACAAGTCATGTAGTAGATAACGAAAGCAGCAAGCTCTGGGTTTACACAATCCTTACCAGCCATAAGGAATGAACCACCCCAGTGGTACTCAACAGGACCTGCACATACATTGTACTTACCGAATGCATCAGTTCCGTCGATTGAAAGTGAGAAAGGAACAAACCAAGTAGTTCCGAAGTAGCAGAATACATCGCCGGACATGTTAGGAGTCCAGTCACCCTGCCACATTGTAGTCTCATGAGTATATCCCTCGTCCTTAAGTTTCTTTGAATACTCAAGGTAAGTGTCGATAGATGAGTCAACAACAAGCTTTCCGTCAACTACCCATGACTCAGTTCTTGAATCAAGCATTGGGTACTTAATATCATCATAACCTGAAAGCATGTAGTATCCTTTTTCCTTCATCTGAGCAGCTACATCAAAGAACTTATCCCAAGTTGAGATAGCCTCTGCAACCTTGTCTGGCTCTGAGAATCCAAGTACATCCTGAGCGATATCTGTTCTGTAGCAAACAACACCAGGAGTAACCTGCCATGTAGCACCGTAGAGCTTACCATCCTTAGTTGCGTACTCAACTGTATAATCGTATGCATTAGCATAGCAATCCTCGTTGAATCCGATGTCTGAAAGAGGTACTACGAAATCCTGCTCCATGATATTCTTAGCTGCATCAATATCAGCTGCGATAACTGCTGGAGCTTCCTCGCCTGAGAATGCGTTAGAAAGCTGAGTAATATACTCTGCATCAGTACCGCCTAATCAAAGGTCATGAGTGATAACGAGATCCTCAAGTTCTGGGTAATCCTTGTAAAGGAACTGCTTAATAAGGTCACCAGTCTCGTTGTTCCAAGCATATACATGGATAGCCTTACCGTTACCGGTAGTCATCTCCATAGTTGGAACTTCGTCAGTTGCCTGGCTCTCAGTATCAGTTGACTTCTCCTCTGATGATGCCTCTGACTCTGATGCTGGTGCCTTTTCTGTAGTGTCGTCCTTCTTCTCATCCTTACCACAAGCAACGAGTGATAATCCCATTGCTAATGCTAAAGAAAGAGCAATCGCTTTTTTGAATTTTTTCACAAAAAAACCCTCCTTTTATAAATTGTTTTTTGTTCTCTTTATGAGCCAGTATGCAGGCGGACCTGCGTCCTGTCACATAAAAAGTAACTAAATTATGAACCTATATGTAATCAGTCTCTGACTGTCGGTTCCATAACGGGTTTTGATCTCTCAAAACTAAGGTTATTATAGGACATATTAATCAATTTTGCAATAGTTTTTTATATACTTTTTGTTTAAATCTACAAAATTGGAGCTGTTTATTTCTAATTATTACACATCTGCCCTTCAATGTATGAGTTGATTTTATCTGCCAGGCCCTTGAAATCATAAAGATACAGCCTGTCAGGGCCTGACATTTCCTCCAGAGTCACATTGGCATGCTTTTCCATATATTCCCTTATACTGCTGTTATATTCATCTACATAATTTACATCCTTGTTTTCTGCGGCAGCCTCTTTATATTTTTCATTTATCTTTTCGTCGTCGTTGACATAGGGTTCCATGAGGGGATTGGCATATATCAGATACATAGGCACATCCTCAGGAAAACCCAGAGCTGCCGTTTTCTTCGCATTACTGATTGTGTTAAGTGCCTCATTGTACATATCCTTTGTGTATGCACCTTTTCCATATATAGCCTTTCTTATATCCATCTGTCCCTGTGTATATATGTCAAACCGGTTATCCGGGCCTCCGGTTCCGGTCATACGATGTGCTCCAAGACGGCATGCCCACACCAGAAGATATTCAAATATACCACAATACTGTTCCTCCTGAATGCCTTCAAATTGTTCCGGGTAATTCATATTAATACCTATAATGGCTTTTATCTCCTCAGGATAGGTTTTTGCCCAGTAGAATGCTTCAATTCCCGAAGTTCCCATAGGTACAAGTGTATATGGGCCTTCGATTTCCAGCTTCTTTAAGGTATTCCTTGTCTGGTTCATTATGCTTTCAACGTCCTTTGAATCCCCCGTACTCTCACTAAAGCCAAATCCGCTTCTGTCCACATATACATATCTGCAATTTGTAAGCTGTCCGAACAGAGGCTCCAGTGCAATGGAATCATCTATGCTTGTCTGGCTGTGCATAAATACCAGGATATTATCAGAAGACTCATCTCCTCCTGTCATTACATGAAGCCGGTTGCCGTCTACCGTAACCATATGTCCCGGCGGAACAAGGTATCCTTCTTCATTTCGCAGCTTGTTTTTGTGATTAATGTAAATAGCTGCAAATATTATAATATTAACCACCAGAGTACCTATCATAAATATTATAAATATCTTGAAAAATTTATGTAAAAACCTTCTTAGCTTTTCTTTCATATTTTCCTCCGCAATAATTATTTTTGGCAAAACACCTCATATTATAATAAGGCAAAACCATTTCATTGTAAATCTTTTCTTGTTACTATTTCACAAAATTTTCGTACTAATTCACACATTTTTCTTTGTTACGGGGAACAATATATGGTAAACTTTGTAAAGAATATTTAATTTGTACAACATCACTTAAGGAGATATTTGAATGAAAGATGCCATTAAACAGGAAAGTAATAACATACCGGTAACAAATAGTACAGCTATTACACCGGAAAAAAGTGACAGCAGCTCCGAAGGCAAATCTACTGTGTCTGAGGAAGTATGTCATAAAAGCGATGAGGCTTCAAATGAGCCGTCACAGGGAGAGGATTTACTCAGTCTGCGGTTTTTGTCCTTCCGGGAAAGAATAAAGGCAAAGCATGCTTACTATAAAAAACATACCGAGGGCATGACAAAAAAGGAACGTATAGGTTATTTTCTTTATTACTACAAATGGAAGGTGTGCCTTATCGCTCTTTTACTATTTTGTGCCATCACCATCCCTGTTTCCATATACCGTAACACAAGACCCGTCGCCCTGTCCTATGCTATAATAAACAACAGTTCCTTTAACAAAATCAATAAAGAAGTTTTTCAGGATTACCTTGATACCTACGGTCTTAATGACGGATACCGTCTGTCAGAATATCCGGATATCCGGCTTTCCCGGGAGGAGTATGAAAAGCTTAACGGCAACAGTACCAATAACGCCAGCTACGACCAATTTCCCACTCTTTGCTACAACGGATATATTGACATTATAATAACCGACGAAACAGGTCTTTCCTTTTGTTCGAATGCAGGTATGCTGCAAGCCCTTGATACAGCAATGCCCCGGGAATACTATGATATTTTTTCCTCTGATTACAACGAATATCTTGTTAAAGAAAAGGGCCCCGAAAACCAGGAGGAATATTATGCCATAGACATATCTGACACAGAATTTGCAAAAAGCCTTAATCTGTCATATGACCGGATATATCTGTGTTTTCCGGGAAACAAGGATTCAGAATATACCAACGTGAGGCGTTTTCTGAATTATGTCTTTTCTCTTGGTTTTGAGCCCTATTAAAATCTGATATGCAATTTGCTGTGCGGCTTTATTGAATTATCTTGGCAATTCGATAAAGCCCACTTTTTTCTTGACTTTTCTGAGAGTTTTATTAGCATAATAGGATGCCTGTTCAGCATTGTTCTTTATTGCCTTATCCACATAGTCCTTATTAGCAGCAAGCTCATTATACCTTGCCTGAAGAGGAGCAAGCTCCCCTGCAACAGCTTCTCCGACTATTTCCTTAAGCTGTCCGTAACCAAGTCCTGAGAATTCCTTTACTGCCTCATCAGAGGTTTTTGAGGTAACAGCACAATATATGTCAATAAGATTCTTTATTCCCGGTTTATCATCACTATACGCTATCACTCCGTCAGAGTCGGTAACTGCCTTCTTGAATTTGCGCATTACCGTATCCTTGTCATCAAGAAGATATATACTGGCATTAGGATTTTCATCTGACTTTGACATTTTTTTCGAAGGGTCCTGCAGACTCATGATTTTAGCTCCGCTTTTACCCATATATCCCTCCGGTATAGTAAATACATCGCCATAAATTCCATTAAACCTGTTGGCTATATCCCTGGTTATTTCAAGATGCTGCATCTGATCCTTTCCCACAGGTACAAGGTCTGCCTGATACAAAAGTATATCTGCTGCCATAAGCACAGGATAAGTAAAAAGACCTGTGTTAATATTATCGGCATGCTTTGCCGACTTGTCCTTAAACTGAGTCATTCTGTTCATTTCACCCATATATGTAAAGCAGTTCAGTATCCATGCAAGCTCAGCATGGGCAGGTACATGTGACTGAAAGAACACACAATTTTTTTCAGGATCCAGTCCTGCTGCTATATAAAGATTGAGCAGGCTTCTTCCGCTTTTCCTAAGATTTGCAGGATCCTGTCTCACAGTTATGGAATGGAGATCCATTATTCCGTAAAAGCATTTAATATCCTCTTCTTCGCTTAAGCCGACCCAGTTTTTTAATGCTCCAAGATAATTACCCAGAGTTATCATTCCTGTGGACTGCATTCCCGAAAGCATAGTCTTTTTTCCGTCTATCATATTACTCATCCTCCTTAACCATATTCATAACCTGGCGTTTTCTTGCAAATTCATCATTGGCAAGATATTCATCATAGGTAGTCTGCTTATCAATAAGTCCGGTAGCGGTAAGCTCCATGATGCGATTAGCTGTTGTCTGGACAAACTGATGGTCCTGACAGGCAAAAAGTACAACTCCGGGGAACTTTATAAGGCCATTGTTCAACGCTGTAATAGACTCCATGTCAAGGTGGTTTGTAGGCTCATCCATTATAAGACAGTTGGCACCCATTATCATAAGCTTTGACAGAAGGCATCTGACCTTTTCTCCTCCCGACAAAACCTTAACCTTCTTTACTCCATCCTCACCTGCAAAAAGCATACGCCCAAGAAATCCTCTCACATATGTTGCATCCTTATCATCAGAATACTGCGCCAGCCAGTCGGCAATAACCAGATCATTGTCAAATTCCTTTGTGTTATCCTTTGGAAAATATCCCTGGGATGTAGTAACTCCCCACTTGTAGCTTCCTTCATCCGGTTCAAGCTCTCCCGCAAGAATTCTGAAGAGAGTAGTTGTAGCTATGGTATTTGGCCCGACAAAGGCCACTTTGTCTTCTCTGCCTATAGTAAATGAAATATTATCCAGCACCTTCACTCCGTCTACAGTCTTGGAAATATTGGAAACTGTAAGAACCTCATTACCGATTTCTCTCTTTGGTCTGAAATCTATATAAGGATACTTTCTGCTGGATGGCTTTATCTCGTCCAGTTCAATTTTTTCCAATGCCCTTTTTCTTGAGGTTGCCTGTTTTGACTTGGAGGCATTTGCCGAGAACCTCTGGATAAATTCCTGAAGTTCTTTTATCTTTTCTTCTTTCTTTTTGTTGGCCTCCTTCATCTGCTTAATCATGAGCTGGCTTGATTCATACCAAAAATCATAATTTCCGGCATAAAGCTGTATCTTTGCATAGTCAATATCAGCAATATGGGTACACACCTTGTTAAGGAAATATCTGTCGTGAGACACTACTATAACAGTGTTATTAAAATTAATAAGGAATTCTTCCAACCATGCGATTGCATCAAGGTCAAGATGGTTGGTCGGCTCATCCAGAAGAAGTACATCAGGATTTCCAAATAAGGCCTGGGCAAGAAGTACCTTTACCTTAAGATTGCCATCCAGCTCCCCCATCATTTTATAATGAACATCCGTATCAACGCCAAGTCCGTTAAGAAGGGTTGCCGCATCTGCCTCTGCATTCCATCCGTCCATCTCTGCAAATTCAGCCTCAAGCTCTGACGCTTTTATTCCATCCTCGTCGGAAAAATCCTCCTTCATATAGATGGCATCCTTTTCCTTCATTACTTCATAAAGTCTTTTATTGCCCATAATAACTGTATCCATTACAACGCAGTCATCATATTTAAAGTGATCCTGCTGAAGCACGGAGAGCCTCTCTCCTGCATTCATAATAACCTCACCCTTAGTAGGTTCCAGCTCCCCCGAAAGTATTTTCAGAAATGTTGACTTACCGGCACCGTTTGCTCCTATAAGGCCATAGCAGTTTCCTTCTGTAAACTTAATATTTACGTCCTCAAACAGAGCTTTTTTTCCAAGTCTAAGGGTTATATTACTTGCACATATCATAGTTCTTTTTCCTTTCCCATTAGTTAGTTCAATTTTGTATCCGGATTCTTTATCTCAAGAAGTCTCCGGTTATACGCCTCCATTGCTGCATCCTCATAGGCCACATGGGGATTATTCACACCCAGCAGGCTCATAATATATTTTGTAAATAGCGGATTAAGTGGTAACAACGGACCTATTATATAGGTTGCAAAAAGATTATTTATATGAATTCCCTCCGTTGTACTTTCCCGATTAACTCCTGCTCCTCTTTCAACCTGCATAAATCCCATATCTTTTGGTTCATCATAGGAGTGGGAAAATCTGCTGTTAAAGCCTACTATTTCCATATTCTCAAATTTTCCAAGAAACAGACTGTTGTACCTTCTATTCTTTTCAATTCTGGCCTCAAGCCTTGTTATACCCAGGGCATCAACCCTTTCATCGCCATAGTCAATGCTTTTACCCAATATATCAAGCATATTACCGGTGATAAGAATAACCTTTCCCCGGGATATAAGCTCCTTTATCCTGTCTGTAAAAGGCTTTAGCTTTTCGATTACCCTTTTTTGTATACTCTCCGTTCCACTCCCAAGATATATCATATCCACATCATTTTTCACAAAATAAGGTGTCCGGTTAAGAGGTGTATCTATCCACTGTGCATCCGGAAGAGAGGCTTTTAAAAAAGAAATGTTACCGCTGTCACCAAAGAGATTACAAACCTCCCCAAATAAAACCTCTATAATCATTTCTCTCCAACCTCCTTCTTAATTTTTTCAATTATTTTTTTCTCAAGCTGAAGAGACTGGTCAAACAAATATACCTCATGCAGAAGCACCACTTTTTTTACCAGCTCAGGCTTTAGATAATCAGCTCCCTCCTGTTCTTTTGGTGAGGTGTAGATTACTTCTTCAGGCACTCCTGCCAGCAAAAGCCTAAGCTTGTAGTCATAGCATCTCTTTCCGCAGACAATAATCTGTTTTATGTGAGGATTGTTCAAAAATTCACAATCAGTATCATATATCCAGTTAATAAATTCACTGGAATAAAGATTATCATGAAGGTCATCTATCAAAAGGATAACAGCCTTATCCGTCTTATCCTTTCCCAGGCTGTCAAAAACCCTTGAGCAGGCAACTGCATTCATTCCCTTTGCCAGCAGGTTTTCATATTCTATTCCACATATAACCTTTTTCTCATATCTGGTAGTATCAAGTTTAATAGCCTCCATTGATTTTTTTATCTGCTTATAATCCATGCCGAACCAATCAAGAAGAGCTATGGCAGCTGCCATATTATATATGTTAAATACAGCATTGTGCAGCAATCTGTACTCCTCATCCCCATCCGGAGTTTTCAATACCATTTTTTTCTCGTCAAAATACTTCACATCATAGTCTATTTCGGGTGATTTAAAATCACATTTTGTACAATGACACCTTCCTATGTGATGATATCTGAAAAAGTCATATTCCAGTTCTCCGCCGCATAACGGACAATATACAATATCCCTGACAATGTTAGGTGGATTATCCACATCCATACTGTTCCTTGCAATTCCAAAATATCTGACATCCTGAGCAGTTCTTAATCCTGTTGTAATTATATCATCTCCGTTAAGAATAAGCCTTGTATTTTCGGGAATTGCCTTTTTCATTATACCTGCTATATACTCCGAGTGAGCATTTCTCTTGGCTGAATCCCTAAAAAGATTACAGCATATAAGATAATCCGGTTTTATAAGACTGTAGGTTTTGTCCGAGGTTCTTTCGTCTATTTCAAGTATTGCTATATCATATTTTGTTTTTCCGCTCCAGGTTGTACTTCTTATAAGGGTCCCTATAAGCCCAGGCAAAGTATTATATCCTGTGTTATTAATTGTCTTATATCCATTATATCTGAATACATCCGTAAGCATTGAAGCCACAGTTGTTTTTCCATTCGTTCCTGTAACAGAAATAATTGTGCCGGGAGTATCCATATATGTGACAAACTTTTTACAAAACTTTACAGCTGTATTTCCTACCATATAAGGAATATTTTTTCCGCATATTTTCAGCCCCAGATTAAAGACTTTTGCTGCCCACAGCCCGAAATAGAAGGAAATCGGTTTTTTCATAATTACACTATTCTCCCTTTATAATCTTATCAAACATTGGTTTTAAGCCCTTGTTGTCCTTATCAAGATGTATTTTTGACTGATATACATCATATCCCGGAAATTCATTTCCCTCAATAACCACAGGTCCATTTTCGGTTATACATATATCCCAGCCTGTATACCCTATCTCGGGGATTACCTCACTCATCTTCATTACAAGCTCCTTTGCCTCTTCAAAAAGTGGTATCTTGAAGCCCATAATAGGCGTCTTTGTAACCGGATGAACCTCATATACATTTCCACTTTTGTCAATGGCCGGCTTTGTAATTACTCCATTTTCATCTACAACAGAAAACATTCCGCCATGGTTAAAGTTATCTACTACATTATTGCCATTACCAATTCTTATTACTCTATAGGCAATGGTTGTCTTACCCTTTATTCTCATAGTGACCATACGGATTGTATTAACCGAATTAGGGAAAAGACGACTTATCTCATGATGCTGTACCACAAAGGTTTCAAGAAGGAACTGACGATTTTCCTTAAGCCTGTTATATAACTTTTTCTTATCATCTACATCAGCCGTTACAATTTTTTCTATATCCTTGCCACACTGTCCGTCTACGGGCTTTGCCATAAAAACAGGATTATCCCGGAGAAACTTCCGGTATTCCTCATAAGTGGCAGTTTCCAGATCAATAAAGTCCCTATTCAGATATTGTCTGAATTTTTCGTTAAACTCCCTCTTATTTCTGAAATAATGATTATATGCCGGATTATTAAGCTTTTTTATATACGCATTATTTACTCCCCGGGTCACGAAGGTTGCCCTTTGTGCACCTGTAAGATTCTCAAAGAAAAATACCTTATAATCCATATAACCCGCCTGATATTTTATAGAGCATCCTATCATATCAAAAAAAGTAATTATACTGTTTTTCCCACTTCTCCTATGTACCTCTCCCACAGCCTTAAACATGGCACTGTAATTCATATGCATAAGTCTTTTAAAGTAATAACTGATTCGTCCCATTATAATCCATCCCTGTTCTTTAATCTAAACCCTATCAATATACCATAATATATAGTAAAAAACAAGTTTACTACATATTAAGGATTAATTTTGTTACATAAGACCATAAGGGGCACATCGCATATGCGACAGCCCCTTACATAACTACAGAATTACCTGTTTATTTCCATATATGCTACTTTAAATTCTTGACAATAGGATCATAAAGGTCAAGAACACAGTGCTCATCTGCAGCAAAATGCTTACAGTTAAGACAGCTCTTTGATTCATCGTAGGAATTTGACACAGAATCACTCCCGGCCTTCTTGTTGTAAGCATGACATCTCTCGGCAACTTCTTTATAAACCTCTGTTGAACTACGCATAATAACTTCCTCCTATAAAAGCTTAATCTAAAAAGGCAGAATAAACGCCTTAATACATTTTATTATTTCCACTTTTATAGGAAAATATACATTATTCCATATTGCCTGTGTAAAGCTGGTAATATTTTCCTCTTTGACTGATAAGCTCGTCATGTTGTCCTCTTTCTATTATTCGTCCCTGTTCAAGAACCATAATACAGTCACTGTTTCTTACAGTGGACAATCTGTGAGCGATAACAAAGGTGGTTCTCCCCTTCATAAGCTTATCCATACCTTCCTGGACTATCTTTTCCGTCCTTGTGTCTATGGAGCTGGTTGCCTCATCAAGGATCAATACCGGAGGATCAGCAATTGCTGCTCTGGCAATTGCAAGAAGCTGACGCTGACCCTGACTCAGGTTTCCTCCGTCTCCTGAAAGCATTGTGTTATACCCATCCGGAAGCATTTCAATAAAATCATGGGCATTAGCCAGCTTTGCCGCTGCAATAACCTCATCATCCGTTGCATCCAGCCTTCCGTATCTGATATTTTCCATTACGGAAGCAGAAAAGAGATGTGTATCCTGCAATACTATACCAAGGGATTTTCTCAAATCAGCTTTTTTTATCTTGTTTATATTTATACCGTCATATCTTATTTTGCCGTCCTGAATATCGTAGAAACGGTTAATCAGGTTGGTAATTGTGGTTTTACCTGCACCTGTAGAGCCTACAAAAGCTATCTTCTGTCCAGGAGTGGCAAATAGATCAATATTGTGTAATACTATCTTGTCATCATTATAACCAAAATCCACATCATCAAATACTACATCGCCCTTAAGCTCAACATAGGTAGTAGTATCATCTGCCTGATGGTAATGCTTCCATGCCCACATACCTGTTCTTTCTTCTGTCTCAAGGATTTTGCCTTCTTCCTTTTTTGCATTGACCAGGGTCACATAGCCTTCATCTACTTCAGGCACCTCGTCCATAAGCTTAAATATTCTCTCAGAGCCTGCAAGACCCATTACAACAGCATTCATTTGCTGGCTTATCTGGTTAATAGGCATGTTAAAGCTCTTGTTAAAGGTCAGAAAGCTTACAAGGGCACCCAGTGTAAATCCTCCAAAGCCGTTCAGGGCAAGTATTCCTCCAAAAATAGCACACAATACATAGCTCATGTGTCCAAGCTGGCCATTTATAGGTCCCATCATATTTACATAGGTATTTGCATTTTTGGATGCATTATAAAGTATTTCATTTATCTCATGAAATTTTTCCCGGCTTTCCTCTTCATGGCAGAATACCTTTACCACCTTCTGCCCTTCCATCATTTCTTCTATATATCCGTTTACATTTCCCAAAGCCCTCTGCTGTTCAACGAAGTTTTTTCCACTGTGAGATAAAATCATTGAGCTTACCTTAAGCATAACAGCTACCATAATAAGTGTAAGAACTGTGAGAGGGATATTCAGTGTTATCATTGCAAAAAATACGCTTACAATTGTTATAATGCTATTAATGAGCTGGGGAATGCTCTGGCTTATCATCTGCCTTAAGGTATCAATGTCGTTTGTGTATATTGACATTATGTCTCCGTGAGCATGGGTATCAAAATACTTTATAGGCAGACTCTCCATATGAGTAAACAAATCTATTCTGAGATTATTCATGGTTCCCTGGGTAACAACAGCCATTACTCTGGCCTGAATGTATGATGCAAGAATACCAATACCATAAAATACAGCTACCCCTGATATTGCGTGCAAAAGCTCTGAATAATCCCTGCTTCCTGATTCCAGCATAGGAGTGATATAATTGTCAATAAGTGTCATTGTAAAAAGTGTTCCTCTAACAGATGCAAGTACACTTACTATAATACAGATTAAAACAACTATACATTGTATCTTATACTTTTTTCCTACATAGCCCATCACCCGCTTGAATATTTTCCCCGGATTTTCCAGTTTTGGCTTAGGCCCTGCCATTCTTCCCTTCATTGGTCCTTTTACAACCTTTGCCTCTGCCATTATGCCTCACCTCCCTGCTGGTCAAAATCTCCACTTCCACCTGTCTGGGATTCAAATACATCCTTATATATCTCGTTACCCGCAAGAAGCTCCTCATGAGTTCCTATACCGTTTATTCTTCCGTTATCCAATACAATAATACGGTCTGCATCCCTTACGCTGGCAATCCGCTGTGAAATTATAAGCTTTGTTGTATCAGGGATTTCATCCCTGAATGCTTTCCTTATCTTGGCATCAGTGGCAGTATCAACAGCACTTGTGCTGTCATCAAGAATCAGTATTTTAGGTTTTTTCAAGAGAGCCCTGGCAATGCAAAGTCTTTGCCTTTGTCCTCCGGATACATTCGTTCCTCCCTGCTCTATCCTGGTATTGTAACCATCCGGAAATTCCATAATAAAATCATGGGCACAGGCAAGCATGCACATTTTCCTGCACTCTTCATCAGTAGCGTTTTTATCACCCCAACGGAGGTTGTCATAGATTGTTCCACTGAATAGTATATTTTT
>DLKL01000017.1:37714-97542 GCA_002476495.1 Lachnospiraceae bacterium UBA7589
AACCGAAACCTCATTTCTAAGGGTCTCCAGATCGTAGTCCTTTACATTTACTCCTCCAACCAGCACTTCTCCGCCGGTAACATCATAAAGTCGGCTGATAAGATTAACCAGACTTGATTTTGAGCTTCCTGTTCCTCCTATTATGCCTATGGTTTCTCCCGGTTTAATACTTACATTAATATCTTTAAGTACATTTTTCTCACCCGAATAAGCAAAATACACATTTTTAAAATCAATGCTTCCGTTCCTTACATTCATGACAGGATTTTCAGGATTAGTTATATCAGGCTTTTCATTAAGCACCTCGACAATTCTTTTTGCACTTGGCATACTCATGGTCATCATTACAAATATCATGGACAGCATCATAAGGTTCATAAGAATATTCATGCAAAAGGCAAGCAGACTGGTCATCTCGCCTGTGGTAAGGCTTCCCCCTACTATCATATGGGCACCAAACCAGCTTATAAGAAGAATACTGGTATAAACAGCCGCCATCATTGCAGGACCATTAAGAGCAAGTACATTCTCTGCCTTCATAAAAAGCTTATAAAGATTATAGCTTGCCTTTCCAAATTTTTTATTCTCATAGTCCTCTCTGACATACGCCTTCACAACCCTGATTGCCGATACATTTTCCTGAACACTGGCATTCAGGTCATCATACCTCTTAAATACATCAGAAAAATACTTCATGGCATACCTGATTATAAATGCAAGTATAACCCCCAGCACCAATACGGCTGCAAGATATATGCTGGCAAGTCTCGGGCTTATGGTAAATGCCATTATCATAGCCGCTATAAGACTTACCGGAGCCCTCATGCACATTCTAAGCAGCATCTGATACGCATTCTGTATATTTGTAACATCCGTAGTAAGTCTTGTTATAAGTCCTGCTGTAGAAAAACGGTCTATGTTGGAAAAGGAAAAGGTCTGGATGTTGTCATACATTGCATTTCTGAGATTTTTTGCAAATCCTGTAGATGCTACAGCTCCAAATTTTCCCCCCAGTACTCCGGCAGTCAAGCCAAGACAGGCCAGCACAACCATGAAAAGTCCTACTGTAACTATGTGTCCCATATCCCCTTTATTAACACCATCATCAATAATAGATGCCATAAGATATGGTATAAAGGTCTCAAAAATCACCTCCAGTATCATAAATACAGGTGTTAACAGCGAAGCTGTTTTAAATTCCTTAATGTGTCTGCCTAAGGTCTTTATCAATTTTTTCACTCCTATCTTACTTAATTATATTTCTGTTTCGGCATTTCTTTTTATTCTTTCAAGAATATCAAAAAATATATTAAGCTCCTCCTCTGATATTCCCTTTTTTATCTGTTCCTCAGCCTGTATGACGCCTGCCATCATTGTCCTGTTTACATACTTTCCCTTTTCGGTAAGACATATTTTTTTCAGACGGTCATCATAATTGACAGCCTCCCTGGTTATAAGTTTCTTTTTTTCCATAAGCTTAAGGGTGCCGGTAACCGTGGATTTTGCCATATCAAACTTTTTTTCTATGTCCTTTTGAAATACATCCTCCGGTGCCCTTTTTTCAATAAATCTAAGTATACGGCAATGTATTACAGTAGCATCCTCGTCCATTACACTTTTTAACTGTCTTTCAAAATGTCTTGCAAGGAGATTGTTGACACCATGGATTTCATGTCCTATGGTTCTTTCACTATACATATTATCCTGCCCCTTTATATATGTTTTTTGTATGGCTTTTATGCAAAAATAATGTTCTATATAAAACTATTTTATATAGAACATTATGCATTATAATTACATTTTGCAATATAGTCAATATAATAATCATGAACAAAATGTGAAATCTTATATCCCACATTTTTTACATATATCCTCAAGACAGCACTCATTGCAGCATGGTCTTGTTCTGGCAGTACATACCTCTCTTCCATGGTATACAAGCCTATGGCAAAGCCCGTTTCCTTCCTCCGGAGGAATTATTTTTAGCAACTCCATCTCCACCTTTTTTGGCTCCTTTATATTATCCACAAGTCCAATTCTGTTTACGATTCTTATACAGTGGGTATCTGTAACAATTGCAGGCTTACCATATATGTCACCTACAATAAGATTGGCACTTTTTCTGCCTACCCCGGGAAGTGTGAGCAAAACATCCAGGTCATCAGGAACCACATCATTATATTGCTCATGCAATATCCTCATGGATGCACAAATATCCTTTGCCTTGGTTTTTCCAAGCCCGCAGGGTCTTACTATAGCTTCTATTCTCTCAACAGGTGCATTACCGATAGCCTCTATGGTAGGATATTCTTCATACAGTTTCTTTACAACCAGGTTGACTCTGGCATCGGTACATTGGGCAGCCAGCCTTACTTCCACAAGAAGCTTCCATGGCTCATCGTATTCCAGGGAGCATCCTGCCCGGGGATATTGTTTTTTTAGTTTTTCTATTACCTGAAGTGCCCGTTGCTTTTTCGTCATGTCATTTCACTCCAAAAGATATTTTTTTGCCCTGTCATACTTTTCATTGCGTCTTATATCCTCTTCACTGACCTTAACAACCCGTGTAAGATCGCTGTTATGCTGTATATCTGCCAGTTTAACCTTCGTTGCCAGAGGATTCTTTTTTACAATTTTGATGTAATCCTCATAAGACATTTCCCGTGGCTTGGTAATAGCAGCTACTGCATCTATAACCTCCTTTGGAAATCCCTCATTTTTCAAATCATTAATGGTATAATCTGTATCCTCTACCACATCGTGAAGCAGGGCAACACATGTAGAATACTCATCATCCATCTGCTCTGCTACATGAACAGGGTGCAGGACGTACGGCAGCCCGCTTTTGTCCATTTGCCCCTCATGAGCCTTAAAAGCCAGCTTTATTGCTTTTCTTGTCATGTCAGTATATATCATGGCAATATCCTCCCCCCTATTGTGAACTATATTGTTTAAATCATATCAGAAATATATTTAATTGGCTATAGAAAATTTTTGTAATTTGATATATAATGTGGGTACTTATTCTACAGAGTGGGAGTTTACAATGGATACAAGAATACTAAAGACAAAAAAGAATATATATAATGCTTTTATCTCTTTAAGAGAGAAAAAGGCTTTGGAAAAAATAACCGTAAAGGAGCTTACAGATGCTGCCGGAATAAGCAAGCAAACCTTTTATCTGCACTACAAGGACATATATGATTTAGCTGAAAGCATTGAAAATGAGCTTATAGTGGAAATGTGCAGCATCTTACAGGATATAGATGATATTATGGGGAACTTGGGATTTGTCGCAGTTACTCTTTTCAAAAGAGCCACATCCCAGGACGCCATATTCCGAACCGTTTTTTCCGGAAACCGAATGTCATCCCTTTCCCATGGTATTGTAAGAGAGTTAAAGAAGGCAGTATATGAACAGCACCCTGAATATCGTGCTGACCTTAGAACCAATATATACCTTTCCTCTCTTGTGCATGGTGCATACCATGCTTACCAGGAATATAAATCCATTGACCAGGATAAGGTAATTGAAATTCTCGGAGATATATTTCACTGTATGGCTGACGGATACAATTCCAATTTCAAAAGAAATCAAAGCCAGATATAATCAATAACAGGGGCTGTCGCACTAAAAAATTAGCGGAACGCCCCTGTTATCATGCTATCTTATAAAATTAGTCTTAATCTTAGGTGGATACACCGGTTGTTCTATTCCCTTTTCCTTTCCGGCCTGAATACACTTTAAAAGCCAGCTCATATTATCTGCCAGATTAATGAGGGTCTGTATTCCCTCCTCGTCCTTCATAATTTCCTCCGGAGTATTACCATGAACCTGATTCCAGTAATTGGATGAAACCACAGGCATGTTATTAATAGTAAAGTACTTGTTCAGCTGGTCAAATGCAGCCGATGCACCTCCACGGCGACAGCTTACTATAGCTGCTCCCGGCTTACCTGACAGATTTCGGCCTCCCGAATAAAATACCCTGTCAAGAAAGCAGGTTACATGACCGCCGGCTCCGGCATAATGTACAGGTGAACCCACAATAAGTCCATCTGCCTTATTCATTTTCATTACAAACTCGTTTACTCCGTCATCTACAAAGCACTTACCGTTTTTTGTACAGCTTCCACAGCCTATGCATCCGGCTACCGGTGTAGTTCCAACATTGAATATCTCTGTGTCTATTCCCAGCTCATTAAACCTCTTACTCATTACCAAAAGAGCAGTATATGTACACTTCCTGCCTCTTGGGCTTCCATTTAATAACATTACTTTCATCTTACATTCCTCTTTCTACTTTAATTCATTTTCTGCCTCTATAGCAGCCTTAAGCTCTTCAAGATAAACCCATCTGTCCATTTTTTCTGCAAGTCCGGCTTCCATAATATCCTTTTCCTCAGAAAGCTTACCAAGTTTTTCAAAATCCCTGGCATTATCCGACATAGCTTTTTCCAGCTCTCCTATTTTGTTCTCTATAATACTTATTTCATCCTCTATTATTTCATACTCTCTTTGTTCTTTGTATGTGAATTTTAATTTTTTCTCCCTCGGTTTTACCATCCGGGCTTTGTTTTCCTTACTTTTTCCCCTGTCCTTACCGTTTTTCTCATCGGTGGACATTATAGTATATCTTGCTTCATAATCTGTATACCCACCTTCGCTTTGTAAAAATTTACCATCGCCTGAGTAATGGAATATTCTTTTTACGACTCTGTCAAGGAAATATCTGTCATGTGAGACTACTATAACTATCCCCGGAAACGCATCAAGATAATCCTCCAAAACCATAAGAGTAGATATATCCAGATCATTTGTAGGTTCATCCAATATCAGTACATTTGGTGCAGACATAAGCACATAACACAGATTAAGGCGCCTTTTTTCCCCTCCGGAAAGCTTTTCAATAATACTGTATTGTTCTTCTCCTTTAAAAAGAAAGCGTTCCAATAATCTGGCTGCAGTAATTCTGCCATCCTTTGTATCAATATATTCCGCTACACTCCTGATATAATCAATCACCCTGTCTCTCTGATTCATTTCCGTAACCGATTCAATATTCTGGGCATAATATCCTATTTTGACAGTAGCCCCAATCTCGACCTTTCCGCAATCGGGAATTATTTCACCTGTTATTATTTTCAGGAGTGTACTTTTACCACATCCATTTTTCCCAATAATACCTATCCGGTCATTTTTTAGAAAGTTGTATGAAAATCCATCTATTATTGTGGTATTGTTGTATGACTTGCTTATTCCCTTAAGTGAAATTGTGGTTTTCCCCAGACGGCTTGAAGCAGACTCAAGCTCCACCGTCTGAGCCTTTACAGGAGCATTTTGTTCTCTTAGCTCCTCATATCTTTTTAATCTTGCCTTTTGTTTTGTTGAACGTGCCTTTGCACCTCTTTTTACCCATTCAAGCTCTGTCTTTAAAACTGACTGCCTTTTTCTTTCCGTTGCATCAGCCATTTCTTCCCTTTGGGTTTTCAGCTCCAGATATCCTGAATAGTTTTCCTTATAGGAATATATTTTCCCCTTATCTATCTCGATAATTCTGTCCGCCACACTGTCAAGAAAATATCTGTCATGAGTCACCATAACAAGAGAGCCTCTGTAAGACTTTAATTGATTTTCCAACCATCCTGCCATTTCACTGTCCAGATGATTCGTAGGTTCATCCAACAACATTATATCAGGATTTTTCAATAATACCCTGACAAGAGCTATACGTTTTTTTTCGCCCCCGGACAGGTTACGGCATAGCCTGTCATACTCATATATACCGAGTTTGGTAAGCATTGCCTTTGCATCACTTTCGTTGCTCCACTCTTTGTTACATGCATAATTCTCATTTAGCACGGCAGACAATATTGTTTCATTATCTGATATCAACGGCTGCTGCGGCAGATATCCCACTGTCATATTGTTTGCTCTTATTATCCTGCCACTGTCAGGATTTTCAACACCTGCAATCATTTTTAGCAAAGTTGATTTTCCTGTTCCGTTTATACCTATTATTCCCGCCTTTTCTCCTTCCTGAAGGAAAAACGAGGAATTATCAAATGTCTTTTTTATACCATATGCCTTAGATATATTGTCTACAGTTAAAATATTCATAATAACCTAAAAGCCGACCTCCAACAGTTTTTCTACTTCTTCTTTGGTTGCCAGTTCATCAGAAAATGCACTTGCACTTCCTGTACATATTCCCATCCTGAGTGCTTTTACATAATCCCTATCCTTTATATATCCCGAAAGGAAACCTGCCAGCATGGCATCCCCTGCACCTACAGAGTTTTTTACAATGCCGGCCGGAGCCTTGTAGCTTTGAACATTTCCTTTCTCTGTAAGAAGAACAGCTCCCATTTCCCCCATTGATACCAGAACATTTCTTGCTCCCTTTTCCATAAGCTTTCCGGCATATGTAACTATCTCATCCTGTGAATTTATTTCTGCATCAAACAATGACCTAAGCTCATCAAGATTAGGTTTAATCAGGAACGGCTTATAAGGAAGCACATTTAAGAGCAAATCGCCTGCGGCATCAACTATGAGATTACACTTATTATATTGCATTCTCTGGGCAATATCCCTGTATACCGTATCAGGCATTGTTGCAGGCACACTTCCTGCCAGCACAAGGAAATCCTCTTCGTCAAGATAATCCAGCTTTTCATAGAGAATACCTATGTACTGTTCCTTAACTACAGGTCCGAGGGCATTAATTTCGGTCTCCAGACCCGCCTTAAGCTTAACATTAATTCTTGTATTTCCTTCGTCGAGATTAATAAAATCAGCATTAACCTTTCTGTCCTTCAGAAGGTTCTTTAGTATTTCTCCTGTAAAACCTGCTGAGAAACAAATCGCCCTGTTTTCTATTCCCAGGTTATCTAAAACCATAGACACATTAATTCCTTTTCCCCCCGGAACAAGCCTTTCCGTATCTGATGCTCTGTTAATCTTTCCCATTGCAAAATTGTCCACAGAAACAACATAGTCTAATGAAGGGTTAAAGGTTACTGTATATATCATATCATTTCCTCCTATAAATCAACATCCAATTCCACCGGGCAATGATCCGAGCCCATTATGTCTGTGTGTATCTTGGCATCAACAAGCCTTTCCCTGATATCCTCCGAAGCCAGAAAATAATCTATTCTCCATCCCGCATTCTTTTCCCTTGCTTTAAATCTATAAGACCACCAGGAATAAATCTGCTCCATATCAGGGTAAAAATATCTGAAAGTATCTATGAATCCCGTCTCCAGAAGCCGGGTCATCTTATCTCTTTCCTCATCTGTAAATCCGGCATTTCTTCTGTTAGTTTTTGGATTTTTAATATCAATCTCCTCATGTGCCACATTCATGTCTCCACATACAATAACAGCCTTTTTCCCCTTAAGCCTGATAAGGTAATCCCTGAAAGCATTTTCCCATTCCATCCGGTATGCCAATCTGGCAAGTTCATTCTGTGAGTTAGGCGTATAAACATTCACAAGATAGAAATTGTCATATTCCAATGTTATTACCCTTCCCTCATGGTCATGCTCCTCTATACCTATTCCACAGACAACCTCTATAGGCTTGTGTTTTGTAAATATAGCTGTCCCTGAGTATCCCTTTTTTTCAGCATAATTCCAGTATGAATAATAATCATCAGATGTCCACTCAAGCTGTCCTTCCTGTAATTTTATCTCCTGCAAGCAGAAAAAATCTGCATCAATATCATTAAAAAAATCCATAAAGCCCTTAGTAAGGCAGGCTCTTAAGCCATTAACATTCCAGGATATAAGCTTCATATCTGTACCTCCAACCAATCCGTTTCATATCTAATTAACAAAAATTGCCTTAATTTCCTCTGCTGTCTTAAAACCCTTCTTTTCCATAATATATTTAAGTGCCTCCTGGATATCCTCCTCTGACAGCATTATCTGTTTACTGTTTTCTGTAACTACGGTACATCCGCTCTTCATATCGCAGCACCTTCCGTTACACTCTGCCCTCTGTATATTTTTCCTGCTTATGGCACCTATTTCCTCTAAAACATTAAGCATACGATATACCGTTGCCACACCTATGCTTTCATCCTTTTTATGGGCAAGTATGTATATTTCCTTGCAGCAGCTATACTCTTCATTGGCAATAATATCCACAATCAGCTTTCTCTGTTCTGTAAGCCTAAGTCCATTCTCTTTCAATTTTGAAAGGATATCTTCCCTGCTTACAGTTGTCTGGGTAATTATCTGATTATCTTTATCTGTCATAGTTCTCTCCCTTATAGTTCATTTTTACTTTTTCATTTTCCCTGTATATTCCCAATATTTTTATATCATTGGTCTTATTTATCTCTCCAAGTGTGGCAAGTATGATATCCAACTGGTTAAATGAGCCATCTATCTCCATATAGAAATTATAGGTCCCCAGTTCCTGTTTTGTGGGACGTGACATAATAGAGATAAGATTTATATTATTATCGCTAAAGCTTTTTAATATCTCATAGAGTATACCCGGTCTTTCCGTTGATGGCATTATGTAAACCGGTATTCTCACCTTCTGCTCACTGTCATCTATTATATATTGTTGTTTAAATTCTTCAACTCTATGATTATCTACAGAATTAATTCTAAGTACGAGAAACCTGGTATGGTTATTTCCTGCATCAGTTACATTTTCGATTACATATTTTCCCTCTGCCTCTTTTGCTATATGTGCAGGAACTATAGCCGCTGCGTTTTTTTCTTCTCCAAGAAGATAGAAAGATTCCATATTACTTTCTGTTGATATTATCTTTACCTTTTTAAGGGAATTGATAAATTCCCTACATTGTCCGTTTGCCTTAAACTGTACATATAATTTGTCAATATCCTCTTTTGTTGCTGTGTTTGCCATAAGTGAAAATTGAACCTTTACCAGATTTTCGTCAATTACCTGAAGCTCCTTTTCCAACAACAAATCCAGAGTTCTCTGGACATAACCGTCCAGAGTGTTTTCCACAGGTACAATCCCCATATAACAGTTTCCGGGTTTAATGGCTGAAAATACTTCATCTATAGTGGAATAAAATTCAGGCTCATAATTATTGTCCTTATGATTGTTTACATATTCCATATATGCCATATCACTAAATGTCCCTCGGGGACCTAAAACCGCAACCTTATATCCAGTCATAGTTACCTCCGGTCACAGCAAGGCTGAGGAGAGTATCATACTTTTCTACATCCTCTCCCTGTAATATACTTATAAGCCGGGCAGTTTCTTTTACCTGATTCATCTCTTCATCCGGACCTATCTCATAATCTACATCCTTTTCACAGTAAATACAATCTATATTCTCAATTGTAGACAGGGAAAGAAACTTTTCCTTGCACAAGCTGCACTGGTAAAAACCACATTTTTTTGTATCATCAGGTACATAATACATTATTTTTACCTCCTATATTGTTAGTTTTTATTTACTACCTGCTACAGGCATTAATCTCTTTTTTATACTTGGGGATAATTATATCACATCTTCTTTTGTTTATGTATTTTTTATTGTATATTTTTATACAATTATACAGGGCGAAGCATGATAACACACACTTCGCCCTGCACAATAATACTTTTTTATATCACCAGATTAGCTCCATCATAATCAAGAGTTATGGTATCTCCCGCTTTCAGGTCCCCTGAAAGAATTTTTCTTGCCACAAGAGTTTCTACATTTTTCTGGAGATATCTCTTAAGAGGTCTGGCACCATAAACCGGATCATAGCCTGCTTCAATAATATGTTCCTTTGCTTTATCTGTAAGAACAAGCTTAAGTTCCTTATCCATTACCCTCTTATTAAGATCCTTAAGCAGCAATTCCACGATTCCGCCTATGGAAGCCTTATCAAGTGGCTTAAACATAATGATTTCATCCAGCCTGTTAAGAAATTCCGGTCTGAAATGTTCCTTCAGACTATTCATTACCTCATCCTGTGCTTCCTGCTTAATATTGCCCTCACCATCTATACCATCCAGCAGATATGAGGAGCCTATGTTAGAGGTCATAATAAGAATTGTATTCTTAAAATCAACAGTCTTGCCCTTTGAATCAGTTATTCGTCCGTCATCAAGTACCTGCAAAAGCACATTGAACACATCGGGATGTGCTTTTTCTATCTCATCAAAAAGTACCACCGAATATGGTTTTCTTCTTACTGCCTCAGTAAGCTGACCGCCTTCATCATATCCCACATATCCCGGAGGAGCTCCGATAAGTCTTGCCACACTGTGTTTTTCCATATATTCACTCATATCAATTCTTACCATATTGGCTTCATTGTCAAACAAAGCATTTGCAAGAGTTTTAGCAAGCTCTGTTTTACCAACACCGGTTGGTCCAAGAAACAGGAACGAGCCAATTGGCTTTGTAGGATCCTTTATTCCTGCCTTTGAACGGATAATTGCATCGCTCACCAGGTTAACAGCCTCATCCTGGCCTATTACTCTCTGATGTAACTCACCAGCCAGATTAAGAGTTTTATTCCTTTCACTTTCAGTCAGTTTTGCCACAGGTATGCCTGTCCATTTTGAAACAATCTTTGCTATTTCATCTTCAGTTACACACTCGTGTACAAGGGAATTTCCTCCCTTGGAAACCTTAGCCTCCTGCTCCTCCAGTTCCTTTTTAATCTGAGGCAGCTTACCATATTGCAGCTCAGCAGCCTTTTCCAGATCATAGTTCCTCTGGGCAATCTGAATCTGATTGTTTATATCCTCCAACCTGCTTTTCAGATTTCTTACATTTTCAACTCCGGATTTTTCCTTTTCCCACACTGCCTTAAGATTCATAGACTTTTCCTTAAGCTCGGAAAGTTCCTTCCTCAATGTAACCAGACGATCCTGGCTGAGTCTGTCTGTCTCATTTTTAAGAGCTGCTTCTTCAATTTCCATCTGCATAATTTTTCGTGAAATCTCATCCAATTCTGCCGGCATTGAGTCAAGCTCTGTCTTAATCATAGCACAGGCTTCATCAACCAGGTCTATAGCCTTATCAGGCAAAAACCTATCTGTAATGTACCTGTTGGAAAGCGTAGCTGCACTTACAAGGGCGCTGTCACTTATTTTTACTCCATGGAAAAGCTCATATCTGCTCTTTATTCCCCTGAGAATAGATATTGTATCCTCCACAGATGGTTCATCCACCATAACCGGCTGGAATCTTCTTTCAAGAGCGGCATCCTTCTCAATATATTTTCTGTATTCATCCAGGGTAGTAGCACCGATACAATGGAGTTCGCCTCTTGCCAAAAGTGGCTTCAGCATATTTCCCGCATCCATAGAGCCTTCTGTTTTACCGGCTCCCACAATTGTATGAAGCTCATCAATAAACAGAATAATATGTCCCTCTGATTCCCTTACCTCATCAAGAACCGCCTTAAGCCTTTCCTCAAATTCACCTCTGTATTTTGCACCGGCCAGCATAGCCCCCATGTCAAGGGCAAATATTTCCTTGTCCTTAAGGGAATCCGGCACATCTCCTCTTACAATTCTCTGGGCAAGACCCTCTATTGCAGCGGTTTTACCAACTCCCGGTTCACCAATAAGAACCGGATTATTCTTGGTTTTTCTGGAAAGAATTCTTATTATATTTCTTATCTCATTATCCCTGCCAATTACCGGATCAAGCTTTTGTTCCCTGGCTCTCTCCACCAGATTGTATCCATATTTATTAAGAGTATCATAGGTTGCTTCAGGATTATCACTTTCTACTCTTCTGTTACCTCTGACTCCAGCCAGAGCCTCAAGAAATTTGTTCCTTGTAATACCATACCCCATAATAAGTCCTTTGACAGCCTTATTCATCTTTTCCAATATTCCAAGGAATAAATGCTCCACTGAAACATATTCGTCCGACATCTGCTTTGCTTCCTTCTCTGCCTGTATCAGAGCCTTTGAAAAATCAGGACTGGTATACAGCTTTCCTCCTGAAACCTTTGGTCTGTATGCAACCAGCTTTTCACATTCCTTTGCAAAGCTGTCTACGTTAATTCCCATATTTTCCAACAGTTTGGCTATGAGACTATCCTCAACTGTCACCAGGCTGCACAACAAATGCTCCTGGTCAATCTCCTGATTATTGTACTCATAGGCCAGTTTTTCACAGTTTTCAATTACTTCCAAGGATTTTTTTGTAAATTTTTCTGCATCCATATGCGTACCTCCTTATATTAAAAGCCGTGGTCGTGCCACATTGCTCTATTTGTTCTATTTCAAATATAACACTATTTTTGCAAATGTCAACACTTTTTTATAATAATTTTATTTTAAACAGATTTTTCAAATATTATCTGTCAAAAAACGGAGCTAATCACCTTACAATGTGACTGCTCCGTTATAAATTATTCTGCCTTATTCTGTTTTATTCTCATCTTCAGAATTAATTGTCAGTACAATCCTATCTATACGATTTTTGTGCACCTTAGTAACCAGCAAATTAATGTTTTTATATTGTGCCTGTTCGCCCTCCTGTGGAAGCTTATCAAGCAGCTCTATAACCAGCCCTCCCAGAGAATCATAATGCTCCGAAGCAAGATTAGTCCCCAATGCATCATTAAGATCATCTAATTTTACAGATGCATCTATATCATATTGATTGTCAGACAGTTTTTTGATGAAGTTATCCTCATCTCCGTCGTATTCATCCCTTATTTCTCCTACAATCTCCTCAATGAGATCCTCCATGGTTATTATTCCCGATGCAGCACCATATTCATCAAGTACCACTGCCATGGTAACAGAGGAAGTTTTCATATCTGCAAATATCTGACTGGTTTTCTGGTATTCATATACAAACAGCGGTTGTCTGAGAATGCTCTTCAAATCAAAGCTATCCATATCATGAGTCTGGCTGTAAAAGAACAAATCTTTCAAATACAAAAGTCCTATCACATCATCCTTGTTCCCCTGATATATAGGAATTCTTGAATATGTCTCCCTGGTAAATATGTCCACAAGCTCCTGATAAGTGGATTCTATATCAGCGCAAACTATATCCGCTCTCGGAATCATTATATCCTTTGATAAAGCATCTCCGAAGTCCACCACATTGGATATCATAAATTTTTCTTCAGGTTCAATAACTCCCTCTTCATGGCTTACATCTACCACAGCTCTCAGCTCAGACTCTGTCATTACACTATTGCTGTTAGAGGTATCTATGTGCAGCAGCTTAAATATCCCACCGGTAATCAAATCAAGTAACCATATAGCAGGAGTAAGCACTACCATAAGAAATTTTATGGGATGCACAACTAACATGGAGAGCTTTATTGAATTGGTTGCAGCCATGGTCTTAGGAGTAATCTCTCCAAAGACAAGCACCAGAAGAGTTACAATACCGGTAGATATTCCAACATAGCCGTTGCCAAAAACCTTAGTGGTAAAGGTTGTAGCAAGAGCAGATGCGGAAATGTTGACAATATTGTTGCCTATAAGTATCGTACTGAGCAGCTTGCCGGGATTGTCCGTAACCTTAAGCACCTTCCCTGCGCTTTTGTTTCCTTCATCTGCCAAGGCTTTCAGCTTGATTTTGTTTACTGTAGTCAGTGCTGTTTCCGAAGAAGAAAAGAAGGCCGACAGGGATAAAAGAATAATAAGTACCACTAATTGTACAATCGTACTCGGGTCCAAAAAAAATCATCTCCTTTAATAAATTTTGGAATATATTGTATATCTATATCATAACAATGTCAAGGAAATCATAATTTTTATGTTTCTGTCAAGTAATTTAATCCTTTACATCTGATTTTCAATACTATATAATGTTGTATAAATGTGGTTTGAGTATAGTGTATTTGTAAGGTGGAAAACAATGGAAAAGGATAATGATATTAAAAAGAAGGTTCGTGAATGTATTGATTTGGGCTATATTTTACCCGAGGATTTACCTTCCATGGAGCTATATATGGATCAGGTCACTACCTTTATGGACAGGTACTTATCCAAGAATAAACGTACATCTGAAGACAAAACTCTCACAAAAACCATGATAAATAACTATACAAAGAATAACCTTCTTCCACCGTCCAATAAGAAAAAGTATTCCAGAGAGCATATCATTATGCTTATATATATTTACTATTTTAAAAATGTAATATCAATAAATGATATACAGACCATACTTGAACCGCTTATTGATAATTATTGTGACAATAAGAATCCTCAATATTCCATGGAGGATATCTATAAAAAAATGTACGAATTAGAAAAACGTCAGTTTTTCAACACTGCCGGCAGTATTACGAAAACCTACGAGCTTATTGAAAGAAGCTTCACAAATCAAAGCGACGAATATCTAAAGACCTTCTCTCTTTTAGCCTTACTCGGATACGATATATTTATGAAGAAAAAGCTCATGGAAAAAATCATAGACAACCTGGATGTGCAGAATAATGATCCCACAGAGAAAAAAGGTATCTGACACTTAATATATTTATCATATAAGGCAAAGTGGCTATGCACGAATCTATAGTGCACAGCCACTTTATCATCTATTTCTTGTTTAGTCTGGCAAATACCATTTCGTATCCATCATTACCATAGTTCAGCGAACGGTTTACCCTGCTTATGGTAGCAGTGGATGCTCCTGTCTCCTTGGCCACCTCAAGGTAAGTTTTATTCTCCTTAAGCATTTTTGCAACTGCAAATCTCTGTGCTATGGACAGTACCTCGTTCACAGTACACACATCCTCAAAAAAGTCAAAGCATTCATCTACATTTTCCAGTGTGAGAATAGCCTCGAATAAATCCTTTGCAGCCTCTGTTCTAATTGTTTTTCCCATACACTCACCTGCTTTTTTACTTTTCTTTTCTTACCCAGACAGCAACCTGACTGCGGTTAACATAAAAGTCTCCGAAGCCATCATTGTCAATTTTTATATTATATTTTGCATTACCCATGGCATCTGCAAAATGACAACCCGCAAACTGTTTACCGACATACATATGCTTTGTTCCGCCTGTGCCATCAGAAATCACTACTGCAAGACCGGAATCCTTATGTTCGGCATCTCCTTCTCTTGTCCATCCAATGCAGTTTGGATCGTCAAAATAATCATGTTGTGGGCCGTAAGCTTTGTTTTTTCTAAGCTTCATAAGAATATCCAGTTCCTTTTTTCTTGCCTTAATTTTTCTCGATGGTATTCCTTTATAATCTCCATAGAATACACATGGATAACCATCCTGTCTGAGAAGAATAATAGCATATGCCATAGGCTTAAACCAATCCTCTACCCATGATTCAAGAGACTGTCCCGGCTGGCTGTCATGATTGTCCACAAAGGTTACTGCTTTCATAGGATTAACCGAAACAAGACTTCCCTGCAGGATTGTTCTTAAATCATAGTTTCCATGTGCCTTTGAGCAATTGTGAAAATTGAAATGTAAAGGAACATCAAAAAGACTAATCTCTCCTTCATTACAGTTTATATAATCTTGCAAAACATTTACATCCCAATGCCAATACTCTCCTACAGCAAACAAATCCTTTCCGGTTGCTTCCTTAACCTGACGCAGCCAGTATTTGTAAAAATACTTGTCAATGTGTTTTACTGCATCAAGTCGAAAACCATCCAGGCTTGCAATTTCTGTATACCATTTACCCCATCTTACGAGTTCTTCACGAACCTCCTGATTATCAAAATCTATGTCGGCTCCCATAAGATAGTCATAGTTTCCACATTCCTTGTCTACGTTCTTATCCCATTCTTTGCCCTGAAAACGGAATATGGCTTGTTTTGCTCTGTCCTGATCCCAGTCAATTCCATCAAAATGCGTCCAATTCCATGTAAAATCCGAATATTTACCTTTTCTTCCCGGAAAAGTAAACCTGGTCCATGCACCGATTACTTTCTCTTCACTGACCATCTGATTTCTGCTGTTTGCATTAAATTCTGTAGCAGGAACCTTTTCAACCTCATCTGCCCCTATTCTGTGATTTAATACTATGTCCGCATATACATTAATCTGCTTTCCGTGAAGGGCTTTAATAGCTTCAAGATATTCATCCTTTGTTCCATATTTGGTAGGCACAGAGCCTTTTTGGTTAAACTCCCCCAGATCATACAAATCGTATACCGAATATCCTACATCCTCTGCACCACCATTACCCTTATAGGCCGGGGGCATCCATACACCGGTAATCCCAACATTTTTAAGCTTTGTGGCATCTGCCTTAAGATTATTCCATAGAGTCTGATCCGCCGGCAAATCCCACTCGAAATATTGCATCATTATTCCATTTATTCCCATATACAAGCCTCCAAAACATATAAGTTTTTCACTTTAATATTGTAAAGTATTATATCAAATATGACCGGTAAGTGCAAGAACAAAGAGCTGTCTGTAAAATGCAAATAAAAAAGGTGCAAAGCACCTTTTTTATATCTGTGAAAAAACCTGTCCTATATTATCAT
The DNA here is from genome assembly GCA_002476495.1 of Lachnospiraceae bacterium UBA7589. Classification (GTDB taxonomy): domain Bacteria; phylum Bacillota; class Clostridia; order Lachnospirales; family Lachnospiraceae; genus Coprococcus_C. Next base: position 54,161 of record DLKL01000017.1, read on the forward strand.
TTATAAGAATATCTGCCTTTGAATCCTTAGAGGTTGGTGATTTATTAATAAGTACAAGATATTTACCGTGAAAATAATCCACAAAACCTGCAGCAGGATATACCACAAGAGAAGTTCCCCCTATAATAAGCATATCTGCCCTGGATATGTGCTCAACAGTTCTTGAAATAACCTGACTATCCAGTCCTTCCTCATACAGAACTACATCCGGCTTTATTCTTCCTCCGCAGGAATCGCATTTTGGTATGCCAACAGAATTTACAATATAGTCCAATGTAAAGAATTTGCCACACTTTTCACAATAATTTCTATGTACTGAACCATGTAATTCCAAAACTTCCCTGCTTCCTGCTGCCTGGTGAAGTCCATCTATATTCTGGGTAATTACAGCTTTAACCTTCCCTGCATTTTCAAGCTGTGCCAGCTTCCTATGTGCCATATTGGGAACAGCCAGGGGAAACAGCATCTTCTCCTTATAAAATTCATAGAATTCTTCAGTGTGTCTTTCGTAAAAGGAATGGCTAACTATAGTTTCGGGTGGATATTTATATTTTTGACTATACAGCCCGCCTGTACTTCTAAAGTCCGGAATTCCACTTTCAGTGGATACTCCTGCCCCACCAAAAAATACAATATAATTACACTCTTGTATTGCCTTTTTTAATTTTTCTATTTCTGTCATATAAACACATCCTGACTTTACTTATATACCTCTACAGAAATGCTTCCCTGAAATTCGCAATTCACATTTTCTATTGTATTATGTCCCAGCTTTATGTTCTGATGATTACCTAAGCCTAATTCTGAGCAGTCGATGTATAATCCCACATCAGACAATGCCAGGGAATCAATATCCACCTTCATACCGGAAAGAGTAACCTTATAATTATCAGATAGAATTATCTTATACTTGTAACCTGTTTTCTTGTTTTTCAAAGATATTACCTTGTCTGAAACATTGTAACTCTTTTCCTCCATCTCTTCTATATCTACCGTAATTACTATCTGCGAATCTGAATCTGCTATAATTATCCCATCATCCAGATACTTTTTCAGTTCAATTGTAGTCTGGTAGTCTTCACTTATTCCACTAATATGAATATCATCAATCTTAATTGTATCAATTTTTGCAAGAGCATCCGGTTCTCCTGCTATTCTTATTGTCTGTGGCTGGTATACCACATTGGCAACTCCATATCCATCCTTTGGTGTACCATTAACCTCTACCTCTATATCTACGGTCTTTACGGGATATATATCCACACTGACTTCAACTTCTGTAACACTCAGCTTAATCTTGTCATTTTTAATTTCGTCACCGTATGCATCATATAATATAATATTTCCAGTCTGGTTATAATCCTGCTTTACCCCATCCGCAGGTACTGTAACTACAGCCTCTGTAATTTTGTCCACAGAGCTTTTCGGGCCTTCTATCGTTACCAAACTTGGGTTTACCTGGCAGCTTCCAACAGCATAACCATCCATCGGAGTACCCGTGGTTTTAATTTTTACAGGGAATTGTATCTTAACCTTTTCCTCCAGATTAAGCTTCATGGTACTGTCCTTACAGGTAATGGTCAAAGCATCATTAACGTCTGACTTTTTGGCAGTCACCTCAATTTGAACAGAGTTTGTTATAGACATCGTTGACAAATCCGCTGTAGCCCTGAAATCATCCTTTGATAGCCCACTGACAACAGATCGTCGTCCTTTTACAACAATGTTTACGGTATCCCCGCTTACCACATCATATATCTGGTCAAGCTCATCCAAAACATCACCGTTAAGCTTTTCTACAGGTATATCATTAATCTGTCTGGTTATAGTAGCATCAGAAATATTCATGACAACCAGCCATAATACAACGGCAAAAAAAACAGCCAAAAGCTTATATCCAAAATTATTCAGCACTTTGCTTTTTACTTTGCTTTTCATTTTTTTTGCCCCCCTTTCTACGTTTAAAGCGTCTCGATTCCACGTCCTTAACCTGAAGGGAAGATAACTGTTTTCTAAGCATTTCCGGATCCAGATTTCTATATAATGTACCTGTATGGGCAACAGATATAGTACCTGTTTCTTCAGATACAATCACAGTCATGCTGTCTGATACCTCACTGATTCCCACTGCTGCCCGATGTCTTGTTCCCAGATCCTTATTAAGATCGTTCCTTCCGGTCAGGGGGAGATAACATGTAGCTGCAAGGACACGATTATTCCTGATAATCACAGCTCCGTCATGCAAAGGTGTATTGTGCTCAAATATATTAACCAAAAGCTGTTTTGATATAGCAGCATCGATATTTATTCCAGTACTTTCATACTCTCCAAGAGCCACATCCTGTTCGATTACTATAAGAGCTCCTGTTTTATTTTTACTCAAATCCACCGCAGCAGCTACAATCTCATGGATAGTATGATTATTCAGCCTTTCATCCCTTATGTTTTTATCATCTCTTGTAAGAACATCATAAAAAATCTTCTTACGCCCAAGCTCCTCCAGGGCACGCCTGAGTTCAGGCTGAAACAGCACAATAACAGCTATAATTCCTACACTGATTGTATTTTTAATAATCCATAATATGGTATTAAGCTTAAACAAAGCGGCAATTCCCACAAATATGGCAATAACCACAATTCCCTTAAACAACGTCCATGCTCTTGTCTTTTTAAACCAAAGCATTACATTATAAAAAAGATAAGATAAGATAACTATCTCAATAATATCTGTAAGGGTTATACCTGGAATGTAAAACCAATCAAAATATACACTTGTTGTTCCGAAATTATTCAAATGCCCACCCCATTGCTACATTATTATTGTCCGATTTTTTCTGCTTTATTTCTTCCGTTGCGGATCATGTTATCAGTTTTTTCTTCAGTAATTTTCTTTACCACCTTGTTTTTAGCCGGTACATCGTACTTTGGAACTGCCTTGACATAATAATAGAACTCATCATCCTCAAATTGAACAGATTCCTTGTGGGCATAATCAAATATTCCCTTAAAGAACTGTGCTATGGCGCCAACAATTATCCCAACAAGAGAACCAATAATCACACTTCCCATTCCCGGTCCGTCTACCTTTAAGATGGCTCCGCATATCGGAAAGCATATAATACTTAAAACACCGCTCACAGCTATTCCTATGTAAAATGCATAATCAATATTCAGTCTGTATATCACATACCCTATTGCTATAATCAGTGCAAATACCAAAATTGTCAATAAAATTTCCTTATTCTTAAGCACATTGTCTACAATATACGAAAACACATTTACATCATTCTCTTTTGTGGTGCTTATATTATGTATTTCTTTCGTTGCATTTGCAAAATAGTATATTAATACACCAAAGGCAGCCGGTATAATTCCCGGCAAGCCTGCAAAAATAACCACAATAACAGGAGTGGCAAATTCCAAATGAAGTGTATAAAGCACCGGTACCAGTGCGAGAATCCAGCTGCAATCAGGGAACATCCTCATATATGTACAGAATATTACAATATAAAGTACTCCAAAGGCAAGTGCAAGTTCCGTGCCTACTGACGCAACATTCAGCAATATTACAATTCCCCCGAGAAAAACAACAACTCCGTTAGGTACCAGTGAGCATATCAGGGCCAGCAGGAAGATTATCCCACCCTGGTCAAATAAATCAGAGTACCCAAAAAGATTCTTAATTGTATTAAACATAATAAGTGAACCTACAAATCTTATCAGAGGAATAGTGATTTCATCAAACTTTCTAAAAAAATTACGTATATTATTTCTAATTGTTAACAGCTCCGACATCTATCTATTCTCCTTTCTGTCACTGTAAGTTCTTTCCGGCTGGGTTTTTCCGGTCTGGATTCTCTGCATTCTCTCAAGCTGTGCTCTCTCCTGCTGCCTTCTTCTTTGCATCTGGCTTTCATATTCCTGCCGCTTTCTTAACTCTTCCCGGTTTTTTGCAGCAATTCTCTCATTTCTCTGTCTGACATTCTCTATAATCTGTTGTTCTTTCGCTCTTTTCTCCTGTTCAATGCGCTGTTTGAGAATCTCTGAGCGGTTAACACGGGATCTCTGATTATTACCTTGGGCATCCCCTGCATGAGTCTGATTGGAAATACGTGGGTTTTCCATACTTATACGAGAATTTTTAACCAGTTTTCCTCTTCTTGCCGGTCCTCCCTGAAGTTCAATCAAATCCTTCAGCATGGAATTGTACCTTGTAAGTCTTGGTTTTGCCTTTGCATATCTGTATTTGTATACAAAGCCTGATATCACACATAATATTATGCACAAAGCAGCATAGTATCCCAGATATTTATACATAACATCAAAATAATCTATATTATTCAGCTGGGCAAGCACCTCATCAAAGCCTACGAATACAAACGCAGCCACAACAGTCCAATAGGCAATTGTAACGAATATCCAGGTCTTCAGCACATTAAATCTCACAAAGTCACCTCTGAAATACCTGCTTACAACCAAATCTTTGTTTTTTTCATGCTTTTCATATATAGACAGTTTTGTCATAAGTCTAACTTTGCGTTCATCAACCATGGTTTTTCCTCTCTCAAAATAGTCATAATCATACTAACCTATCTTAACATAAAAACACTGTTATATCAACTTTTTTTACCCTAAGGAAAATAATAAACAGAGACCTGCTCCCGGCAAGTCCCTGTTTGTTCTGTATGCTGGATATTATGGTTCCTGCTCATTGCTGTAGTATGTCCAGTCGGCATATCTTAAATCGGATCTTTTATCATCCAGTTTCAGATTGTCACTGAGATATCCTCCGATAAACAGGGAAACCTTTTTTGCTCCCGTAATATTGAGATGGTCTCCTCCGTCCTTGGTATCACAGCTCCAGTCAATATCCGGCTTTGACATAATATTCATATCTATATATGGCACATGACTTGCATCCGCCCAATGTGATACGGCATTATGTCTTGCATAATTCCAGTTTCTCGGTGATGGAGCACTTACTATTATCAGCCTTATTCCCTTTTCCCGGCATAGAGTTTCAATCATATCAAGATATTTGATAACACCCGGCTTAATTTCATCCACCTCAGGAGAATTAATCATATATTCCCCTCCGTTATAAGGATTTACCGATTGCCTTCCTACAAAGCCTTTACGGGGTGACCTCTTTCCTTTAGGAGATGCACCTGCAATAATATCACCTATTACATTTTTCCACTCCGCATGGTATGCAAAGGCATCAAATTGTTTTGTAAGCTCATCCAGAACCAGGTCATTTGTATCTGATTTTTTATCCATGTTTCTGTAAAAACAGGTTGCCTCTATAACCACGGCCTTAGGAGACTGTGAGTCAAGTGCTTCTTTTAAGATTGCGTAGGTATCGCAAATACGTTGTGCAGACGTACCACAAACAAAGGATGTAAATCCGTAATTTTCCCATATTGCAAGCGGATCAAAGGCAGAATAACATATACTGTCACCCATAAATAATACATCAAGTGTATTATCCTCTTCCTCCTCCACCTGGGCTATCTTACTTTTTACTGCACAGGGATCATATACATTTTCATCGGTCCTTCGCACAAGTCCGGCAGATAAAAGGCATAATATTATCAGCTGCCCTCCCAGAAACCCCAGAACTTTAAAAAAATTTTTCATAGGAATACCTTCTCCTTATTTCTCCTTTGTCACTTATTATCATAGCTTCAAAATACGACTAATTAATTTTAAACCGGATTTAATCAATAGGCCGCATAAATCATATCAACAATTGTATAACCGGCACCATATGCCCCGAATATAATCACACAGGCTATTATTCCATACCACACACCCCATCTTACAGGCAGGCTGAATGAGGCTATTTTTTTTCTAATGGAAATGCCCTTTTCATGTATTATGTCAACTATGAGTACAATTGCTATTCCAATCAGAGCAATAATAGTCTCGTATTCGTCTATACCGAAATTGGTTTCACTCAGATTTCCGATATTAAATCTTGTAATAATCCTTCCAAACATTCTAAATCCGTCTTTCAGGGTGCTTGCCCGGAAGAACATTTCGCCTATATTAACTATTACAAACAGCTTCATTCCCCTAAGAGCACACAACAGACCCTTGTGCTTATAGATTCCCAGTTTTTCACCTATTTTTTTTACAGGTTCTTCTGTTATATTTTCTATGAAAATGAGAACAAAATAGTACATTCCATAAAAAATGTAGGTTGCTCCCGCTCCATGCCATATTCCGTTTATAGACCATACTGCAAAAAGTGCTACCGTAGGAGCAACAAACTTGCTCATCTTCAGTCCGAATTTCTTTTTACACTTTTTTGCTATTTTTTTCACAGGCTTTGCAAGAGAAACAGGATAAAATACATAATCCTTAAGCCATGTTCCCAGAGTTATATGCCAGCGTCTCCAAAAATCCGATGCTCCTGTTGCAAAAAACGGCTGTCTGAAATTTTCCGGCAGGGTAACACCAAATATTTCCCCGGTTCCTATAACAATATCCATGCATCCTGAAAATTCCATGTATAGCTGACAGGTAAATGCCACGGCACCTACAAAAATGGCAGAGCCGTCATAGGATTCATAATTGCCGAATACCTTTCCTACTACAGGTGCAATTCTGTCTGCAATAAGCATTTTTTTGAACAATCCCCACAGTATCCTCTGATAACCAAATACCATGTTGTTAAATTCTATAGGTTTCCCCGAATAAAGCTCAGATGCAACCTGACTATAACGGCTTATAGGTCCCTCCATAATCTGAGGGAAAAAGCTCAGGTATAATATAAGTCTGACAGGATTTTTGTCAACAGAAACACTTCCTCTGTATACATCCGTCATATAGGAAATAGTCTGAAGGGTATAATAGGATATTCCTACAGGAGCAATCAGGTCAACTCCAAATGCCTTAAGGTACTTAAATACCACCAGCATGGCAAGATTTATAGCTATGCACCCCCCCAGTATAAGACGTTTGTTTCTTATGCGGCAGGGCTGCTTTTTATATTTTTCCTCTGCCCGGTCAATAAGCCTTCCTCCGAAATATGTAACAGCCGATGCCAGAATAAAATAGATTATAAGGATTCCGCTAAGCATATAAAAAAATACAAAATCGGCTGCCAGCATTACTATGGGACGTGCTTTCCTTGGTGAAAGCTGATACAACAGCATCACAGCAGGAACAAATAGCAGGCTAAAGGTCAGCAAATGATAAGACACTTTAGTTCTCTCCCTTCAATTTGCAAATCATTTCCCAAAGCTTTGCTGCTGAATTGAAATTCTCGGGGATAAGCTCTGCCGGAGAGATTTCAACATCAAACTCATCTTCTATCTCTGATACAAGGGATAAAATAGCAAAGGAATCCAGAATATGATCGTCAATCAATGTAGTACAATTCATAAAGTCCTCACCGGGTGCAATTTCCTCTAAAATCTCAAGTAATTTTTCCATTATAATATTCCTCCTTGTGTTCTGTTCAAATTATTTATCTGTATTATATTTCTCAGAAGTTTCCATCTGCCTTCATTATCAACAAGTACCACTGCCGGAAGCTCTCTGCTTAAAAACAGAGCCATTCCCTCAGTTACAGAATATGCACCGCAGCGGTAAAAAGCAATTATATCCCCCGGACAAACATCTCCAAGTGATACATCTCTCACAATAACATCATTGACAGTGCAAAGCGAACCACATATGTTATATGAACCGGCTGTCTTTTCCCCTGCTTTATTGCCGGATATAACCTTCATAAACGGTTTTTTCATTCCCATCATCTGCCCGTAATATCCTAACTGGTGAATTCCCCCATCTACAATAATGAAGGAGCTGCCATCAGTATGCTTAATATCATTTATTACGGTAAGATATGTTCCACACATAGATGTAAGAAATCTTCCCATTTCCAGAGCAATACTGTCAAAGTTCTTAACAGTCTTAAGCAAAGCTGACAATTCGCTAAGTTGTTCCTTGTTATCCACCTGAGGCTCATTCTCAAAATATGTTACCATAAGTCCGGGGCCATACTCAAGCTCAAGATGAGGAATGGCGAATTTTTCCTTTAAATATCCTCCGAACTCATCGAGCATATTCAGCTCTTTTTCTATTTTTTTCATCTTCTTCTGGGTACCCGAGTAATAATGAATTCCTATGGGAATCAAATTTTTAGTATTTTGTACTTCCGAAAGGACGGTGCAAAGGGTTTCCTTATCCATTCCAAACTGGTTGCCACTGGAAAGTCTTAAAAGTACCTTTATATTAACATTATACTTGAGTGCACACTCTTTTAAAATATCATAATGCTTCCTTGATTCAATTGTATATATCCCTTTGCCACCACTGTAGGAAATAATTCTTTCCATAGTATCCATGGTCTTATTAACACCGGAAACAATTATTTTATCCGGAGCAATCTGTTCATTTATACATATTTCGTATTCTCCGGGCGAACAAACCTCAAGCCTGTCAGTCTTTGAAGACATAATCCCTGTAAGGAAGGGATTGGCTTTCATTGCAAAGCATAAGGCTATGTTCTTTGATATATTATCCCTGACAGCCTTAATCTGAGTATCAACAGCCTCTTCATCAAACACATAGACCGGTGTACCACAGTTGTGGGTTATGTCTTTTATCATCTTGTCATCCATATCTTACCTCATTGTCTTATAGACTTCCATAAGTGCCCTTCTATCTGTTTTACCGTTTTTAGTAATAGGCAGCTCCTCCATACATACCAGAATATTGGGCACCATATAATCAGGAACCTTTTCCTTCATCATCCTGATAATTTCCTTTTTATCAGGTGAGCCTACATAGCATGCCACAATCTTGCCTCTTTTCTCATCAAAAAAGCAGCAGGCCTGTTCAACAAGAGACACCCCTCCAAGTACGCTTTCTATCTCCTCAAGCTCAATACGATGTCCCATGTGCTTAATCTGAAAATCCTTTCTTCCGGAAAAGTAAAGTAATCCATCCTCACCCCAATAGGCCATATCTCCGGTATGATATATTATTTCGTTATACATATTGTTCAGCGGGTTCCGGGTAAATGCCCTGTCTGTCATCTTTTGATTTCCATAATATCCAAGCCCTACTGCAGTCCCGGAAACACATATTTCACCGGGTACCCCGGTAACAGCTTTATCTATCTTATTTTCTGTTTCACTTAAGAGAATTACCCTCTCATTAGGAAACGGCAGACCGATAGGAATTCGCTCTTCATCTCCATATTCTCTGTCCAGAATGTGGTATGTACAATTGCATGTTATCTCGGTAGGTCCGTACAAATTCACATATTTTGCATCAGGGTAATAGGACTTCCATATATTAAGCTGTTTTACAGGCATCTGTTCTCCGCTAAACATTATCTTGTTAATAGAATCCGGTGCCTTATACTTAAGCCCATGCAGTCTGGACAAGAGACACAGGGCAGAAACCGCCCATATCAAAGTAGTAACCTTATTTTTTTCTATCATATCCATAACCCGGTTAGGAAACATAAAATATGCCTTTGGAATAATAACAAGTGTTCCGCCCACCTTAAGACTACTGTATATGTCCTTAACGGATACGTCAAAATCAAAAGGTGCCTGATTACCTATTACGTCCTTTTCCGATATCCGAAAAATATCAGTAAAGCAATCTATAAAATCAATAACCGATCTGTGGGATATAAGCACACCCTTAGGAACACCGGTTGAACCGGATGTAAAATTACAATATACAGGATCTGTATCAATCTGACTGTTTTGTATGGATATAAGCTTATCTTCATCGATATTACACTGGTTTAAAGCCAGTATATTCTCTGCCAGGAGAGTTTCTCCGTTATATTCACACTCTTTTAACTTCTCAAGGCAGGCATCCTTTGTTATAATAACCTGCGGGTTAAGAATCTGTAATATATTCTTAATTCTTTCATTGGGAAACGAAGGATCAATTAATGTGTAAAAGCATCCCGCATAAAGTATTCCCATGAAGCTTTCCAGAGTCAGTATGCTCTTATCCATAAAAACGGCAACAGGCGTAGCTGTACCTGCATAATCCGCTATTTTTGTCCCCAGTTTTTTTGCCGCAGTATATAATTCCCTGTAAGTACATTGTCCATTTTCATCAACTGCTGCCACTTTATCAGGGCATATTGCCACATCTTTTTCAAGATATTCCAAAACACATTTCATTACATTTTGCTCCTTAGTTTTCTGTAATTCACAGAAATTCACTTTCACTAATATACATTATATTTCGACAATTTACAACAGTGATAAATGTTTTTTAATCAATAATATGTTTTTTTTAAAGAATATTAAAAAATTCTTAATACAAACGCCGGAGATTTTTCTTTTCCCTGTGGGATAGTCTCCGGCATTAGTTTTGGCACTATATATTCAAATTATTATCTCTGATTTTCATAATCCTTTACATTGGAGCAATATCTTAAGGCGACCTCATTACTTATCTTCCGTTCTCTTACAAGGCGTCTTAAATCGGAATTCATCGTATGCATTCCCTGGGACATGCCTCCTTGCATGGATGATATAATCTGGTGTGTCTTATTATCTCTTATCTGATTAGCGATAGCTTCATTGTTAATAAGTATCTCTGTAGCAATTGTCATTCCCGAACCATCCATAAGTGGAAGAAGCTGCTGGGTAACAACACCCTTCAATACGTTGGAAAGCTGTGTCCTTGCCTGAGCCTGGCCATGTGGAGGATAAGCATCTATTATACGTTCTATAGTCTGTGGAGCACTTGTTGTATGCAATGTTGAAAGCACCAGATGTCCTGTTTCTGCCGCTGTTATAGCTGCACTTATTGTTTCATAATCACGCATCTCACCAACAAGTATAATATCAGGATCCTCACGAAGTGATGAACGAAGAGCCTTTGCAAAGCTATCTACATCCTGACCGACTTCTCTTTGATGAATCATGGACTTTGCGTGATAATATACATATTCTATAGGATCCTCTATAGTAATAACATGCTTTGCCATCTTCTGATTAATGAAATTAATCATGGACGCCAATGTGGTTGTCTTACCACTTCCGGTAGGACCTGTAATAAGAACCAGTCCTCTTGGTTCCTTCACCAGCTTTCTCACAGGCTCAGGTATGTTAAGTTCATCAAAGGTTGGTATATTCTCATTCAGTATACGATATGTAGCTGCCAGATTATTTCTCTGATGGAATATATTTGCTCTCACTCTGGTATTTTGATTTACCATCATGGCAAAATCCAAATCCTCTCCCGAAAGCACCCTTTGTCGCTTGTCCTCACTTAGCATCTCTAATATCATATCTGTAGATTCGTCTGCCGTAGGTGCCGGCTCAATCATTGTAAGCACACCATATCTTCTCAATGCTATGGATGTACCTACAGTAATATGTACGTCTGAGCATCCCTTTGCCTTTGCATCCTCAATTAATTCAACAAATGTCATTATTAAACCCCTTTCTGTACCTCTCCTTTATATACATGCCTTTTAAGTTAAGCTTGGGTAATTATATCATACTTTTGTCTTTTATATCAACAACAAGATTATATGTAAAAGCAAAAAGAAGCTGTGCAGATTTCTCTTACACAGCCTCCTTCATATATATTACGGAATTATTCATGCTAATTCTTTTTCCCCGAACAGGACGAAGTTTTTGTACAGCTGCCCGCGTATGGGCATCCGATACATCTTACACCTTTTTTCTTTTTTGCCCTGTACATATATATTGCAGCCGCACCTACGATGATAGCAAGAATACCCGCTACAATAAAATTTTCCATAATACTACGCCTTCTTTAATTCATATTCCTGTTCAAAATGTTTGTTTGTTCTCACTATCAATGCTGCGATAATTCCAACAAATACAAGCACTGCGATAAGTCCGGGAACAAATGCCTTTCCAAGCTCACCTGTAGTAATCAGAGTGCCTATCTGATATACAAGGAATGCAACGGTATATCCGGTTCCAATCTGTAAGCCTATACCTGCCCAAAGCCATTTCTTGCTTTGCATTTCGGAATTCATTGCGCCAAGAGCTGCAAAGCAAGGAGGTGTATAAAGGTTAAACATAAGATAAGCAAGAGCTGCTACCTTGGTTATAGCCATTGTGGATGCAACTACATTACCGTCTCCCACAAGGGCAAGTTCATCAGTATCAATAAACGCACTGAGTCCGTAGCATACTGCCAGAGTACCAACTACATTTTCTTTAGCAATGAAGCCTGTTACAGCCGCTGCAGCAAGCTGCCATGCAGCCACACCAACTATCGGAACAAGAAGATGTGCAATAGGTGAAGCTATACTTGCAAGAATGGATGTATCCTCCATTCCTTCCTCAACAACCTCAAGACTCCAGTTAAAGGACTGCATAATCTGAACTATAGTATTACATACAAGAATAATTGTTCCTGCCTTTACAATATATGCCTTACCTCTTCCAAGCATTGAGATAACCGCTCTCTTCAGGCTCGGAAGCTTATACTCAGGCAGTTCAATGATAAAGAATGATTTTCTGTACTTATATCCTGTAACAGCCTTAACGACCAAAGCTCCAACAAGAATAAGCATTATACCGACAAAATACATTATTGGTCCAACCCACTTTGAATCCGAGAAGAAAGCTCCCACAAAAAGTGCTATAACAGGAAGTTTTGCGCCACATGGCATAAATGGAGTAAGCATTGCTGTGGCTCTTCTTTCCCTCTCGTTTCTGATTGTACGGCATGCCATAATTCCCGGAATGGCACAGCCTGTACCGATTACCATAGGAATAACTGACTTTCCCGAAAGTCCTACTCTTTTAAATATAGGATCAAGGACTACAGTTGCTCTTGCCATATATCCACAATCCTCAAGCAAAGCTATAAGGAAATACATTACCATAACTAATGGCAGGAAGCCAACAACGGCTCCTACACCGCCAATAATACCATCAACTAAAAGTGACTGAAGAAACGGATTAGCATTTTCAACCTTTCCTGCTACCCACTCCTGGAAGGTTTCTATCCATCCGGTAAGCCAGTCGGCAATCCAGGTGCCGACTGTAGACTGGGAAATGTAAAATACAAGGAACATAACCACAGCGAAGATAGGAATACCAAGCCATGGGCTGGTAAGAACCTTATCTATCTTATCCTGTCCATTCTTTTCTCTGGTAAGCACCTTTCTTTTTTCGACCTTCTTAACAATTCCGTTAACAAAATCAAATCTCTTTCTGTCGGCCTCCTCAACAGCGTCCTTACTATGTAAGTCAATATCATCCTGAACGTAAGGAGCCTCCTGTCCTTTATTGTTTAAGCTCGCTGCCTTTTCAACAACCTGCTTCAAGCCGGTGTGCTCTGCCGATGCCGATACGGTCTTGATAACCGGACATTTTAGTAATGTTGACAAGGTGTCCACATCTATTGTTGTATTCTTTTTTTCATTGATGTCACTTTTATTCAATGCCACTACCACAGGAATTCCAAGTTCAAGAAGCTGTGTGGTAAAAAACAGGCTTCTGCTAAGATTAGTAGCATCCACTATATTAATAATGGCATCAGGATTTTCATTCTTTACATAACCACTTGTTATACTTTCCTCTGATGTAAAAGGAGACATTGAATATGCACCCGGTAAATCTACCGCAATCAACTTTTCCTCTCCATCATAGTAGGCCTTTTTTATCGGGCTTTCCTTTTTTTCTACTGTAACTCCGGCCCAGTTTCCAACTTTTTCATTTCTACCGGTTAAGGCATTGTACATAGTAGTTTTTCCACTGTTTGGGTTACCTGTCAATGCAATTCTCATTTTACATCCTCCTCTTTTCAATATGATGGAAACCTTTTAGGTTTTCGCTGTTAGCTATTTCTAACTCATATTTGTTAGTAATGTCTAACTTCAATTTATAAAATAAAGAACCGACGATTGTCAATTCCCTATTTTCTGACATTAATATATCCTACAGACTACACCAGAATAGCCTTTGCCAGATCATTGTCTATATTATATCTTGCATCCTTTATTGAAACAACGCATCCACCCTTCACTCGGGAGACAACAGTTATCGGCTCCCCACTATAGCATCCTAAAGAAAAGAGAAATGCCTTAAGATCCTCGTCATTGGACGCAATATCCTTAACTGTATAAACCTCTTCAACATTTGCTTCAGTTAAATTCATAATACCACCCTTTTCTCTCCGGGATTATCCCTTCGTATGTATAATCACTATGCAATACTGGTTAGCTTTCTCTAACCTTTAATGAGTGTATTACTTTTTTAGAGTATTGTCAATAGCTTTTTCAACTAAGTTTTTAATTTATGCACGTCCCACAATATAATATATGACAGAAACCACATAAATATATTTGTTTGTACTTTTTGAACAGTAGTGATATTATTATATTAATAATATTAATAGTGTTGTTGTTTAACCGGCACGATAATTACAGAATTATAAGGAGATTTAATTATGAGTTATATAAAGCACAAGGCAGAAGAATCTGTTGAGGATTATCTGGAAGCAATTCTTATACTTCACAACCGGATAGGCAGGGTGCGTTCCATAGACGTAGCCAAAGAGCTTGATTTTAGTAAACCAAGCGTAAGTGTTGCCATGAAAAACCTAAGGAATAAGGACTATATAACTGTAGATTCGGATGGATTTATATCTCTTACACCTACCGGAAAGGAGCGTGCAAAAAACGTTTTTGAAAAGCATACCATTCTCTCCGAATGGCTTATAAGTCTTGGTGTCAAACGGGAAACTGCCCTTGAGGATGCCTGTAAAATGGAGCATGACTTAAGTGAGGAGAGTTTTCAGGCAATCAAAAAGGCAGTATTAAAGGAACAGGCATAGTATTTTGCTATGCCTGTTTCTCATGATATATTTTTTCCGTATTAACATTCCACATGATATTTCTGTCACTTTCCTCTCCACGGATAAGCTTTACAGCTTCCATGGCCGTTATCATTGAATGATCCATATTGTTATATCTGTGCTGTCCGTTTCTTCCGACACAATACAGATTATCAAATCGGTTTAGAAATGCCTTCACCTTGTCAAAATTCTCATATGTATCAAAATATGCCGGATATGCCTTTTTAATCTTCTCCATATGATAATCCAGTACATCCGAATCATTGGAAATAAGATTAATTTTCACCATTTCACTTATGGCAAAACGGGCAAATTCCTCCTCATTCATTTCCCAGAAGCTGTCCCCTTCATCGACAAAATACTCCAGGCCGAGCCACACATTTTCACTAGGATTTTTCACAAGATACGGTGACCAGTTATTATATATCTGCAGCCTGCCCATTTTTACCGAGGTATCCTGGACATATATCCAGCAATCCGGAACAATATTCCCGTTTTTCTTATTAACCAGCCTGAAGTTTTTTACAAGCACTCCCAGAGTCATATAATCCCTGTAGGGCAGACCCTTTCCTATCGCATGCACATCCTCCGGCACATCATCCATAGCTAATATCAAATCCTTTACAGGCATTGAGGATATAATATAATCTCCCGAAACAGATACCTTTTCCCCATCCTTTATGTATATTACCTCTTTTTTAACCGGATCAACCTTTACAACACTTGCTCCTAATATCAAAGTTCCTCCATTTTCCCTGACTCTTTGGGCAACATTTTCCCACATCTGTCCCGGCCCAAATTTAGGATATTTGAATTCTTCTATGAGAGAGGTTTCTATTTTTCTGTTTTTCTGTTTTAATTTTTTTCCAATAATATCCTTTAACAATGCCCTGATTGAAAGCCCTTTTACTCTCTGGGCTCCCCAGGATGCATCGATATCTCTCGGATGTCTGCCCCAGAGGTTTTCTGTGTATGATTCAAAAAACATTCTGTACAGCTTCTTTCCAAATCTGTTAATATAAAAATTCTCCAGATTAGTCTCGGGTCTTTTGTGAATAACAGATGCAATATAACTAAATCCCACGCCTATGGTTGAAAAAAAACCCATATTCTTAAGTGTAGATTTATTTAATGTTACGGGATAATCAAAAAATTTGCCTTCATACAGGATTCTTGACACTCTTTTTCTTCTTAGCATAACCAGGTCAGCAGTCTCCGGGTTACAATCGACGGATTCCATAGGTAATATCTCATTCCAGAATGTATTTACCAATTCACTCTTTGAAAAAAAACGATGTCCTCCCATGTCCATCCTGTTTCCTCTATAATTAACAGTCTTGGATATTCCTCCAATTTCCTGACTCTCTTCTAAAATTAAAATTTCATAGTCTTTTCCTTTGCAAAGCTCAAAGGCTGCTGTAAGCCCTGCGGGTCCGGCTCCTATAATTATCACTTTTTTCATATTTTCTCCTAAAATTGGGCTGCCCTATGACATAATAAGCAAGCATAAGGCAGCCCGGTGTGCCCTAATTATTTCCATTTGTTGCCGTGGAAAAATTAGTTTTTCTTTTTGTTGGTTGACAAAATCATTACCACTCCACTCATAAGAAGTAATGTTCCGAAAAGCAGAACCGGTGTAGTATCACCTGTTTTTGGTGTTTCTGCATCCTTTGCCTCTTTTACAACAAGAGTTACATCCTTTACGGAATTGTCTGCAAATGCAAGTGTAATTGTATGCTCTCCTGCTGAAAGAGTATCAAGATACTCTGACTTAAGTTTTACAGCATAGGTATTACCTGATACGCCTGCTCCCATTATCTGCATACCCTCTTTAGCCTGAAGTATCATTGGCATCAGATAATCAGAATCTCCACACGCCTGCACTGTTACTTCAGGTGTTGGCAAAGGTGCCTCCGATGTTGCCACAGGTGCCTCCGATGTTGCTGCAGGCGCCTCTGTTGTTGCTGCAGGTGCCTCTGTTGTTGCTGCAGGAATTTCTGTTGTTGCTGCAGGAATTTCTGTTGTTGGCACAGGATCCTTAGATGGTGTAATACTAGGAACCACTGATGGCTCTACTGACGGAACTACTGATGGCTCTACTGATGGCTCTACCGATGGTGCTTCGCTTACCATGGTTATTTCCACAAGCTTGCCAGTCTCAGCATTATCAAGCTTAATTTCCTTCTTGTCCATCTTAACATCAACAAGAGCTGACTCTGATACTACTTCAATCTTATAATCTGTCTTTGAGCCTTTGACATATTCTCCCTTTTCACCAAGAGTGACTGATGCCGCTAATACAACACTCCCTGCACTTGCCACAAGCATCATTGCTGTTGCAGCTAATGCACAGATTTTCTTTTTGAGTCTCACTATTTTCACCTCCTTTTCAGTAAACTAATGCCTTATCTGAGGTAAAGCTTCAGACAAAGATTTATATCATCAGCAACATACCAGGTAACCCCGTCGTTGCTGAGGCATCCAAAACCATTTTTCCCTGACAGAATCTTTTTGTCGTAATCAGCACTATCCACGCATACAGGATAGTTATTGCCCGGGGTGGTAAGCTCCACCACTATGGCAACTCTTTCCCCCTCATATACCTGTATATCCTGTCCAAAATCCACCGTATGATAGCCTATATCCTCCAGGTATCCGTAAGTGAGCAATTGTCTGTTATTTAAATCGGTTTCACTCTGATAATTCTTCACCACATACAGCTTATATGTTGATTTTTCTCCTGCTGTATAGAAGCCGGCAGCAGCAAGCTGTCCATCCTTCTCCATAGTATAAACATTAGTAAAATAGCAGCTGTCACAATTGTATCCTGTATTAGCTCCCCAGCCCATCATGTCTGTCTGATATATTTCGCTGTAATTATCTGTGCCATATACACTTACGTTATATGCGCAACACTTATATGTAATTCCAAAGCTCTCATAGGATACATAAAACAGTCCCTTATCACCGAATTCTTCTCCCCAGGAATTGAGACAGATATAGGCTCCGTCGCGCTCAGGCTTTTTTCTGAAATTATCCCTGGAATAATTATCATCCCAACCGATTATCAATACCATATGATTATTATCCTGCTGTTCATCAAGGTAATATCCACAGGTTTCATTATTATATATCATATCATCTTCATTATCCATATCCCTGGTAAAATATATTCCGGTTCCAAGTGCACCATACTTTTTTATCTTTTCCTTAGCTTTGTCAGTTGAAAGATTATAATATATGCTCATGTCCTGTACATGAAGCTTTACCTCATTGCTATTCTCTGTTACCGGTCCAAACCAGCCCGCATAATATGCCATGGCATATTGTTCATTTCCCCCATTACTTACATCTGCATATCGTGATATATAGTCTTCCATGTGTTCTGCCGAAAAGGATGCAAAATAATCATATTCTGTTTCCATATCCATAATCTGTGAAGGAACAATCGTCCAGCAGCCGTTTCCCGTCCCCTGATTTCTCACATGAGATCTCATGGTCTCATTTATGTAGTAAGAAGCACCGTCATCTTCAATATCCCGGTTTTCTTTTTGTGTACCTGTCCTTGCACTGTTAATACCCAGCATGACAAACATAACAATTGACATTACGCAAAAAGATGCAATCAACGTTCTGACTAGTTTTTCTATCACTTTTCCCGAAAAATCCTCACCATATTTTCCAAGCAAAGCAGCACCGGGAATAGAAAGGAAAAGTATATACCTGTAATCCATGCTGCAGCCGTAAGGCATTTTAAAATAAAACCACAGGGCAATTATATAACAATATATAAAGGTAATTGCAGGTAATACATTTTCTATACTCTTTTCTCCTGCTGTGATTCTTTTTATATCATGTACCAGGGCACACGCAACAAGCACAGATAAAACAACACCTAGAAGAAGCATTATCACCGGAATAAAATTAGGCATATTATGTGTAAATTCCCCAAATAAAGAGGATTTCAGATAATACACCGGTGCATTATAATCCGAAAACGCATCACAGTATGGAGTTTTACACATATTGTCAATATTTATCATGAATAGTCTGGAAAAAATTGACATATCACCGGTATATATTTTTTCCCCGGGATTAACCACATACATAATTTCCTGCCCAAATCTTATATAATTTCTTACAGAATACCACAGACCTAAGGGAATGCTGACAGCACCGATAATAGCAGCCTGTAAAGTATAGGTTATATGGCTTTTTCTGTCTCTTCTTTCAAAATATGACCATAATATTACCCCAATCGTAATCGGACATAGCATACCTGCTGAAATTTTAGTCATCACTCCTAGTCCATAAAAAATGCCAAGACATATTGCATTGCCAAAGCTCCTGTTCTTATACCATAGTATTGTATAATAGAAGGTTAAGGATATAAACATGGCCGTAAGAGCATCAGGTGCTACTCTGCCTCCGGACATAATAAATGCAGGTGTAAATGCAACAATTCCTAATGCTATAGCTTTTCCTTTTTTTTCGAGCTTAAGCCGGTTAAATATTCCCAAGGCAACAAAAAGTGTTATTATACCTGCCACACAGGATATAATTCTGGCTGAATTTATCAGGTCATGATTGCTTGCATCTGTAAATATCAGACTATATAAGCCTCCCAAAACAGCCGACAATATATAATAAAGAGGCTGCTGGTAATGCTGTACAATATTATCACTGGGAAGAGAATGTTTTTTTATCAGGGTCAATATATATGACGCGTGTCCGTATCCATCCTCTGACAACTCGCCAAGATCATGGCTTCTTACTGTACAATCCGTATATACCATATAAGCAACACGAAGCACTATTCCTGCCGTCAGAATAAAAATTATTAACTTGTCCTGTCTGTTTTTTTCTTTCATTTATGCAAACCTCCATGTAGAAAGAAGTTCAAGGATATTATTGATATAATCCCTGGAAACAGGAATTCCTGTAAGCTCTGTATAATATAATGCAAACAGCACCAGCGAGGTTATTATTGCTCCGATTGTATACATTTTTTTCCCTCTGCTCACCTTAACTATTGCATATGTAACAATAAGAACCAGAATCAATATACACGGATAATAATGATATATAAATACGGTCCTGTGAACAAGAAGCCACGGCAAAAGATTTGCAAGATACATTATTATCAGAATTCCGGCATTTTTATCCTTTTTGCACCTCCACAGATATCCCACATAAATCAGTGCCAGAAGTCCTCCTACAACAATCAAGGGATTACCGAAGGTTGCAACAGAGGATACCTTGTCGGCTCCTACAGCATCACACGCATCCAGGAGTGGCTGTTTATCCCATATCCACTCATACCATTCTGAAGAATACGGATGTTCAAACACTGTAACAGAATGATAGGAAAGCATAAGCCTGCTGTTGCTTATGGCATTTGACACAAGGCTTCCTCCATATACTCTTGCAAAAGGAATATACGAAAGCGTATATATTCCCAGGGGAATAATTATGAAGCTCAATATACACCAGAGTGCAAGGCTGATTATGCTTTTTGACTGTTTATTCTTCTTATTAAGCTTGTATTGTTCAAAAAAGCTGATAAAAAACAGAACGCATATTCCTACCCCTGCATATACGCCTGTCCACTTTGTGGCAATGGCAGTTCCGGCACTTATTCCTGACAAAAGAAGAAATGCATACTGTTTCCTTCTGTTTCCTGATTGTTCCACAGTCTGTATATATCTGAACATATAATAAAATGTAGCAACAATAAACAGGGCAACAAATATGTCCAGCGTACCGATTCTTGAAAGTACAAAATGCATAAATTCCGTACATATAAGTATACCGGCTAAAATGCCTCCTTCTCTTTTGCCTGTAAGGTGCATACCAAAAAGATATATAAACGGTATACAGAGTAATCCGGCAAGGAAGCTCATAAATCTGAAGCCAAAGGGATTTTTTCCGAATATCCTTATACCCAGACTTATAATTACCTTTCCCAGCGGTGGATGGGTATTTTCATATATTTCATATCCCTTTATAAATTCATAGGCTGTACGGACATGATATACCTCATCGAACATTGTTTCATAATAGTATGTATTTGGACTGTGATAAAGCTGCTGCTCATCAAACAAATTACTATATTCGTTGGAATTAACAGGCATTACAATATTGTCATCATTGTCCAGAATAACTATTTCATCCAACAGCTCCCAGGAATCCATACAAACAATACCAATATAACCGGTATTTTCATTGACCGGTATATCATTCCACTGAAATACCGAATCAAGCTCTTTATTGCTTTCAATAACCTTCCATTTTCCTGTAGCATTATCCAGGACAGAAAATGAAAGCTTCTGATTTGATTTGTAATCAAGAAATACACTTATGGATTTTATATTCTTTGTTTCGCCCAGATCAAGGATTATATCCCGGTTATTTTCGTCCATAAGATATGACGATTGAGGCATATCAAATGAGCCGAGCTTCCATATGGATGCAGCTCCATACAAAAGCATCATTGTCAGAATAATAATAAAATCATATCTGTCAGCCCTTCTGTCGGCATTATTATCAACTGATGCTGCAGACATTATATGAGGGCATCTTACTGATGTATTTTTCTTTCCTGAGCATGCAAAATCATATATAAGATACAACCATGATAGAAGTGCTGTAAATGCAGATACAATCAAAAGGACGGGAGCTTCCCCACCGGATGCTGTAATTGCTCTCCATGACTGCCTTGTATATACACGGTTTATGCATATTCCATATATTCCTGATATTAATCCAAGCATTCCAAGAACAGGATATATGACATTATTAATCTTTCTTATTATATAGCCATACATAACTATCAATATAAAGGCTACAGACAATATTCCTGTCATAAGAGCTGTTTTGTCTCCACTTATAAGGCACAACGGCATCACCGGATTTAACATTGTTACTATTATGAACAGCCTGCCCCTTGCAGATTCTTTATCAAGTCTTTTTATTATAGTAACAATTATGCACAGCATTACCATATCCCAAAGCATAAGTCCTGCTAAAAAAAAGCTTTTCTCCTGATACATGAGAAACGGAAAAATTCTGGATGCTAATATGTACATTATCATTTGTGACACGGTAACATATTTTACTCCATACCTGTATTGAATTATAGAATATACAGCTCCCACTGTGAACAGCAGAGCAAGATATATGATTATGGATATCATCCCAGCACTCCTTTATTGTATTTCATCATCTGTCTTTACCGGTTTTTCGTCCCCTGTTCTGTCACTTATTATATAACGGGGACGTCCCTTTACCTCCATGTATATCTTTCCAATATATTCACCGATTACTCCAAGGCTTATAAGCTGGATTCCGGCAATAAAGCATATTATGCAGGTTGTGGATGCCCATCCCGGAACAGTATCTCCTATAATAGATTCCACAACTGACCATATTACACCAATAAAGCTTAACATGGCAATCACAAAGCCCTGTATGGTTATCATTCTGATAGGCTTTACCGAAAGACTGGTTACTCCTTCCATGGCAAGTCCAAGCATTTTTCTTAAGGGGTAATGTGTTTTCCCCGCCACACGTTCATTTCTGGTATAATACACACAGGAGCTTTTAAAGCCGACAAGAGGAAACATTCCCCGTAAGAAAAGGTTTACCTCGTGGAAATCTGCAAAAGCCTTCAATGCCCTTGCACTAACCAGCCTGAAATCGGCATGATTATATACAACCTCCACTCCAAGAAATGATAAAAATCTGTAATATCCCTGGGCTGTTGTCCTCTTAAATACAGTATCCTTTTTTCTATCCCGTCTTACTCCGTATACAATTTCCGACCCGGAACTATACTCACGAAGCATATCATCTATGGCATTTATATCATCCTGTCCATCGCAATCAATGCTTACAGTTATATGGCAATGATCCTTTGCCTCCATAAGTCCTGCCAAAAGAGCATTCTGATGTCCTCTGTTGCGGCTCAGTGATATCCCCTTAACATGTCCATCCTTTCCGGCAAAATCCTGTATAATTTTCCAGGTTTTATCCCTGCTGCCATCATCCACATACAAAAGACGGCTTTCTTCATTTATCTGTCCTTCAGCAATAAGTTCATTCAGCTTTGAGCTAAATGTCACATATGTACTTGTCAATACCTCCTCCTCATTATAGCAGGGGATAACTATGTAAAGTATAGGTTCCATATAACTTATTCTCCATTTTATATTTATCATAATCTGCAATTAATGTCTGATGCTATATCAGTTTTTTCATATTAAGGTTATCTGCACAAAAATCAGCAGTGATATGATACATATGACTGCTGATTAATCTGTAATATATACGAAGGCTTTGAGTAAGTCCGTTCCTATCGTATAAATCTACCATGAAACTCCTATTCCTACCGCTCCGGGACCTGTATGACAGGCTATACTGGCTGACAAAGAGTCATAATAAACCGTAGCCTGTTTAAATTCTGACCGGACATACTCAGTCCACTCTCTTTTTTCCTCCGGCGAAAGCCCGGCCCCTGCTGCCCCGATACAAAGTTTTTCCATGGGAACATCCGGGCATCTGGTTTCTATATCCTTGTGAATGGCCTCCACCATTTTTTCCTGGCATTTTTTCATTTTCCCTCTTACCTTATAAAAGGAATCCAGCTTTTCTCCCTGTATTGTAAGAACAGGCTTAATATTAAGAACCGTTCCCAGCATAGCCGCTGCGGGAGTTATTCTTCCCCCCTTTTTCAGGTATTCAAGAGTATTAACCGATATGTATATGGAAGAAGCATATGCTTCATTTTCCAGTATTTGTTTGATTTCTTCACCACTTTTTCCCTGGTCTGCCAGCTCTTTGGCACGAATGACTGACTGTCGCATAGTAACTGATATTCTGTGATTATCTACCACAAATACTTTTCCGGGATAATCCTGTGAATAACCCAGAGCTGCTTCACAAGAGTTACTTAATCCGCTTGACATAGGAATATAGACAATCTGATCGTAACCCTTATCCAGAAGATTTTCCCACATATCCATTACATCACCGGGAGAAGGCTGGGAGGTTTTTACTCCCTTGTTATCAGAAAGGGCCTGATAGAATTCCTCCTCGGTAAGATTAATTCCCTCATAGAAGGTTTCTTCCTCTATTATAACAGGCATAGGCATAACAAATATTTCCTTTTCCTGTGCCTCCTTAATCCCTATTCCACTGTTTGTATCACTTAATATGGCTACCTTCATACCTTCTAATTTATCCTTTCTTTTCCCCAGAAAAATAGTGCAACCGTTCCAGGACCTGTATGGCTTCCGATTGTAGTTCCGATGTAGTTAATCTCAACCTTTCCGTTAAGCTTGGGAAATCTCTCTTCTACCAATGCAGCCACCTCTTTTGCATCCTCAACGCATGCAGACTGGGAAATATAGCATTTGCCTGAATAATCAGTTCCATCCTCGGCACACTCTTGCATTCTGTCAACAATGGCATTTATAACCTTTTTCTTACCCCGTATCTTGTAGCGTGGTATAAGGTGCCCCAGATTGTCCATGTTAAGGAGGGGACATATATTAAGCAGCTTGCCAACCATTCCTGCTGATTTTGTTATTCTCCCGCCCTTTATATAAAAGGATAAGTCTGTTGAAAAAAACCAATGATTCATCCTCAGCTTATTACTCTCAATCCAGTCGTGAAGCTCATCTATGCTTTTTCCTTCATCCCTAAGACCGGCCAGAGTATCCATTATAAGTCCATATCCGGATGACGCTCCCAGGGAATCAACTATATAAAGCTTCCTGTCCGGGTATTTTTCCAGCAGGGATGCTTTTGCTATATTAGCTGAGTTAACCACTCCTGACAAGCCCGAGGACAGGCATATATGCAAAATATCCCAGCCTTCCCTGAGATAAGGCTCAAAATATGCTTCAAACTCATCTGCATTTATCTGAGATGTTTTTGTAGAAGCTCCTTCAGCCATTTGTCTGTAAAATTCCTCAAACGGTATGGATTTACCCAAGTCATCGGCATATTCCTTTTTGTTCAATTCAAAATGAAAGCATATATACTTTACATCAATCTTGTCAAAATGTTCCTTTGTAAGATCTGCTGTCGAGCAACAGCTCAAAATGAATTTGTTCATTTAACTCTCCTATTAAACATATACTTTTAAATAAATATCAGCTCATTATATCACCTGTCAAATTAGTTTTCAATACATCAATTTTCAAAGAATTACCACATTTTAAAAAAACAGTATTAAACGAGCATCGCCCTATACTTTAACTCTGTATCGGTAAGGTTATAATATTCTCTATTTTTCTCATTTCATGTTTAACAAAGAATATCGCAAATATTACGGCAATTATATTTTTTTATATTGACGTATATTTCTCTTTGCACACTAAGACCTTTTGTGTTATCGTAGTAATAATAAAGAAGAAAGAGAGGATTTCATTCTATGTCAAACAAAAGCAAAAAATCCCAGCTTGACGGTCAGCCTATTTATGATGCCAAATCCTTAGGCACAGGCAAAATGCTCTTATTGGGATTACAACACACATTTGCAATGTTTGGTGCCACCGTTCTTGTTCCAATTCTTACAGGGCTCAGTGTTTCAACCACCCTCCTTATGGCCGGCCTTGGCACACTTTTATTTCACCTTATAACCGGAGGAAAGGTTCCTGCTTTTCTGGGCTCCTCCTTCGCTTTTCTTGGTGGTTATGCAGCAGTAGCCCCTATGGTAAACGGCAAAGCAGATCCAACACAGCTTGCCTATGCCTGTGGTGGTGTATTTGTTGCCGGCTTCGTATATATTATAGTAGCCGCTCTTATTAAAATTTTCGGTATAAACAGGGTCATGAAATTTTTCCCACCTGTTGTAACCGGACCAATCATTATCGCAATAGGGCTTATACTGGCTCCTTCAGCTATAAACAACTGTTCAACCAACTGGCCTATTGCCCTTGTTGCTATGGTAATTATTATCATATGCAATATATGGGGAAAGGGTATGATAAAAATTATTCCTATTATGTTGGGTATAATCGGTTCCTATCTGGCTGCATTTATTGCCGGTGAGATAGATTTTTCAAGTGTTGCAGACGCTGCCTGGATAGGAATACCATTAAGCTCTTCAAGCTTTGCAAAATTTGACCTGAATGCCATAATCACAATAATGCCTATTTCCCTTGCCACAATGATGGAGCACATCGGGGATATATCTGCAATCAGTGCTACAACAGGCAAAAATTACATTGCCAACCCGGGATTACACCGAACCCTTATCGGCGATGGTCTTGCAACAAGCTTTTCAGCCTTTTTCGGCGGTCCTGCCAATACAACCTATGGTGAAAACACAGGTGTCCTTGCACTGTCTAAGGTATATGATCCTATTGTAATGCGAATTGCTGCAGGATTTGCAATATTATTATCATTCTGTCCTAAATTTTCAGCTTTAATAAGTTCAGTTCCATCCGCTGTTATTGGTGGAGCTTCTCTTATCCTTTATGGTATGATTTCAGCAATCGGAGTAAGAAATGTTGTGGAAAACCATGTTGACTTCACAAAAAGCCGTAACCTTATAATTGCTGCTGTAATACTTGTAAGCTCACTTGGTATTGAATATCATTCGGTATATAACGAAGCCGGAGAATCCGTTATATCATCCGGTATCCTCTTCTCCATAGGTAATTTTGATATTAAGCTTTCAGGCTTAGCAGTGGCCGCCATTGCCGGTATACTGTTAAATGCCATTCTTCCGGGAAAGGATTACGTTTTCTCTGCCGAGGAGGAGACTGTCACTGACTCAGATGGTGAAGATGCTGAGCAGGTTTAATTTTTATCATATAAACGGAGGTAAATATATATAATGGAAAACAATATTCACATTTTTGATCATCCTTTAATTAAACACAAAATATCTATTTTGCGTGACAAAAATACCGGAACAAATGAGTTCAGAAAGCTTGTCGAAGAAATTGCCATGCTTATGGGATATGAGGCTCTCAGGGATTTGCCTGTAGAGGACGTAGAAATTGAAACACCAATCGAAAAATGCATGGCACCTATGATATCAGGCAGAAAACTGGCTGTAGTCCCAATTCTTAGAGCCGGTCTCGGTATGGTCGGGGGAATACTTGCACTTACCCCTACTGCAAAGGTTGGGCATATAGGAATGTATCGTGATGAGATAACCCACACTCCACAGGAATACTATTGTAAGCTTCCTAAGCCTATTGAGGAACGAACAATAATTGTTACTGATCCTATGCTGGCTACCGGTGGTTCTGCGGTAGACGCAGTAAATCAGATTAAGGCTCATGGTGGACAACAGATTAAGTTTATGTCAATTATAGCTGCCCCCGAGGGATTAAAGCGTCTCTCAGAAGCACATCCTGATATACAGATATATGTTGGTCAGCTTGACCGCTGTCTTAACGCAGATGCCTATATCTGTCCGGGGCTTGGAGATGCCGGAGACCGAATATTCGGTACAAAATAAAAAGCAATAATTAAAATAAGGAGCTGCCACTTTAATAAAAGTGACAGCTCTTCATTTATTACATATTACATTCTATTATTTCTTGTTTTTTTCTACATTCTGCTCCATCATCGCTCTTACCTTCATTGAAAGTCCAAAGAGATTAATAAAACCTGATGCATCCTTGTGATCATACAAATCACCTGTGGTAAATGATGCAAGGCTTTCCGAATAAAGAGAATAAGGGGAAGTTGTTCCCTGCTTAATTATATTGCCCTTATAAAGCTTCATCTTTACTTTACCTGTAACTGTCTCCTGAGTCTTATCTACAAATGCTGAAAGGCTTTCTCTAAGTGGGCAGAACCACTTTCCCTCATATACCAAATCTGCAAATCTTGTTGCCACAAGCTTTTTATATGCAAGAGTCTCACGGTCAAGACATATTTCTTCAAGCTGTGTATGAGCCTCCATAAGAATGGTTCCTCCCGGAGTTTCATATACACCACGGGATTTCATACCGACAACACGATTTTCCACAATATCAATAATACCGATTCCATGCTTACCACCCAGATGGTTAAGCTCTCTTATTATATCCGAAGTTTTCATCTTCCTGCCATTAATAGCAACAGGAATACCCTTTTCAAATTCAAGCTCAACATCCTCC
Organism: Lachnospiraceae bacterium UBA7589; assembly: GCA_002476495.1. Classification (GTDB taxonomy): domain Bacteria; phylum Bacillota; class Clostridia; order Lachnospirales; family Lachnospiraceae; genus Coprococcus_C. The sequence goes on from DLKL01000017.1 coordinate 82,132, forward strand.
GATTCGTCAGGAGCATTCTGAGGTGTAACACTTAACACCAGCAAATCGTCATAATTTGGTGCAAGAGCAGGGTTTTCCAGCTCAAGTCCTTCATGGCTTATATGCCATATATTTCTGTCACGGCTATATGAATGGCTTGCATCAAAAGGTAAATCAATCCCATGAGCCTTACAGAATGCTATTTCATCCTCTCTGGACTGCATTGTCCATTCCGGCTGTCTCCAGGTTGCAATAACCTTAATGTCCGGTGCAAGTGCCTTAATTGAAAGCTCAAATCTCAACTGATCGTTGCCCTTTCCTGTAGCGCCATGGCAGATAGCTACAGCTCCCTCTTTTCTTGCAATTTCAACAAGCTTTTTAGCAATAACCGGTCTGGCAAAGGATGTACCAAGCAGGTACTTGTTCTCATATACGGCATTGGCCTTTACTGTAGGCATAATATATTCATCGCAAAGCTCATCCACAACATCCTCTATGTACAGCTTTTCTGCTCCTGAATACTTTGCTCTTTCATCAAGTCCCTCCAATTCGCTTTCCTGTCCTACATCAACACAGCAGCAAATTACATCATAATTATAGGTTTCCTTTAACCATGGGATTATAGCAGTTGTATCCAGACCACCTGAATATGCCAAAACAACTTTTTCTTTAGCCATATGTTTCTCCTCCTAATAATAGTATATCAAAAATTACATCGTCCTGTTAAATATACAACTCAATTTATATTTATGCAAGATAAACACTTGTATTTTAATATATTTTTATTTTTGTATACTTCATTTAGCTATTATAACTACATTTTTATCCTTTTATATGATATTATATTCTTATCTTAACTTATAAGGAGAATTTACTATGCCTGTTTTTGATTTTTCTGATAAGACAGATTCCCATTCAGAATCTGTATGCACATATGAAACATTTCAATCCTTTAATAATTTTGCTACTCCCGAAGCACCAATTATGATAATCGATAATCCGGGGGGGATACTTAAGCACCATTCAGGTGGTATGTTTATTAATCCGATAAAAATAACTGCCTTTGAGTATAATGACGGACAGAAAAAAAGTATACTTAATATACTCAAGATAGACTCCCGTTTTACAAGCCTTTATAAATGGCTTGGCGAAAACCATATTAGGGTTAAGCTTTCCGGGGCTATAACCCCTCAGGGATATGCAGTGTACAAAATAAGGGAACAGGCCTTTGGAGACAGCACAAAGCTTTCCTCCGCTGACGGTTTTTTGCAATATATGATCGAGCGGCTTCTCTCAAGCGATCCTCCGTCGCAGACAAAACAGGATGAGGATGAAGATATAAACGGTGATGGAATGAAGCTTACAAGTATTCAGAGTATAACAGATTTTATTGCATGTGCCGGCAACACACTGCCTGAAAACATACAGCAATGGGCCCGCAGAAATCTTGTAGTTGCCAGGTCAAACGAGGTGTCCCCGGAAGAAAGACGCCATGCCCAGAGAGCTCTTTCAACCATGATGGGCATAAACTGGAAAAACCATTATTTTTCAGCTATCGATCCTGTTGAAGCAAAGCGTATACTTGATGAAGAATTGTATGGAATGGAAAGGGTTAAGCAAAGAGTTATCGAAACAATTATCCAAATCAACCGAACTCACACTCTGCCCGCTTATGGCCTGTTAATCGTGGGGCCTGCCGGAACAGGCAAATCCCAGGTTGCTTATGCTGTGGCAAAAATTCTTAAGCTTCCATGGACTACTCTGGATATGAGCTCAATCAACGATCCTGAGCAATTAACCGGAAGTTCAAGAGTATATGCCAACGCCAAACCCGGCATAATCATGGAGGCCTTTGCACATGCCGGAGAATCTAAGCTTGTATTTATAATCAATGAGCTGGATAAGGCCAATGAAGGTAAGGGAAACGGCAATCCGGCAGATGTGCTTCTTACTCTCCTTGATAATCTTGGTTTTACTGATAATTACATGGAATGTATGATTCCTACTGATGGCGTATACCCTATAGCCACAGCCAACGATAAGAGCAGGATAAGCGCTCCTATTATGTCCCGTTTTGCCGTTATTGAAATTCCGGATTACACTCCGGAGGAAAAAAAGATTATTTTTTCCAGGTTTGCCCTTCCAAAAATATTAAAAAGAATGAGTATGTCTTCCGATGAGATAGAAATAACCGAGGATGGTCTCGATACTATAATAAAGCTCTGCTGCGAAACCTCAGGTGTACGGGATATTGAACAAATAGCCGAGCATATTGCAGCAAATGCCTTATACAAAATTGAGGTTGAACATGTTCCGATGGTCAGCTACGACAGCAGACGTATCCTCAGCCTGATTGGCTAAGTATTTTGAGTTTTTATTGAAGTAACCTTATAGCCTGTGTTTTCGATGGTCTTTTTTATGATATCATTATCAACCTGTCTGTCCATTGAAACATAGGCTTCCTTTTTCTTAAGATTTACCCTTGCAGATATCCCTGCCATTTCATTTAATGCATTTTCAACTTTGGTTTTGCAATGCTCACAGCTCATTCCATCAACAGAAACAGTTATTGTCCTTACAACATTTTTAAGTCTGCGGGGCTTTATTTTAAGCTCTGAGCCACCACAGCAGCCACCTTCACCCTTGAAATGGCTCACACACGCTCTTGCACCAATTATGACCATTGCAACTATAACAGCAACTATAATATAATTTTCCATTAAAACCAGCTCCCAGTTAATACATATTATTTTGTGTATGTCTTTACTCTATTATCTCTGATAAGTTTTATCATTATATCTGCTATCTCCGGATCGAACTGTTTTCCCTTGTTAATCTCTAACTCACTTATAATTTTTTCCATTGTGAGATGGGCCCTGTAGCATCTGTCACTGTTCATGGCATCAAAGGAGTCCGCTACACATATTATTCTTGCATACAAAGGAATGTCTTCTCCCATAATTCCTGTCGGATAACCCTTACCGTCATATCTTTCATGATGATACAGCGCACCTTCCTTAATTCCCTCTACAGCAGTAAAGTTCTCGAGAATCTTGGCTCCCAATGTAGTATGCGACTTGATAATATCCATTTCCTCATCTGAAAGCTTTCCTTCCTTTTTCAGAACACTATCGGGTATACCCATTTTCCCGCAGTCATGCATAAGACCTATGTAACCTATTTTTCTAATCTGATCATCATCAAGATTCATACACTCTGCCAGCATAACAGCATATTCGGCGACTCTTTCCGAATGACCGTTAGTATATCTGTCCTTTGCATCAATAAGGTTGGCCAGAATAGTCATGGTATCCAATATTATCTTCTCATCATTCTCACGCCTTAATATAAGACTCCTTGAACGGAAATGTATTACTATATGACAGCTCAGTACAATTAACCATATAACAAGCAGAGTAATCAGGACATAAAAAGCCTTAAAATCAGTTAAAAACGGATACCTGTAGCCCACAACCTGAAATCCAGTTATTTCCCCCGCATGAGGCACATAAGGGACATATAATACAAAGCCAAAGGTATTATCACTATGCTTCAGAAGCTTATTCATCCCGATTCCCGCATCCGGAGTAAAGATAATATCTCCGTCCTGATATACATATTCTCCGTTCCACGAGCTGTCTATTCTGGATTCGCCTGTTACACATATGTATACAGTCCAATCCTTAAGCATATAATCCATGTTGTTGACTATAGTACCATCATATTGCATACCCTGACACATATATCCATTCTCATCCTTGTCTACCCAGGATTTTGACTGTGTCATATAAACCTCCACATCCATCTCTTCATCAGAGTCTGCAGAGTCTGCAGAGTCTGCATTGATAGAAAATGACACCTGGTGCTGTCTGTCATACACCAGTTTGAAGCCAAGTGCACCAAAGCCTGCGCATATCATGACAAAAATGATACCATAAATAATTATCTTCTTCCTGTTAAGCATATTCACACCTCAAAAAATATGTATTTTTCTAAAGATCTTCTCTCTGTATAAAAACTACATATCACCGAATTAAAAAAGCATATTGCGATTACTTCGGTCAACTTTACCAAATTTTCTTACAACATGCTTTTTCCTTTTACCCATACGGGTAAATCTTTATAATAATTCAGTAATAATGGTAAACCTTTTACAATCTGTACATATAATTTACCACTATTTAACCTTTTTTACAATATCCAAAGTCAAATTAGGTACTATTCGCATACCTTATCTCCCTTACAAGGAGGCGAACTTTTCACTGCCCTTTCTCTTAAGCCATCCATATAATATAGCACAGGCAGTTCCAAGAATCAGACTGACTATAATAAGGTATGTGCTGATTCCCATCCTGTATCCTGCAAATGCATAAATTGCACCCATAGCAAAAGCCAATGCCCAGCCACCGAACATGGATATCATAACACCCATGCTCTGCTTTATCGGTGCCAGCTCATTTGTCCATACAAGATTGGACATATTAAGTCCCATAAATAATCCAAAAAGATCTAAGAATATAACATATATCAGTGGAACCAGCATCGCAAGCATCCTTTCTGTCAGGCTGCAATCCAAGACGGCTGCCATACAGATGTCACAAAAAATTACAGGTATACCCGTGAGGATGAGCTGTACCATAAGCTTGGCCTTTAATACATCCCATGTGTTAACAGGAAGTGATTGCACAATCCATATGTTTTTTCCCTCAAGGGAAACTGAAGGAACCACCATATCATTCATGGAAACCAGAAGGCATATCGCTGCAACAAAAAATGCTGTTCCCAGTCCTTCAGCTTCCTTTCCTGCAAGCATCTTACTAATTGTATTAATGATGCCATCCCCCTTTATAAGGAAAAATATTCCTGCAACAGGTATAAATACTACTCCCATGCCACAATTAATCATATAGTTGGGGCTGGCTGTGAATCTTCCAAACTCCTTTGACAATAATGCCATAAAGCCTGTTCTTTTCTTTGAGCTTTTCAATACAAAGGATTTTTTCTTTCCTGCACCCTGAAAGGTTACTATACCTATAAAACTTCTCTCAACAAGATAAAATACAACAATTAAAAGCACAATAACAATTCCGAGATATAACAGAGAGCTTTTCAGGTTTCCTTCCCCTATCTTGCCAAACATATATACCAGCTTTGAAGCATTTTTTATCTTTTTCCCATAAACTGCCACATTAATTATAAGAGCCTTTATTATACCCTGTACTTTAAAAAATACAAAATAGTATAATCCCATAAAAAGTAATGCAAGTATTACCGATATAAAGCTTTTGTTTTTCAGCTTTTTACCGGCCTTTGCCATACACCAGCCTATCAGGCAGGACATATCGAGAACCATCACTGATATTATTACAATAAGTGCTATTCCACCCCACAGATTCAAAAGACTTACACCCTTAACAACCCAGTATACTACTATTGCCGGTACTATTACCGTTGCAGCATACATAAATCCGATAAGATATGTGCTTGTCAATCTGGCCACAATAATACTTTTTGCACTTATAGGCATGGATAGCAGCAAATCATTATCCTTAGATACATAGAGTCCGTAATATGAATTAAATGCTCCTACAATAGCTCCATAGGAAATGGCAAGAAGACCCATAATCAGAAAATACAGCCAGTCCATTTCCGCATTTATGAAGGGTTTACAAAGCTGTATAGACAATGCCGTAAACATTCCTCCGATAACGCCTACCATCAGTGCCACAAACAGAAGAATAAGAGATACAGTTGAAAGGGTGGAGCGTTTTTTGTTTTTCTTTGCATCATAGAAATAACCCTTGAATACCTCTGTCATCTGCTTTTTCAACAGAATACGCAACATTATTCTCCCTCCAATTCAAGAAATACTTCTTCAAGACTGTCATCGCCCTTCACCTCTTCCATAGTACCGGAACGAATCAGCTTCCCAGACTTTATTATGGCAACCTTATCGCAAAGCTTTTCCGCCACCTCTAATACATGGGTAGAAAAGAATATAGCGCCTCCCTTATCACATACCTCTCTCATCATTCCCTTTAAAATATGTGCAGCCTTAGGGTCAAGACCTACAAATGGCTCATCCATAATAATAAGCCTTGGCTCATGAATCCAGGCAGCAATAATGGCAAGCTTTTGTTTCATTCCATGTGAATAAGATGCAATCGCTTCTCCCAGATTTCCTGTCATCTCAAACAAATCCCCATATTTTTTTATTCTTTCCTGTCTGACATGCCCTTCAACCTTGAATATATCTGCAATAAAATCCAGGTACTTTATTCCTGTCATGAATTCATACAAATCCGGGTTATCAGGTATGTATGCCAGCTTCTTCTTGCAGGAAAGCGGGTGTTCCTTGATTGATTCATTATCAATGTATATTTCACCTTCCTCAAATTGCAATATGCCTACAACGGATTTTAATGTAGTAGTCTTACCGGCACCATTATGCCCGATAAAACCATATATTTCACCCGGCTTAATGCTGATTGTCAAATCGTCTACAGCTTTTTTTTCGCCATACTTCTTTGTAAGATGCTCTATTCTTAACATGTCTGTTTCTCCTTATTACAATTTTATGATACACATTTTATATCACACTTACTGTTTTTACAATTGACAAATGTCACTGTTTAAACCAGCCTTTCTGATTTTCCCCGGTTAAACCAACCATCCTTTTCCCCTTGAGAAAAATAGTGGTGTGTGATATACTATGCAATAATATTTTTAATGAAATCAGGTTATGCTATGATTAATACTAATCCTTCCAATTTTATATGCAGCGACAATCTTACAAAACGGCATGAACCCTATGACCTGTGCGTGATCCTGCCTGCCTATAATGAAGGGAATGCCATCTGCCGCAATCTTCTTGAGGCCTCCGGCATAATAGGTAAAAGCTTCACTAATTACCAGCTTATTGCAGTAAACGACGGAAGCAGTGATAATACCTTCAGCGAAATAAAAAGAGCAGCCTGCTCAGACACACACATAGCATATATTTCATATGAGGCAAATAAGGGAAAGGGAAACGCCATCACCACAGGAGTTTCCTATGCCAACAGCAGCTACACAGCCTTTCTTGACTCTGATCTTGAACTGCCCCCTGACATGCTTATAGATTTTTACAGGGAGATGCAAAGCAGGAATGCCGACATAGCCATAGGCTCCAAGCTTCACCCCGATTCACAGTTGGAATACCCTGCCATAAGAAGATTTTTGAGTATGGGATATTATTTTTTGCTCAAATTAATGTTTCGTTTGAAAATTAAGGATACCCAGACCGGTATAAAAATGTTTAAATCTTCTGTAATTATACCTATTTGTGATTCACTGAATACCCATGGCTACGCTTTTGATATCGAGATTCTTGCCAAGGCTGCCAAGAAGGGATACAGCATTATAGAAATGCCTGTAAGGCTGCATTTCAACAGAAGTCGTACCGAAAAATCCAGATTTTCAATTAAAACCATACTTAATATATTCAAGGAGACAATAAGAATAAAAAAGGCTCTTAAAGATTATAGATAACGACAGATAACAATGGAGGGAATATGAACAAAAAGCTTATATTTGATTGCCTTGAAAAAAACAACCAAGAGGCTTTAATATACCACATAAACTCATTAGAGGAAAACGACCGGGATATTATTCTTAAACAGCTTCAGAATGTAGACTGGAGCTTTATGAATTATTTCAATCGCCGGAAGAAGCAGCCGGGTAACATTGAGCCCATTGAAGCTTTATCCCTGGGTACTATAAATGCCAACAAAGATAAATATATGGAAATTGGCTTAGATTCAATTAAAAACGGCGAGCTTTGCCTTTTACTTTTAGCCGGAGGACAGGGTACCCGACTTGGTTATGATATGCCAAAGGGTACATTTAACATAGGAATTAATGAAGATATGTATATTTTTCAACTCCTTATAGAGCATACTCTTGATGTGGTAAAGCTTTCCAATACCTGGATTCCTATGTATATTATGTGTAGTGACATAAATTACCAGGATACCGTCACCTTCTTCAAAGAGCATGATTATTTCGACTACAATCCTGATTATCTGTTCTTTTTTGTCCAGGAGCTTAATCCTGCTACTGACTTTGACGGTAATCTTTTGTTATCCTCAGCCAATTCCATTGCCATGTCCCCCAATGGCAACGGAGGATGGTTCAGCTCATTAAAAAGATGCGGTCTTCTTGACAGCATCCTTAAGTCCAATATGAAATGGATAAATGTTTTTTCTGTGGATAATGTTTTACAAAGAATTGCTGATCCTGTTTTTCTTGGAGCAACCATTGCATCGGGAAAAATGTGCGGTTCAAAGGTCGTATATAAGGTGAGTCCGGACGAAAAGGTGGGCGCTATATGCCAGGAAAACGGAAAGCCCCATATAATAGAATATTATGAGCTTTCAAAAGATATGATGTATCATACCAATCAGGATGGAACTCTTTCATATGGCTATGGTGTTACCTTGAATTATCTCTTTCCTATTCATAGGCTTAAGGAAACTCTGGAGTATGAAATGCCTCTTCACGTTGTAAAGAAGGCTGTACCATATTATAGCTATGACGGTAAATATATTACCCCTGAGCAGCCTAATGCTTACAAGTATGAAACTCTTGCCCTGGATCTTATTCATACTATGGATGACTGCCTTGTTTTCGAAGTAGAAAGAGACAGGGAATTTGCCCCGGTAAAAAACAAAGCCGGTGCAGACTCCATAGATACAGCCAGGGCACTGTTAAAAAAGAACGGCTACAGACTTTAGTATATCTTTTCTTCAAGCAAATCAATAAGAATTTTGCTAACTATATCGGGGGAAGCTTTTCCCCCCATTTTTTTCATCGTCTGTCCAATCAGGTAACCTATAGCTTTTGTTTTCCCCGCTCTGTAATCCATTACCGACTGCTCATTTTCTTTTATAACCTCTTGTATAACCGGAGTAAGCTTTTTTGCATCCTTTTCCTGCTCAAGGCCGTTTTCTCTTATATATTCCTCCGGATCAACATTATTTACGATAACCTCCTGATATACTCTTTTTGCCACTGTATTATTAATCTTCCCGTTTTTTACAAGGTCAATTATTGTAACCAGAGCCTTTGAAGATATCTTCAGGTTATCCTCGCTAAGTCCATTTTCTCTTATAATTCTTATGGTTTCACCCATAAGCCAGTTAGACACGCTTTTGGGCTCTGCCATTAGCTGCATGGCTTCCTCAAAAAGCCTGAGTAAAAGTACATTTCCGGTTATCACTTCTATATCATAATCAGGAAGATTATACTGTACCTTATATCTTCGCATCTTTTCCTCTCTTTGCTCAGATAACCTGCTTCTTATATCCGTAAGCCATTTTTTATCAATGCTTAATGCAGGTATATCCGGCTCAGGAAAATATCTGTAATCCCTGCTGTCTTCTTTCCCTCTCATCAGGTAAGAGCATTGTCCGTTCTCATCCCATTTTCTTGTTTCAGACTCTACTCTGCCACCTGATTCTATAATAGCTATCTGCCGTTTCGCCTCGTGGTCTATGGCATGCTCTATGGCCTTTATGGAATTGAGATTTTTCATCTCAGTCCTTACTCCTAATTTTTTATCCCCCTGCTTTTTTACCGACAAATTGACATCCACCCTCATAGAGCCTTCATTGAGCTTACAATCAGAGGCACCTGTATATTGTATACAGAGTCTTAGCTTATTCAAAAACTCTTTCACCTCATATATACTCTCCATATCCGGTTCGGTAACAATCTCAATAAGAGGCACTCCTGCTCTGTTAAAATCTACAAGAGTTTCTCCCCCGGTTTCACTATGAATTAATTTTCCTGCATCCTCCTCCATATGGATATTATCAATACCTATCTTTTTTTCTCCGTTAGCCGTGTTTATGGTAACATATCCGTCCTTACATATAGGATTATACAATTGGGATATCTGATAATTTTTAGGGTTGTCCGGATAGAAATAATTTTTTCTGTCAAAGGTGGTCAGAGAAGCTATATGGCAATTTGTCGCCATTCCAACCTCAATAGCCTTATTAAGAACCTCTCTGTTAAGTACCGGCAGGGTACCCGGATAGCCCATGCATACCGGACATACATTGGTATTGGGAGGACATCCGAAGGTTGTTTTACACCCACAAAATATTTTAGTAGCGGTAGACAGCTCCACATGGATTTCCAGCCCTACAACAATGTCATAAATCATACTTACCCTCCTGTATCCCCAGATTTCTTTCTATAATGTATCCAAGACTTAACATGTCTTCTTCTGCAAAATGCCTTACCATAAGCTGTATGCCAAGGGGCATATTATTCCTATCTAATCCACCCGGAATGGAAATTGCAGGAATTCCTGCAAGGTTAGCCCATACAGTAAATATATCCTCATTATATTTTTCCAGAAAATTTTCCCTGTAGTTTCCTATATTGTATGCTCCTCCCGGAGTAACCGGTGTCAGTATGCAATCATACTCTGTAAACAGTTCACCTATCTTTTGGGATATCAATTTCCTTCCTCTTAATGCCCGGAGATAATACTCGTCATAATATCCTGCACTAAGAGCAAAGGTTCCAAGCATTATTCTCCTCTTCACCTCGCTGCCAAAGGCTGCAGTTCTTGTGTTTTTATACATTTCATTGAGGTTGTTATAATTTTCTGACCTGTAACCATATCTTACTCCGTCATATCTTTGAAGATTTGATGATGCTTCACTGCATGCCAGGGTATAATACACCGGCAAGACATACTTTTCCAGCTCCATATCAATGTATTCAATCAGGGCACCATGAGCCCCCAATATATCCGCTGCTGTTTCCACCAGTCTTATCATTTCTTCCGAAGAATTATGTGCTATCATATTCATGGGAATTGCTATCCTCGGATTGTTCTTAAGTGATACCGGTATTTTGTCCGTCTCTATATTTTTTCCCATAATAGAAGTTGAATCTCCACTGTCATATCCCGATATACACTCCAAAAGGGTTGCCGCATCACAAATATTTTTACCCATAGTTCCTACAGTATCCATAGATGATGCGTAGGCTATAAGCCCATTTCTTGATACTCTTCCATAGGTAGGCTTAATTCCTGTCACTCCACATAAGGCTGATGGCTGACGTACAGACCCTCCTGTGTCGGAGCCAAGTGCCACGCTGCACATTCCAAGTGCTACGGCAGCCGCTGATCCCCCAGAGGAGCCTCCAGCAACTTTTTTTCTGTTCCATGGATTTTTTGTTACTCCAAATATGGAGGTTTCTGTGCTGTTGCCCATAGCGAATTCATCCATATTTGTCTTTCCGACTACTATCATTCCTGCATTTTCCAATGCATTTACTACCGTCGCCGAATAGCAGGGAATGAAATTCCTGAGCATATCTGAGCAACAGGTTGTCCTGATATCCTTTGTGCATATATTGTCCTTTATTGCTACAGGCACACCAAACAAAGGGCTAATATGCCCTCCTGAATAAAGTTCTTTTTGCAGAGCATCTGCTCTGCTGTATGCCCTGTCTTCATCTATGGTAACATACACATTAAAAACATCATTATATGCTCTTATCCTGTCAAAGCAGGCTGACAAAACCTCGCTAATCTTAATCTTTTTTTTTCGTATCAACTCACTTAAGACTGTGGCACTCATATCCATAAAATTCATATATGTTTAAAAGGTATTCGGAACACAGATGCAGTTATTGCTCTTTCTGATTGCTCCATCAAGCAATTCACGGCTGTTCTCAAATTCCATTACCCTGTCCTCCCTGAAATTATTTTTGCTTTTTTCTTCAAGACCAGGCTTCTCATCCTTATCCGGGGGCATTTCTTCCATTACATGAATATAATCTAACATTTTATTCATATCATCTCCTGCCTGCTTTCGTTCCTCATCATTTAGGGAAAGCTTTGCCAAAGCCTCTATTTCTCTGATTTTATTTTCTGTTATATTCATACATTTCCCACCTTATATCAGGATATTTTGCTGTATTTTTTTATTCCGTTACAGATATAGCTGACCATCATAAGAATTGTCCTTAATAAACCATATCCGGCATACCTGTACGTCTTATATGTCATAATCGCAGATTTCACCTTATTCCCGGACTTACTTTGAGGGGAAAGACGATATTTCAGCATAGGCGAATCAAGTCCCGGTGCCGAAGGATATTCCTTAAATATTTTAAGCCAGGAATAGTAGTCTTCATGAGCATCTGAATGCTTCATAGGGAATCTTAGCATGACGTCCCTTCTTACCAGCACAGATGAACAGTTAATACAATTAGTGCGTTCGAGATGTTTAAGAGTTATCGTTTTGGGTGTATGAATAATAACACCTGTAGATGTGCCATCCGGCTTTATCAGTTCCCTGGCTGTGTTGCATAAAACTCCACCGGTCCTGTTCAGACAGAGCAGCTGCCTTTTGAGCTTGTCAGAAGTCCACAAATCATCACAATCCAAAAAGGCAACATATTCGCCCTCTGCTGCCTGTACTCCTATATTTCTTGCCTCTCCCACACCTGTGTTACTTGTATTTTTTAATATGGTGACCCGTACATTTCTTATTTTTCCCTTCCAGTATATCACGGTCTCCTTTTTTGTTTTGTCTGCTGGTTCAAAAGGCTTCATATTGTAAGTGTGGCAGAATACTTCAAGAAGGTTATCTGTGGATGCATCATCTATTATAATTATTTCCTTTTCAACCCTCTGCATCATGGCTGACTCAAATGCATTTTGCAAATATTTTTCGCCGTTATATACGGGAATTATTACAGATATCATAATGTTTTATCCTCCAAAAGCAGCTTCATTATTCTGTCTGTAGCATGTCCGTCACAGGCGGACATATATTTTTTTCTGAAATTTTCAACCAGCTCCGGCTGAAATTTATGCTCAATATCCTTAATATAGCTTACTATATCCTTAGTATTATTAAAAATAGGCCCCGGAACCAGCTGCTTATAATCATAGAAAAAGCCACGCCAGTCATAGTATTCATCCAGATCATAGGCGAAGAAAATCATAGGTCGGCTAAACAGTGAATATTCAAATATAAGCGATGAATAATCCGATATACATATATCACTTGCACAAAGCAGCTCCTCTATAGTTGCTGATGTTGTTACAGACTTTGCAAACTCAGCATATGCCGGGTCAATTTCCGGTGCTCTTTTAACAAATGGATGGTGCTTGATTAACATAACATAATCCTGTCCCAGTTCTTTGTACAGCATTGGAATATCCAGCTTATCCGGTGCTTTTGCCTTAGCAACCCTGCCTCGGAAGGTAGGTGCGTAAAGAATTATTTTTTTGCCCCTGGCACATGGAAAAAGCCGGTATATTTTTTCCACAGATTTATTTACATACTCCTCCTGAAAAAATACATCTGTTCTGGAAAGCCCCAGTGCCTTAACCACTCCCTTTTGCCCTTCAAGGGACATTGCCTCCTCATATGCCCATATAACCTCGGGAGAGCTTACCGTAACGTGGGAATAGTTTCTGTGATAAGGATATTTCATAAGGGTTTTCCGGTTATCTCCAAAAATAAGCTCTGCCGTACTCATTCCGAATTTCTTAAATGCCCCACAGCCATGCCACACCTGGGTTAATACCGATTCCTTTCTTAAAGGGATACAGGAGGTAACATTTGAGGAATCGTTGAGAAAGATAAATCTTGCATCTCCTATATCCTTCAACATGGCTATACAGTTTTTTCTATATTCCCTTCTTCCCGCAAAGCTCATGCCAAGGAAATGTTCAGATATATTATATCCCTCCATGCTTTCAAATCTTTTATATATCAATGCAAAATTATCACTGATTTTATTCCCCCTTACCTCAATAAATACAACCTTTTTATCATTGACAGCCCCGGTTGAGCTCAGCCTGTATATGAACGGGTAAAGAATTTTTAATGTATAAAATTTGTAACCTCTCGAAAGTATTTTTTTTATGATTTTTTTTATCTTCATATTACACTTTATTTGTTACAGAGTATATACCTTTCTATAATTCTGCCTGTGGCATATCCGTCACAGGCAGACATATATTCCCTTCTGTAAACTGCCCTTCTATTTTTTACCGGGTCTATGGTAAGTGCTGTAATTACAGCATCCCTTATACGTCTGCTGCAATTCTCATGTCCTGTAATTATATCCCCGGGAAGATCCTCATATTCCAGATAAAAGCCTCTTTCTTTATTATATTCCTCGTAATCTGGAGCAAAGAAAATAACAGGCTTATCCATTATAAGATATTCAAAAAAAATGGATGAATAGTCGGTAATAAGTACATCTGCACAGGCTATAAGCTCATCAGCGGTCATTTCACCGGGTCCAAGATTGGGATGTAAACACTTTATTACATACACATCCAGCCCAAAATTCATGTTCAGGGCAAATCCCTCCACATCTTTTTCTCCAACCACATACGGTTTTGACGGATTTCCCCTGAATGTAGGTGCCCATAAAACTATCTTCTTTCCTGCCGAATCCGGATACACATATCTCAGCTTGTCCCTGCAGCCTGCTATGTACTCCTGATTAAATAATCTGTCTGTATGGCTCACTCCCACCGGAAAAACTCTTCCGCCTGCCTGCATGGCAATTGAAAAGGGTTTTATACAATTTTCTCCGCTTACTGTTATTATATCATTGTTGTTAAATACATTTCCCTTGTAGCCGGCCGGTATATCACTTACTGTACTGTAACCAAATTTTTTAAATGCTCCACAGCCATGCCAAAGCTGGATGACCCTGGTTTTTTTCTTTTTATTGCAAGAGGCCACCGGTAAAAAATAATCACATATTATCACTGTCCCACAGGTTGGATATATTGCCATAAAGGAAATCATTTTCCGGAAGCCCTGCCAGAAGCTAAGCTCCTTTAAGTCAAAAAAATATTCCCTGAATCTTATATTTCGCTTATAAAGACCGGCTCTCATTTCTTCCATATAAGGAGGGCAGCTTTTATGATGAGCATCTGCCAGAAGCACCAGATTTTTATCCACAGGCCTTAACCTGTTAATGAAATATATAAAGGGAAATATAATATGCTGACATATCATTTTAATTATTTGCCTGAATTTAAATCTCATTTATTTCACCATTTCCATATATTGACAGGTAATATCATCTATACAGCCATAAGCTGCCAGTTTTCCTTTATCCATAATAATACCCTTATTGCAGATTTTCTTTACCTGCTCTATATTATGGGATACAAACAAAACCGTTACACCTGTATCCATCATGTCAACCAGTTTTTTTTCACTCTTTTTCCTGAATTTTGCATCTCCCACTGATAAAATCTCATCCAGAATAAGAATGTCCGGCTGCAATATGGTTGCAATAGAAAATCCCAGTCTGGTTCTCATACCTGATGAGTAGTTTTTTAATGGTACATCTATAAAATCACCCAATTCAGAAAACTCAAAT
>DLKL01000017.1:97564-112798 GCA_002476495.1 Lachnospiraceae bacterium UBA7589
ACTATCTCTTCATATTTTTCTTTCATAAACTGTCTGCTATGCCCAAGAACCGCTCCATAAAGATATATATTTTCTCCCCCGGTATACTGTCTGTCAAACCCGGCTCCAAGTTCAATCATTGGTGCAATAATTCCTTTTCTCTCAACCCTTCCCGACGTAGGCTTATATATGCCCGCTATAACCTTCATAAGGGTTGATTTACCTGCCCCATTAAGCCCCAGTATACCCAGTCTGTCTCCTTTTCCTACCTGAAAGGATACATCACGCAGTGCAAAAAAACTATCATATTTTATCTGTTTCTTTATTCTTTTTATAAAATATTCCTTTGCACTGTCTACTCTTTCCCTGCAAAGATTAAATTCCATTGAAACATTTTCTACGCTTATTATACTATCCATAACAGGTCCTCTATATATACAAAACAAATTTGTCCATATTTCTTTTAAATACCAAGCTTCCTATTATAAGACATATGAATGAAAATAAAAACGAATATCCCAGCATCCACATATCCATTTTGTTTCCGAAAATACATTCCCTGAAATCAGTAATGATACAGAACAGTGGATTATATTTTAATATGAAGCTCACATCACTTTCCAATATTGCGTCAGGATAATAAAATATAGCACAGGTATACATAATTATCATAAGTATAACGTTCCACAAATATTCTATATCCCTGAAAAAAACTCCAAGAGTTGCCAGAAAAAGTCCGGCTCCCAGTGACAAAATAAAAAGAATCCCCAAAGGAATCAGACACAGTAATATCCTTGCAGTAGGATATACCCCAAGTACTACCGAAACTCCAAGAAGAACTATGAGAGATATTAAAAACAGGATATAATTATATGTCACTCCCGCAAGAGGATATAAATACTTTGGAACATAAACCTTTTTTATCATTCCCTCATTCTGCCTTATAGATTTCAGGGCATTGGTTGTCGCCTGGGAAAAAAGGCTGTATATAAGTCTTCCGGCCAGTATATATATGGGAAATTCCCTATTCTTATATCCAAAAAGTGTGCCAAAAACTATAGTTAAAACAATCATAGTCAGAAGAGGCTCTATCATAGACCATATAACTCCAAGATAAGAGTGTCTGTATTTTAATTTTATCCCCTTTCTTACCAGCTCCCTGAAAAGGTTGCTGTACCGGTCAAACTCCTTTATTTCATCAATCATTTACTTACCTCTTAAAATATCCATAGTCAGCTTTATTCCCTCCTCAATGGAATAAATAGATGTCCATCCGGTTTTTTCAAGCTTTTTTGTGGATAGAATTGCTGTTGTTGCTCTTGAATAACCCGATGCTTCAATCTCTGATGGCTTCTCATATACAACCCTTGTACTTGCATAATCTGCCACCAATGCTGCCAGATCCTTAAGCGTAACATCTGAATCAGCCGATGCCACATTATATGCTTCACCGGAAGTTCCATCAAACATTATATGCAAAATAGCAGATACGGCATCTGCAACATAACTGTATGAATAGTATTGTGTTCCCTTGCTTTTTAGCACAATATCTTCTTTGTTTAATCCCTTTTTTATAAACTGGGAAACAGCCTTGGAATCAGACATAAGCATAGTAGGCCCATAGACCCTTGATAATCTTGGAATTACTATATCCATATTTTTCCGGCTGATATATGCCCGGCACAATGCTTCCCCGGTTCTTTTACTTTCCGGATAACCTGCCCTTAGCGAATTGCAATCTATATATCCCATATAATCTTCTGTAAACACATCACGGTCATTTCTGCTTTCTCCGTAAATTTCCACAGAGGACAAAAATACAAATCTTTGACAATTCATATTATTCCCCCAGGAAAGAAGATTATTAAGGCCAATAACATTAGCAGTTATGGTTCCTATGGGATCTTTTGAATATGCCAGTGGATGGGTCGGGCTTGCTGCATGAATTATGTAATCCATACTGTTGATTCTTTTATCCCATTTACTGACATCAACAGGATAATTTATATCCTGCCTGATATAATTAAAATATGGTGATTCTTTATAATAAGAAAATCTTTCTCCGGCTTTATCTGGATTTCTCCCAATCACGTACAGATGTACATCCTGATCAAAAAATTTGTTTCTGTACATAAGCACATCTATCATAAATCTGCCTATCATACCGGTGCCACCTGATATAGCCAGATTTTTGCCCCTAAGTCTCTTCCAGTTATAATTCAATGTGGCAATATCATGAAGCCCCTGCATATATTTCTCATTTTGATACAAATTCATATTTTATCTCCATCAATCTATATCTGTTTCGTTCTTCCGATATACGCTTTAAATATTTCCAGGTCATCAGGGGTTGTAAGCTTTATATTCTTATCCGAACCTTTTGCAAAATACAACCGTTCTCCCAGCTCCACCATCATGGTGTTTGTATAAGAGGAACCATATATACCTATTTTCTCTCTATACGCCTTATCATATGCCCATGACAGTTTTCCAAATCTATATGCCTGCGGTGTTGATACTCTTCTTAAAGTTTCTCTTGGAATATATTTTGTAGTAGATATGTCATCATCTGCTACAAAAATCTGTTCATTGTACGGTAATGAGCTTATTCCATTTCCATATTGCATACATTTTTCTATTACATCGGTAAGGACATCACAATCTACCAACGGACGTATCCCATCATGAATTATAACCGTATCTTCACTGCCACAAATGTCCTTCAGATTATTCACACCATTTCTTATGGACTCCTGAGCTGTACTTCCGCCTGTAACAATCCTAAAAAGCTTGGATATATTGTATTCTAATCTGTATTCCTCAAGTTTTTTTTCCCATCCCTCAATGCATACCGCAAGGATATAGTCAATTAACGGATGCTTCTGAAAGCTCTCAAGTGTATATATAATAACCGGCTTATCGTACACTCTGATAAACTGCTTAGGAATGTCATTTTGCATTCTCTGTCCATTTCCTCCGGCTATTATAATTGCTGCATTCATATCTGTATTTCTCCATCATATACTATTTTTGCCGGCCCTGTCATGTATACAAGATTAGACTCTCTGTCCCACTTTATTACAAGCTCTCCACCCAACAGCCTTACGGTTACTTCATCTTCCGTAAGATTGTTAAGCACTGCCGCTACAACGCTGGCACAGGTACCTGTTCCACATGCCAGTGTCTCTCCTGAGCCTCTTTCCCATACACGCATTTTTGCATATTTTCTATTCACTACCTGAACAAATTCTGCATTTACTCTTCTGGGGAAAAGAGAACTGTTCTCAAACTCCGGACCAATTGCTTCAATAGGAAATGAATCTGTGTCCTCTACAAAGGTAACACAATGTGGATTACCCATGGATACGCAGGTTATATTGTAATCCCTGCCGGCAATTTTTACCGGATAATCCACAATCCTGTCCTTATCCGAATCAACCTTCACAGGAATTTCCTCCGGCTTAAGTACAGGTTCTCCCATATTTACAGTTACCATGGAAACCCTGTTATCCTCCACCACAAGCTTAAGATACTTTATCCCTGCCAAAGTTTCCACAGCTATCTCTGTTTTGCTTGTAAGTCCATAGTCATATACATATTTACCAACACATCTTATACCATTCCCACACATTTCTGACTGGGAACCATCTGCATTGTACATTTCCATGGTGAAATCCGCTATTTCAGACGGTTTAATCAAAATTAACCCATCTGAACCTATACCAAAATGCCTGTCACTGAGCTTAACTGCCAGCTTAGAAGGCTCAGGTACAACCTCCTTAAAGCAGTTAACATATATATAGTCATTTCCCAGACCTTCCATTTTTGTAAATTTAAGCTTCATAATTTCTCCTTACACTACTTCAAATTTCTGTGAAGCAGCTTATGCTCCCTGCCTGCTATAACATTTTGATATGTGTCCTTTATTATCGGGTTATCATCCGTTACTCTTATGAGAGATTCCCTATCCACACTGTAAATTCCTTCGGCACGGCTGGCTCTTGTTCTCGGACCCATAGGGAGGGGTTGTCCGCCTCCGGCTATACAGCCTCTCCTGCAGGCCATAACCTCCACAAAATCATATTGAATTTCGCCGGCTTTTATCCTGTCAAGAAGCCCTGCTGCATTGGCGAGCCCGTTTACAACAGCTATCTTTACCTCTCTGTCTCCCAACATAATTGCTGCTTCTTTAATTCCCTGATCTCCTCTTACTCCCGAAAAGCTTATTTGGGACATTCCTTTGTAGCCTTTATCCTTCATAAAATGTCTCAGAACAGCCTCCGTCACGCCTCCTGTCACACCGAATATTGCAGCCGCTCCTGATGCCACACCAAACGGCATATCCACCGCTTCACTCTCTATCTCATCAAACTTTATTCCTGCCTGACGAATCATCCTTATTACCTCTATGGTAGTAAGCACCTTGTCTGTATCCTGTCTGCCGTCAGTAAAATTGTCTTCTCTTAGTATCTCACCCTTCTTTGCTGTACAAGGCATAATTGAAACCACATAGGTTTTCTTACCCTCTTTAATATCTTCCTCACGGAAATAATCCTTAACAACGGCTGAAAACATTCCCTGAGGTGAACGGCAGGTTGAAATATTATCCACAAATTCAGGATATTTTGTTTCACAAAATTTGACCCAGCCAGGGCAGCAGGAGGTAAATAAAGGAAGCTTTTCATTTTTTTCAAGCCTTTCTGCCAGCTCTCGGGATTCCTCCATTACAGTAAGATCCGCCCCAAAATTAGTATCATACACCTTATCAAAGCCCATGAGCCTTAACGCTGCCACAAGCTTACCCATAGTATTAGTTCCCTTTGGAAAACCAAATTTATCTCCCACAGCCAGTCGAACGGCAGGGGCAATCTGGGCTACAACTCTGGTATCAGGATCCTCTATAGCTGTCCACACATCAGTTACATTGGTTCTTACAGAAATTGCTCCTGTAGGGCAGACCACTCGACACTGTCCACATCCCACGCAATCTGTATCTGCCAGAGATTTTCCAAAGGCCGGTGTAACCTCCATTTTCGAGCCTCTGTATGCAAAGTCAATTGCACCTACCGCCTGTATTTCATCACAGGTTCTTACACAGTCACCGCAAAGAATACATTTGTTTGGATCCCTTACAATAGATGGCGAGCTGATATCAATAGGAACCTGTTTTCTGTTATTCAAAAATCTTACTGCATGAATACCTACCTTAAATGCTATATTCTGAAGCTCGCAATTACCGTTTCTTGTACAAACAGTACAGTCTCTGCAGTGAGATGCCAGCAAAAGCTCAATAATGAGCTTACGATACTTTCTTATCTTGGTTGAGCTTGTCTTTATCACCATCCCCGGGCGTGGCTGTTCCGAGCATGAAGCAAATATCCTGCCCCTATCATCCTCTACAACACACATTCTGCAGGCTCCGTACACAGAAAGCTCAGAATGATAACAAAATGTCGGAAGGTCAATACCTGCCTTTCTGATTAAAGCCAGAATATTCTTTTCTCCTTCTATAGCCACACACCTGTCATCTATAGTCATATAATCCATATATTTCACCTCCCTACACTGTACAAACGGCGCCGAATGGGCAATCGCTTTCGCAGGCACCACACTTTATGCATTTTGCCGGATCTATGGTAAATGGTTTCTTTATCTCGCCGCTTATAGCTCCTACAGGGCAATTTCTTGCACACTTTGAGCAGCCCTTACACTTATCCGGATCTATTCTGTAGGTTCTAAGTGCCTGGCAGTTTCCTGTTCGGCACTTTTTATCTACCACATGCTCCACATACTCATCCCTGAAGGTTCTAAGAGTACTAAGAACAGGTAATGCCGCACTTTTTCCCAGCCCGCAAAGAGCAGTATCTGTTATAGCTGTCCCCAGCTCCTCCAGGATATCAAGCTGTTCCATTGTACCTCTGCCCGCAACTATGTCTTCGAGAATTTCAAGCATTCTCTTGGTTCCCTCTCTGCACGGTATACATTTTCCACAGGATTCGTTCTGTGTAAAATTCATGAAAAATCTTGCAACCTCAACCATACAGGTATCCTCATCCATAATGACCAGACCACCTGAGCCAATCATGGCTCCACGCTTCTTGAGGGAATCAAAATCAAGAGGAAGCTCCAAATCAGTATCAATGAGACAGCCTCCCGATGGACCGCCAATCTGAACTGCCTTGAACTTTTTGCCATTTTTTATTCCCCCACCTATATCATATACAATCTCTCCAAGGGTTGTTCCCATTGGAACTTCAATAAGACCGGTATTATTAATGCTGCCGGTAACGGCAAAGGCTTTGGTTCCGGGGCTTTTCTCGGTTCCTATTGTTTTGTACCATTTTGCTCCGTTATTTATAATCATAGGAACATTTGCATAGGTTTCAACATTATTAAGAACGGTAGGCTTGCCAAAAAGTCCCTGTTCAACCGTTCTAGGCGGCTTAGTTCTTGGCATTCCTCTTTCACCCTCAATAGAGGCTGTCAAAGCAGAACCCTCCCCACAAACAAAGGCTCCCGCCCCACGGTTAATATGTAACCTGAAGCTATATCCTGACCCCAATATATTGTCGCCTAAAAATCCGGCTTCCTCAGCCTGGGCTATAGCCGTCTTTAATCTGCTTATGGCAAGGGGATACTCAGCACGTACATAAATATAACCCTCTTTTGCATTAACAGCATATCCGGCTATTATCATGCCTTCTATCATTTTATGTGGGTCTCCCTCCATAACGGAACGGTCCATAAAAGCTCCCGGATCCCCTTCATCTCCGTTACATACTACATAACGCACTTTTTCCGGCTGGCCAGCCACCTGTTTCCACTTATAACCGGTCTGGAAGCCTCCGCCTCCGCGTCCCCTTAGCCCGGATTCGTATATTTCATTTATGACATCGTCACCTGTCATCTCAAAAAGAGCCTTTTCCAGGGCCGAATACCCTCCAACTGCAAGATATTCATCTATATGCTCTGCATCAATATGTCCGCAGTTCTTAAGAACCAGTCTTGTCTGTCTGGCATAAAAGGGAATTTCCTCCTGAGACTTATATTTTATACCGTCTCTCTCGTATAAAAGTCTTTCCACCGGTTCACTCTTAAGAATTGTAGTATTGTATATTTCCTCACAATCTTCCGGCTTAACCTTAATATATAAGTAATTATATGGCTCTATTCTCACAAGAGGACCCATTTCACAGAATCCGTGACATCCGCTTTTCTTTACTCCTCCCGCTGCCTGGGCAAATCTTTTTGTAGGGCATTCTCCGTTTTCTCCATGGACAGCCTTTTCATCAAGACATACTTCCACATCCTGCTGTTCGGCACAAAGCTTACACATTTTTTCATATATTTTGGCTGAGCCACCGGCCAGGCATCCGGTTCCTGCACAAATAAGAATACGGAATTTCTCATTTTTCATAATATCTCCGGCTTTACGGCGGGCATTAATTAAATCTTCTCTGCTATTAAGTTTCATTAACACTCACCTCTCAATTCCTTAATCAGTTCTGATACCTTTTCAGGTGTCATGGATGGATGGACCTCATCATTTACAGTTAACACAGGTGCCAGGCCACAGGCTCCGAGACAGGATACCGTTTCTACAGTAAACAACATATCTTCTGTAGTATGGCTCTCTCCTGTAAGTCCCAGCTCCTTATATAATCTTTCCAGTATAGCTGTGGATTTCCTTACATGGCATGCAGTACCGTCACATATCTTTATTACATATTTACCCTTCTTTTCAAAAGAAAAATTCTCATAAAATGTGGCCACACTAAATGCCTTTGCCTCTGTTATGTGCAGCTTGCCCGCTATATAACAAAGCAGTTCCGGCGGCAGATACCGGTATTCATTTTGAACATCCTGAATTATTGGAATCAGCCATCTCTGTTCCGTCCCATATTGTTCAATTATTTTGTCAGCCATTTCATAGTATGAATTGTCCAGCATTGTATTCCCTCCCTGATAATACTTATTATTCCACAAATCCTCTGAAGCTTTTTTCAACAGTTTTTCTTGGTATCATAACTGAATGTCCACATCCAAGACACCTGAGTCTGAAATCCATTCCAACTCTCTGGATTTCCCATATAGTTGAGCCACAGGGATGTGGCTTTTTCATTTTGATTTTTTGTCCTACATTAAATTCCAACTTACACTCCTCACCCTTACTGATTAATCATTCCGAGAATCTCTATCATTTCATCCGGAGTATGAGCAATATACATAGCACCGGCATTTTTTAACTCTTCCTCACTGCCATAGCCAAAGGTGACACCCAAATTATCTATCCCGCAGGCTGTCGCTCCCTCTATGTCGAATTTTCTATCTCCTATCATTATACAACTCCCGTATTCCTCACAATCAATGGTCATACAGTTTAAAAGATACTCAAGCACCATTGACTTTTTATCTCTGGTTCCATCCAAAAGGCTGCCAACAACCATGTCAAACAAGTCAAGGAGCCCAAGATGTTCAAGTATCTGTATTGCATAAATCTGAGGCTTTGAAGTCGCCACATAAAGGTTGCAGCCCATCTCCTTTAATTTTTGTAATGCCTCCTTCATGCCCGGCATAATCTCATTTTCTGTTATCCCGCCGGTAGAATAATACTCCCTGTAAAAGCTTACTGCTGCCTTTGCTCTGTGGGCATCAAAACCATAAAATTCCTTAAAGGAATCAATTAATGGCGGGCCAATAAACTTATACAGGGAGCATCTGTCTTCCACTTTTATGTTAAATTTGTCAAGAGCATATATTATGGCATTAATTATCCCCATTGATGGCTCCGTAATGGTTCCATCCAGGTCAAATATAATATTATTATATTTCATATATTCTGTCCTGCCTAACTGCTAAGCTCCAAAATTACACTTTTCCTTGTTATTATACCTATAAAGCATTTTCTGTCATCAATTACAGCAAGAAAGTTTCTATCCAGAATTTTTTCATATGCCTCCTTTTTAGAAACAGTATTAAGCACTGCTCCTGCCTTATCAGGCTTTACTATATCGGCAACAGTGTAATTTTTCAGTGCATCCCGACCGAATTCCATCACCAGTCTGAGAAAATCCCCTTCACTTACAATTCCAATATATATCCCATTGTCATCTATAACCGGAACAGCTGTATAGCCACTGGCCATCATAAATTCAACAGCTTTATCCAAAGGATCATTTGCATTCAAGTATGTAAGCATCTGCTTAGGTACTAAAATACTGAATATATTCATTATCTACCTCCATTTATAATTGTTCAGCCATCTCATACAAAAGTGCCTCTGATTTTTCCCAGCCAAGGCATGGATCGGTTATGGACTTGCCATAGCAGCCACCTCCTATAGGCTGATTGCCGTCCTCAATATAGCTTTCAACCATAACACCCTTCACCAGCTTTTCCAAATCCCTTGAATGTCTTCTGCAGTGAAGAATCTCGTTGACAATACGAGGCTGCTCGTCCCACTTCTTTCCTGAATTATTGTGATTGGCATCCACTATGCATGCAGGATTGACCAGATTAAATTTTGAATACATATCAAAGAGCAGCTTGAGATCCTCATAATGGTAATTTGCTATTGACTGTCCATTCTTGTTTAGTGAGCCTCTTAATATGCAATGTGCCAAAGGGTTACCATCAGTTTTTGTTTCATAACCCGAAAACAGGAAGGTATGTTTCGCCTGTGCGGCAACGCAGGAATTAAGCATCACATTATAATCACCACTGGTTGGATTCTTCATTCCGACAGGCACATCCATCCCACTGGCTGTAAGTCTGTGAGCCTGATTTTCTACACTTCGTGCACCAATTGCAACGTAGGAAAGGACATCCTGAAGATATGGCCAGTTGTCAGTATAAAGCATTTCGTCTGCCGCAGTAAGCCCAGTCTCACTAATAGCTTTAATGTGCATTTTTCTTATAGCCTTTACACCTTCTATAAAATCAGGCTTGTCCTCCGGATTAGGCTGATGCAGCATCCCCTTATAGCCTGATCCGTTTGTTCTGGGCTTATTAGTATATATTCTTGGAATAATCAGAATCTTATCCTTGATTTTTTCCTGAACCTTTGATAGTCTGCACAGATAATCAAGAACCGACTTTTCATAGTCTGCAGAGCATGGTCCTATTATTGCGATAAATTTATCTGATTCACCTGTAAATATCTTTCTTATTTCCTTATCTCGAGCTTCTTTTATCTGCTGTAAATTTGTATCCATAGGAAACGCATCTCTTATTTCCTCAGGACTTGGAACCTTTTTAATCATATGTAATGCCATCTTGTCATTCTCCTTGTCAGTAAATTTTGTATACATATATCTATAATTTGTTATTATACCTCTTTTTACGCCTTTCTTCAACACTACTCTATGGATTTTAATGATTCTGCCATTTGTATTTTTTCTATTTTAAGCCTCATGCTAAGGTCTGTTATTACAAGAAACCCAAGTACAATAACAATAGTTAATATATAGCTTATCGGAAACAGAGTTGTCTTAATAATAAACATATCTATTCTTATGCTTGATATGATAAAGCCATTGAGTAAATATCCAAGTGGAATTCCGGCTGTTATGCCAATTATGGTAAGAATAAGATTTTCCCTGAATACATATGAGCCTGTCTCTGCGGGATAAAAGCCGAGAACTTTTATCGTAGCAATTTCTCTTATCCTCTCTGTTATGTTAATATTGCTCAGATTAAATAGTACAATAAACGCAAGTGCACCCGCACAACCTATAACAAGCCATACTATTACATTCAGTGTTTTCATGGTGTTAGCAAGAATACTTCTGACCTCATCCACAATGGTAACCTTAATTACATCCTGCTCCTTGGCAATACGTCCACCTATCTGATATGAATCTGCACTATTTTTCAGCATAACGTACATTGTATTCGGTTCATATGTCTCATTGAAAAATCCTTCATATGTCTCCGGTGAAATAAAAGCATAATGCCATACATAATTTGTATATATTCCTGAAACCCTCAAGGTTATCTTCTTTCCGCTATCATCGGAAAAAGTTATATTATCACCTATTCCCACACCGGCAATTTCTGAAAGGCCATCACTTATCATTACCTCTCCATATTCCGGATAATCCTTACTTTTACTCCATAGCTTATAATTCATTACAGCTTCCATATCAGCCTTTTCCCCTGCACAAAGATATACAGACTTTATTCCTTCACCGGAATCATAATTAACAGTTGTTTTATATAAAGGACTTATGCTATCAAGATCATCCCCTATTATTTCACTGACTGAATTACTGTTATCCCGGGATAGTTTTCCTGCAAAGGTTATTTCCATATCGTACAGTTCAATCTCATCATATTGAAATTCCGCTATGTTTGAAACAGAGTTTTTTATTCCAAATCCGGCCATTACAAGAGCAGTACAGCCCGCAATCCCCATTACCATCATAATCATTCTCTTTTTAAATCTAAACACATTTCTTGCCGTAATTTTATGCAGAAACTTCATTTTCTTCCATATTGGAGTTATTCTTTCAAGTAATATACGTTTTCCCGCTACAGGAGCCCTTGGTCTGATAAGATCCGCCGGCATACATCTCAGCTCATTTCTACAGGCAAAATATGTAGTACCCATTGAACAAAGCAATGATATCAATATTGTAATAATTAACAACACCCAATCAAAGTAAAAGGTGACATTTCTTCCAAAATCATAAAGCATCATATATGCTTTTCCAATAGCATAAGGAAAAATGTAACATCCAAGAAAAAATCCTCCCAGACAGCCTGTAACGGCTGCAGTGCCCGAATATATCATATATTTTCCTATTATTGTACCATCACTATACCCCAGTGCCCTCAGCGTTCCTATCTGTCCACGTTCATCATCTATCATCCTGGCCATGGTTGTTGAACACACCAAGGCGGCAATAAGAAAAAAGAATACCGGAAATACCTTTGCGACTCCCTCTACTATACTGGTATCATTATCATAACAGGCATATCCTGCATTTGCAGTCCTATCCAGCACATATATAACCGGTTCCTCTAACCGGAGCCGGACCGGAAGCTCATCAAATCGCATTAAGGCATTTTTCACTGCAATATCCTCTACTACCTCTTTCTTCTCATCGATAAAATTCTTATATTCATCAGAATAAATATGATATCCACTCTGACAGGTTACATACATTTCTGTGTAATAATCAAGATTAAATCCATTATCCGGGATATAAACAAATCCTCCCAGCTTACCTCCTCCAAGTGTAGTGGTTCCTCTTTCATAGCTGATATACAATGGTGAATAAACTAAGCCCACCACTTCATATTCATCGTATTTAAACGAATCCTTTATATTTTGGGAATTTTCTTCGGAAATTTTTATCTTTTTTCCTATGACATCCACACCTGTTTTATTATAATTAAATTTGGATGCGTCAAGGACACACTCATGGTCATTTTGTGGCATTCGCCCAACATAAAGCTCAGGTTTGTTTATGTGTTCAGGTATGGACAATGCTTTTAGGGGAGCATCTCCATCGGATTCTCCTTCAATTTCATATAGGAAATCTATTGAATACGCTCCCTCTGCATTCAGGACGTTCTGATTATTTTTCATTTCGTCCACTTCATGCTGTTCAAAGCCATAGGATGACATAAGCTTAAAATCAAACATATCCGTGTCCGAATAAAATCTATTGGCATTTTCAACCATTGCAGGCTTAGTAACCTTTATCCCGGAAAAAAAGCCTACTCCGAGTGCAATTATTGCCATAATGGCAAAATACCTGCCTTTGCTGTTTCCAATTGTTCTTTGTATATTCTTTATGTATGCTCTGTTCACTATTATCACCTATGTAACTTACCATTCTATATTTTCAACCGGTACAATATTTTCATTAATCAGGACATTAACAATCTCTCCGTTTTTAACTTTTATAATTCTGTCTGCCATTGCTGTCAATGCAGTATTATGTGTAATAATGACAACGGTCATACCCTGCTTTCTGCTGCAATCCTGTAAAAGCTTAAGAACAGCCTTGCCGGTCTCATAATCCAGTGCTCCTGTAGGCTCATCGCACAGCATAAGTTTGGGATTTTTTGCCAATGCCCTTGCAATAGCTACTCTTTGCTGTTCACCGCCCGACAATTGTGCCGGAAAATTATTTTTTCTATCCTTCAGTCCTACCTGATTAAGTACTGTCTCAGGCTCCAAGGGGTTTGAAGATAGCATTGATGCAATTTCAACATTCTCAATGGCTGTCAGATTAGGTATAAGATTATAGAATTGAAACACAAAGCCTATGTCCCGCCTCCTGTAGGTTGCAAGTTTTTTCTTGTTAAATTCCGATATATCTTCCCCATCCAGGTAAACCTGACCGGAAGTAAGCTTATCCATACCTCCTAAAATGTTGAGGAGCGTTGTCTTTCCCGCACCTGATTGGCCTACTATTACACATATTTCTCCCTTGCTTATACCAAAGCTTGCATTTTTTAACGCTTCAACCTTTACATCTCCACTTTGATATGTTTTATAAACGTTCCTGAATTCTACATAGTCAGACATTTTTTCCCTCCGTAAAACTATTTTTCAACAACGAAAATATTTGATACAATATTATAATATATTGTGAAATTATAAACAACCACCATTTGTACTATAGTTTCTGTCAAGTAATCATTGCACGATTCCTGCAAGACATTAATAGTAATATCACATAAATCTCCTTATTTTAGTCTTGAACAAACCAATAATAAGATTCATTTATGTGATTGGGAAGATGTTTCGTACTTCTTCCTTTATTTTTTGTTTCTATGTCAATTAAAATTATACTCTATGTTGTACTATAATGTCAGTGATTTTTTACAATATTCATACTGGTATTTTTATTACCTGCCCTACATATATCTTATTGGGATCAGCAATTTCATTATATTTTGCAAGAATCTGGTATGTTGTTCCATAGTTCTTTGCAATTCCGGACAAGGTATCCCCTTTTTTTACAACATAGGTGTCTTCCTTTTTGCTATTTGTATATATTTTATTTACTTCTCGCTGAACCTCATCATAGTTATATCCGGCCTTAGTTAATCGCTCCTTTCTCTTTGAGCCATTTCCCCATTTCCCCTGAAATACTTCTCTTGCAATTTCCTGAATCGTTTTTTTCCCTGTATGAGTATTCAATATAATAGATGGATAATCCACATAACACCTATTTCTGTCTACGTTGCCCTCGATACCCGGCACTTCACCGGATGAAGTATATTGCCACATTGAATGTGTTCCTTTGAATTGAAGTACCGTATTATACTGGGCAATCCATTTATCCCATTGTTCAAATCGTATGTCAGTAAGTCTTGTATTAAACCAATACAAATTGGAATAAATCCCAACATGGTATCCCGCATTTCCAATTTCTTTACAAAAGGCTTCAGCTATATCAGCAATGAGTGTATTGTTGCATTTCCCTAAGGTTTTTTCATCTTCCATATCGTAAAATATAGGATATGTGAGTCTGTATTCTTTTACTAAACGTAATGCGTGCTGTGCCTCGCTTATAGCGCTGTCAATACCGGTAGCATAACTATATAAATATACTCCAAAGGGAATATTCAGTCTTGTACATTCATTTGCATTCCTTATATACCTGTGATCATCCTGTGATTCAACATTTTGTCCAAATCCACATCTCAATATAGCAAATTCAATTCCGGAATTTTTAACACTTTCCCAGTCTATTTCTTTTTGCCATGAGCTTACATCAATTCCATTTTTCATATTACAATTTTCCTTTATAATAAGCTTTACTTCTTTATATGAAAAATGTCATTGACATTATGCATAGTTCTTATTCTGTTATAAAACAGGGATACAATTACGAATTTTGTGACATATATAAAAACAGACATAAAAAAATGCCCAAAGCTGGAATCGAACCAGCGACACGAGGATTTTCAGTCCTCTGCTCTACCAACTGAGCTATCTGGGCATATTAATTATCATATGTAATTAGTAGCGGGGACAGGATTTGAACCTGTGACCTTCGGGTTATGAGCCCGGCGAGCTTCCAGACTGCTCCACCCCGCGATAAAAAGTACATGGGCGGAGGTGGATTCGAACCACCGAAGCAAAATGCAGCAGATTTACAGTCTGTCCCCTTTGGCCACTCGGGAATCCGCCCATATCATCTCATAAAAGATGAAAAGCCGACGATCGGAATCGAACCGATAACCTGCTGATTACAAGTCAGCTGCTCTGCCAGTTGAGCCACATCGGCA
>DLKL01000029.1 GCA_002476495.1 Lachnospiraceae bacterium UBA7589
ATATACCTTTATTATCTTAATCAACTCATCATATGATGAAACCGGTAACTTATACACATCTGACATAATAGCATACCTCCTTTTTCTATTATGCTCACTATAATACCACTCTTCTCACGCAATGTCAATGTAAAATATCAACATTGTAATTATATCAATATTCAATGTCAATATTGTGTTTTTCAACAGAAAAAACGCCCCAGCCTAAGCCGGAGCGTCATCCCATTTCCGTATTATACAACTTTTAACATTTTCTGTGACATCGTTTTCTCTTTCTTCTGCTCAACCTCCGCCTGTGCCTTCCTAAACTCTTCCATCCGTTTCAATTCTTCCTCAGCATCATCAAATCCTATATGCGTGTACACATTCATTGTAACCGATATATCCGAATGCCCCATGAGGTACTGTAGCGTCTTAGGATTCATTCCCGATTTTGCCATATTCGAACAATACGTGTGCCTGCATACATGGGGAGTAATGTTTGGCATCTGCACCCGGTAGATATCATTGTACCTTCCAACCATATGATTGAATCGGTGCTGCCAGTGCATTGCCACAAGTGGCATTCCATTATCATCATAGAATAGGAATCCACTATAGCCGTCTATGGATTTTTCCACTTTCGGTGCATTTCTATCCTCAATGATTGCCTGAAACATCTGTGCCACATCCTCTGTGATTGGCAATACTCTTGTTCCGGCATCCGTTTTTGTGGTTTCTACCTTTATTTTCGTTTCATTTCTGAAATTTTGATGTTGGGCCAAGTATGATAAGCACTCCTGTCCAGAGTTTGAAGAACTCATCGGGAGTGTATTTGACGATACCCTTTGCGGGATCGGCAATTATTATTTTTTCTTTCGTTACTTTATGAACAACGACATAGTGCAGGAGACTTCCGTCTACGACCACATGAGCAATAGCAGGAGTAGGGAATCCACTAAAAAAGGCGTCTCGGTTGCCCTTGCGCCCTTAGCTGTAAATCCAAGCTGTTCAGCCGCTTTTATCATTCCATAAGCATTAGTTCCTTGCTTATCTGTTCCTGCGACCTCCCTTATCTTTGATATGGACAGGTTAAGTCCATACTGCTTTGAGATCGTCGCAAGACAGGCAGCTCCGCAGTCCTTTATATCGTGCTGTTTTATGAAATAATATTTCATTTTCACGAACTATTGTTCATAAATATCTGATTTATTTTCATGTGGCTGTAACCGATTTGAACTTATCTTTGCAGTCCCTGATAAAAAAGCCTCGTTGTTCTTCATATTGTTCATCCTTAAAAAAAGGATAATCACACAAATTACGAAAAGTGCC
The DNA here is from genome assembly GCA_002476495.1 of Lachnospiraceae bacterium UBA7589. Classification (GTDB taxonomy): domain Bacteria; phylum Bacillota; class Clostridia; order Lachnospirales; family Lachnospiraceae; genus Coprococcus_C. The sequence continues at coordinate 1,312 of DLKL01000029.1, forward strand.
AAGCCAATATAAAGGAGGTATTCTCTCGCATAAATTTGCTTATAGAAGCACGCAAGAGTATATACAGTCGCATTGGCGGTAATGTGAAAGGCTATGCTGTAAATAATATTTTCGCTTTTAAGATAAATAAATCCTATTATTATTCCTGCTGCCATAAGTTCGGCAACTCTTGTAAAAGAGGAAGGGAAGTGCATTATCATCCATGCAGCTGATATCAGAACGATAGATACAGCGTGTTTGATAGCACTGCCGTTTGAAGCTATGAGAAGCAGAGTAAGCATTGCAAATCTGAAAATTAGTTCCTCTCCTATCGGGGCTATTGTTGAAGCAAGCACCAAATATATTACCTCTTCTGCACCTCCGTCGGGTTCACCGCTGAGCACATTTCTATAAACGATAAACATAATGCAGAGCATATAGAAAAAAGCTGTTAGCACAACAAGGAGAAGTATATCCGCTCTCGGCTTGACTGCATAGTTTTTTAGGCAGATCTTATACTCTGCGCTCATTACGAATGCAGCAAGAAGTCCTCCAATAAATAGGGAAATTGCCATGGCAATACTGTTATGGTTTTCATCTTTATCTATAATGGAATATATAACAGAAAAAAAGATTGGGGAAGCGCCTACTATCCACATGATAACAGCATTTCCAAACGCTTTTTTATATGATCTCATGATTACCTCCTCTTAATATGCAATTCTAAAATAATCTAGGTATGCTTTATATCTATCTTGTGCCGTCAGACAAGTGTCTGTCAGATACCCTTTTTCATTATTCCATTCTTTCAATCCCCGATAGTAAAATATTTTCAAATTATCCTCAATAATGAATGGAACAATATTATATTTCAGGCATTCCTTGAATATAATCAATCGTCCCACACGACCATTGCCATCCTGAAATGGATGGATACGTTCAAACTTCACATGAAAATCCAGAATATCAGCAAAGGTCTTTTCTTCCTTGTTGTTATACTCCGACAGCAATTTTTTCATCCTTTCTGCTACTTCTTCTGGAAGTGCAGTTTCCATACCGGCGACTTCATTTGGCAGTTTCTTGTAATCACCTACAGCAAACCAATACTTTCTTGAATCACTGGTTCCATTTTTCAGAATCAGATGCAGCTCCTTGATAAACTTTTCCGTCAATGTCGATTTGGCATGATCAATAATCATATCAATACACCGGAAATGGTTTACTGTTTCAATCACATCATCTACATTGATCACTTCTTTTTCTATACCAATGGTGTTCGTCTCAAAGATATATCGGGTCTGATCGTGGGTCAGCCGACTGCCTTCCATATGGTTTGAATTATATGTTAAATCAATCTGTGTCTTATGATAAATGCCACCAGAGTATTTATTTGCCTTCTCGTCCTGCAAAATATCCAGCAAAGTCGTTGGTTTTTCTTTCTTCTTGTTAGAGCGCTCCGGCTTTTTGGCATTTTCCGGAATATTCCATGTCTTTCCGGTAAGAAATGCTCCCGGCACACGCCCATGGGCACAATAATTTCTTACACTACGTTCAGATACATCCCATTTTTTCGCCGTTTCAGCAACTGAAAAGTATCGCATCTGCCGTCCTCCCTTCACACGATAAAAAACACATTCTGCGAGCCTCTTATTATCATGATTTCAAAAATCACGCTTACTATGGTTAGTATACCATATTATCGGCAATAAATCCATGTATTTTTATTTATTCTCTATTGTTTTTGCCGATATAGAGAAATTCTAATTTCAAAAAATCGGATGCCACTTCCTTACAAAGCAGCATCCAGTCTCACTTATTTTACTTTATCACAGAACCAGCTCGTGAATCACAATCTCTTCTGCACGATTGTAAATGCTGTTCATGTCTCTTACTCATGACATCTGATTCTGTTCTTTTAATTTTTCCATAATCCAAATATAGGGAAAAAGGAGTTTCTTCCTGCCATTGGAATCCCCTCCTTCCTCATTTTTTGCATAATAAAAGGACCATGTATCTCTACATGATCCTCATATCAATAATTCGTCCATCTAAATCTGTAAACTTTCAGCATATTTGAACTGAATAATATCTCTCGGTGCAGTTTCAACATATGCCTGCTCCCTATGCATAAAGTTTACTATTTCATTTTTACTCATTCTTCCAAGCTTTTCTATTACTGCATCCAAAATATCCTTCTCCTCATTTGATAATTCAGAAAAAGACTGGTTTCCACTCAAAGAAAAATGATAAGCATTTGTTTCTCCCATATCAACTTCTTCACAAGGAACAGCTTTTAAGTCAATTATGAAATTGTGTCCCACAGGAACAGCTCCCATTGGAAGTGCTTGATATACCAACCCCGTAATTGCAAAGCCTCTTCTCTTATAAGATAATGCATCTGCGTACCACATAAGCTTCATTAATTTTACCTTATAAAGACTTGTTACTTTGATTGATGATGCAAAATATCTAATTACCTCAACAACTTTATCCAACGATAAATCTGTGTTGCCATGAAACATTTGATTTCCCTGAAATCTTGCATAGCTTGCTTCAATTGCTTTTCTAAGATAAGCATCTTGATCTTCCTCATATAAAGAAGTCGCTGCCGCTAGATATTTCTGGTATGACTCTGCTGATAGATTTTCTTTTGCTCCGTTTAAAAGGGACAAAAACCATTCTGGATCCTGATCTATTTTCTTTAGAATGGTATCATGTGCCTTATCCTGCACTTGATGGCTTTCGTATCTTGTAATAGTCTTTCTACCCCAACCTAACAGCAAGCATAAATCACTTTGGCTTATACCATACTTTGCTCGAATTTCTCCTATTTGTGTTGATGTTAAAAGTCCTTCCTTTTTTCTATATGCATCCTTTAATCTGATGTCGTTATCCTGCATCTGCTGTTCATCCATGTAGAGTTCTTCTGCTAATTCACAAAATAAATACGATGCCTCATAATCGACTGTGCTATTCTTAAACGTAGCCTGATCCATAACAAGAACGGTTTTCACTTCATGTTCTTCCATACAGCATGAGCAGATTCTCTTTTCACTTTTAATGATCTTCATGTCCATGAAAACACCTCCTATTTTTTCTTATAAGGGAACATTTCTGGAGTAAATGCCTTTTCTGCAAAATGAAACGACATTACAAAAGTAGTTGTATTTCCATACAGCCCCAACAGCTCAACCCTTATCTTAATATATACATCTTCTGTCCCGTTATAGACCTTTCCAAACTCACGCATCTCGCTTCTTTTCAGAAATCTAGTATCCTTTACTGTCTGCATATAGTCTTCCACGGATAGCGTTAATAATTCTCTTTTTAATGCATCTACAGGATTTTCATCTGGGAATAGCTTATTTACAGTATATTGATTTGTATATTTCTCGTCACGTTTTTCATCAACAACGCGCTTAGCTTGAAAATCTATCTTCGCACCATTATTCAATGCAAATTTCAAATCTTGAATATATGATTTTACTTCTAACTCACTTTCAATTCGAGCTTTTGTTTCTTCAGCCAACTCATTTACTTCAAGGTATCAATTGATACCTATATAATATATCCATTACTAGGTTTTGTCAACTGTTTATACCCCCCTCTTTAATTTCGCGACTGCACACGCAACACCCACCCGCCGTTCTATAGGAGATAGTTCTGTAGAGATTTTGATACCCCCTACCGGTCATGCCATCTGTCACCACGTTTCGCATGGATCTGGGAATGACACGACTTACAAAATGCAATCAGATTGCTTCTCTCGTGAGTTCCTCCTTCACTAAGTGGAAGCTTGTGATGTATCTCTTCCACCGGAACTGCAAAGCCTCGTTCAAAACATAACTCTCAGAACGGACGCTCTGAAGCATACTTATCACCAATCCTTTTCCATGCACGACCATATCTGCGCTTGGTATTCTTATCTCTGCTGAATTTTTTATAATCGCTATTTACTTTTCTTGCATGCTCTTCACAGTACCGCCCGGTCACTAATGCAGGACAGCCTGGATAAGCTCACGGTTTCTTTGGTCTGCTTGGCACTGTTACACCTCCATGAATAAAGAAAGCCCTGAAGAATCTCTTCCCCTATCCGAATTGCTACCGGCACGCAAGCTTGTTGATATAATTAATACTTTTTTACTTATATATCCTCCAATTAAAAACAATCATTCAAAATCTTTTCAATCTCTTCCTTATCAAGTACTTTATATCCGCTTGGAAGAATAAGTGTACCCCTTACTAAATCAGGAAGCATTTCTTTTGTTGCACCGAGTTCTGTGATATTCATGATAAGTCCAAGCTCTTTCATCCAGTTTTCCATTGCTGCAAGTCCTTCTAATGCCACCTCTTCATCCGTCTTTCCGTTTGCATCTACATTCCATACATTTTTCGCAAAGCGAACAAATTTTTTCAAGCCATAAGGCATAATATATTTATAATATGGCAAAGATACTGCAGCCAATGTCATGCCATGAGTAGCATCAGTGCATGCTCCAACTGACTGTCCAAGCATATGTACCATCCAGTCTGTAGCTTTACCCTTGGCAACTAAAGTATTCAGGGCCCATGTAGCAGTCCACATAATATTACTTCTTGCCTCATAATCATCCGGATTCTGATTTGCAATACGACTTGAATGGATAACTGATTTCATCAAACCTTCACTGATATAATCGCTGGTATTGTCATCTTCTCCAGAAAAGTACTGCTCACAAATGTGATTGAAAATATCATAAATACCTGATACCATCTGATATTTGGGAAGTGTCATGGTATATCTTGGATTTAAAATAGAAAATCTTGGCATAATCTTTTCATCCGCAAAAACGTGTCCTATCTTCAGCTTTTCCTTATGATTGGTGATAACAGAACCTGCATTCATTTCAGAACCTGTACCAACCATAGTAAGAACACATCCTACCGGGATAATCTCACATGTTGGTTCATCAAACTTAATATAGTATTTCTGCCATGGATCCTCGTCACAATTAACAGATACAGACACGGCCTTTGCGTAATCACAAACAGAGCCGCCACCCACTGCCAAAAGTAAATCTGCATGATGATTTCCGGCAATCTCTACACCCTCATACAGCTTCTCGATAGTAGGATTCGGCATAACTCCGGCAATTTCAGCTACATCCTTTCCCTCTGCTTTAAGAATTTCTACTACTTCATCATAGATTCCATTTTTCTTGATAGAACCACCGCCATAAATCAAAACAACATTTTTTCCATACTTCTTAAGCTCTGTGCTTAAGTTGGAAAGTGCATCTTCACCAAAATACAACTTTGTTGGGTTACAATATGAAAAATTTCCTAACATAATCTACTCCTTTTGCTTTACATCAATCTAATAATTTGATACTATAAATATATCATACAACCTAAACTTAACTTTAGGTCAAGTGAAAATTATGTGAAGGAGGTATTCTATGTACACAATTGGTCAGGTATCCGAGATATTTCATCTCCCAATTTCTACTTTAAGATATTACGACAAAGAAGGTTTATTCCCTCATCTTGAAAGAAAAGGCAACATCCGCTATTTCAGTGAAGATGACTTGGAAACCATCCGCATTATCGAATGCCTCAAAGCATCCGGCCTTGAAATAAAAGATATAAAACAGTTTATTGATTGGGTATCTGAAGGAGCTACAAGTTATGAAAAGCGAAAAAATTTGTTTGAATCTCGAAAATCCGCTGTTGAAGCTGAAATCAAACAGCTAGAAAAAACACTCGCCCTACTCAAATTCAAGTGCTGGTACTATGAAACAGCTATAGCTGATGGTAATGAAGATAACCTCAATGCCATGCTACCTGATAAACTTCCCACAGGAATCCAGGAATTATATAATAGAGCTCACAAATAAAAATTGCCAGACAATAAACCTGACAATTTTCTTGTGTTTGTTCTCAACTTTCCTTTATTTTCGGGCATCCCAGCCCATCAACATCTATGTATTTTACACTTTTCCCTTATTATTTCCCTTGTGAGGAATCTATAAGGGAAAAAGTGTTTTTTCGTCTTAATCGTTCCCTGCTACTTTATCCAAAAGTCTTACTGAATTTCTCTTGGCTTCTGAAACTGTTCGTGGGTAATGGTCTTTGTCTGTGACACATCCTCATCACCCGTACCAAACAAATCTACTTCCTGCGTCGGTCTTCTGATTACTACATACTGCATAGGATTGAAACTGATATACTGCTTTGGAAACACCGCATACCGGAAAGCCCTCTGTAACAGTCATATCTTTACCATACTTCAAGGAAATCCTCTGCGTCAATCCATATCTGCATAGTCCCATCAAGATATAACCTTGCATATTCCAATGGATTATCTATCGCAAGAGCATTCAATGCACACTCTGTATTAGTAGTAGTTATTAATCTTTCCTCAGTCAATTCTTAGAATATATCCGACATAAGTGCATATATCAATGTTGTTGTGGTAAATGTTATAATCTGCATATATGATGTTCATCCAATCAATCCTTTCTTGAAAATGTATTATAAGCATTTCATCCAGTTTCAACTGCCATTTTCATAAATTGTTATAAGTTGTTACCAGATTTTCTTTCCCTTGTTTTTTCCCTTATGAGGATTTGTAAACAAGGGCAGAACAATATAACACGATACAAGATGTAATGGAAAGGACACCAGTGAAAAGTTTAGTGTTTTCAAGGGTTTGACAAGATTTCTATAACAAGATATAATAGTAATTTATAAAATGTACCTAAAGCAGGTGAAATCTCAATCGGAATTTGAGGAGGTAA
>DLKL01000032.1 GCA_002476495.1 Lachnospiraceae bacterium UBA7589
ATTAGAAAAAAATGGATATTTAGTGGTTTATAAATCCATTTTAGTTCAAGATGAAATTAAAGATGCCGAAAAAGTTTTGAAGAAATTTAAGGCGAAAGTCGTTGATATTATTGAATACCAACTAAAAACAGACGAAGATGTTTTTGAAAGAAATTTGGTGGTAATAAAACATGTCTAGTATTCGACCATTTTTGCCAATAATTATGCTTACAATCTCAAATGTGTTTATGACCTTTGCTTGGTATGGACATTTAAAATACAAAAGCACAGCTTTATGGGTTGTAATTCTTGTAAGTTGGGGAATTGCATTTTTAGAATACTGTTTTCAAGTTCCTGCAAATAGAATCGGGCATGAATATTATTCCGCAGCTCAACTTAAAACTATACAGGAAATTATTAATATATTATTTGAAGGCTACGATGTAGCCGTAACAGACGAACTGCCATGCTACTACTGCTGTGATTGCAGCAAAGAAAGAGTTGAGCAGGCTGTCATAAGCATGGGCAAAGCTGAAATTGCTTCAATGATTGAGGATAATGAGCCAATTGAAGTGGTTTGTGATTTTTGTCACACCAAGTACACCTTTTCTCCTGATGAGCTTATGAATATCCTGACTAAGGGCATGGTAAAATAACCTTAAAAGGAGCATTATATATGGATATAATTGATCTTCACGTTCACTCAAATGCATCGGACGGTTCTCTGACTCCTACCCAGGTAGCAAAAGAGTCTATGTATTCCGGAATAAAAGCCATTGCGCTTACTGATCACGATACAGTGGACGGAATAAAAGAAATAATTGAATATACAAGGAATAAAAATATTGAAGTAATTCCCGGAATTGAACTGTCCTGTTATTATAAAAACAGGGAAATACACATACTTGGATATTATATTGATTATGATAATCCACAGCTTGAAAAAGAGCTTGCATATCTCAAGGAGGCAAGGGAAGGCCGTAATGTCAAAATGGTGGAATTAATGCAAAGAGATGGAATTAATATAACCATGGACATGCTGTTACATGGCAATCCCAAAAGTGTAATAACCAGGGCCCACTTTGCCAGGGTACTGGTTGAACAGGGAATATGTAAAGATAAGGATACAGCCTTCAGAAAATATATCGGTATTGGTTGTAAATATTATCTTCCAAAACCACAGGTAACCTGTGAAAAGGCGATGGATATTCTCTCCCGTTACAGCAAAGGGGCATTTCTGGCTCACCCTCTACTATATCATCTGGGCTACAACCAGATTGAGGAGCTCCTTGTATATCTTAAATCCCTTGGTCTTAAGGGGATTGAGGTTTATCATTCCTCAAATAATATGTACGAAAGTGACAGATTGAGATCTATGGCTCTTAAGCATAATTTACTGCCCTCCGGAGGCTCAGACTTTCACGGTGTTGTAAAACCAAATATTAAGCTGGGTGTAGGTCGTGGAGGAATGCGTATTCCTATGCAGCTTCTTGATAATATAAAAAAAGAGCTTTTACCCTGAAAAGCTCTTTTCTATTTTTTACGGAATTATATCCTTTATATCAAAGCATCTGACATTTAGCCACATCTGGTTAATTCTTTCGTTTCCTGCTTTGTCAAAATATGCCATAACTACACTTCGTTTCATAACATCTTCAGGTGGATATTGTGCAAAAAGCTGCCTTTTTGTCTGATTTTCGGTAGTAATTATATTATACTTTTCAACCTCCTCGTCTGTCAGCTTATCATAATCCTTTCCTGTAAAAAAATATGATACGGGATAATCTACAAGAATATCTGTTTCCTGATTTTCTCCGTATTCTTCCCCTTCTTCATCCTCTGCAGCATACATATAATTGGCATACATCAATACACTCTCGTCATCTCCTCCTGAAATAACCGAAGTATATCCTATATAGTACATATTGCGGATAGCATTTTCCGGCTTAGAAACATAATTGACAAAGGCCTCCGCCGCCATCTGCTTTTCAATATCACCATCTATACCATCCTTAAGCATACACCAGCCGTCGAACCATAAATTGGTTGCCTCCTCAGGTGTAGAATAGCACAAATATACACCATCTTCCTCTGCCTGATCAAGGGTATACACAGCATCTCCTGACCATTGTTGATTGGCAACAACCTTACCGGTGACCATATCAGACTTTCCACTGTCAGTTTCAAACGAATACGCATTCTTTTTTATGTCAGACAATATGTCCTCAACCGCATTGACAGTCGCACTGTCTGTCGCATTGAGTATATTCTCCATTTCCGAATAATACCCCGGTGAATTGATAAAATCCTCCGACATAAGCAAATCCTCATTATAAATACTGTTTCCGGCAAAATATGCATCTCTTACGCTGTCTTTTATTGTCACCCTCTTATCATATTTGTCCATCAAAAGCATATTCCAATGTGCCGCATCCTCATGGGATACATATTCGGGATTATAAACTATTCCAAGTGTTCCCCACATATATCCTGCCGCATATGCCGACAAAGGCTGTCCGTCTATAGTAAGATTATCAAAAACCTTTCTTATATATGGTGAAACACCCTTTGCATAATAGTTATACTCGTCTCCTACATCATAAAATTCCTCAGAAAAAGGCACCAGCATATCCTCGGTCATCATTTTCATAATCATATATTCCGAAGGGCAAACCAGATCATAATGATCTCCCATGGACAGTTGATTATACAATTCTTCATTCGTTCCAAAGGTTGAATATTCCACCCTTACCCTTTTTCCATAGGTTTCATAATACCAGTCTTCAAACTCATCCACTATTCCTTCATCGGCACATATGCTTACACCATTATCCAATTCTATGGTTTCACTGTCATCCCAGCCGCCTTCATCAATATACTCCTCCCAGTTACTGATTCGCAATACTATTTCATCATCAGAATGGGAATTATCACAGCCGGACATAAAACACATATTTCCTGTCATCAAGGCAAGACACAAAATGAAGGAAACTATTCTTTTTAATTTTCTTTTCATGTATTTTCCTCTTTCCATCTAAGCAAACCAGCCATAGCCCATAGTCTGACTATTTCTGTCTTTTCTTTTTTCCTGTAAAGTTCAATGTTATAACATATATGGCCACCAGCAAAAAAATAAGAGTTGACAAGGCCCAAAGTGCTGTCTTGATTTCGGTTCTGGAGCCTCTTGTGGCATTGACAACATAAGTGCTTATGGTATCAAAGGTAGCCGGTTTCGTATATGTTGTTATAAAATAGTCATCCAGCGAAAGAGTTATTGCTGTCATAAATCCTGAAACAATGCCCGGAACAAGCTGAGGTATAACCACCTTCTTAAGTGCCATAGAAGAAGTACAACCCAGATCCATAGCTGCCTCGTACAGTTGATAATCCATCTGCTTTAATCTTGGCAATACGGACAGATATACAAAAGGAGTACAAAGTGCCGTCTGACCAATTATCAAAGGTATAAATGTTTCTTTTCTTATCTTAAAAAATACAATCATCAGTATGCATACGGAAAATCCTGTTACTACATCCGCGTTCACTATAGGTATCTGATTTGCCATTTCTATAACTCCCCGTGTTCTCCGTTTGGAATAAAAGGCTCCTATGGCTCCTGTAGTTCCAAGCAGGGTGGAAATAGCTGCTACAACTATAGCCAGTGAAAATGTACCTATAATCATATCTATTATTTCCGGAGTAGTAAAAAGAGTAACATAATTTGACACAGAAAAATTTCTTATTGTGCCTATCATTGTGGAGTCCGTAAAGCTATATACCATAAGTATAACTATCGGCGCATACAGGAACAGCAAAACGAACCATATTACAATATGTTGAAATATTTTTCCCATTTTTTTCTCCTTAAAAGTCCTTACTATTCTCTATCCCTTGTCTTTACTGAATCTGTTTGACAACGCTGTTACACCTAATATTATAATGAGCAATATTATGGATATGACTGAGCCATTATGCCAGTCATATGCACTGAAATAACTTCCTATAAGACTTCCCATAATATATGTGCTGTTGTAAATCATATCAAGTACAACATAATTTGTCATTGATGGCAGAAACACCATAGTAACTCCACTTACAATTCCCGGAACAGACAACGGAAGAATTACCTTAAGAAAAACCTGTGCCTTGCTTGCTCCAAGATCCCTTGCCGCTTCAATAAGCCCATTGTCAAGCTTGGTAAGGGAATTGTAAATCGGCATTATCATAAAAGGCAGAAAGTCATATACCATACAGAGTATAGTATTAAAAAACTGATGATATGCCAGATTTCCTTCAATAAGAGTTAATATTTCCTTTAATGCTGTAACTCTTAAGGTAAAGTTAATCCACATGGGTAAAACAAATACCATGAGAAATTTTGTATGTCTGTCATAGGTGCCTTTCGCAATAATCAGAGCCACCGGATATGCCATTACCAGACAAAAAAATGTAGTTAATACCGCAATAGCAACACTGTAAACCAATGTACCTATGGTTTTACCGTTTTTGAAAAACCTTACAAAATTGTAAAATGATACTCCTCCGTCTTTATCGGTGAAACCATAGTATATAACAACCAGCAGTGGCAAAATTACAAACAGTGTAAGAAATATAATATATGGTATTGCCAGCTGTCTTTTTGAAAGCATACTATTCCTCATCCTTTTCTACCTCTATAACCTTAAAATTCATTTTGTCAGAAGGAATTATTACACCTACATAATCCTCCTGATTCCATAAATATTCATCGTTTACAACATAATCCTCCTCGGATTTGGTTCTGACAGTATATCTGTAATGGTCATCAACATATATAAACGAAAATATATTACCACGGATAAGTCCTTCCTCTGCCTGGTCGGTAAGGGTTGCATCGGAAGGAACAAAGGACGCCTCTACACGCTTTCCCAAAAGCTCTACTTTCTCTCCATTCTTATCCCTGACCTGATAATCACTCATTGTTAAGCCGGGAATTAATCTGTCCGGTGTAATATCAAGTTCAAAGTCTGCAAACTCAATGTGAAGCTTATCCTCCTCATGCCCGGATACAACTACTCCCTCATAGTGGTTAATGCTGCTGTCATATGGAATTATATGAATATTGTCAGGTTCAATGAAAAGCCCCACAGCAGTCCCCGGTTTATATGAATTCAGGCTGTGGATTTCTATCTCATTTTTACCTGCCTGCACTGCTACAACATAAAACGTTCCCTTAAAGTCAGAGGAGATAACCGTTCCGGTGAACTGCCCCTTATCTTCGGATGTGATAGCTATATCCTCCGGTCTTATAACAGCATCAATAACCATATCCTTTTCATAATCATCAACACATTCAAATTCTGTTCCACAGAACCTTGCCTTATGATACCCCGTCATAGTTCCTTTGAATATGTTACTTTCCCCTATAAAGTCAGCTACAAAAAGATTTTTAGGCTCATTATATATTTCTTCCGGTGTTCCAATCTGTTGTATTTCACCATCTGCCATTACAACTATCTTATCAGACATTGTTAATGCTTCTTCCTGATCATGGGTAACAAATATAAATGTAATACCAAGCTTTTTGTGCATGTTTTTAAGTTCAACCTGCATTTCTTTTCTCATCTTATAATCAAGAGCGCTTAATGATTCATCCAAAAGCAGAACCTCCGGCTCATTAATTATGGCCCTTGCTATGGCAATTCGCTGCTGCTGTCCGCCGGAAAGGGTTTCTATGGTTCTTTTTTCAAAGCCTTCAAGGTCAACAAGAGCCAATGCCCTTTTTACCTTCTCATCCTGCTCTTTTTTAGATAATTTTTTCAGCTTTAATCCAAAAGCTACATTATCAAATACATTTAAATGAGGAAATAGTGCATACTTCTGAAAAACCGTGTTTATAGGCCTTTTGTTAGGTGGCAGCATGCTTATATCCTTTCCATCAAGGAGTATCGTTCCTTCCGTAGGAAGCTCAAAACCACCAAGAATACGCAGCATAGTAGTTTTTCCACAGCCTGAAGGTCCAAGAAGCGTTACAAACTCTCCTTTTTTTACCTCAAGGTTAAAATTCTCTACCACAACAGTGTCATCAAAAATCTTTTTTACATTTTTGAACTCGATTAGTGTATCGCTCATTTGGTATACCAACCTTTCCGCATTTATGTCCAAAATCAGACAAGATATATCATATAATAAATGTTAAGATATGTAAATATATGTTTACCATATTTATTTGCTATTTTCACCATAAAAATACCCTCTTTATCGGTTTATCCGATAAAGAGGGTATTTACAATCAGGCAAGCCTGACCATCTATTTTTTAACGTCTGGAATATCTAGAACTTACCGGCATTTGCTGCTTCCTCAATGGAAACCGCAACTGCAACTGTCATACCAACCATTGGGTTGTTTCCGGCACCGATAAGACCCATCATCTCAACGTGTGCAGGAACTGATGAAGAACCTGCGAACTGTGCATCTGAATGCATACGTCCCATAGTATCTGTCATACCATATGATGCAGGACCGGCTGCCATGTTATCAGGATGAAGTGTACGTCCAGTACCACCACCTGATGCTACGGAGAAGTACTTCTTACCCTGCTCGATGCATTCCTTCTTGTAAGTACCTGCAACAGGATGCTGGAATCTTGTTGGGTTAGTTGAGTTACCGGTAATAGATACATCAACACCCTCCTTGTGCATAATTGCAACACCTTCGCAAACATCATTTGCACCATAGCAATTAACCTTGGCACGAAGTCCCTCTGAGTAAGACTTTCTGAAAACTTCCTTTACAGTGTTTGTGTATGGATCATATTCAGTCTCAACAAAAGTGAAACCATTAATTCTTGAAATAATCTGAGCTGCATCCTTGCCAAGTCCGTTAAGAATAACTCTGAGTGGCTCTTTACGAACCTTATTGGCCTTCTCTGCAATGCCGATTGCACCCTCGGCTGCTGCGAATGACTCGTGACCGGCCAGGAAACAGAAACACTTAGTATCCTCCTCAAGGAGCATCTTTCCTAAGTTACCATGTCCAAGACCAACCTTACGGGTATCTGCAACCGAACCCGGAATACAGAATGACTGAAGTCCCTCTCCTATAGCTGCCGCAGCCTCTGCAGCCTTTCTGCAGCCCTTTTTGATTGCAATGGCAGCACCTACAGTATAAGCCCACTTTGCGTTTTCAAAACAAATCGGCTGAATACTCTCAACCTGCTTATATACGTCAAGACCTGCATCCTTTGTAATTTTCTCAGCCTCCTCTATGGAACTGATACCATACTCAGCAAGCTTAGCCTCAATTTGCTTAATTCTTCTCTCATATGCTTCAAATAATGCCATCTTCACTTACCTCCTACTGTTCTCTAGGATCAATGATCTTAACTGCATCAGCAACACGACCATACTGTCCCTTAGCCTTCTCCCAAGCTGTGTTAGGATCATCACCCTTCTTGATGAAATCTGTCATCTTTCCAAGACTGACAAACTGATATCCGATAATCTCATTATCAGCATCAAGAGCAATACCTGTAACATATCCTTCAGCCATCTCAAGGTAACGAGGTCCCTTCTTAAGAGTACCATACATAGTACCAACCTGTGAACGGAGACCCTTTCCGAGATCCTCAAGACCGGCACCTATAGCAAGACCATCCTCTGAGAATGCACTCTGTGAACGTCCATAAACAATCTGTAAGAATAATTCTCTCATGGCAGTATTAATAGCATCACAAACAAGGTCAGTATTAAGTGCCTCCATAACAGTTCTTCCCGGAAGAATCTCTGCAGCCATAGCAGCTGAGTGAGTCATACCTGAACAACCGATAGTCTCTACCAATGCTTCCTGTATTATACCTTCCTTAACATTAAGAGTAAGCTTGCACGCACCCTGCTGTGGTGCACACCAGCCCACACCATGTGTTAAACCGGAAATGTCTTTTACTTCTTTTGCCTTTACCCATTTTGCTTCTTCAGGGATTGGCGCACAACCATGGTTTACACCCTGAGCAACTGGGCACATGTTCTCTACCTCATGTGAATAAATCATTTTGAGACTCCTTTCAAATGTAAATATTTTAAAAAAACATCATCGCATATATTTTCTCATAAATCGACAAAATAGTCTACCTTTTTTGAAAATTTTTCTCATGCTTTCCACTCAAAAAAAGTGG
>DLKL01000047.1:0-11995 GCA_002476495.1 Lachnospiraceae bacterium UBA7589
AAATTTACTATACCACTACATATCATCTTCCACAAGCTCTGCGATCTGCAAAGCGAAACCGCTGCTGAGGAGATGAGGGCGGCGTACAAGGCAGGCTTTAAGGACGGCGTGGCATTGATGAAGGAAGCAATGAGCACATAATTTTAGATGTAAAGGGATATGACTTCTGAACGTTCAGAAGCCGTATCCTTTTGCTTTGTAATAGAGACTGACATTCGGCGTTCTGCCGACATTTCACCACGAAAAAAGCATATTTCACCACATATCCGACTGCTCATGCGGCTCTCATGCTATAATGAAGAAAAATCGAAAGGAGCGGTATATATGAAAAAGTTTCTGGTAACAATTATAATTCTTGCGGCAGTCGGAGGTGCAGCTTGGTTTCTTCTGCTTCGTCCCGAAACGATCTCGCAGGAAACACTTACGCAGGATTTTGAAACGCACCGCAAGTCTTATGAGGATATTGCGCTGTATTTGAAAGGTCATAATATCACCACAGAGATTACCGATATACCGATGGCAGGCAAAAGCTATGACGGCGTGACTTATGAGGACTCGGACGAGTATCGTGCTTTTATGGACGGTATCTATGTCATTATGGAAGAAAATCATGATGCGATCATTTCCGACGGAATGACCGTAGAATTTGTCTACCACAGCACGGGTGGAAAACTGCGTAAGCTCTATGGCTCGGTGATCTATAACGGCGAGAAAAAAGTCGATGGAAAAGTAACTGTTCCGCTGACAACGGACGGCTGGCACTTGTATATCGCACAGGGGGTGATCTCATGCGGAAAATGATACCGCTGCTGATGTCGGCTGTATTGCTGCTGACAGGATGCTCTGCAAAGAACATTCGGAACGAGCCAAGGTCCGTGGATAACACTGTTTATACCCGTGAAAGCGCAGGTATCCGTCTGCAAGATGATTTCTATGGTTATGTAAATTTCGATTTTCTTTATTGCACGGATATTCCTGCGGATATGTTTGAAACGGGAACGCTGCGAACGGCACAGAAAAAAGTCGATGATGCTGTTTCGGACGAGATACTTTTTATCGGAAAGAATAATACCTCCTATCCCGATGGCAGTGATGAACAGATAATACATGACCTGTTTGTGCAGTATCTTGATACGGATAAAAGAGAGTCAATCGGGCTTACACCGCTTGAAAATGGCTTGGATACGATAGAAAGCGTACAAACGGCAAAGGATTTTGTACGTATCTGCGGTATGCTGTATACAGAATATGGCGTCTCGGTACTGCCTGCGGTCGGTGTTAGGCAGGATTATTTTGACAGCGTCAGAAATATACCGTATATCGGGCAGATGCAGTTTTCCTATTCGGTGGATGAACTTCTTAACAGCAAGGATACCGCCGAAAATTTACAGGAGCAATTGGTAGAGATACTCAAAGCACTCGGTCACGAAAATGCCGAAGCGATTGCCTATGATACTGTTACGATGCTTCTTGATATTGCAGCAAGCACCGCCGATATGAATAAAATGTCTGTGGAAGATATGTACAATATCCGCAGACCAGACGAGCTTGATCCGCTTGTATCGAATTATCTTGAATCGGTCGGAATGAGCGGCAGGAATATCATGATTCTAGACCCCGTACAGCTCAAAATGATATGCTCTCTGCTGACCGATGAAAATCTCAGTCTGTGGAAATCTCTTGCCGAGTGTACACTCATCTACGCATATAAGGACGTTCTTCCGCCCGACTATGCAAATGCTTTTGAACAGAATGACTATTGGACGGACGAGGAGAAGGCGGTACAAATAACAAAAGCCTTGTTTGTGGACGAGATTGGGAATATCTACGCCCGGAAATACACCGATGAAAAGACCTTTGCAGCTGTTCGGGATATGACAGAGGATATTATCTCGGCGTACAGAAATTGCATTGAAAGCTCGGAGCTTCTTTCAGAGAATGACCGCAGGGAATGTCTTGCAAAAATAGATAATATGAGCGTAAATATCGGCTGCCCAAACAAAAAAACAGATAGAAATGCAGAACTATCGGACAATCTGCTTGAAAGTGCCATAAGTATCAAAAGCGGTTACGTTCGGGGAATGCTTTCCTCTGCGGACAAAGCTCCGAATACCGGTGAATGGGGTATGCCTGCTTATGCGGTCAATGCTTATTACGATGCTCAGAAAAACAGCATTACCGTGCCTATGGGTACATTCCATGCTCCGATTTTTGATGTGAACGCCGACTATTATACAAATCTCGGGGGACTCGGTTCGGTCATTGCTCACGAGATCGGTCACGCCTTTGACGCTGAGGGTATCCTTTACGACGAAAACGGCAATTACCGCCCCGAAAGGATAAGCACCGAACGCACAAAGCTGCTGTCCGATGAGGTTTCGGCATATTTCGGCGGTATGCAGATCATGGACACATTCTATATCAACGGCGAGAACACAAAGGGCGAGAATGCCGCTGACCTCGGAGGTATGCAGGTGATAGCTTCTATGACAGATGCCAGAGACGAGCTGCGAAAGATATTCGAGAACTACGCAAGACTTTGGGCAACGCTGTCATTTGATACGGATGCTTCCGGACAGATTGCCGATGATGTTCACAGCCCCGCCGAGATCAGAGTGAACGGTGTACTTTCGAGCGTGGAGCAATTCTATGAAGTGTACGATATTTCGGACAGCGACGGAATGTTCGTGCCGTATGACAAACGAGTTAGGGTGTGGTGAGATGCGGCTTTTCATAAAACTATGCTTTCACAATATCACAGTTAAGCCGTTTCGAACGCTTGTGATCGTGCTGTGTCTTGCGGCGGTATCGCTGACTTTTTCGCTGTGCCTGACGATAAGCTCCGCTTCAAAGACGGCTGTTGAAGATATGATACGAAGCTCGATGGGCAGAACGGATATCACAATGCAGGCGGCGAAAGGCTTGGATGAATTGCCTGAGCTGCCCGATGATACCGCAGGTCTGCCCGTTATTCTTGCAAAGTCATATTTTCAGATACACGATATACATAACTTCAAATATGTGCAGAAGAAAAATATCTATGTTCTTGGTGTTGATACCGAACAGGCGGCGGGATTCGGATATCTTCCGAAATGTACTGCTCCCAAAGAAAATGAAGCCGTTATCAGCTATGCGCTTGCACAGCACTTCGGGTATGAGGTCGGAGAAGAGATGACGCTGCCCTGT
Organism: Lachnospiraceae bacterium UBA7589; assembly: GCA_002476495.1. Classification (GTDB taxonomy): domain Bacteria; phylum Bacillota; class Clostridia; order Lachnospirales; family Lachnospiraceae; genus Coprococcus_C. Next base: position 3,187 of record DLKL01000047.1, read on the forward strand.
GCTGATGGTTCTGAAATAACGCTCACGGTAAGAGAAATAGTGCTTAACAAAAATCAGCTTTCCGTCATGCCGATTGCAATAATCACCACGCCCGAGACGGCAAAATCGGTGCTGTCTGCACCCGATATTTCTGCAACGATGCTGTATGTTGATGCGCCTGACGGCAAGGAAAGCGAAACAGCGGAACAGCTCCGCACGGAATATCCTGCATATCAAGTCGATCAGGTCACCGGAACTCCCGAGCTTGAAGACAGTATCCGCAGCATGACAAGGGCATTTTTCATTATTTTCGCTGTCACTTTGTTGATGATATTTTTTATCATATCGGCATTTGCAAAGAATATCGCCGCCGAACGACTTGCCGTGATCGGCACGCTCCGCAGTATCGGTGCGGAGAAAAGTACGGCTTCTCTTACACTTCTGAGCGAATGTGCTTTGTATGGAGCATTCGGCGGTATTCTCGGAACGGTTCTTTTCTATGCGCTGAAAGATACGCTCCTCGGCAATATGATTCCCCGTACCGACGGGATCGGCGGGAGCGTTCACGCACCGTTTTACGTTTCTGTGATTGGGCTTGTGATCTCGGCTGTGATAAGCTGTGCGGTATCGCTCATATCGGTCATATGCACAGCAAAAATGCCAATTAAGGATATCATTTTCGGCGGCAAAGACACTGTTTACAGACCGCCCTTTATAGGAACTACCGCAGGAATCTTTTCTCTCTTTTGTGCGATAGTCCTGTATTTTGGTAACTTCGGATTTATCCCCTCGCTGATAAGTCTTGCGGCTTTCGTGATCGGGATATGCTGTGTCCTGCCGAAGCTGTTGTCTGCGGTTTCCTCAGCTGTCGCAAGGCATACAAACGGCAGGAGACTTCCTGTCATACGGCTTGCATTGATACAATCGGGAAGTAAAAAGACTGCCGTTACGGGAACGGTAATCTGTACGGCTGTTGTTATGATGACGGCTTCATTATATATCCTGTCGCGCTCGGCGGAAAAGCTATACTCGGTAAGGAATTACGACTGTGATGCTATAATCACGGGACTTTCGGAACGTTCGGAGTATTATGATATCATTACTGTGGACAGCAGAGAATTCATCTACAATACCTCTGAAATGGCAGAAATAAACGGAAGTCGGGCAATTATAAACATATTCGGCTATGACGGATTTGAGATGTTCACGGGACTGCGTGATCTGCCCGAAACACTGGGGGCTAACGAGATCGCTCTTGACAGGCAGATGATGAAACGGTTTGATATCCATGCGGGAGACAGCGTGGATATCACGCTCAAAAGTGATTCCGTCCGCCCCGTGAAGCTGACATTGAAAGTGGTTCCGGGGATAAACAGTGTCTACTTCGACCAGCAGTGCAATGCGGCGGTGATAAGCCTTGATACCTACAAAAGCGTGTATCACGATTATCCGTCCATTTTACTTGTAAAGGGCGATACAGAGCTTATGAAAAGGCAGCTTATCGACAAGAGCGCAGAGTTTGAAACAGCAGAGGAATATTACGCTCGTACCGATGAAGAGTCGGATAGTATTACAGGGCTGTTGGACGCGCTTGCAGTGATTGGTGTTATGCTTGCGGTGATATCGGTATCGGGACAGCAGTTAATAGGCTTTGAGCAGTGGAAACATGAGCTTGCCGTGCTTCGGTCGCAGGGCATGAGCATATTACAGCTATCAAAAATGCTGCTCTGTGAAACGGTGCTGACAGCTTTGCTGCCTGTACTTTTATACCTATGTACAGGTCATTTCGTGATACGAATAATAGAACAGACACTTTACTCACTTGATATGGGAATACCGATCAGCTATGAATATAATGGTACAGCGATGTTTTTAGCGGTCTTAGCGGCGGCGGTGATATTTACTGTGCTGATACCCGTGTTCTCGCTGAAACGAATGAACACAGCCGAACAGCTAAAATGCGAATAGGAGGTACTATGGAAAACATCATCGAGATAAACAATATTTGCAAGAGCTTCGGGGCGAAAGATAACCGCACACAGGTTCTGAAGGATATATCGCTGACTGTGGGAAAGGGCGAATTTCTATCGCTCATGGGCGCATCGGGCAGCGGCAAGTCAACGCTTCTGTATTTGCTCGGCGGTCTGGACACTCCCGACAGCGGCGAGATATTCCTGAACGGTAAGGATATTGCAAAAATGCGTGACAAAGAGCTTTCAAAGCTCCGCCGTGAGGGAATGGGGTTCGTGTTCCAGTTTTTCAATCTTGTACAGAACCTGACGGTGGAGGACAACATTCTCCTTCCCCTTGTCATGGACGGAAAAGAGCCGAAAAAGTACCGTGACAGGCTCGATTCCATGCTTGAAACGGTGGGGCTTTCCGACAAGCGGAAGAGCTATCCGAATCAGCTTTCGGGCGGTCAGCAGCAGCGGTGCGCCATAGCCCGTGCTGTGATCTGTGAACCGCAGATACTCCTCGCAGACGAACCGACGGGAAATCTTGACAGCAAAAGCGGTACGGAGATCATGGAGCTTTTCAAGCACATCAATGGTGATAAGGGCATCACGATCCTGATGGTCACACATTCACGGGAATGTGCTGCATATTCCGACAAGGTGATAACCCTTTGCGACGGCAGCATCATAAATGATGCCATAGTGTCTTGAAAAAGTGTCGGGAATATGCTATACCTAAGAAGAGTGAGATTTATGAGGATAGAAGAGTTATGAGGATAGCAGTCTGCGATGATGAAAAATATTTCCGTGATACAATCTGCGAGGAGATAAACACTTTTTATAACAGCCTTGATGTGCTGTGCAGTGCGTATGAAAACGGCTCTGCGTTGATCGCTGCATTTGAAAAAGGGCAGCGCTTTGATGTGGTATTTCTTGATATTGAGATGCCGCCGCCCGACGGTATGGAAACTGCACGGCGGCTGCACGAATTCTCTCCCGAACTGCCCGTGATCTTTCTGACGAGCCACACGGAGCTTGCGATGGACGGCTACGAGGTCGGGGCGTTTCGCTTTCTGCAAAAGCCCGCTATCCCCGAAAAGCTGACACAGGCACTCAAAGATATCAGACAGCTTACAGCGAAAACCAAGACCGTCTGTATCAGATCGGATGGCGAGGATCATTACATCTCGCCCGACTGTATCATTTTTGCCGAAGCCGACAACAACACGGTGCGGTTCATCACATTGGAACGGGAATACAAAATGCGCATGAAGCTGACCGAAGCAATGACTATGCTCGAAAGCGTGTCCGAATACTTTTGCAGGGTACACCGCTCGATAATTGTAAACCTCGCACATATCATCAGCCGTAATGAAAAAGAGGTCAGGCTCGACAGCGGAACGATACTGCCTGTCAGCAAAAGCTACGGCGAAGAACTGAAAAAAGGGCTGATGGACTATATCCGTCTGAATGCAAAATAGGTGATACATATGAAAACGATATATCAGCTTGCACTGGTTCTGATACAGGTCATGTACGGCGCATCTTTCAGTCTGTGTACGCTTGTCACTATGAACGACCTGTTTTACAGAAGAATCAAACGCATACCGCTTCTCCCCATAATGTCGGGCTTGATATTCGGCATTGCGGCGTTTATAGAGAATCTTTGGTGTGGCGTTATCTGGTTCACACCGCTTTTTATCATTCACACGGCGGCGTTTTTTCTGCTAACCGACAAAAACAAGGATCATTTGCTGTCGCTCATATTTGCGGAGCTTTTTTCCGCAAGTCTGATAAGCAGCGTGCAGACGGCGGTCTTTTCGGTTTCAATGGGAACGGAACGAACATTTGCGGAACTGAATTTGCTGTATTTTGCGGCGTATATCATTTCGGCTGCGTTTGTTCTCCTGCTGAAGCGACTTGTCCGCAGCAATGACAGAGAGCCGCTCGGCAGGCTGCAAATGCTCACGCTGACAGGGATAACGGTCTCGGTCACGGCAGTCATCGGCAGGAGCTTTTCCTTGTCCGAATATGTCCCCGATGTATCGCCCGAAGCAGCTGTACCTTCGCTGCTCATGCTGATGTCGGTGACGGTGCTTCTTCTGCTTTCCGTCAGGCAGCAGCAGGCTAAACGCTTCCGTGAAATGAGTGAGCTGAGCGAAAAATACATGACGGCACAAGCTAAGCATTTCGAGCAGACACGAAACGCTGATACAGAAATGCGGATTCTCCGACACGATATGAAAAACCATATCGCCGTGATGAACGGGCTGTACGAATCGGGAAAAACGACCGAACTCGGAGAATATCTGAAAGAGCTTTCAGGGAGATTTTCCGAAACACAGGCTGTAAATATTACGGGCAATGAGATCGCTGATGCGATCATCTCGGAGAAAAGAGCAATCGCAGGAACGACAAAGACAGAGCTTATATGCGAAGGAAGTCTGAATGGACTTGACATCAACGCCGTGACGCTCTGCACGGTTCTTTCAAATCTTCTTGATAATGCGATAGAAGCCGCAGAGCAGACTGATACAGACTGCACAATAACGCTGACAGCCAAACGAACAGGCAGCTTTTATTACATCAGTATCAGCAACCCTTGCAAGCAATATGTTGACGTTTCGGCAAATATCATATCAAGCAAGCCTGACAGAGTGCATCACGGACTGGGATTGAAAAGCGTCTGTAGCGCATTGGAGAAATGCGGCGGAACGCTGGAGCTTTCCTGCAAGGGATCGGGAACAGGATATATTTTTACGGCGGAGGTCATACTGCCGGCAAATCATGAATCGTGATGAATAGTTCTCTTGGCAGTTAGGTTTAGTCTATTGGCACACTCAAAAACCATACCACATAAGTTAAAATCAGCATTGTGGTATATCCCATAATCAGCCGATATCCTAAACGGCATACATTAACCGCAAGGCTCTCGGAAACGCTGTGCAAGCGTTTCTGAGGGCTTTTCTTTTTCAGCGGTTAGTTTTACGCTCCACAGACTCGGACGGCTATAATGGATACTCTGTTACGTTGGCGCTGTCAAAGTTGCTGAATATGCAAGAAAAATAACCGAAACTCCAAACATCAAGTCTATTCACTTTCATATCACTACTGTGCTTTCTATGTGGGTATGGCGCTGAGATGTCAGAGGGCAAGGATAAAGTACGGGAATAGTGTATATATATTGTTGGTTAAAAAAGAGAATGATAAGCCATGCATGGCTCGTAGGCTTCACAAATTCTTCACAAAATAATTAGCACTCACCTATTGACAGTGCTAACAAGTGGTGATATAACATAATCAGAAAGAGGGAAAGGAACCTAAGGAGAAGTAATATGAGGATTAAAGTTACTCCCGGTGCTTCCTTAAAATCCCGATTTCAAGAAACAAGGTAACAACTTATTAAGGATTATTTTATTAAAAAAGGAGTGGTTTTTATGTTGATGCCTAGTATTTTTGGAGAAAATTTGTTTGATGACTTTTTTGGATTCCCTGAGTTTCCTGATTTTGATAAGATGAGCAAGGATATGACCAAGAAACTTTATGGTGGACATAGTAAGAATATCATGAAGGTTGATATCAAGGAAAAGGAAAATGAATATGAGATGATTGTTGATCTGCCGGGCTTTAAGAAGGATGAAATTACAGCTGCACTGAATGACGGTTATCTTACTATTTCGGCAGCTAAGGGCTTAGACAAGGATGAAAAGGATAAGGAAAGCGGCAAATATATCCGTAAGGAAAGATATGCAGGCGCCTGCCAGAGAAGCTTTTATGTTGGCGATGGCGTAAAACAGGAGGACATAAAGGCTGAGTTCAAGCATGGTATTTTGACCCTTATTATTCCTAAGGCAGCACCAAAGCTTGAGAAAGAAGAAAATTCATATATTGCCATTGAAGGATAATATCTTTCCGGTATATGTGAAAGGGGTGTCGCGTTAAGCGACACCCCTTTTTTATAAACATTCCATAAACATTTTTTACAAATTGGTTGAGATAATTTGTGAAAAATATTATAATATAAGACTAGCAATGTAAATTTTATGAGAATGAGACTACAGGAGGTTTGTGATGGAGTCACAATTAAGGGAAGAAATATCCAGAAGAAGGACTTTTGCCATAATTTCCCATCCGGATGCAGGTAAAACAACTCTGACAGAAAAATTTTTACTATATGGAGGAGCAATTAATACAGCCGGTTCCGTTAAGGGAAAGGCCAATTCAAAGTATGCGGTTTCTGACTGGATGCAGATTGAAAAGGACAGAGGTATTTCGGTAACCTCCTCGGTATTACAGTTTGATTATGACGGATATTGTATTAATATTCTTGATACACCCGGACATCAGGATTTCTCTGAGGACACCTACAGAACTCTTATGGCTGCTGATTCTGCTGTAATGGTTATAGATGCTTCAAAGGGTGTTGAGGCACAGACAATAAAGCTTTTCAAGGTGTGTGTAATGAGACATATACCTATATTTACATTTATTAACAAGATGGATCTCGAAGCAAGGGATTCCTTTGAGCTACTGGATGAAATCGAAAATGTTCTTGGAATAAGAACCTGCCCTGTTAACTGGCCAATAGGCTCAGGAAAAAGATTTAAGGGTGTATATGACAGAAAAACCAGGCAGGTATCAATGTTCAAGTCAGTATCTGTAGGTGGTGCAAAAAGTGCAAAGGAGACAGATTATAGTCTTGAAGATGAAGAATTGAAGGATCAGGTCGGAGAGGAGCTTTACAGTCAGCTGCTTGATGAGATTGAGCTTCTGGACGGAGCCTCGGATGAATTCGATCAGGAGCTTGTAGATGGTGGCCGGCTGTCACCGGTATTTTTTGGCTCGGCACTTACAACTTTTGGTATTCAGACCTTTTTGGAGCATTTCCTCAAAATGACAAAATCGCCATTGCCGCGAATGTCAAATGAAGGTCTTATCGATCCGATGGATGATGCTTTTTCGGGCTTTATTTTTAAGATACAGGCAAATATGAATAAAGCACATCATGACAGAATAGCATTTATGAGAATCTGCTCCGGTAAATTTGATGCCTCAAAGGAGGTTTATCATGTACAAAGTAAAAGGAAAATGAGACTGTCACAGCCCCAGCAGATTATGGCTCAGGACAGGAAGGTAATAAATGAGGCATTTGCCGGAGATGTAATCGGTATTTTTGATCCGGGAATATTCTCCATTGGTGATACTCTGTGTCAGCCGGGTAAAAAGTTTGAATATGAAGGGATCCCTACGTTTGCACCGGAGCATTTTTGCAGGCTTGTTCCTTTGGATTCCATGAAAAAGAAACAATTTATGAAGGGCGTAACCCAGATTGCCCAGGAAGGTGCAATACAGATTTTTCAGGATTATCTTCTTGGAATGTCAGAGATTATAGTGGGAGTAGTTGGCGTCCTCCAATTTGATGTATTAAAATATAGACTGGAAAATGAATATGGCTGTGATGTAAGAATGGAACCATTGCCATATAATTATATAAGATGGGTTAAAAATCCGGACACGGATTTGAGCAAGCTTAGCCGTATAAGTGATTGTAAGAAGGTTAAGGATATGAAGGATAATCCGTTACTGCTCTTTGCAAATGAATGGTCAATAAGGATTTTGCTTGAGCATAATGAGGGACTTGAACTTACAGATTTTAGAAAGAATTAGTGAGGAGAGTGTAAGAATGATACTTCTTGATACCCAGAAGGAAGAATTTAGTAAACTGAAGGAAATAAAAATATTTGATAAGGTTAGCAACGAGGAACGCTTTAACAGGGATTTATTGTATATAGGTCTTGGAGGTGTCGGAGCAAGGGTTGTCACAAACCTGAAGATTATGCTGAAAGAGCATATCACTGCTGAGGATAATATCAATTTTTTAATGATTGATTCGGATATTCCTTTTATGGAGCAGTCCATAGAGGACAGTAAGGAGGACAAAGGACTTAATGCCCTTGAAATTATCAGCATATACAGACCTAATCTGGAGACAATTTTGTCTGAGGACAGTATTACGGAGGTTACGTCAAATTATGCAAAATGGATGAGAAGAGATTTTCCTAAGCTTACTATTGGAACTAATGGTGCAGGTGGAAACAGACAGATAGGAAGGCTTATGTTTTCCAATGCATATGAGGATATGAGAATACTCCTTTTTGAAAAGCTGGAGGAGATATATGGCAAATCAGAGACAGGAAAGCTGGATGTTATTGTAATATCAGGGCTGGGAGGAGGAACAGGAAGTGGAATTCTTTCAGATATTACATACAATATTAAGGCCTATGGCAAGGCAAAAAAGTGGAAGAATTACCGGGTTGGCGGATGCGTACTTATGCCTGATGTGCTTTTTGCCAATAAGGAAATTGACCGGGATAAGAGGAACCTTCTTAATGCTAATGCCTGTGCAGCTCTTAAGGAGATAGATCATTTTATGCATTTACCGGAGCTTGATGAGTTCTATACCTTTGAGAGCACAACCCACCGCCTTAATATGAAGGATAAAATATTTGACGTGTGTATGCTGGTTTCGGGGAAGAAGGATGAGCAGGGATACCTTCCGGAGGAAATTGTTCTCAAAGATACTGCGTTTTTCCTTTTTAAGCTTGCTGTAAATAAGTATATTGGTGGAAAAGAAGAAAAAACCATGCTGAGAGATGCCTTTTTCGATAACGGAGGAAAGGCAATGTACAAGGTTATTAATGAATCTGTTTACAAGATACCGATTAAGGAGCTCGAGAATATAAGCGAATATTCTATTTTTTCTGAGGCATACAAAAAAATCCATGAAATCCCGGATGTAGATGCCATAATTGAAAAAAATGGACAGAGTGCTTTTGGGGATGTATTGGATTTCCTTAACGGAAAACCGGGAGAGG
>DLKL01000047.1:12065-22055 GCA_002476495.1 Lachnospiraceae bacterium UBA7589
TTGAAAGACCTGCATACAAAATGATAAAAAAAGGTCAGGATGGACTGAGAGAATCCATGGCGAGAAAGCTGAATGATTTTAAACAGGATATTTCGGTTGTAATCAAATCCTTTAAAAACAAATTCTGCTCATCACTTGACGAGATGGTTGAGACATATATGAGAGAATATGGGCCTTTTGCCACCATGGAGCTGATTGGGGCAGGTGGACTCAGGGAAATGGAGAATGACGGAGGACTTATTGCAAGAATAAAATCAATGGAAGAGATGCAGAAAATGTATCAGCCATCCGGTGAGTATAGCAGAATTATTGAGTCGATTAAAGATATGGTTGCAAAGAGATTCTTTACATTTCCTAATGCAAAAAGAGAAACTGAAAATGGGTATTATGATGCATGCATAAAAGAAACTCTTGCTACAGAAAGAAATATTATTATGGAGGGCCTTGATGCCCATGATGTATTTGGAGATGCAATAAGACTTTTGCGACAAAAGGCAGAGAGAATAAATGATATATATTCCCAGTTTGATGAGGATCTTAAGAATTCGGTGGAGGATCTTGCCATTGAGGGGAGAAAGGTTACTTCTTATCTGATGAAGGAGGCAAAACAGGGAGAATTTCTGCCGGTTGATTATATTACTGCCTCCAAAATTGAAGAGTGCAGGCAGGGAATTATTCGTCTTATGGTTGATAATGAGATAAATATTGACACAGGAAGGCTTGTTCCGGTTAAACAGGAAATGGAGAAGATATATAGAAATATTCTTATTGGAATAGGAGTATATGCTCCTGAAAAAATGATACTTACAGCATTTTCAGATAAGAAGCCTACTCTTCAGGAAGCCAATGTTATGTTTGTATCTGCCACCAATGAAAGAAGAGACGAAATTATGGGAAGGGCTGCTAGGGCGTTTGTAGAAGGAACAAGAGAAAAAATCAGCAAGAAAAAGCTTTGCATAATGAAGGATGGATTTGAAGAGGTTACCCTTAATAAGAGATATATTTCTCTCCCGGATGCCATGCCATATTTCAGCCAGGCAGTTAAGGATATATTTATGAATGAGCCTTATAACGAAAAAGAAGAGAATATCACCTTCAATCCCGGAGAGCTTGAGATATCAATTGATGATATGTATAATAATGTGACTCTTAATCTTCTTGAATGTGCAAAAGATATGCAGGATGCATACGATTGTGTGAATTCACAAGCATATTATGGACTTCATATTGATGAAACCATGAAGGATATGAGAGAATATCCGGATATAGCTTAAGATTTGTATTAAGGATAGGATTGTATATATGAAAAAGTATTATGCTGTTAAAGCAGGGGTAAAGCCGGGCATATATGAAACCTGGGAGGAATGTAAGAATAATACCATAGGATACAAGGGAGCAGTATATAAGGGATTCACAACAAGGGCAGAGGCCATGGAATTTATGTGTGACGGAGCTGCTTTCGAAGACCGTCTTATCTCATCTGATACCCGGACAGATGGTCCTTATGCCTTCGTTGATGGGTCTTTTAATTCAAAAACAGGAGTGTATGGCTATGGTGGCTTTTTGTGTGCATACAGAGAAAAATATATTCTTCAGGGAAACGGAAACAGTCAGGATATGGCTTTGATGCGCAATGTAGCAGGGGAAATACTGGGCAGCATGGCTGCCGTTGAAAAAGCTCTTGCACTGGGGCTTAAACAGCTCGTCATATATTATGATTATATGGGGATAGAAATGTGGGCAACAGGAAGCTGGAAGAGAAATAAGACCGGAACAATAGCTTACTATGACTATATGCAGTCCGTAAAAGATAAAATTGATATTAGATTTATAAAGGTAAAGGGACATTCCGGTATAGAAGGCAATGAGGAGGCAGACAGGCTTGCAAAGGAATCGGTGGGTATTATATGCTGAATTCTTTGCAAGAAGTCTCTTTTGTTATTCTATTTGGCTTCACTTTCAAGATACTTAATTGCGTATTCTAATTCGATATCTCTTTTAAATGCTATTTCACCTTTTTCCATGGCTTCTTTATCAAAATTATCAATAGAAAAAATGGTCTTTGCATTTTCTCTTGTTACAGGAATCATAATATCCAGCGGAATTCTGTTTTCTCTGGTATAATCGGTGTCAATAAAAGGTTCACCATTCTCGGAAAGGCTTAAGAATACCGGATAGAAGACACAGATATTATCTGTGAGGTAAATATATCCGCCATTATTCTGATTTACGCCGCTGCTGGCTGTAATTCCCATTAAAGTCACGTTAGGACAGTCTCCGAGAAATTTTGCCATTCCGTCACCGGCACTCATACAATTGGAATTGACCAGCACCACAACAGGGATATAAGTATATCTTCCATCAGGAAATATATATTGATTCTCTGCAATATGATATCCTTGTTCGTCCTCGTATCCGAATGAAACCATATGAGACTTTTTATCAGTGAAAAGTGAAGCAAGCGCACCTGCCACGGAATCATAACCACCTCCGTTATTGCGAATATCTATTACAAGATATTCCATGCCTTGTTCCTTTAAATCCTGAATAAGACCTGCATAGTACTCCGTAAGCTCCGGATAATAGCCTTTCTTTATTGCTGAAATATTATCTCCCAATGCATCATAGCTTTCACTTATAATCCGGAGATATCCACAATTGTCATTAAGCATACAGGAATAAAAATTCCGGTAATCATCCTGGTCATGTAATAAGCATTTAATGGATGTTACTAATCTATCATAATAAGACCCTGTTTTCTTAACCGAGATGCTCTGTTTGTCTCCGTTATCATCAAGGAAAGTGATGGAAACAGTGTCACCACCCTTTCCGGCAAGAAATATAGGACGGAAGATATCCTCGTTTTCTTTTACGGGAAAGGATAATCCGGGATAAATACATTCTACATCCTTAACTGCATCATTTATATCCCGGTTGTCCCAGGAAATAATTGTTGTTCCATCGTGAATACCTTTAGTAGCTGCCTCGCAGCCCGGTTCAACCAAAATTGCAATTACATTCCCGTCATCAACACGGATCATGGACAGACCGTAATCATTTCCCGAAAGAAATTCCTGTGTAACAATGCTTATGTCGTCTGAAAGATATGGACCGACGTGGGAGTCATAGAAATTATATGTAACTTCTGTAATTATTGCCGAATATGCTGCCTCGTCACTGTTTTTCTCTGCCTCTTCGACTTTCGGCAGATATTCCTCAAGCAATTCATCGTAATTGATTCCTTTCCATGTGTTAAGACAGTATTCCTGTTCTAATGTATCCAGCATTCTTTTAAAGCTCTCTGTATAACTGTATCTGGTATAATTGTGCACCATTGGTGCAGAGATGGAATTAAGAATAAAAACAAAGCATAATATTGATGCTGACAGACAAACCATAACCGATCTGAGTATGCGGATTAATGCTGATTTAATGTTAAAAATAAATAGTACGGGAATAAGGGCCTCCAGATAAAAAAGTTTAAAACGACTGATGAACAGATTTCCATAAATGCCCCAGTGTACTAATGCAGCTATAGCAGGCAGGAAACAAAAAATACGAAGAATATAATATTTTTCTTTATGCTTAAAAATCGGAGATATAACAGCCAGTATAACGGAATATATTAATATTCCGAGTGCAATTATACAACTTTCGGTTTTTAATGTTAAATAGAACAGATACAACTTTTTTTCCTCCGGAAAATGCAAAAAATTTTTTCAAGTATAGCACATTTGATAATGCATTGCAAATTGTGGAGGGAAAAATGCAGCCAGCATTGGAAAGGCAGTAATAATACCGCAGCTTCACCGTTGTATATTAGTAATATCACTTGCTTATCAAGTGTATGTATTGACAAATAGTCTCTTTTGTGGTAAAAATAGTTAAAAATAACAGTTAAAAGCAGAATGAAATTGGTTAATATTCTGATAAAACAGTAAAATAAAAAATACGGAGAATTACCATGATGACATCGTTAATAAGCCTTTTTAAGAGAAAAACAGATATTGATATATCCAAAAAATATATTGATATATTAGCACAAAGTTATATCGGAGGAGCAAGTTATCATAAGAATGACGATGATAAAACCGGGGATGACAGGATAAGCTGTCCTAAATGCAAGCAGGAATTTGACAGAGATGAAATCAGTAATAATCTTAATGTTTGTGTTGCCTGTGGACATCATTTCGTTATTTCGGCTGAAAAGAGAGTGAGAACACTTATGGATCCCGGAACCTTTAGAACACTCAGGAGCAGGATTGGAATTACAAACCCTCTTGAATATCCGGACTATGAGGATAAAATAAAAGAGCTTCAGGATAAGACAGGGCTTGATGAGGCTGTATATACAGGTATAGGAAAAATTTGCGGAATGGAAGCAGTAGTTGCTGTTATGAGCAGCAAGTTCCTTATGGGGAGCATGGGTATAGCCGTAGGGGAAAAGATTACCAATGCTATTGAGATTGCCGACAGAAAAAAGCTTCCTCTTATCATTTTTACTGCCAGTGGCGGAGCCAGGATGCAGGAGGGTATTCTTTCACTTATGCAGATGGCTAAAACCAGTGGAGCTATTCAGAAATTTAGCAATAATGGCGGCTTGTATATTTCGGTTCTTACTCATCCTACCACAGGTGGAGTAACAGCCAGCTTTGCAACACTGGGCGATATTACATTAGCTGAGCCGGGAGCTTTGATAGGCTTTGCAGGACCAAGGGTAATTGAGCAGACAATAGGTGAAAAGCTGCCAGAGGGATTTCAGCGCTCCGAGTTTTTGCAGGAACATGGATTTGTTGACCGGATTGTACCGAGAGATAAAATGAGAGAAACGATTGCACATATATTGCGTCTGCACAGGAAGAAGGGAAAATAGGCATGATTAAGGAAATTGATGATAAGATAAATGAAATAGATAAACAGATAGATGAATTGAAATCCAAGGAAACATTGGATGAGCCGAGACTCTATGTATTGTTGAGGCAAAAGCATGATTTGATAAAAATGTGTAAAAATCCCAAACCTCATGATAAGGTTTTTCTGGCAAGACACAAAAAAAGACCTAAGATTACAGATTACGTTGATAATATTTTTGATGATTTTTTTGAACAAAAGGGAGATGGACTGGGGAAGGAGGATGCCAGTATATATGGTGGCATAGCAGTCTATAGAGGTGTGCCTGTAACAGTTATAGGACATAGAAAGGGAAGTAATTTGTCTGAAAACCTGAAATATAATTTTGGAATGCCGGGACCTGAAGGGTATAGAAAGGCCCTAAGGCTTATGAAACAGGCTGAAAAGTTTAAAAGACCTGTTATTACCTTTATTGACACACCGGGGGCATATCCGGGTATAGAGGCTGAAACTAACGGACAAGGCTCTGCAATAGCAAGGAATCTTGCCTGTATGAGTGATTTAAGGGTACCGGTAATAGCTGTTATTACCGGTGAAGGAAGTAGTGGCGGAGCTTTAGCTATTGGGGTTGCGGACAGCGTACTTATGCTGGAAAATGCAATATATTCCATATTGTCACCCGAAGGATATGCGTCGATATTGTGGAAGGACTCTTCCAGAAGTGCCGAGGCCTGTGATATGATGAAGCTTACTGCCAAAGACCTAAAAAGATTTAGGGTTATAGATGAAATAGTACCTGAGCCGGCAGGAGGAGCACATATTAATCCTAAGGCTGTATATAAAACCCTGGATCGATATATTAAAAATGAGCTTGAAAAATATATAAAAATGAGTGGGGATGAAATAACCCGTCATCGATATAACAAATTTAGAAATATAGATAAGGATTATATGGTGCTTTTATAAATGCAACAGTATGGCTTTATACTAAATAAGGAGATGCTATGGACAAAAAGAATGGACTTAGAATTGTGGGATTAGGACATTATGTTCCGGACCGGATTGTAACAAATGAGGATTTGAGCAAGATAGTGGATACAAGTGACGAATGGATTCTGAGCAGAACAGGAATTAAACAAAGACATTATGCAGGCTGGGAAAAAAATCAGGATATGGCTTCTGCGGCCGCAAAGCAGGCTATAGATAATAGTGGAGTTGACATAAGTAAGATCGGGGTATGTATTGTGGCAACTATAAGGCCTGATTATCTTACTCCTTCGGTAGCATGTATGGTTCAAAAAAGTCTGGGACTGCCCGAAGATATACCATGCTTTGATATAAATGCTGCCTGTTCAGGCTTTATGTATGGACTTTTTATAGCACGGGGAATTCTTATGCAAAGTGATAAACCATATGGACTTGTTATAGGAAGTGAAACATTATCAAAAATACTTGACATGACAGATAGAGGAACCTGTATACTATTTGGTGACGGAGCGGGTGCAGCAGTGATTGAGCTTTGCCATAACAGATACTATAGTGTTCTTGGAACAATGGGAAATGATGAGGTGCTGGTATGCCCCAATAATGATGGGATAAGACATGTACATATGTCAGGAGGAGATGTGTTTAAATTTGCAGTTGGTACTGTACCTGATGCCATATTGCAAATCCTTGAAAAAGCAGGGCTTACTCCGGATGATATTGATTTATTCATATGTCATCAGGCGAATAAAAGAATAATAGAATCGGTGGCAAAGAAGATAAAGCAGGACATGAAAAAATTCTATGTAAATGTAGATGAGTATGGAAATACGTCGTCTGCCAGTATTCCTATAGCACTAAGTGAGATGAAGGAAAAAGGTATAATAAAACCGGGCATGAAAACGATATGTGTAGGCTTCGGTGGTGGTCTTACCTGGGGAGGTGCTTATATTGAATGGTAAGGAGAAAACAATGAGACTGAATGAATTTTTACATATTAAATATCCTATTATCCAAGGCGGGATGGCTAATATTGCAACAGGCGAATTTGCCGCAGCAGTTTCCAATGGTGGCGGACTGGGCCTTATTGCATCAGGGGGATTTGATGCAATAAGAATAAAAGAGGAAATAAGAAGGTGCCGCGAACTCACGGATAAGCCATTTGGAGTTAATCTGATGCTTATGAATCCGGATGTTGATAATATTGCCAAAATGCTTACAGAGGAAAAGGTTAATGTTATAACAACAGGTGCCGGAAGTCCGGAGAAATATATTGATTCATGGAAGGAAGCAGGCTCAAAGGTTATTCCCGTAGTGTCAAGCGTTGCCCTGGCAAAGAGAATGGAAAAAATGGGTGCAGATGCCATCATAGCTGAGGGTGGTGAAAGTGGAGGACATGTTGGAGAAATGACAACCATGGCGCTGGTTCCCATGGTAGCCGACGCTGTAAATATTCCTGTAATTGCCGCCGGGGGAATAGCAGACGGAAGAGGCATTGTGGCTGCATTTGCCCTTGGAGCCATAGGAGTTCAGATAGGTACCTGTCTTCTTGCAGCTAAGGAGTGTCCTATACATGAAAACTATAAGCTGGCGGTAATTAAGGCAAAGGATAACAAAACTGTAGTAACAGGTAAATCATCAGGGACACCTGTGCGAGTTATTAAAAATAATATGGCCAGAGAGTATCTCAAACTGGAAAATTCAGGTGTTCCGGGGGAAGAACTTGAAAAGCTTACTCTTGGTTCACTTAGAAGAGCGGTTGTTGATGGAGATGTGAAAAACGGTTCATTGATGGCCGGTCAGATTTGCGGACTTGTAAGGGAGATAAAACCGGTGGCTGACATACTAAGAGAAATGTATCAGGATGGAAAAAATATATTGAACCGGTTATATGAGGAATCAATATAGATATTTTGTTAATTATTTGAAATTGTAATGCATATGGAGGTAATTATGAAAATTGGATTATTATATGCCGGACAGGGCAGCCAGAGAGTAGGCATGGGACAGGATTTGTATGAAAACTATCAGGAATTTAAAGAAGTATTTGATAATGCACAGCTTGATTTTGATATAAAAAAATGCTGCTTTCAGGGACCTGTAGAGCTTTTGGGAAAAACCAGATATACCCAGCCTTGTATGGTAGCCTTTGCCGTGGGTGTTACACGGATTTTAAGAAATAAGGGGCTTGTTCCGAGGATGGCTGCGGGACTTTCTCTGGGAGAGTATTCGGCGTTGTATGCAGCAGGTGTATTTGATGAAAATCAGGTTATAAAGCTGGTGGCATACAGAGGAAAGGTAATGGAGGAGGCTGTAAGGGACAGAGATACGGGAATGATAGCTGTTATGGGTCTGGATAGAGAAACTATCAGAAAATGCTGTCTTAAGGCTGTTGAGGAATTTATTGATACTCCGTATCATGTAGCAGAAGTGGCAAATTACAACACTCCTGTACAGGTTACGGTATCAGGAGATACAAAAGTAATTAACAGGGCAGGGGAACTTATGCTGAATGAGGGGGCAAAAAGGGTGGTTCCTGTAGCTGTAAGCGGCCCCTTTCATACATCCCTGATGAAACCGGCAGGAGACAGTCTTGCAAAAAGATTTAAAAATGAAAAATTTGGAAGCATGGGTTTCCCGGTTATATATAATGTGACAGGCAGACCACTTGATGCTTCTGAAACTATTCCGGATATGCTTGAACTACAGGTTCAGAGCAGTGTGTATTTTGAGGATTCCATAAGATATATGATAGAGCAGGGAATAGATACATTTATTGAAATAGGACCCGGGAAAACCCTGAGTGGCTTTGTAAAGAAAATTGACAGAAGTCTGGTGGCTTACTCCATAGAGGACAATGAAAGTCTTATCAGAGTGTCAAAGGCAATTGGATTATCATAGTGGAAAAACTACCATACAGGAAAGGAAAGAATAATGATTAAGGACAATAAAACTGCTATAGTAACCGGTGGAAGCAGAGGAATAGGGAGAAGTATATGCCTTGCCCTTGCTAAAAAGGGTGTTAATGTTGTGAACTGCTACTCAAATGGAGAGGAGGCAGCCAATGAGACAGCCGAAATGTGCAGAAAATACGGAGTAGAGGCTATTGCGATAAGAGCTGATGTAAAATCACAGGAGGATGTGGAACTGCTTGTTTCCCGGACAAAGGACAGGTTTGGCAGGGTTGATATTCTTGTCAATAATGCCGGTATTACAAGAGATAACCTTATGCTCGGTATGAGCAGGGAGGATTTTTCCCAGGTAATCAATACAAATCTTACAGGAGCGTTTCTTTGTATCAAAGCTGTATCAAGGATTATGCTAAAGCAGCGAAGAGGAAGGATAATTAATATAAGCAGTGTAGTAGGTATCAGAGGCAATGCGGGGCAGGTGAATTATTCTGCAAGTAAGGCAGGCATTATAGGACTGACAAAATCTGTGGCAAAGGAGCTTGCCTCACGGGGGATAACCTGTAATGCAGTTGCCCCCGGATTTATTAAAACAGACATGACATCAAAGCTTAACGGGGCAGCGGCTGATGGAATTGTAAAGACAATTCCTATGGGCTGTGCGGGAGAGCCTGAGGACGTAGCCGGGCTTGTGGCATTTCTTGCATCTGACAGTGCAGGATATATTACAGGTCAGGTGATTTGCGTTGACGGTGGAATGGCAATGTAGCATATAAAGGAGAACAGATAGTATGAAAAGACGCGTGGTTATAACAGGAATGGGCACGGTAAACCCTTTGGGAAATAATCTTAAGGATACATGGGAAAATGTAAAAAAGGGTGTCTGTGGTATAGACAGAATAACCGGAATAGATGTAAGTGAGCATGCTGTAAAGGTTGCAGGTGAGGTTAAAAATTTTGATCCCGAGACGGTTATGGATAAGAAGGAAGCAAGAAGAATGGACAGATTCTCCCAATTTTCCATAGCTGCGGCAGTAGAGGCGTATAATGACAGTCATTTTAATATAGAAAAGGAGGATCCGTTTCGATGTGGAGTCATTTTCTCAAGTGGTATAGGCGGAATGGCAACAATAGAAAGTAATTATGCCACAGGAGAAAAGAGAGGCTTTGACAAGATATCACCATTTTTTATACCTATGACTATTACAAATATGGCTGCGGGAAATATAGCAATAAAACTGGGTTT
>DLKL01000047.1:22075-43100 GCA_002476495.1 Lachnospiraceae bacterium UBA7589
TGTGGTGACAGCCTGTGCCGGTGGTAACAATGCTTTGGGAGACAGTTTCCATTATATAAGAGATGGTTATGCGGATGTTATGCTTTGCGGAGGTGCCGAAAGTGCTATAACACACATGGGTCTCGGCGGATTTACAGCCATGAAGGCATTGAATACAACAGATAATCCCTTCAGAGCGTCAATCCCCTTTGATAAAGAGAGAGCCGGCTTTGTTATGGGAGAGGGTGCGGGAGCACTTCTTCTTGAGGAGTATGAGCATGCAAAGAAAAGAGGAGTAAGAATCTACGGTGAGGTTGTGGGATATGGAGCATGCTGCGATGCATATCATATTACAGCACCGGCACCAAACGGTGAAGGCGGAGCAGGTGCCATGATTATGGCTATTAAGGATGCAGGCATATTACCATCCCGGGTAGGGTATATAAACGCTCATGGAACCTCAACCCATTTGAATGACTCGGGTGAAACTGCTGCGATAAAAACGGCTTTCGGAGATTATGCAAATAAGCTTATGGTAAGCTCTACCAAATCCATGACAGGACATTTGCTTGGCGGAAGTGGGGCTGTTGAGGCAATTTTCACAACTATGGCGCTTTATGATGGATTTATACCTGCTACAATTAATTACAAAGTTCCTGATTTGGAATGTGACCTGGATATAGTACCCAATGAAGGAAGAAAGACACAGGTAGAATATGCACTTTCAAATTCCCTCGGATTTGGAGGGCATAATGCCAGTGTAGTATTTAGACGGTGGGAGGAATAAAAATGGAGCTTAATTCAAATCAGATACAGGAAATACTGCCACACAGATATCCCTTTTTGCTTGTTGACAGGATTACTGAGTGTGAGCCTGGAAGGTATGCAAAGGGGAGAAAATGTGTTTCTGCGAATGAAATGCATTTTGTCGGACATTTTCCAGGTCAGCATGTTATGCCGGGAGTGCTGGTTATTGAGGCACTTGCCCAGGTTGGTGCAGTTGCTATTCTCGCAGGAGAGGAAAATAAGGGGAAAATTGTATTTTTTGGGGGGATAAAAAATGCAAGATTTAAAAGACAGATTGTTCCGGGTGACGTCATAGAGATGGAGTGTGAGCTTACAGACCAAAGGGGACCTGTGGGACACGGAAAAGCTGTTGCAAAGGTAGAAGGCAGGATAGCAGTTGTGGCAGAGCTGACATTTGCCATAGGGTAGAAGCTTATTTTATTGACTGCCCTTTTTATTGTTGATATAATTAAATCCGGTAGAAAGAGGGAGGTCGAATAATGAGTGAAAAATATCCATTGGCCTTGAATGAGGGAACTATTCTGGCAGGACAATATGTAATTGAAAAAATCCTTGGGCAGGGTGGATTTGGAATAACATATAAGGCTTCGGTGTATATTACGGGAGAAAAGGTTGCAATTAAGGAATTTTTTCCTGATACAATGGCTACAAGACAGGGCACAATCGTTATGCCTTCCTCCGGTGAAAAAGGAAGCAGCTTTGCATACGGAAAAAATTGCTTTCTTGAAGAAGCAAAGACCCTTGCACAATTTATAGGTGTTGAGGGTATAGTAAGAATACACACATATTTTGAAGAAAACAAAACAGCATATTTTGTAATGGATTATGTTGAGGGCGTAAGCTTTGATGAGTATATAAAGGCTAATGGAGGGAAAATTCCCTATGAAACTGCAGAAGGTATACTTATTAAAGTAATTGACGCCCTTAGTGTAGTGCATAAAAAAGGCATAGTGCATAGAGATGTTACCCCTGATAATATCTATCTGACTAATGATGGCAAGGTTAAGCTTCTTGACTTTGGTGCGGCAAGATATAGTCTCGGAGATAAAAGCAGAAGCCTTGATGTTGTGTTAAAGCATGGTTTTGCTCCGAAGGAGCAATATACAAGACATGGAAAGCAGGGTCCGTTTACAGATGTTTATACTGTAGGAGCAAGCTTCTATTTTGCAATTACAGGCAAAAAACCGCCGGATTCCATTGACAGGCTTGAGGAAGATGATATTGTTGCTCCAAGTGTACTGGGCATTGATATACCGCAAAAAAAGGAAGAGGTTATTCTAAAGGCTCTGAGTGTACAGCCACAAGACAGATTCCAGACAATGGAAGAATTTAGGAATGCATTATATGGCAATATGTATCAGCAGGATATTCTGGTGGATTATACTAATACATATACAGTTGATATGAAGTCTCAGATGACAGGGAATCCATATAATCAATATGGATATAATATGGAAGAATATAATGCATATAATCAATATGGGTATGGTGAAAAACAAAAAAACAGTAAAAAATGGCTGATACCTGTTATTTCAGGTTTATGTATTTTAGCATTGCTCGTTGTGGTATTGATTGTAGCCTTGGATAGGAAAAATCAGGATAAGGATGAAAAGACAGCTGCAGGAATAACTACACAGGCCACCATAGATAATACTGCGGAAAATACTACCGGAAATGTTACTGAAAATATTGTTGATAATACTACGGAAGGGACCTCATGTGTTGTCAGGGGAAGCTTCGATACATACCATGTTAACAATATATCTAATGGAGGAATTCTTGATTATAACAATAATTTGATTCTTGCAGTCCATCCTAATGGATTGTTTTGCTTCGGCGATGAGGATCTGGTGCTTGATACGGGAGCAATTTCGTCTGTTAATATTGTAGATAGAGACAGGATTGTGTACATAAAGGACGAGTCCGGCCTAAGAGAGGCTTATATTACAGATGCAGGGGGAAGTAAATGTAATAAATTAGACTGCCTTAATGGAATCGATACATTGAAAAGTATAGTGGCAAATGAGAATGGGCTGTTTTACGCATATGAAGATACAACGGAGGATATGGATTTTCTTAATTATGTAACATGGGAGGGCGATATACCTGATTACTATTATCCTTACACACCGTATACGTTTACGATAATAGGAGAATATGCTTACTGGGTTGATGGAACAGGCAAATCTATCCGTTGTATGGAGTTGTCAAAATATGGTTCTTCGGAGGCTGATAAATTATATTCCATGGATTTTGATGCTGTAATTATGGTTGGTGAAGGTGATTATCTCTATATTGTAGGTGGAAATGAAGGGGTTTCTAATGGTAAGATAGGCCGATATACCATCAGTACAGGAGAATTTATCTTCTGTGAGGAGGCTCAGGGAAAAACAGACAATAACTATATATCCGGTATTGATATATATAATGGGAAGCTGTACTATTCACTTACATCCTGGGACACGTCTGAATCCTCAATATGGAGACTGGATACTACTGATTTGGGATGGACCGAGGACGATTATACCTGTATATGGGAATCCGGTGAGTCACAAATGGTAATATATAGTCTTTGTAATGGTAATGACATGTTGTATTTCCGCGGCACAGATCATACCAATGCTGATGAAAAATCATTTGCGGCATTTCTTTCACTCAATACAAATGAAGCTGAATTTTTTTACTACACGGATAATTAGATGTTGAACAATTGTTATTGGCAAGGCAGGTTAAGAATATGAATTTTGATGTATATTGTTATTCAGATAAGGGTGGAAGAGACCGCAATGAGGATTCCATGACATATCTTACGAATGAAAACAACGGAATATTTGTTGTGGCTGATGGTCTTGGTGGTCATAAATATGGAGACCTGGCTTCAAAAGTGGTATGTGATTCCCTGGTGGATAACTGGAACGGGAAATTTGACACTAATCTGCAAGACTGGCTGGAAAAACGTATAGAGTGTTCCAATAAGGCAGTAATTGCCATGCAAAAGGAAAAGGGAGACATATTAAAGTCGACGGTTGTGGCCCTTGCCGTGGATAATGGGCGGGCAGTATGGGCTAATTCGGGAGATTCCAGGCTGTATTATATAAGCGATAAAGCCTTGAAAATGGTTACGAATGATCATTCTGTAGCCTTTAAAAAGTATAAAGCAGGAGAGATAACAAGGGAGCAGATTATGACAGATGAGGACCAGTCATGTCTTCTTCGTGCAATAGGAGGAATTGACAGATATCAGCCGGAAATATATAATTCTGATATTATGCTTAAATCAGGAGATGCATTTATGCTTTGTTCTGACGGAATATGGGAATATGTATACGACAGGGAAGTTGCAGCAGACTATCTCAAATCAAAAAGTGCCACACAGTGGGCAAAAAGGCTGATTCATAGAGTTGAAAGCAGGGCAAAGAGTGACAATGATAATCTTACAATTATGACTATTGTTGTCGTGTAGATTGATATATTGAGAAAGGTGCCGCTATGAGTGACATAAACACAATACTAAACACAATTGAGCCGGTAATCCGTGAAAAAAGAGGACTTATTTTTGATATAGACGGAACTCTTCTTGACAGTATGCCGATGTGGGCAAGGCTTGATATAGAATATTTGGAAGGCCTTGGCATAGAACCGGAGCCGGGTTTTCATAACAAGGTAAAAATGATGACAATGCTGGATGCATCCAGATATATAAAAAGGGTCTTTAATGTAGACCGGGAACCGGAGATAATAGCCGGGGAAATACAGAATATAGCATACAAATATTATGAAAACGATCTGTTGATAAAAAATAATTCCCGTGAATTGCTTCTTGAATTGAAAAAAAGAGGCTACCTTTTGTATGTGGCTACTGCAAATGAATATGATATGTGTAAGGCAGCACTGGAAAGAAATGGGATTATGCATTTATTTCAGGGGCTGGTGACCTGCTCTATGACAGGCTACAGTAAGGAAAGACCGGATGTGTATTTTCTTGCCTGCGATAAAATGGGTATTTCCCCCGAAAAATGTGTTATATTTGAAGATTCTCTGTTTGCCATTGACACTGCCATAAAGGCGGGCTTTGACGTAATCGGAGTGTATGATGATGCAGAAGAAGAAAACTGGAAAAAAATATGCAAGGTAACTAAATGTCAGGTGGTATTTTAATGGAAAAGAAGAAAAAGGATAAAACAGCTTCCTCAAACTGTGATTCATGTGCGTACTATATGTACGATGAAGAATATGAATGTTATGTGTGTGATGTAAACCTGGATGAAGATGAAATGGCCAGATTTATGTCAGATACATTCTATAATTGTCCATATTACAAATATGGTGACGAGTATAGTGTGGTGCGAAAGCAGATGTAACATACACCATACAGTGGGAGCGACATTAGAAATACGGAGACTAATATGATGAAGAAAAATATTGTGCTTATAGGTATGCCCGGTGCAGGTAAAAGTACTGTAGGTGTGATTCTTGCCAAAACGTTAAATTATGATTTTATTGACACAGATTTGATTATTCAAAGAAAAACAGGAGAAAAATTATATGAAACCATACAAAGAAAAGGGCTGGATGAATTTCTCGATATAGAGAATACCGTTTTATCCAATGTAAATGTTGATAATACGGTAATTGCCACAGGAGGAAGTGCTGTTTTCGGTAGTGAAGCGATGGAACATCTGGGAAAAACGGGAATTATTGTTTATCTGAAGCTTGAATGCACTGAAATTGCCAGACGGATAAATAATATAACTACAAGGGGGATTGCAATGAAGCCGGGGAAAACCATAGAGGATGTTTATAATGAGAGAGTTCCCCTGTATGAAAAATACAGTGATGTTGTAATTGATGGCTCATCCTCACCGGAAAGAGTTGTTGAGAAAATTAAAATCGAAATTGACAAATATAATAAATAGCTGAAAAAAGGAGATACTACTTCAAAAAAGGAGTAGTATTTTTTTATGGACAGACATGTCAGAACGGATCTTGCACTGGAGCTTAGGGATGATATTGAAGAAAGCTATCCGGAGGGAATAAAAGTATATACCAATAGTGAGATGGACGGAAAAATAATTGTAACAAGAATTGAAGTAGAAAATGAAAAAGGGGAAAAGGCATTGGGGAAACCGGCAGGAACCTATATTACGTTAGAAAGCAGGGAACTTGGAAATAGCGATGAAAATATACATGAACCCCTGATGGAGCTGCTTTACAGTAATCTTAAACTGATGATAAAGGGCAGGGAAAAAATTCTTGTAGTGGGTCTTGGCAACAGAGAGGTAACCCCGGATGCATTAGGACCACAGGTGGTGGATAATCTTTATATTACAAGGCATCTTATTAACGAGGGAATAGTTAATGAGGTGAGAGAGATAAGTGCCATTTCTCCCGGAGTCATGGCTCAGACAGGTATAGAAAGCAGTACAATATTAAAAGCCTTGTGTGATGAGATTAAGCCGGATGTTGTAATTGCCGTAGATGCCCTTGCAGCAAGAGAACCATCAAGGCTTAATTCAACCATACAGATATGCGATACAGGTATTAGTCCCGGGGCGGGAGTGGGCAATAACAGAATAATGCTTAATAAGGATACACTTGGGGTAAAAGTTATTGCCGTAGGCGTCCCTACGGTAATATCCGTTACTTCAATTGTATATCAGGCTATAGATAAAATGCTCATGATATTTGCCAGGAATAGTGAAATAAAGGAGCATGAACTCACCGACCGGGAAAAATATCAGGTAGCAGAAGAATTACTTGAACCTGATTTTGCCAAGATGTTTGTTACTCCGAAAAATGTGGATGAGGCTGTAAAAAGAATAAGTTATACAATTTCTGAAGCTATTAATAAGTTTTTTGAATTATAGGGATAATTAAATCATATATTTTATTATGAAGAAGTGTAAAGAAATAATATATTATGTATATTGCGTAACATTGGTTTTTTTAAGCATTATAATCATAGCAAAAACTGGAGCCTTTTCAAGATATGTCATGAGTAAGATACGGGGCGAACTCCTTCCGCTTTGTCGGGATTACAAAGGGAATGAAAAATGTATTTTGCAGGGACTTTTTCCTATATTGGCAGTTAATTCGGATGATAATGATACAGAGGAACCGGTTTTTGCAGAATATAATGTCCAAAAAGCCGATAATACCACAGAATCTTTCTATGAAAAAAACGACGGTGAAGATACCGCGGAGATAATCAATGAGGAAAAAGAAAGAGAGGTTGCCGTGACGATGGGGATACCGGTGGAAACCGGAATTGTGTATAATTCCGAGGACCTTAAGGATTTTGATTATCTTGTATCAAATTGTTACATAGTAACAGGCTCTACTACTATTTATCCCGAAGAATTGGATAGCGAGAAGCTTTTAAATATGGACCTTTCCATAGACACATCCACAGATAACTATAAGGTATTGATATATCACACCCACGGAAGCGAAAATTATGCAGACAGCAGGGATGGAATAATGGAGGATACCGTAATAGGAATAGGAGATGAGCTTACCAGGATTCTGGAGGAGGATTATGGTATAAGGGTATATCATGACAGAAATGTGTATGATATGGTAAACGGAAAGCTGGACAGAAACTACGCCTATGATTTGTCAAGGGAGGCTATAGACAAAATATTGGAGGAATATCCTTCTATTGAAGTAGTAATAGATTTGCACAGGGATGGAGTAGGAGAAGATGTACACCTTATCACTGATATAGATGGAAGGTCTACAGCTAAAATAATGTTTGTTAACGGAATAAGCAGATTGAATGTCAACGGAGATATAGAAGAAATGAAAAATCCAAACAAAACCGGTAATCTGGCGTTTAGCCTTCAGCTGCTGCTGGAGGGAAAAAAGCTTTATGGAGATTTTATGAGAAATATTTATGTTACCGGATATTGTTATAATCTGGATGTCATGGAAAAATCTGTTTTAATTGAGGTGGGTGCCCAGACAAATACGGTTCAGGAGGCAAAAAATGCAATGATTCCTCTTGCTTCCATCTTATATAAGGTTTTAAGTGAAAAATGATTGTCACACATAAAACAAATGTGATATACTTTTAATAAATATGTGTACAGTAGTGAGGAAAAAAAGATGGCCCATTTAGACCAGAATAAGATAAGAAATTTTTGTATAATTGCCCATATAGATCATGGAAAATCTACGCTGGCAGACAGAATAATAGAAAAAACAGGACTTCTTACAAGCAGGGAAATGCAGAATCAGGTTCTTGATAATATGGATCTTGAGAGAGAACGGGGAATAACCATAAAGGCCCAGTCTGTCCGTATAATATACAAGGCAAATGATGGTGAAGAATATATATTTAATCTTATTGATACACCGGGACATGTGGATTTTAATTACGAAGTATCAAGAAGCCTGGCTGCCTGCGAGGGAGCAATATTGGTTGTAGATGCGGCTCAGGGAATTGAGGCACAGACCCTTGCCAATGTGTATCTTGCAGTGGATCATAACCTTGATGTTATGCCGGTTATTAACAAAATAGATCTTCCGTCTGCAGATCCACAGAGAGTTATTAATGAGATAGAGGATGTTATTGGGATAGAAGCCCAGGATGCACCTCTTATTTCTGCTAAGAACGGAATCAATATAGAGGAGGTTCTGGAACAGATAGTTACCAAAATCCCAGCTCCCTCGGGAAATCCGGAAGCACCGCTTAAGGCACTTATTTTTGACAGCCTTTATGATTCCTATAAGGGAGTAATTATATTTTGCAGGATTTTTGATGGATATGTAAAAAAAGGAACAAGAATCAAAATGATGGCAACCGGGGCTCTGGCTGAGGTGGTATCTGTTGGAATATTTGGTGCAGGACAGTTTATACCTTGTGATGAGCTTTCGGCAGGTATGGTAGGATATATTACTGCCAGTTTGAAAAATGTTAAGGATACTACGGTGGGAGATACTGTTACAGATGCGGATAACCCATGCGATAAGCCCTTAGAAGGATATAAAAAGGTAAATCCTATGGTGTATTGTGGAATGTACCCGGCAGATGGAGCAAAATATCCGGATTTGAGGGATGCTCTTGAAAAATTGCAGCTTAATGATGCTTCCCTGAGCTTTGAACCGGAGACATCTATTGCCCTGGGATTTGGATTCAGATGTGGATTTCTTGGGCTTTTGCACCTTGAGATTATTCAGGAGAGACTGGAAAGAGAATATAATCTTGATCTGGTTACAACGGCACCGGGAGTTATTTATAAAGTACATAAAACAGACGGTGAGGTCATTTCTCTTACAAACCCCTCAAATCTGCCTGACCCTTCTACCATTGATTACATGGAAGAACCCTTTGTGTCTGCAGAAATTATGGTTACTACAGAGTATGTGGGTGCTATTATGCAGCTTTGCCAGGAAAGAAGAGGCGTATACAAGAGCATGGAATATATAGAGACAACCAGAGCCCTTCTCAAATATGATTTACCGCTTAACGAAATTATATATGATTTCTTTGATGCATTGAAATCCCGCTCAAGGGGATATGCATCCTTTGACTATGAATTTAAAGGCTACGTCAGATCGGAGCTGGTTAAGCTTGATATATTAATCAACAAGGAAGAAGTAGATGCACTTTCATTCATTCTTCATAAGGATACAGCTTATGAACGGGGAAGAAAAATGTGTGAGAAGCTCAAGGAGGAAATTCCGAGACATTTGTTTGAAATACCTATACAGGCGGCTATAGGAAGCAAGGTTATTGCCAGGGAAACAGTCAAAGCAATGAGAAAAGATGTCCTGGCAAAATGCTATGGCGGCGATATAACAAGAAAGAGAAAGCTTTTGGAAAAGCAAAAGGAAGGAAAAAAGAGAATGCGCCAGGTGGGCAATGTAGAAATACCACAAAAGGCATTTATGAGTGTATTAAAATTAGATGAGGAGTAATTACCAATGAAAAAATATGTGAGCTTATATGTCCATATACCGTTTTGTGCCCTGAAATGCAAATATTGTGATTTTTTGTCCTTTGATGGGGAGAGCTATGGTACTATGCTTAGATATGTAGACTCACTGTGCCAGGAAATAAAGCTCTATGCACCATTGGCTTCGGAATATACAGTGCGCACGGTTTTCATAGGCGGTGGAACACCATCCCTTTTGGACGAAGGACTTATAACTAATATAATGGCATTTATAAGGAAGACATTTACCCTTGAAAAGGATGCAGAGATTACTATAGAGGCCAATCCGGGAACCTTAAGACATCAGAAGCTGAATGGTTATAAGGCAGCGGGGATAAACAGGTTAAGCATAGGACTGCAGTCGGCAGATGATGATATGCTTAAAAAACTCGGGCGTATACATAATTATGATCAATTCGTTGCAACTTTTAAGGCGGCCAGAAGAGCCGGCTTTAATAATATTAATATTGATGTAATGTCGGGATTACCCGGACAAACCATACATTCATATGTAGATACCTTGTCCAGGGTTATTGATTTTGGACCGGAGCATATTTCGGCATATTCTCTTTCTATAGAAGAAGGAACTCCATTTTCAAAGGATAAGGAAATATTGGATTCTCTTCCTACAGAGATGATTGACAGGAGAATGTATGACATAACCAAACAACTTCTGGCAGCCAACGGTTATGACAGGTACGAGATTTCCAATTATGCAAGATCCGGATATGAGTGCAAACATAATATGGTATATTGGACTGGGGGAGAGTATATAGGATTTGGACTTGGTGCATCATCATATTTTCAGGGTAAGCGCTTTAATAATATCAGGGATATTCTTTCGTATATTGATATTATGGAGGATACCTCCAACAAATTTGCCGAGACCGATAATATGGAGCTCCTTTATAACGATGTTACAAGAAAGTTAAGAGAAAATGTGACTCCGATATATATTGATTCCCGAATGGAGGAGTTTATGTTTCTTGGTTTGAGAATGACGTGCGGGATAAGCAGAACAGACTTTGAAGAGCGTTTCAAAAAGGATATTTATGAGGTATACGGACCTGTACTTAACAAATATATAGATCAGGGGCTTATGGCAACCTATGAAGATAGGATATATTTAACCGATCAGGGCATAGATGTGAGTAATATGGTGTTGGCGGATTTTATTCTGGATAAAAATTAAATATTGTATTATGTTCACAAAAAATTCTTAAAATTCTTATAGTTTCCCTTGACAAACAATATATGTGGTGGTAGATTATCAATAGAGATTAGCACTCATACTAATTGAGTGCTAATAACTAACAAAGGAGTGATGGAATGGAGCTGGATGAGCGAAAGACTAAAATTCTTAAAGCCATTATAGCAAATTACCTTGAAACCGGTGAACCGGTGGGGTCACGTACAATTTCAAAATATACTGATTTGAATTTAAGCTCTGCTACCATAAGAAATGAAATGGCAGATTTGGAGGAGCTGGGGTATATTGTTCAGCCACATACCTCTGCAGGACGAATTCCTACGGACAAGGGATATAGATTCTATGTAGACAGTCTCATGGAAGAGAAGGAAGAGGTTGAAGAGGTAAAGGGCTCATTGCTTGAGAGAGTTGACAGGATGGAACTTCTTCTTAAGCAGGTTGCAAAGGTGCTAGCGTATAATACTAACTATGCAACTATGGTTACTGCCCCCAACTATAATAAGACAGTTAAGTTTATTCAGTTGTCCCAGGTGGATATAGACAATCTTTTAGCTGTAATTGTAGTAGATGGCAATATAGTCAAGAACCAGCTTATTCATGTAGATGCCCAGCTTGATAATGAGGATGTATTAAAGTTTAACATTCTTCTTAATACTTTTTTACAGGGCGCCAGTCTGGAGGATATTAATATTGAGATGATTCACACAATGAAAAATCAGGCTGGAGAATATGAGGAAATTCTTGATCAGATATTTAAAGGCATTGTGGAAGCAATACATGAGGCCAAGAAATTAGAGATATATACAAGCGGTGCTACTAATATTCTGAAGTATCCAGAGCTGGGAGATATATCAAAAACCAGTGAACTTTTAGAAAAATTTGAAGACAAATCGGAACTTTCGCATTTGTTGGAGGAGACTGTAGCAAGGGACGAGAGCAACACAGGTATTCAGGTATATATCGGTGATGAAACTCCGGTGCAGAACATGCAGGATTGCTCTTTGGTCACCGCAACCTACAAAATGCCTGAGGGAGCAACGGGAACTATAGGAATTATCGGTCCCAAAAGGATGGATTATAAAAAGGTTGTAGGTACATTGAAGAATCTGACAGTAGAATTAGATGATATATTTAAGAAAGGTAAAGGGGTGAACAGCGATGGCTGAAAAGCAGATGAAAAAGACAAGTGCCGATGAGGTTACGGAGGATATCAGAGTTGAAGATACCCCCGTTAATGAGGGTACTGAGGTTGCTATAAATCAGGAAGAAAATGTAAGCGAAGAAAAAGCAGAAGAGGCTAAACCGAAGCCTGTTCCAAAAGGAAGCAGACGAGGCAGTAAATCTCTTATGATTGAGCTTGAAAAGACAAAGGAACTTGCAAAGGACAATGAAGAAAAATACAAACGACTTCTGGCAGAATTCGAGAATGCAAGGCAGAGAAATGAAAAAGAATCAAAGAAAATGTATGATATAGGTGCCAAGGAGGTTCTTGAAAAGCTTTTGCCGGTTGTAGATAACTTCGAGAGAGCTCTGGCAAGTGTTCCGGAGGAAGACAGGAACAGAAGCTTTGAACAGGGTGTTGATATGATTTACAAGCAGCTTATCTCGTCTCTTGAAGGAGTTGGAGTTGTAGCAATGAATGCACAGGGAAAGGAATTTAATCCTGACCTGCATAATGCAGTAATCCATATTGAGGATGATTCCTTTGGTGAAAATGTTGTAGCAGAGGAGATGCAAAAAGGTTATATGTACAAGGACCAGGTTTTAAGACACAGCATGGTCAAGGTTGCAAATTAAACCATTTATTATAAAGAATTATAGGAGGAAATAAAAATGGGTAAGATTATAGGTATTGATTTAGGAACAACAAATTCATGTGTAGCTGTTATGGAAGGTGGTAAGCCTGTTGTTATTACAAATGCAGAGGGCTCAAGAACAACACCATCAGTTGTAGCTTTTACAAAATCAGGTGAGAGAGTTGTAGGAGATGCGGCAAAGCGTCAGGCAGTTACCAATGCAGATAAGACAATTGCATCAATTAAGAGACATATGGGTTCTGATTATAAGGTTGAAATTGATGGCAAAAAGTATTCACCACAGGAGATTTCAGCAATGATTCTTCAGAAACTTAAGTCAGATGCAGAGGCTTATATTGGTGAGAAGGTAACTGAGGCTGTTATTACAGTTCCTGCGTACTTTACTGATTCACAAAGACAGGCAACAAAGGATGCAGGTAAGATTGCAGGTCTTGATGTTAAGCGTATTATAAATGAGCCTACAGCAGCGGCTCTTTCATATGGACTTGACAATGAAGAGGAACAGAAGATTATGGTTTATGACCTTGGTGGTGGTACATTTGATGTGTCCATCATTGAGATTGGTGACGGAGTTATTGAGGTTCTTGCAACTGCCGGCGATAATAAGCTGGGTGGTGATGATTTTGATAATGCAATTACAGAATATATGTTAGCCGAGTTTAAGAAAAAAGAGGGAGTAGACCTCTCGACTGATAAGATGGCTATGCAGAGACTTAAGGAAGCTGCCGAAAAGGCTAAGAAGGAGCTTTCATCGTCAACAACAACTAATATTAACCTTCCGTTCATTACTGCAACAGCAGAGGGTCCAAAGCATTTTGATATGGATCTTACAAGGGCTAAGTTTGATGAGCTTACCGCACATCTTGTAGACAGAACCAAAACTCCTGTTCAGACTGCCCTTAAGGATGCAGGAATGACAGCTTCAGAGCTTGATAAGGTTCTCCTTGTTGGTGGTTCAACACGTATTATAGCTGTTCAGGATATGGTTAAGAAGTTAACAGGAAAGGAACCATTCAAGGGAATTAACCCTGATGAGTGCGTTGCAATCGGTGCATCTATCCAGGGTGGTAAGCTTGCCGGAGATGCCGGTGCAGGTGAAATCCTTCTGCTTGATGTTACCCCACTTACACTTTCTATTGAGACAATGGGTGGTATAGCTACTCACCTTATTGAGAGAAATACAACAATTCCTACCAATAAGAGCCAGATTTTCTCAACTGCACAGGATAATCAGGATGCCGTAGATATTAACATCGTACAGGGAGAGAGAGAGTTTGCAAGGGATAATAAGTCTTTAGGAAGATTCAGACTTGATGGTATTGCTCCTGCAAGACGTGGTGTTCCTCAGATTGAAGTTACCTTTGATATAGATGCCAATGGTATTGTTAATGTATCGGCAAAGGATCTTGGAACAGGAAGAGAGCAGCATATTACAATCACATCAGGTACATCACTTTCTGATGAGGATATCGAAAGAGCTGTTAAGGAAGCAGCTGAATATGAAGCTGCAGATAAGAAGCGTAAGGAAGCAATAGAAGTAAGAAATGATGCTGATGCTATGGTATTCCAGACAGAGAGAGCACTTTCAGATGTAGGTGATAAGCTTTCGGCAGCAGATAAGAGCAAGGTTGAAGAGGATCTTAAGGCTCTTAAGGAGATTATTGAGGGAACAGATCCTGAAGCTATGACTGATTATGATGTAGAGAAGATTAAGGCAGGCAAGGAAACCCTTATGAACAGTGCCCAGGCGCTTTTCTCAAAGCTTTATGAGCAGAACGGTCCGGGTGCGAATGCCGGAACCGGTACAGGAACTCCTGATTTCTCCGATTCAGATGTAGTTGATGCTGATTACAAAGAAATTTAATTGATATTTTGTAATTACCATAGTGGCACATAAGGTGTCACTATGGTATATTATATGATTGTAAATCAAGATAAACCGTAAACAATATAGTAAGGGTGAATGCATATGGCAGAAAAGAGAGATTATTATGAAGTGCTCGGCGTAACCAAGGGTGCGAGTGATGCAGAGATAAAAAAGGCATACCGTGTGGTTGCGAAAAAATATCATCCGGATACCAATCCGGGTAATGCTGAAGCAGAAGAAAAATTTAAAGAGGCGGCTGAAGCCTATGCTGTGCTCTCTGATTCTGAGAAAAGAGCAAAGTATGATCAATATGGTCATGCTGCTTTTGAACAGGGCGGAGGTCCGGGAGGCTTTGGAGGCTTTGACTTTGCCGATATGGGCGATATATTTGGCGATATATTCGGCGATATGTTCGGAGGAGGAGCAAGACAAAGGCAATCCAATGGTCCTGTAAAGGGTGCCAATATTAAAACTACAGTAAGAGTTTCCTTTGAGGAAGCTGTTTTTGGAACTCAGGAAGAATTGGAATTACCTCTTAAGGATGAGTGCGATGTATGTAAAGGAACAGGCTCACAGCCCGGACATCAGCCTGAAACATGTCCAAAGTGTGCAGGAAAAGGTCAGGTTGTATTTACACAGCAGTCCCTATTCGGTATGGCCAGGACAGTTCAGACTTGTCCCGACTGCGGCGGCTCAGGTAAGATAATAAAATACAAATGTAGTAACTGTGCAGGTACAGGCTTTGTTAAGAGTAAAAAGAAGATTCAGATTGCGGTTCCTGCAGGTATAGATAATGGTCAGAGTATACGTATCCGTGAAAAGGGTGAGCCCGGAATAAACGGTGGAGCAAGAGGAGATTTGCTTGTAACGGTATTGGTTGACAGACACCCTGTATTCCAGAGACAGGAGTATGACCTCTATTCTTCAGAACCTATAAGTTTTACTCAGGCTGCGTTGGGTGGAAGGATTACAATTAATACAATTGATGGTCCTTATGAGCTGGATATTAAACCGGGAACACAGACAGATACAAAAGTAAAATTAAAGGGCAAGGGTGTGCCTACATTGAGAAACAAGAATGTAAGAGGAGACCACTATGTCACTTTGGTAGTACAGGTACCTGATAAGCTTACAGAGGAACAGAAATCTATATTGAATCAGTATGCTAATACCACTACCGTTAATGCCCGCTCATCTACTGATTCAGCAGGTGGGTTCAGCTTTGGGGATCACAAGAAGAAAAAAGGATTTAAAAAACTATAAGGAATAGAATATTATGATGTGGACAAAACTAACAATCGATACAACTGTTGAGGCAGTCGATCTTTTAAGCTCATTTCTTGATGATATGGGAGTTGAAGGAATAATGATTGAGGATAATGTTCCACTTACAGAACAAGATAAGAAGGCTATGTTTGTTGATATACCTCTTATAGAGGGAGAGGATGATGGTACTGCCAGAGTTTCCTGTTTTATAGACGACAGCTTTGATCTTGATACTTTAAAGGCGGATATAGTTGCAGAACTTACCCGCCTTGAAGAGTTTATACCTGTAGGTACGAAGGACATTACTCTTTCTAATACAGAGGATAAGGACTGGATTAATAACTGGAAACAATTTTTTAAACCTTTCCGCATATATGACAATATAGTAATCAAGCCTACATGGGAGAGATTAGAAGACAAAAAGGATGACGATATTGTGGTTGAAATTGATCCCGGAATTGCTTTTGGTACAGGCTCTCACGAAACTACAAAGCTATGTATAGGACAACTGAAAAAATATCTTAAGCCCGGTGATTCTGTGTTTGATGTGGGTTCGGGCAGTGGAATATTGTCTATAATCAGCACCATGCTTAATGCAGGCTTTGTACATGGCATGGATATTGATCCGGTTGCGGTAGAGGCAAGCAAGGAAAACAGAAATGTAAACCATATCAGTGAAGAGAGTCTGGTATTTACCTGTGGAAATCTTCTCGAAAAGGATTCATGTGCCGCAGAAGAAAGCATTAGAATAAATAAGGGTAAGAAATATGATATAGTAGTGGCTAATATTCTTGCAGATGTAATAATTCCCCTTTCAGAAGCAGTAAAGCCTCTTATCAGGGAAAATGGTTACTTTATTACATCGGGTATAATTGATATGAAGGAGCAGGATGTCAGGGATGCCCTGATGAAAAACGGATATACAATCATTGATACGGTTTATATGAAGGACTGGGTTTCTATTATTGCCAGACCGTAAACAAAATATACAGAATGCTTTACTATATAGACCGGGGTGTGGTAAAATGTCCTGGAAAAAGTATTTTGTGTACTAAACTGAGGAATTGAAAGATATGCATCGTTTTTATGTAGAAAATTGCAACAACTTACAGCAAAATATTATAATATCCGGACAGGATGTTAACCATATAAGAAATGTGCTCCGCCTTAAATGTGGGGAGCACATTTTAGTTAGTGATGGCAATGGAAAGGATTATCAGTGTTTAATAACAGATATCCAAAGCGACATGGTTGAAGCCAGAATTGAGGATATATCTAAAAACTGTGCTGAATTGTCTGTTGATATCGTACTATTTCAGGGAATGCCAAAGCAGGATAAGATGGAATTTATTATACAAAAGGCTGTGGAGCTTGGAGTAAAGGAGATTGTTCCGGTTATGACAAAACGCTCAGTGGTAAAGCTGGATGATAAGAAAGCTGAAAAAAAGCTGGAGCGTTATAATGCTATTGCAAAATCCGCGGCCGAACAGTCAGGAAGGGGTATAATCCCTGAGGTTAAAGAATTTATGTCCTTCAGAGAAGCTATAAATTACGCAGAAAAGCTTCAGATGAACATTATTCCTTATGAGGAAGCAGAAGGAATAAAATATTCAAGGAAGGTTATTAAAGATATTAAGGGACATAAGAGTCTTGGAATATTTATTGGACCGGAGGGGGGATTTGCCCTGGATGAGGTGGACATGGCGACAGGTATAGGTGCAAAGTGTATAACCCTGGGCAATCGGATATTAAGGACAGAAACGGCCGGTCTGGCTGTGCTTTCCATTATTATGTTTGAACTGGATGACTGATTTATGACAGATAATATAGTTGAGGAGCGGATATGGAAGTTTATTTTGATAATGCAGCAACCACGGCAGTTTATCCAAAAGTGAGAGAACTGATGGTAAAATTAATGGAAGATGATTATGGCAATCCTTCATCTTTGCATATGAAGGGGGTTGTGGCTGAACGATACATTAAGGAAGCATTGAAGGTTATTTCAAATCAATTGAAATGCCGGGACAAAGAGATTATTTTTACTTCAGGAGGAACCGAATCAAATAATCTTGCAATTATAGGAAGTGCGCTGGCAAGAAGAAGAGCAGGAAAGCATATTATTACAAGCTGTATTGAGCACGCATCAGTATATTCTCCTATGGAATTTCTTGAAAAAGAAGGCTTTGAAGTAACCCGGATCGGAGTTGACCGGGATGGAATAATAAATTTGAATGAGCTTAAGAATGCACTCAGGGATGACACAATTCTGGTTTCCGTCATGTATGTCAATAATGAAATAGGCTCAATACAGCCAATTGAAAAAATCTCCGAAATTGTGAAGAACTATAATCCGGGTATATATTTTCATGTTGACGGAGTTCAGGCCTTCGGAAAACTGTCATTTTCTCCTAAAAATCTGGGAGTTGATATGTTGAGCGTGAGCGGACATAAGATACACGGACCTAAAGGCTCCGGTTTTTTATATGTTAAGGATAAAACTCTGTTAAGACCGATAATATATGGTGGTGGACAACAAAGAGGAATGCGCTCAGGTACTGAGAATGTGCCCGGAATTGCAGGCCTTGGTCTTGCAACAGAACTTATGTACAATGATCATGAAAAAAAAATGAAATATATTGCCGGACTTAGGGATTCATTTATACAGGGAGTGACATCCTTTGAGAATGTGTTTGATAATTCTAAAGGAGCACCCCATATAGCCAGCATAAGCTTTGAAGGAATAAGAAGCGAGGTAATGCTTCATGCTTTGGAGGAAAAAGGTATATACACCTCATCAGGCTCAGCCTGTTCTTCAAACAAGCCCCATGTAAGCAATGTGCTTAAGGCAATAGGACTTGACAATAAAAGACTTGAATCTACACTGAGATTCAGCTTTTGTGAGAGTAATACTATGGAAGAGGTTAATTATGCCATACAAACAATAAAAGATATTCTCCCTGTATACAGAAGATATATCAGAAAATAGAATGTGAAGCAGGGTATATATTCCCGAATGAGTAAGAAAATGGAGACAGCTTATGAAATACAAAATGTTTTTAATAAAGTATGCTGAGATTGGAACAAAAGGAAAAAACAGGTATGTTTTTGAAGAAATAATGTGTAAAAGGATGCGAGCAAGGCTTAAACCTCTGGGAAACTTTGAGGTGAGAAGAGAATATGGACGGATTTTTGTTGAGGCATTTTCACAATATGATTATGACCGGGTTATGGAGGTTCTTATGACCATATTCGGCATAGTCGGTATATGTCCTGTTAAGGTAGTTGAAAATACAGATTTCGGAGAAATAGAAAAATCTGTTGTGGAATATATTGATAGGGAATATGCACAGAAAAATTTTACCTTTAAGGTTAATGCAAGGAGAACAGACAAAAGCTATCCTATGTCATCCATGGAACAAAATTGCAAGCTGGGTGCTGCTTTGCTTGAGGCATTTCCGGATATGACTGTAGATGTGCATCATCCGGAGGTGATGGTAAATGTTGAGATAAGAAATGTTGCATATATTTATTCTAAGGTTATTCCGGGACCGGGTGGACTGCCTGTGGGAACAAACGGAAAGGGCATGGCTCTGTTATCCGGAGGCATTGACAGTCCGGTTGCCGCCTACATGATAGCCAAGCGTGGTGTAGAAATCGAGGCTGTATATTTTCACGCACCGCCGTACACCAGTGAGAGGGCTAAACAAAAGGTAATTGATTTAGCCGGTCTTGTGGCAAAATATGCTGGTGTAATCAAATTACACATAGTAAGCTTTACAGATGTTCAGCTTGCAATTTATGACAACTGCCCTCATGATGAGCTTACAATAATTATGAAAAGGGTTATGTACAAAATGGCCCAGGAGCTGGCATTGAAGGACGAATGCCAGTGCATTATAACCGGCGAAAGTATAGGACAGGTTTCAAGTCAGACCACACAGAGCCTTTTGGTTATTGATAAGGCAGCAGATATGCTGCCGGTATTCAGACCATGTATAGGTATGGATAAGCAGGAAATAATTGATATATCGGAAAAAATAGGTACCTACGAAACATCCATATTGCCTTATGAGGATTGTTGTACAACCTTTGTTGCAAAGCATCCTGTTACAAGACCTAAGCTTGACACAATTCTTCAATCGGAAAAGGCACTTAAGGGCAAAATTGAGGAATTATACAGGAAAGCAATTGAAACGGTAGAAATTGTATATTGCAGATAGAAAAGAAGGCATAAAAACAGTGATAGATAGTTGTGAGAATGATTACAAAAAGGGTATTGTCTGTATCATAGTCTCTGCGTTTTGCTTTTCTCTTATGAGTCTGTTTATCAGACTTTCAGGGGATTTGCCAACTTTGCAGAAATGCTTTTTCAGAAATGTTGTGGCTATGTTTATTGCCATGTTTTCAATAAAAAAAAGTGGTGAAGGATTTTCGATTGGAAAGGGAAATCTGCCGTTTTTATTTATGAGAGCGTTAGGTGGAACAGTAGGACTTTTATGCAATTTTTATGCTACAGATAATATGGCAATTTCGGATGCTTCCATGTTAAATAAGCTTTCTCCGTTTTTTGCTATAATTTTTTCCTGTATTATTTTAAAGGAGAAGGCTAATGCTTTTGAGTGGATATCTGTTGTTGTTGCATTTATAGGAGCAATGTTTATTGTTAAGCCCGCCTTTAGCATGGATATCATACCTGCAGTTGCAGGTGTTTTAGGAGGCTGTGGAGCAGGCTTTGCTTATACCTTTGTCAGAAAGCTTGGCAAAAGAGGTGAGAGGAATATGATTATTGTATTATTCTTTTCAACCTTTTCAACACTGGTTACATTGCCATATATTCTGCTTGACTATACGCCTATGTCAGGAAAACAACTGCTTTGCCTTATATTGTGCGGAACAGCAGCTGCCGGCGGACAGATATTTATTACCAGGGCATATTCCTATGCACCGGCAAAGGAAATATCTGTATATGATTTTTCCATTGTGATCTTTACAGCTGTTTTTGGATATATGTTTTTGAATCAATCCCCGGATTTGCTGAGCTTTGCAGGGTATGTAATTATTATAGGAACAGCAGTATTGAAATGGTATGTATCTAACAGAAAAAGTAGAAAAGAATAGGTTTATTATCAGGAGAAATAAG
>DLKL01000020.1 GCA_002476495.1 Lachnospiraceae bacterium UBA7589
GTAAAACAATGTATATGAGAAATGTATAGATCATTAAGCTATCTTCTAAAAACATATTAAAATTGGGAGATAAATGGTATCTTGGGAGGAATACATGAGTAGTTTGTATGAACATTATCCAATAGCGATGTGGATAATCGACGGAGTTCTTTGGGCAATTGGGTTGTTGTGCTGGATCACGACTTATATTGGGGCACCGCTCGAAAGCAGGAAGCGGGGATATCATGTTTCCGGAGTGCCGGGAGTTCCTTTCGTATTCTTTTTGCTGGCAGGTTTTTTCTCACCGAATAAATGGTTGATGTTGACAGCACTGCTTGATTTTAGCCTTACATACTTGCCGGTATTTTTCTTGAAGGAACATCTGAAAAGGTGCAAAAGCGAAAGGAAAAACGATGAAATATAAGTTCAAAGTTGAATGTGAGAAAAAGAGAAAGAAGATTATATGAAAAATAATAAAAGAATTATTAACTTAATACTAATACAATTTATTTTTCTTGTATTTCTTTCCGGCTGTGGAAAGGAATCAGGAGGAAATAATGAAAGAACATCAGATATAGATTCTCTTGACGTTATTGCAGGCATTATTACCGAATTTCCCATAGAAGGGGATATTATCTGTTATTCAAGTAAATATCCCGGTTGGGAAAGATATGCTGTGGATTATTATAAATTTGATGAGAAGGCCGTAGCATCAATAGAAAGCTTCGCAATGGTCAGTCCGCTTTTGGCCAGTGCAGATGAATATGTTGTTATTAAAACCGGAGAAACAGCTTATGTTAAAGATATATTGGAGAAATATCTCGAAAAGAGATTAGGAGATTTTACAGGTTATGCACCCAAGGAAGCCGAAAAGCT
Organism: Lachnospiraceae bacterium UBA7589; assembly: GCA_002476495.1. Taxonomy (GTDB): domain Bacteria; phylum Bacillota; class Clostridia; order Lachnospirales; family Lachnospiraceae; genus Coprococcus_C. The sequence goes on from DLKL01000020.1 coordinate 856, forward strand.
ATCAGAATCACAGGTGACTACATATGGCGACTATGTTGCTCTTTTGATACATGAGGACAGGGGCGTTGAAGATGCATTTAAGGATACTGTAAAGGTTGGTTATGGGCTTTCAGATGAGGGTAAGCAGGTATTAAAGCTTTTAGATGAAAAGGCCATGGAATTAAGTCAACAAAAAGAAGATGAGAAAAAACCGGCAGAATATACAGATGATGAAAAAGATTATAATCATAACAGGAAAACACTTTCGGATGGACAGATATTGATAGAGGAAATACCGGGTGTGATTGAACCCTATGATACAGATTTAATAGTTAAGGCATATAAAACCGGAGATGAAAGTATATTGACTGATCCAAAGGATTTAGCTGTATTGAAAAAGGTAAGTTCTATAATACAAAGTGAAATAGATGATGATATGACAGAGTATGAAAAGGAACGTGCCATACATGATTATATTGTAAGTCATACAGACTATGACAGTAATGCACTTATTTATTCAGACTGGTATTCGGAGTATGCCGATCAGCCTTATGGCTGTCTCATAGACAACAGAGCTATATGCCTTGGTTATGCCGGCACATTTAAAATGTTTATGGATATACTGGATATAGAATGCATAATTGTTAAGGGAACCGCAAATCTTGACAATGCAAACCATGCCTGGAACCTGGTTAAGCTGGAGGATGAAAACTGGTATGCCGTGGATGTAACCTGGGATGATGTAGAAGATAATCCTATCGTATATTATAATTATTTTAATGTAGATGATGTAACATTAAGCAGCACAAGGCATTATTGGGAAGAATCAGAATATCCGTCTGCAAAAGGTGGAAAGTATTCAGGCTTAGAGAAGCCATTGTATTAACCGGGATTTTGTTTCTCAGATAGTTAAACAATCACCTGATGAGCACAGATAAGGTTAATCTTCTATAAGGCGCAGCCCGGCAGTATCCGTAACCGGTAGTGAGAATACGATAGCTTTTGCTTTTGTATCTGCACCTGCGTGCTTTATTATTGCCTCCATAATGCCATTTTTCTGGCTGGTTTTTGCCACAATAAAGATTATTTCTTTTTCGGCGGCCAAAGAAACCCCCATGAATTTTTCCGCAAATTCCATGCCGGTTCCTTTGGCATGAATAACTGTACCGCCATATGCCCCTGCACCACGGGCAGCATCCATTATAAGATTAGTGTAACCCTGTTCCGATATAACGATAATTAGTTGACGGTCTGTATTTTTCAAGGTAGATTCCCCCTTACTTTCATAATTTTCTTTCTCCAACAAGAATTGTAATGCCTTTCGTCCTCCTATGCTGCTAAGAGGAATTGTAAACGCTACTCCGCCTCCTATTGCATCAATCTTAAGTTCACGCTGTAATTCTCTTTTTGTATCAAGCCATTTGTCATTTTCCATAACTGAAAAAATAACTGCTTTTTCATTGGATTCAAGCCCCATGTAGTCAAGTATGTCACTGGAAACCGTGCCAAACCCCAGGGAAGTGAACATAACGCTTGTTCCTTTTTTCTGATAAAAATCCTGATAAAGATGAAGGATTTTTCTGTCAATAATCGTAGTAAGAAGATACAAGTTTTCCATAAATACCTCTTTTCGTTTATTAGCTTACAATTCCAAAATATCCCAGTCTCCGGACATAGTTTCTGAAGCAGATATGGTGCTGCTTTGCTGCCTTAGCTTTTTTTCCTTAAGCTTAAATATAAGTCCCATTATCTGGATTGCAATAAGGGGGGTCATGGCAACCATGGCAACAATTCCGAAGGCATCTGTTATAATGTTTCCTCCAAGTGCATTGCAGGCCCCCATGGCGAAAGGAAGTAAAAAGGTAGCTGTCATAGGACCGGATGCAACTCCGCCTGAGTCAAAGGCTATTGCAGTAAATATTTTAGATACAAAAAACGTGAGAATAAGTGCAATCAGATAACCCGGAATCAAAAACCATAGAATTGATATACCGGTAAGGACTCTGGTAAGTGCCAGCCCTACAGAAATTGCAACACCAAGGGAAAGACTCATTCCCATAGCCTTAGCCGGGATTGCACCTGAGGTTAATTCCTCAACCTGTTTTGTAAGGATAAAAACCGCCGGCTCTGCACGAACAATAAAAAATCCTATTACCATGCCTATAGGAATAATAATCCATGAATATGAAAGTCCTGCAATAGTCTGACCAAGATAATTACCCGCAGGCATAAAACCTACATTAACACCGGTAAGGAACAGTACCAGACCAATATATGTATATATCAGGCCAATTCCGATTTTGATAAGAGTACGTTTGCTAATATCTCTTGATACTAACTGGAATAAGGCAAAAAATACAACAATGGGAAACAATGACACAGCAATTTCCTTAACGTATGTAGGTAATTCTACAGAAAAAAGCTTCCATAAGTCTATAGTGTCAGATATATCGGAAATTGATTCTGAAATGTATTCCTGGGATTGAGGGTTATAAATCATACCAAGGAGAAGTACTGCAAGTATAGGTCCGATGGAGGAAAGAGATACCAGACCAAAGCTATCGTCATCAGCATGCTTATCATTTCTTATTGAGGATATACCTATACCGAAAGCCATAATGAACGGAACGGTCATTGGTCCGGTGGTTACACCTCCGGAGTCAAAGGCTATTGCCAGAAAATTCTTTGGAACAAAGAATGCAAGAATAAAAATGGCAGTATAAAATGCAACCAGAAGATGAGCAAGGGGAATACCAAGAAGCATTCTCAGTATGGCAATCACAAGAAAAAATGCAACCCCCAGGGCAACCCATATGATGAGTGTAAGGTTAGGAATTGAAGGAATCTGACCTGCCAGAACCTGTAAATCCGGCTCAGATATAGTTATGATAAATCCCATAATAAAGGTAATTATGATGATAATAAACAGATTCTTGGATTTTGTGATAATTGTGCCCGTACGCTCTCCCATAGGTGTCATAGAGAGCTCAACACCTACATTAAAAAAAAGCATCCCGATCATAAGCATTGCGGCACCAACCAAAAAAGTAAGTAAAATTTCCGGAGGAATAGGTGCTATGGAAAAGCAAAGGAAAAGTACAATTAACAGTATGGGAAATACAGCCTTCAGTGTTTCATTAAGTTTTTCTTTAAATTTGGATTTTAGTTTAAAGTGTTTCAAAAATAAAGCTCCTAACAGATTAAATTGAAGTAAAATATAAAAAAAGTATATCATACAAATATTTTAGTTGTAAAGTATTTTCAATTTACGTCTGCATATTTTTATGTTGATTATGCAAAAAACACAATATGCTTTTTAGAAAAATATGAATTTTTTTTCTTGTTAATATATGAAGTCCCATATATAATATATATGAATAGACTTTTAGCTAAATTACACTCAAAGGAGAAATACAATGGCAAACAGATATTTTCAACCGGATATTGAAACTATGCCGGTAGACCGAATTAAGAAATTGCAAGGAGAAAGACTTGTTAAGCAGGTAAAACATGTCTGGGATAACGTTCCGTTCTATCGTGCAAAGATGGAAGAAAAAGGCATAACACCTGATGATATTAAAGGTCTGGAGGATTTACACAAGCTTCCTTTTGTTACAAAGGATGACCTTAGGGAAACCTATCCGTATGGTCTGCTTGCAAAGCCTTTAAAGGATTGTGTCTGTATACATTCAACCAGTGGTACAACCGGAAAAAGAGTTGTTGCATTTTATACACAGCATGATATTGATTTGTGGGAAGAGTGCTGTGCAAGAGCCCTTGTAGCCGCCGGTGCAACTGATGAGGATGTTGTCCAGGTATCCTATGGTTACGGATTATTTACAGGTGGCCCCGGGCTTAACGGAGGCTCCCATAAGCTGGGTTCTCTTACTATACCTACCTCATCAGGTAATACCGAAAGACAGATAATGTTTATGAGGGATTTGCAAACTACGGTTTTATGCTGTACACCATCCTATGCAGCTTACCTTGCCGAGACCATTGAGGAGATGGGAGTCAAGGATGAAATTAAGCTTAAGGCGGGCATTTTTGGTGCTGAGGCATGGACTGAGGAAATGAGAAAGAGCATAGAAAATAAGCTTGGAATCAAGGCATATGATATCTATGGACTGACAGAGATATCAGGACCGGGTGTGGCCTTTGAGTGTTCAGAACAGTCCGGTATGCATATTAATGAAGATAACTTTATTGCAGAAATTATTAACCCTGAGACCGGAGAGGTTTTGCCTGAGGGGGAGAAGGGTGAGCTTGTATTCACAAGTATTACAAAGGAGGCATTCCCTCTGCTCAGATACAGAACTAAGGATCTTTGTATTCTTTCCAGGAAACCATGCTCCTGCGGAAGAACTCATATAAGGATGCATAAACCAATGGGACGTAGCGATGATATGCTTATAATCCGTGGCGTAAATGTATTTCCGTCACAGATAGAAACAGTTCTTTTAAATGAGGGAATGACACCTAATTATCAGATTATAGTTGACAGGGTAAACAATACAGATACCTTTGATATTAATGTTGAGATGTCCCAGGAGATGTTCTCTGATGAAATGGCTGAGGTTACCAAAAAGGAAAAACAGCTGGTTACTTCGTTGAAAGCTATGCTTGGAATTCAGGCTAAGGTGCATCTTGTTGCGCCTAAGTCAATTACAAGAAGTGAAGGAAAGGCAGTAAGAGTAATTGACAAGAGAAAATTATATGATTAAAAGGAGGGCTTTTGTATGGCAGTTAAGCAGATTTCTGTATTTGTAGAAAATAGGAGCGGTGGACTGGCAGATATAACCAAGGCTATATCTGATGCAGGCGTAAATATAAGGGCATTATCTATTTCGGAAACATCGGATTTTGGCATATTAAGACTCATTGTGGATGATGTCTTTTCAGCAGGAAATGCTCTTAAGGAAGCAGGTCATGTATATTCTATTACAGATGTACTTGCCGTTGCCGGGGAGGACAAGCCGGGGAGCATAGCCAGGATTATGTCTGTGCTGGCTCAGGCGGGAATAAGCCTGGATTATGCTTATGCATTTTTTGCCAAGAGCCAGGAAAGGGCAATAATGATAATTAAGGTTAAAGACAGACAGGCGGCTAAGAGGGTACTGAAGGAAGCAGGTATCCCAATGGTTACAGAGGAAGAAATAACTAAATTATAATACATCTGGAGGATTTGAAATGGATATGAACATTGTGTGCCTTGATTTGGAAGGAGTACTTGTACCTGAGATATGGATTGCTTTTGCCGAAGCAAGCAATATACCTGAATTAAAGAGGACAACAAGAGATGAGCCTGATTATGGTAAGCTTATGAACTGGCGTATAGGCATTTTGAAGGAGCATGGACTTGGGCTTAAGGAGATACAGGATACTATAGCAAAGATAGATCCTATTCCGGGAGCCAGGGAATTTCTTGATGAGTTAAGAAGCATTACTCAGGTAATTATCATAAGTGATACCTTTACACAGTTTGCCGGCCCTCTTATGAAAAAACTTGGATGGCCAACAATTTTCTGTAATTCTCTGGAAGTGGCTCCGGATGGAGAAATAACAGGATTCAGGATGAGAATCGAGAATTCCAAGCTTACTACTGTGAAGGCGTTGCAGTCTATTGGATATGAGACTATTGCCAGCGGGGACAGCCACAATGATCTCGGAATGATTAAGGCAAGCAAGGCAGGCTTTTTATTTAAAAGCACAGAGCAGATAAAAAGGGATAATCCTGAGCTTCCGGCTTATGAAACCTATGATGAATTAATGGATGCAATAAAAAGAGCCTTGTAAATTGAATAATAAAACACTATTTCCTGCCGCCGGGTAGGAAATCAGGCGTCGGATTCTCTGTCGTTAGGCCATTGAAGTCAGAGAATTTGACGCCTCTTTGCTTTATGGAGGAAAGTATGAAAAAAAATAATATAGTAAACGGAAATATGAATAATGTACAAAAACAGCTGCTCAAACATATTATTCTTAATGTTTTAGGTATGCTGGGATTGTCAGGGTATATTCTTGCCGACACCTTTTTTGTGTCCAAGGGATTGGGAGCTAATGGCATTGCGGCTCTTAATCTTGCAATTCCCGTCTATAGCTTTGTACATGGAAGTGGCCTTATGATTGGAATGGGGGCAGGAACAAAATATTCAATATTCAGAGGACAAAATAACTACCGGAGTGGTAATAAGGTATTTACCGTGGCTATGCTTCTTGCGGGAATTACAGCTGTAATTTACGTCATATTGGGAGTAGCTGTTTCCGGTAATATATGCAGCATTCTCGGGGCAAGGGGAGAAGTATATGATATGACTTATACTTATATTAAGATAATTCTCATAGCATCGCCGGGATTTATTTTAAATGATGTTATTGTCTGCTTTGTCAGAAATGATGGAAACCCGGGACTTTCCATGGCTGCAATGCTGACCGGAAGCATGGCAAATATACTTTTGGATTACATATTTATATTTCCCCTTAAGCTTGGTATTTTTGGCGCTGTTCTGGCTACGTCTATGTCACCCTGTATAAGTCTTGCTGTATTATCATTGCATTTTAAGGGAGGAAGGAATGGTTTCCGTATAAGCCGATTAACAAATGTGGGAGAATTATCTGTGAAAATAGCCGGTTTGGGATTGCCATCCTTTATATCCGAGGTGGCATCGGGAATAGTAATAATTCTGTTTAATACGATTATACTTAAGCTGGAGGGGAATGTCGGTGTGGCAGCATATGGAATTATTGCAAACATATCTCTTGTTACCACAGCAATTTATACAGGAATGGCTCAAGGTATGCAGCCGATTGTCAGTGGCCTTTATGGAGAGGAAAAAAGCAGGGAGTTAATTAGGAGCATTTTGTCAACCCTTAAAGGTGTTGTTTTGATTTCCGTTGTGATATATGCTTTAATGCAATGCAAACGGGAATTAATAATTAGCATTTTTAATAGTGAGGGAAATAAAGAACTTGTGGGTATAGCTGCACAAGGAATGAAAATATATTTTACGGCCATAATATTTGCCGGGCTCAATATAGTTATATCTACTTTTTTTTCTGCCACAGATAAATCTATACCGGCACAGATTATATCTCTTGCCAGAGGATTGATTCTGATTATACCGATAACACTCTGCTTATCAAACTTGTTGAAAATGCAGGGGATATGGTTGTCATATCCGGTAACAGAGGGAGTGGTAACAGTATTTTCATTTATATACTTTTTTTATGAGATGAAACATAAAAATATTAAAAAATAGGGATAAAATAAAATAATAGGGCTGTTGCATTAAAAAAATCGTTAAAGCAGCAGCCCTGTATTTTTGAGGAGCGTGTGTATAGTTATAAATGACAGGAATCATATTTTTTATAAAATGATTTGTATAATCTCCCCAAGAACAAAAAATATTATAGCACACTTTTGGACAATGGTCAAATAATTATTGATACTGGTTTCTGT
>DLKL01000036.1:0-201 GCA_002476495.1 Lachnospiraceae bacterium UBA7589
AGTGAATATCAGGCAGGTAAGGGAGTTCCTTGTCTTATTGCCGTTCATCAGGATGCAACAGGAAAGGCACAGGATTTAGCACTTGCATACGCACTTGGTATCGGTGGAGCAAGAGCCGGTGTTCTTGAGACTACATTCAGAACAGAGACTGAAACTGACTTATTTGGTGAGCAGGCAGTTCTTTGCGGTGGTGTTTGTGCA
>DLKL01000036.1:223-49589 GCA_002476495.1 Lachnospiraceae bacterium UBA7589
TGAAACTCTTTGTGAGGCCGGATATGATCCTCGTAATGCATATTTTGAGTGTATCCACGAGATGAAGCTTATTGTTGATCTTATTTATCAGTCAGGCTTTGCAGGTATGAGATATTCAATTTCCAATACAGCTGAGTATGGTGATTATGTGACAGGTCCGAAGATTATCACTGAGGAGACCAAGAAGACTATGAAGAAAATCCTTAAGGATATTCAGGACGGATCATTTGCCAAGGAATTTTTACTGGATATGTCACAGGCCGGAGGACAGGCTCATTTCAAGGCTATGCGTAAGCTTGCCGCTGAGCATCCATCAGAGAAGGTTGGAGAGGATATCCGTAAGTTATATAGCTGGAATGGTGAAGAGAAGTTCATCGATAACTAAGACTTAGTATATACAAGAACCTGGATCCGTTACAGATCTGGGTTCTTTTTCTTTAAATTGCAGGGAGGAGGGATTTGTGTGACCTGTTTAGAAGCGCAATCAAATATTATGGCATTTATAGACAAAAAACTTCCGGATGACAAGGTTACAGAATTTGTCCGCCATGTTAAGCATTGCCCTAACTGTATGGAGGAATTGGAGATTCATTATACTCTGATTGTGGGTATGAGAGAATTGGATAACAACAAGGAGCTTTCTACCAATTTTAAAAAGGATTTGGAGAACGAACTCAACAAATGGGATAATAAGGTTAAGAATGTAAAACGATTTAAAATATCTACCTTCAGTGTTGTATTCATTGGAATTGTAGTGATGTTCTTTTTTGTGTATGGGCAGGTTCTGAATAAAGTATATGGCATTGAACAGAGAATAATAAAGGAAAAGCAGGGAGATGAATATTTCTATAACTGCTTTAATGAATATATTCCAAAGCCGGATAAGGATTTGGTGAAAATTAAACTTGATGAGCAGACTCCTAGGGAAGAGACCTTTTATGAAAAAGTAAGAATATATAATCTTACTCACAAAGAAGATAATCAATAAAAACAGGAGAACAATATGGGTAAAATTTTATTAGTGGATGGAAACAGTATTCTCAACAGAGCATTTTATGGATTACCTGAGCTTACTACAAAGGATGGAATTCATACCAACGCTGTATTGGGATTTTTAAATATAGTTCTTAAGGTTTTAGACGAAGAAAATGCAGATCATATGTGTGTTGCCTTTGATGTGAAGCATCCTACCTTCAGACATACTATGTTTAAGGAATATAAGGGTACACGGAAGCCTATGCCACAGGAGCTTTCAGAACAGCTCCCTATTATAAAAGAGGTTCTTGGGGCTATGAATATTAAAATACTCGAAAAACCGGGATATGAGGCGGATGATATCTTAGGAACAATGTCAAGAATTGCATATAATGCAGGGCTTGAGGTAACGGTTCTGTCAGGGGACAGGGATTTGTTACAGCTTGCAACAGATAAAATATTAATAAGAATCCCCAAAACAAAGGGTGGAAAAACCATAATTGAAAGCTATTATGACAAGGATGTAAAGGATGCTTACGGGGTGGATCCCATAACCTTTATTGATATGAAGGGCCTTATGGGTGATACCTCCGACAATATTCCCGGTGTACCGGGAATAGGAGAAAAAACTGCCGGAAAACTTCTTGCTGAATATGGCTCTATGGATGGAGTATACGAAAATCTTGATTCCATGAAGCAAAGTAAAATGAAGGATAATCTGATTGAATACAAGGAACAGGCATACCTTTCAAAAAAACTTGCCACAATTAAGCTTGATTGTGAGCTGGATGACAATATTGAATCTGCAGTTTTATCTGATATGTATAACGACGCAGCCTTAAATATATTTAAAAGGCTTGAATTTAAAAGCCTTTTTGGAAGATTTTCAGAAAAGGAGAACAAACTTCATAAGAAGTTTTCCTGGACTGTAATTGAGGATTATGATGTATACGCAGAGCTTATAAGCTCAATGAAAAATGCAGATAAATTAGGCTTTTCATTAATATTGGGTGATAATGTTCCGGTTGGTGCAAGCATTGCCCTTAATGAGAATATGGCATATCTTATAAAATTTGTAAATTTTGTTAATTTTGATATGTTGAAAAGGGATATTATGGCAATAAGCCAAAGTACCGAAATTTGCCTTTTGGATGTAAAAAGCCATCTTGCATATATTCCCTTTAATGAAGAAAGTCTTGTCTTTGACTGCGGTGTGGGAGCTTATCTTCTCAATCCAATGAAATCAGGCTATGAGTATGATGCTATAGGCTCGGACTATATGGATACCGATTTGGAGGATAGAAAATCCCTTATAGGAAAAACGGGGATTAGTATTTTTTCCTTTGAGGATGAAAAAATGTGCACATACATGACGTATCTGTCTGTGGTGCCGTTTGCATCAGCCGGAAACATAAAAGACAGCCTTAAACAAAAGGAAATGTATAAGCTGTATAAAGAAATAGAACTGCCTTGTGTATATTCCCTCTATGAAATGGAAAAAAACGGCATCAGAGTTGATAAAGCAGGCCTTTCTGCATTTGGAGGGAGACTTAAGGACGAAATCAGCAGATTGACAAAGCAAATATACGAGCTGGCAGGAGAGGAATTTAACATTAACTCCACAAGACAGCTTGGGGAAATATTATTTGAAAAGCTCGGGCTTAAGAGTGGAAAAAAGACAAAAACAGGATATTCAACCGGGGTTGATGTGCTGGAAAAAATATCCTCACAGCATGAAATTGTACCGGCAATTTTAATGTACAGACAGCTTACCAAGCTTAATTCTACCTATGTTGACGGATTGCTGCCATGTATAATGAAGGACGGAAGAATACATGGAAAATTTAATCAGACAGTAACTGCTACCGGAAGAATAAGCTCAACAGAACCTAATTTGCAAAATATTCCTACAAGACTTCCTTTGGGGAGGGAGATAAGAAAGGTTTTTATACCTGAGGACGGATATGTATTTCTGGATGCGGATTATTCTCAAATTGAACTCAGGGTTCTTGCACATTTATCCAATGATGAGACACTTATTGAGGCATATAACAAAAATTCCGATATTCATGCCATTACAGCCTCCCAGGTATTTGATGTACCTCTGTCCCAGGTTACGGATATAATGAGAAGGAAGGCCAAGGCAGTTAATTTTGGAATTGTATATGGAATAAGCTCCTTCGGCCTTGGCCAGGATCTGGATATATCAAGAAAAGAAGCGGAAACATATATAGAAAAGTATTTTTCAACATATGGGAATGTCAAAAAATATCTGGATGAAAGTGTGGAAAAAGCCAGAAAAACAGGATATTCAGTTACTATTTTTAACAGGAGGCGTCCTATACCGGAGCTTAAGTCATCGAATTATATACAGCGAAGCTTTGGCGAAAGAGTGGCAATGAATTCTCCTATCCAGGGAACCGCTGCTGATATAATTAAAATTGCAATGATAAATGTGAACCGGGAATTAAAGAAAAGAAAACTTTTGTCAAGAATAGTACTTCAGGTTCATGATGAATTGCTAATAGAAACTAAGACTGATGAGTTGGATGAGGTAAAAGAAATTCTTGTAGATAATATGATGAATGCTGCAAGCCTCCGGGTTCCCCTTGTTGTGGATGTATCTTCGGGGAATAGCTGGTATGAGGCGAAGTAAAGGGGATTTGTATGATTGTGCTTGGAATAACCGGAGGTGTCGGCTCCGGTAAAAGCAGGATTCTGTATGATATGGAAAATAAATATGGCGGACATGTTATTGAGGCAGACAAGCTGGCTCATAAGCTTATGGAACCGGGAAAGAAAATATATGAGGCTGTTGTAAACAAATTCGGCAAGGATATATTGATGCCGGAATATCCATTTAGCATTGACAGGCAGAAGCTTGGACAGATAGTTTTCTCTGACAGGGAAAAGCTTACATTGCTTAATGAAATAACCCATCCTATGGTAAAGGAATATATTCTCAATGATATATGCCTGAAAAAAAAAGAGGGGAAGGTTAAGCTTTATGTTATTGAAGCTGCTTTGCTTATTCAGGACGGATATAAGGATATTTGTGATGAAATATGGTATATCTGGGTATCAAGAGAGGAACGGATTAAAAGACTTATGACATCAAGAGGATATACCAGGGAAAAGTGTATCAGTATGATGGATAGCCAGGAAAATGACAGATTTTATAGAAAGTATGCAAATTGTACTATAAATAATAATTTATCTTATGAAAATTCATCAAAACAACTAGAAGTAAGGTTGAATAAATTATTTGAAAATGTTATAATTGCATAGAATGTGTATAATTTTCATTTTGGAGGAGTATTATGGCAGTTACAACCAGATACCCGGAGCCTCTTGTTTTCGGTTTGGATATTGGGACGAGAAGTATAGTGGGTACTGTAGGATACAAAGAAAAGAATAAGTTCAATGTTGTGGCTATGGCTGTAAAATTCCATGATACCCGTTCAATGATTGATGGCCAGATACATGATATATCCCGGGTTAGTGAAGACATAGTATATGTCAAGGAAGAGCTGGAGAAGCAGCTTGGCAACAGAAAGCTGAAAGAGGTATGTATTGCTGCCGCGGGACGTGTGCTTAAGACTGCAATAGGGCATGGCGAGTATGATTTCCCGGAGAATACGGTTATAACCCAGGAATATATTCACTCCATTGATCTTGTAGGGGTTGAAAAGGCACATGATTTAATTTTGCAGGAAATCTCGGCATCGGATGATAATACAAAGTATTATTGTGTCGGGTACACAGTAATACGGTATTTTCTTAATGGATTTGAGATACATAATCTGGAGGGACATAAGGGTACAAAGATAGGTGCTGACGTGCTTGCTACTTTTTTACCTGAGGAAGTAGTGAGCAGCCTTTACACTGCTGTAACTATGGCAGGGCTGGAGGTTACCAATCTCACACTGGAGCCTATTGCTGCCATTAATGTTGCCATTCCGGAGGAGTACAGGTTACTTAATATTGCCCTTATTGATGTAGGCGCAGGTACCTCCGATATATGCATTACAAGAGATGGCAGTATAGTTGCTTATGGTATGATTCCTTCAGCGGGAGATGAGCTTACCGAGGTACTTGTGAAGAAATATCTTATAGATTTTAATACGGCAGAGAAACTTAAAACAGCCGGAAACAGGCGGAAAAATATTATATACAAGGATATTATGGGAATATCCCACAAGATATCACCGGAAGAGATTCTTAATACAATTGACGATGTTAAGAAGAAAATAACAGCAAAGATAGCCGAAAAAATTATAGAGCTTAACGGTAATGCCACAGTCAGTGCTGCCTTTGTTGTGGGTGGCGGAGGAAAGCTGACAGGGTTTACGGAATACCTGGCCGGAGCACTTAATATACCTGCGGAAAGAGTGGCATTGCGTGGTCAGGAGGTAATGGGCAATATTGAATTTCTTGTAGAGGGTATAAAGAAGGATTCCCTTTATGTTACACCTGTAGGTATATGCCTTAATTATTTTGACCAGAAGAATAATTTTATCTTCGTCACTGTCAATGGTGAAAGGATAAAGCTGTATAATAATGACAGACTTACGGTTTTTGATGCTGCCATACAATATGGTCTCTCAAATGAAGATATTTTTCCTAAGCGGGGAGCGGATATTACCTTTAAAATTAACGGTAAAAGCCGGATTGTACGGGGATATCCGGGAGAAGCTGCAATTATTTCACAAAATGGGTTGCCGGTTGGCCTTAATGCAACAATTGAGGCGAATGATCATATACAAATTGAAAAATCTACCAGAGGCGGAGCTGCATATGCTGAGCTTGGAGGATTGCCTGAATTTAACGGAACCTTAAGCTTTACCGTAAATGGCAAGAAGATTGTGTGTCCACGTTTTGCAATAGTTAATAAAAAGCCTCAGGGACAGCTGTACAAAATAGCTGACGGCGATGAAATCTGCATGCAGGATTATTATACCTTGAGTCAGTTGTTGGCTTTCATGGATGTTAATCCCGAAGGAAAGATTTATATTAATAATAAAGAGGCAGCTTTAGAGGACAGAATCTATGATAATTTTGCAGTTGAATGGAAAGATGTACCCGTATATTCGGACTTGAAGGATAATGACATTGAGCCGGAAAAGCAAGAAACCGATTCGGACAGTTCGGGGAATACTGCTATTACAGTTATGATTAATGGCAAGCCTGTTGTGTTAAGTGGAAAAAACGATTACATTTTTGTAGATATATTTGATTTTTATGACTTTGATTTATCGGCTATGCATGGAAAAAGTCTTGTAACCAATATTAACGGTAATCATGCAGAATATGTTGCACCGATTCAAGACGGATCAATTATAGATTTATACTGGGAGAAATAAAGGAATATGTCAAAATTTATTTCTGAAAATTTCATAAAGAATTATACCCTTTATAGAAAATTAATTTATGTATTTTCTATATTATGTATTGTGCTTAATATATTTATTAATCCGGAAATACCAAATAATCTTTTGTTTGTTGCCCTGGTTATATTTGCACTGTTTTTTGTGGCGGATACAATCCTTTACTATCTGGATTATTTTGGAATACCCGGATTTTTCAATGGCTTCAGATATATGGAGCTGGTTGTTTTTTCACTTATTCAGGGACTGTTTTGCAATAATCCGGTTCTTGTAGGTGTAATTCTTGTAATTATAATATATGATTCGGCGGAATTTGTTTTGCAAGGCTCGGATTATGACCTTGTAAATCTGCATGCAAAGAAATATTTGCTTGGAATCCCTATATTAATCAATGTAGTGGCCTCCTTTTATAACAGTGAAAATGACGGACAGTGGTTTACATATCTTATTATGGAGCTGATGATTTATATTATCATGAATGTTATTGTGTGCTGGTTTGCCAGACTACATGAAAAGCATGTCAGGGAATGTAATGAGCTTTATATGGAGATGTCTCATATGGAAAGCAACAATGCCAAGCTTCTGGAGTATCAGGAAAGGGTTAAGACAATTAATGAACAGATAAATTATCAGAAGTTTGATCTTGCAAGGGCTAACAAGGAGCTGGAGCAGGTTAATACTGAGGTTAAATCCCAGACCGAGATAATGAAATATATGGCGTCAACCTTTGATATACTCAAATGTATCAACGTTATTTCCGATGCAATAATGGAAGTTAAGGCTCCTAAGTTCTGTGCTATGTATGTAAGCAAAGATGTATATATGAATGAAACAGGGAATTGCATAATCAAGACAAATTATTCTTCCATGCAAAGACGGCTTAAAAAGGATATTGAAAATATTTATGACAGGATATCAAAGGGAACGACAGAACCGCAGATTTTTGCCGGTGAAGATCTTAAAAAATGCACATTTATCGGAGATGCCAACATAAATGTTGTAGCACTTCTTCCCTTTGTCGATAACAATAAAATATATGGAATGATGATTGTAGGCTCTAACGAAACCGATTTCTTTTCAAAGGGGCTCGGATATTATGAGAATTGTATTGTGGAATTTAATGTAACCGTAAACAGAACCAGACTTTATCTGAAAATGCAGGATATGGCAAGAAAGGATGGCCTTACCGGAATTTATAACAGGATATATTTCAAGGAGCTTTTTGCCAAGGCTGTTCAGGATATTAAGCGAAAGAAAAAGCCTATTTCCGTGGCATTGTATGATATAGACAAATTTAAAAATGTAAATGATACTTATGGTCATATTGCCGGGGACAGGGTTATCCAGATGGTTGCATCAATGGGAAAAAAATATGCAGAAGCAAATAACGGTTTTTCCTGTAGATACGGAGGAGAAGAATTTCTGCTTGTCTTGCCCGGCTTTGATGAGAATGAAGCCATACCTGTGCTGGAAAGGCTGCATTCCGATATTATAAATACTGTGGTTACGTCTGATGATGTAGATATTCACGTTAATGTTTGTATCGGCCTTACGTCATATCCTAATTTGTGCAGTGACACCAATCTGCTGGTAAGCCGTGCCGATAAAGCTATGTATTACGGAAAAAAGAATGGCAGAGGCAGACTTGTAGTCGATAGTGAGATGATTGATATTGATGACTGAAATTGTATTTTTAAAAACACAATTTTTTCCATGATTTATATTGTGCATGTGATAATTTTTTATTATAATTATTCTATTAAAGGCTAGAGGAGAAAAACAGTGGGATTTATTGAAAGAATCAAGGAAAGAGCAAAAGCAAATAAAAAGACTATAGTTTTACCTGAAACAGCTGATATGAGAACTCTTGAGGCAGCACATAAGGTACTCAGTGAGGAGCTGGCAGATATAATTCTTGTGGGGGCAAAGCAGGATATATTAAAAAGGGCTGAAGGACTTGATTTGTCAGGAGCAAGATTTGTCGATCCATATGACTGTGACAAGCTTAATGATTACGTTGCACTTTTGGTTGAACTCAGAAAGAGTAAGGGACTGACACCTGAGGAAGCAAAGGAGCTTCTGCTTACCAATGTATTATATTTTGGATGTATAATGGTTAAGGCGGGGGATGCAGACGGAATGGTGGCAGGAGCCGTTAATTCTTCTGCAAATGTGTTGAGGGCAGCTTTACAGATACTTAAGACTGCCCCGGGTACAAAGCTTGTATCGGCTTTCTTTCTTGTGGTAGTTCCAAACTGTGATATGGGTGCTAATGGTGCATTTATCTTTTCGGATGCCGGACTTAATCAGACACCAAATGCACAGGAACTGGCAGCCATAGCCGAAAGCTCGGCCAAATCCTTTGAGCTTCTTGTAGAGGAAGAACCTATAGTGGCTATGCTTTCTCATTCTACAAAGGGAAGCGCAAAGCATCCCGAGGTTGATAAGGTGGTTGAAGCATGCCATATTGTTAATACAGAATGCCCATGGCTTAAGTGCGACGGAGAATTGCAATCTGATGCAGCTATAGTACCGTCTGTAGCAGCTTCAAAGGCACCGGGGAGTACTGTGGCAGGAAAGGCAAATGTTCTGGTATTTCCTGACCTTGATGCAGGTAATATATCCTATAAGCTGGTTCAAAGACTGGCAAAGGCAGATGCATACGGACCTATTACCCAGGGAATTGCGAAGCCGGTGAATGATTTGTCAAGAGGATGCTCGGCTGAGGATATTGTAGGTGTGGTTGCGATAACCGCATTACAGGCACAGGCACTTGAAAAATAGAATCTAACGAGGTATAGTTATGAAAGTTTTGGTAATTAACTGTGGAAGCACAACCCTTAAGTATCAGCTTATTGATTCGGATACAGAGCAGGTTGCGGCTAAGGGAATTTGTGAGAGAATCAAGCTGGATGGGGTACTTACCCATCAGTCAGCCGGGAAGGATAAGATTAAGCTTCAGGCACCTATGCCTGATCACAGTGTAGCAGTCAAGCTTGTGTTGGATATGCTTACCGACAAAGATAACGGTGCGATAGACTCACTGAGTGAGATAAATGCTGTGGGACACAGGGTAGTTCACGGCGGGGAAAAATTTTCAAGCTCAGCTCTTATTACTCCTGATGTATTAAATGCAATAGAGGAATGCTGTGATCTTGCACCTTTACACAATCCGGCCAATCTCATCGGTATCAGAGCATGCATGGAGCATATGAAAGGTGTGCCACAGGTGGCCGTATTTGATACCGCATTTCACCAGACTATGCCGGATTATGCATATATCTATGGAATTCCTTATGAATATTATGAAAAATACAAGATAAGAAGATATGGATTTCATGGAACAAGTCATAGCTTTGTATCAAAAAGAGCTGCCTGCTTATTGAATAAGGACATTAAGGATACAAAGATAATAGTATGTCATCTTGGCGGAGGAGCCAGTATATGTGCGGTTGAAGCAGGAAAATCAATAGATACAACAATGGGACTTACTCCTCTTGAGGGTATTACCATGGGTACCAGAAGCGGCAATATTGATCCGGCTATAATCGAATATATAGCAAAAAAAGAAAATAAGGATATTTCGCAGATAATGAATATACTGAATAAGGAATCCGGGGTTTATGGTATTTCAGGCAAATCCAGTGATTTCAGGGATTTGAACGATGGAATTGCCAAAGGTGACAAACGTTGTGAATTGGCAATGAATGTTTTTTGCTATCAGGCTGCCAAATTTATAGGTGGTTATGTAGCTGCCATGAATGGTCTTGATGCCCTTGTTTTTACGGCAGGGGTAGGAGAGAATGATTTTCTGGTAAGAAAGCTTATCTGTGACCGCCTTAAGTATCTGGGAATTTCTATTGATGCTGCCGCTAATGGAAAAAGAGGAGAGGAAATAAGGATTTCCTGTGATAATTCCCTTGTTCCTGTATATGTCATACCAACTAATGAGGAACTGGCGATTGCAAGGGAAACGGTGGAATTGGCAAAATAGTTTATTTTTGAATATACTACAATAATTTTTAAATTTTTTATTGACAAGATATAGCAATATTTGTATAATGTTCGAAGTGTGATTTTTAAGGAGGTGTAACCAAATGTCAATTTGTCCAAAGAATAAAAGTTCAAAAGCCAGAAGAGACAAGCGTAGAGCTAATTGGAAGATGAGTGTTCCGGGATTAGTAAAATGCAGTAAGTGTGGCGAGCTTATGATGCCACATCGTGTATGTAAGGCTTGTGGTTCATATAACAAGAAGGAAATCGTTAAGGCTGATTAGTTATAGGTGGCTATTGGTTTTCATAACAAAAAGAGGATGTAGAATCATACATCCTCTTTTTTGCGTGTGCGCCGTTAGGCACCCCCGAAAGAAATGGAACGGATCATTTGATGCGTTCCTTTTTTTGATAGAAGGAGGAGGGGAGCATTGTTTTTACCGGGAGGAACTTGCAAAACGCTATAAAAAAATATATAATATTATGATACTATGTTGCAGTTGGCATATTTGTATACAGTAAAAGTCAAGGAGTAAGATATGGATAAGATAGTAATTGCAGTTGATACTCTCGGGGGAGATAATGGATGTAAGTATATGATGCTTGGAATCAAGGAAGCGATGGATAATTATGATGATATAAATATAATAGTTACAGGGAATGAAGCTGAAATAAATGAATATATAGAGGAATATAGCTGTGATAAAACCAGAATAGAGATAATACCATCCACAGAGGAAATAACCTGTCATGATGCCCCTGTTGAGGCTATCAGAAGGAAAAAAAATTCCTCGCTTGTGCTTGCACTTAACCAGATTAAAGAAGGAAAGGCCCAGGCTTGTATATCATCCGGTAATTCAGGGGCAATACTTGCCGGGGGTCAGTTTATTGTAGGAAGAGCAAAGGGAGTAAAACGTACACCGTTAGCTCCTTTGATTCCAACCAGCGGCAGACCATCCCTGCTCATTGACTGTGGTGCTAATGTAGATGCAAAACCGGAGAACCTTGTCCAGTTTGCAAAAATGGGCTCAATATATATGGAGAATATAGAAGGTGTAAAAAACCCCACAGTAGGAATAATTAATATAGGGGCCGAGGATGAAAAGGGAAATGCTCTTGTTAAGGAAACAATACCATTGCTTAGGGAATGTAAGGATATTAATTTTATCGGAAGCATTGAATCAAGAGAGCTTCCTTTTGGTGCTGCTGATGTTCTGGTATGTGAGGCTTTTACCGGTAATGCCCTTCTTAAGCTTTATGAAGGGATGGCATCTATGTTTATGAGGGAGGTAAAAGCCGCAATTATGACCAATACCAGATCAAAACTGGGTGGAGTTATGATTAACAAGGCCTTAAAGAACAGGCTAAGAAAATTTAAGGCTGATGACAAGGGTGGGGCACCTCTTCTGGGATTAAAGGGTCTTGTGGTTAAGATACACGGCAATTCTAAAAACAGTGAGGTATCCAGTGCCATAGCACAGTGCAGAAGCTTTGTTAAGAATAATGTAACCCAAAAAATTGTATCAGCCTTTGAAGATGGAGAATAGATATGTGTGATAATATGTATGAAAAGCTGGAAAGCAGAATCGGATATTCTTTTTTGGACAAGAATAATCTGGTTACGGCCTTAACCCACAAATCCTTTGTTAATGAAAAAACCTGTGCCGGGTTTGAGTCATATGAGAGATATGAGTTTCTTGGGGATGCTATATTAGAATATATAATAAGCGAGTATTTATTTCAGGAGTACCCGGAAAAGACAGAGGGTGAGCTTACAAAATTACGGGCAAGCCTTGTTTGTGAATTTACTTTATCCAGAATATCCAGAGATTTGGAACTGGGTGGATATGGACGCTTCAGCAAGGGCGAAAGGAATACCGGCGGGCAGAACCGGGATTCTATTTTGTGTGATATGTTTGAGTCGGTTCTGGGTGGAATATATATTGATGGAGGAATGGAACCTGCCAGAAAATATGTAAAGAAATTTTTGCTGACTGATATTGAACATAAGCAGCTTTTTTATGATGCAAAATCAAATCTGCAGGAATATGCCCAGAAAAATAATATTGATCTGTCATACATTGTTCTTGAAGAAAAGGGTCCTGAACATGACAAGGAATTTGTTGTACAAGTCAGACTTGGTGCCCAAAAAGGTGAAGTCGGTCATGGACATAACAGAAAAACCGCTGAACAGATGGCAGCATACAACACTTTAAATTCAATGAAATAAAACTATAGGACGGATAGTAGATTTATGTATTTAAAAAGTATAGAGGTAAATGGATTTAAGTCCTTTGCAAATAAGATAAACTTTAGATTTAATAACGGAATTACAGGCATTGTAGGTCCCAATGGTTCAGGAAAAAGTAATGTAGGTGATGCAGTAAGATGGGTACTTGGTGAACAGAGCGCGAAGCAGCTCAGGGGAGCCAAGATGGAGGATGTAATTTTTTCAGGTACTGAGCTCAGAAAACCACAGGGCTCAGCTTATGTTGCCATTACCCTTGATAACAGCGATCATCGTCTGCCTATAGATTTTAATGAGGTTACTGTGGCAAGACGGGTTTATCGCTCAGGAGAAAGCGAATATCTGATTAATGGTGTTGTTAGCAGACTCAAGGATGTAAATAGTCTTTTCTTTGATACAGGTATTGGCAAGGAAGGATATTCTATAATCGGACAGGGACAGATAGAAAGGATATTAAGCGGAAAGCCGGAGGAAAGAAGAGAGCTTTTCGATGAGGCGGCAGGAATTGTAAAATATAAGAAAAATAAGGCTGCTACAGAGAAATCCCTTGAACTGGAAAGACAGAATTTGTCCCGTGTAAATGATATTTTAAAAGAATTGGAAAAACAGGTCGGTCCATTAAAGGAACAGTCCGAAACCGCAAGAAGGTATCTTATATTTAAGGAAGAGCTTAAAAAACTGGACATTAATGCATTTTTGCTGGATGTGGATAGAACCGGTGAGCAGCTTTCCGATTATGAGGAAAAGCTTAATATAGTAGAACAGGATTCAACAAGACTCAGAGAGGAATTTGATGCTGCTAAGGATGAATATGAGCGTATAGAACAGGAGCTTGAGAATTATAACAGACTTATTGACGATATCAAGAATGAAATCCATGAAAAAAAGCTGAATAATCAGAAATATGACGGTGAGATTAATGTTATCAGTCAGCAGATAATTTCATATAAGCAGAATGAAGAAAGCCTTGATGAGCAGATCAATAAGCATAAAGAAGATCTGGACAAGCTGGAGGGTGAGTTAAAGGAGCTTTTTTTTGAAAAAGGTAATCTGGATGAAAAACTTGATAATGCTGACGAGGTGCTTGACAGTGCCATAAGGGATAATGAGGAACAGAAAAATAAGATTGCCAGAGAAGAAGCGGAGATTGAGGATTCAAAAAGCCGGATAATAGAATATTTAAATGAGGGTGGTACGTTAAAGGCAAAGGTCGGACGATACGATACCATGCTGGAAAACATAAATCTGAGAAAAACCCAGCTCAATCAAAGATTTCTGGAAAACAAGAGTGAGGAAGAAAAACATACAAGGGAAAAAAGCTCTCTTGAGGAGGAACAAAACCGTATCCTGGCTTTGTTCAAAAGTGAAGAAGAAGAGCTTGAATCAGTTGTAAAGAGTCTACAGAGCGATAGTGAAAAATCACAGGAATGCCAAAATAGTATATCTGCGTTTAACAATAAGATAGTAGCATTAAAGTCAAAAAAGGAAGCCCTGATAAATCTTACAGAGAGATATGAGGGATATGGCAACAGCATAAGGCGTGTCATGGAGAAAAAACAGGATAATAAGAATATTATCGGAGTTGTTGCAGATATAATTGACGTAGATAAGAAATATGAAACAGCTATTGAAACAGCTCTTGGTGGAAGTATACAGAACATTGTAACCGAGGATGAAAGCACAGCAAAACATCTCATAGAATTTTTAAAGACTAATAAATATGGAAGAGCAACCTTTTTGCCTATAAGCTCAATTGTGGAACGTGGCGGTATAAACAGTGACGTTACCGGAGAAAAAGGAGTTATTGGAATAGCTTCCGCTCTTGTAAAATACGATAAAAAATTCAATAGTCTTATAGGCCATCTCTTAGGCAGGATTGTTGTGACTGATAACATTGATAATGCTATAAAAATATCAAGAAAATATAAGCAGTCATTAAAAATTGTTACCCTGGAGGGAGAGCTTATTAATCCCGGAGGCGCAATGACAGGCGGTGCATTCAGAAACTCTTCAAATCTGCTGGGAAGAAGAAGAGAGCTGGAAGAAATTGACGAAGAAATCGGCAATATCGGGATAAAACTTAATAATCTGGAAAATGAGCTTAAGTGTCTGTCGGAAAACAGGGAAAAAAATAAGGAAATAAAGGAAACTAAGGTAAAGTTAATTCAGGAGCTGAACATTAAGAAGAATACCCTTGCTCTTAATCTCAATCAGGCTGCAAAGGAGCTTACGGAGATAGAGAAAATTTTTGCGGGAATCGCAAGGGAAAACAATGAATTATCCAATCAGATAAAGGATATTAATCATAACAAGGAGGAATTACATAACAGTAACCAAAGGCAGGAGGAAGCCATAAGAGAGCTGGAAACGCGTATAGAGGAGCTGGAAAAACTGATTGTATCAGATAAGGAAAAGCTGGAAAAATCCCAAGAAGAAATCAACAGATTAAATCTTGATTTTAACACAGTCAAGCAGCAATATGATTTTGTTATGGTGAATATAAAAAGGGTAAGGGACAGACAGCAGGAGGAAAAAGCAAGCTTGGATTCACTTAAGCTGCGTAGAAACTCCGGGTCAGATGAAATAACGGAGCTTACTAAGAAAATTGCTGATTTGCGAGGAATTCTGGATGAAAACAACAGAATAATCAAGATAAAGGAGCAAAAGCTTGATGAGCTTTCAGAGGAAAAGACGAATTTGAACGAAAGTCACAGGGAATTTTTTAATAAGAGAGAGACCCTGTCACAGGAGATTAACGGTCTGGACAAATCGGCATTCAAAATCAACTCATCCATTGAAAAGCTTTCAGAGCAAAATGAAAATCTTAATAATTATATGTGGGAGGAGTATGAGCTTACATATAATTCAGCAATGATGTTTAAGGATGACAATCTTAAGGATGCAGATATTCTTAAAAAGGAAATCAGTGCGGTTAAAGGAAAAATCAGACAGCTTGGGGATGTAAACGTAAATGCTATTGAGGATTATAAATCCGTATCTGAAAGATATGAATTTCTAAAGGGACAGCATGATGATATTACTAAGGCTGAGGAAAATCTGCTGGGTATAATTTCTGAGCTGGACAGAGCAATGAAGGAACAATTTGCAGAAAAGTTCAAGGAAATACGAATAATGTTTTCAAAGGTATTCAAGGAGCTTTTTGGAGGCGGAAAGGCAGATCTTGAGCTTGTTGATGAAGATGATTTACTTGAGACAGGCATTAAAATTAATGCCCAGCCACCGGGGAAAAAGCTTCAAAACATGATGCAGCTTTCAGGAGGAGAAAAAAGCCTGACGGCTATTGCACTTTTATTTGCAATTCAGAGCCTCAAGCCTTCACCTTTCTGTCTCCTTGATGAAATAGAGGCAGCCCTTGATGATTCAAATGTAAAAAGGTTTGCAAAATATCTTAATAAGCTTACAAAGGATACGCAGTTTATCGTAATCACACACAGAAAGGGAACAATGGAGGCGGCAGATATACTCTACGGAATAACTATGCAGGAAAAGGGTGTGTCAACTCTTGTTTCTGTTAATATGATTGAGGGAGAACTTGATGATTAGGAGGAATTGGCATGGCAGATGAGATAAAAGAAAAAAAAGGATTTTTTAAGAGACTTAAGGAAGGGTTAACCAAGACCAGAAACAGCATTGCTGACAGCTTTGCAAACTTATTCAAAGCATCGGAAATAGATGATGATTTCTATGATAATCTTGAAGAAACTCTTATTATGTCTGATATGGGGTATGAAACTACAGAAAGAATTATTGAAGACCTTAAGGACAAGGTTAAGGAAATGAAGCTTAAGGAGGCTGATGCCTGCAGGGATCTTATTATTAATATAATAAGGGATCAGATGTCTGTAGATGAGAATGCTTATGACTTTGAAGAGAAAAAAACAGTAATTCTGGTAATTGGTGTCAATGGTGTAGGAAAAACAACATCTATAGGCAAGCTTGCAGCGCAATATAAGTCAAAGGGGAAAAAGGTACTTATGGCTGCAGCGGATACCTTCAGAGCAGCAGCAATTGATCAGCTTAAAACCTGGTCAAACAGGGCAGGAGTTGAGATAATTGCACAAAGTGAGGGAGCAGATCCGTCAGCGGTGGTATATGATGCAGTTGCAGCTGCCAAGGCGAGAAATACAGATATTCTTCTGATTGATACTGCAGGAAGGCTGCACAACAAGAAGAATCTTATGGATGAGCTTGGAAAGATGAGAAGGATTATTTCCAGAGAATATCCTGAGGCAAATGTAGAGACCCTTATAGTTCTTGACGGAACTACAGGTCAGAATGCATTGGAACAGGCAAGGCAGTTTAGTCAGGTTACTGAAATAAACGGAATAATTATTACCAAGCTTGATGGGACAGCCAAGGGAGGAATAGCAATTGCAATTCAGTCTGAGCTTAACGTACCTGTAAAATACATTGGTATAGGCGAAAAGATTGAGGATTTACAAAGGTTTGACCCGGGCAATTACGTTACAGCACTTTTTGCGGACTTTGATGTAAAATCTGATATAGAAATGATTATCGATAAGGATATACAGCCATTTGAACCTGATGATGACTTATTTGATATTTAAAATATGGTTTAGTAAGGAGAAATAGTATGTTGACTATTGAAAAATTTGAAGAGGCATATTCTGTTGTACAGAAAGTTGTCCATCCCACCACTCTTATTGAAAGTGAGTTTTTTTCTGCCGCATGCGGAAACAAGGTATATCTGAAGCCTGAAAATATGCAGCTTACGGGTGCGTACAAAATCAGAGGAGCATATTACAAGATAAGCACCTTATCTGATGAGGACAGACAAAAAGGGCTGATTACTGCCTCAGCCGGAAACCATGCCCAGGGTGTGGCTTATGCGGCAAAGGCTTTTGGGGTAAAGGCAGTCATAGTTATGCCTACATCTACGCCTCTTATAAAGGTGAACAGAACAAAGGCATATGGAGCAGAGGTAGTTTTATATGGAGATGTATATGATGAAGCATGTCAATATGCTTTAAAGCTGGCGGATGAAAACGGATATACATTTATACATCCTTTTGATGACCTTGATGTAGCTACAGGACAAAGCACAGTTGCAATGGAGATAATTAAGGACCTTCCTTTTGTAGATACAATACTTGTGCCTGTAGGGGGTGGCGGGCTTGCTACCGGTGTTTCTACTCTGGCGAAAATGTTAAATCCACATATTAAGGTAATAGGTGTTGAACCTTCCGGTGCAGCATGCCTTAAGGCTTCGTTTGCCAACAACAAGGTAACTACATTGTCTGAAGTTGATACTATAGCTGACGGTACAGCAGTTAAGACACCGGGAGAAAAGATTTTCCCTTATCTTATGGAGAATCTGGATGATATTATTACGGTAGAGGACAGCGAGCTTATAGTGGCTTTTCTTGATATGCTTGAAAACCATAAAATGCTGGTTGAAAACAGTGGGTTACTTACCGTTGCAGCCTTAAAGCACCTTGAACCTAAGGGAGAAAAGGTGGTAAGTATATTAAGCGGAGGAAATATGGATGTAATAACCTTTTCCTCTGTGGTTCAGCATGGGCTTATTGCAAGGAGCAGAATATTTACAGTATCGGTCCTTCTTCCTGACAAGCCGGGCGAGCTTCAGAATGTAGCAGGCGTAATAGCCGGAGAAAACGGAAATATTATTAAGCTGGAGCACAATCAGTTTGTTACTATTAACAGAAACTCTGCGGTAGAGCTTGTTATCACTATAGAGGCCTTTGGACCTGAGCATAAGAAACAGATTCTTGATGTACTTAATGATAAAGGATACAGGCCTATCGAGAAGAAGCCTAAGGCGATATTTTAATGAGTAAGCTTAGCTTTGCAATTGATATCGGAACTACTAATATAGAGACTGCCATGATTGCCTGCTGTGGTTTGGATATGAAAGTTCTGGATGACAGAATAATTAAAAATCCACAATCTGTCTATGGCAGTGATGTTATAAACAGAGTAGCTGCAACAATAAGAAACAGCAATAATCTTACAGCAATGAAAAATAAGATTCTTGCCGCCGTAAAAGATGTAATAGCCACAAACCTTTATATATATGGATATGATGCTTCGGATGTGGATAAAATATGTATATGTGGCAATACTGCCATGATCAGCATAATAATGGGTTACGATATTTCGGGACTTGGATATTATCCCTTTAAACACACTCTTGATAAGAGTATAATAACAAACGGAAATCAAATTTTTCCCGGTTATCTTTTGCCGGAAACCGAGGTTTTCTTAAGTGGGTGTGCAGGTGCATTTATCGGAGGAGATATTCTGGCAGGCTTGTATTACCTTGAGGGCAAAATTAAGGATAAAAACAAGAAAGAAGAATCATGGCTTCTGCTGGATCTGGGAACCAATGGTGAAATGATATTAAAGCACAAGGGTAAGTATTACGGAACATCAACAGCCTGTGGCCCTGCCTTTGAGGGTTGTACAAGAAAACAGAATGTATATGGATACAGTACAATAGATGCCATAGCACTTGGTCTTGCGGCAGGAAAAATTGAAAGAAACGGAGCCCTAAGGCCCAACGGGGATAAGATGAATATCACCATTTCCGGGGTTGCTCTTAATCAGGATATAATTGAACAGATTATGCTTGCAAAGGCAGGAATATATACAGGAATTGAAATGCTTGCGGAGTATGGGAAAGCCACATTGGATGACATTAGAGAAGTCTATATTTCAGGGGGCTTTGGTTTTAACCTTAATCTTGAAAACGGAGTGAATATCGGTCTTATACCTGAGAGCTTTCTGGGTAAAACCAGAATACTTGGCAATACAAGTCTAAAGGGAGCTATCGCACTTTTGAATGATATTAATTCAATTCCGGCTCCTATAGACAAATACAATATAGATATTTTACAGCTTGCAAATGATAAAAAATTCCAGGACAGGTTATTGGATAATTTATATTTTGCAAGGAAGTAAAAATGTCAGATTTTTCAGTTAATTCAAAAATTATAATTAATTTGTACAGGTATTATACAGAACAGTGTGGAAAAATGCCTGTTTATTTTGGAAATGACATATCAGAGTTTTATCCGGCAAGAGTTGATTTTCCCCGGATACCATACAAAGGACAGGCTGCATGTAAGCTGGATCAACTTAAAGACAGCCTTTTTAATGATAGTGAAATTAATCTCTCCAGCCTGGCAATGGTACAGGATGGAAAACTTATAAAAGAATACTATAAACCTCCATATTCCAAATATTACAGGAGGGTATCTTATTCAGTATGTAAAACAGTTGTTGCATTGGGAGTCGGCATTGCCATAGATAAAGGACTGTTTGATATAAATACCAGATTGTATGATTTATTTCCTGACCATAGTGGGATTTTTATGAAAAGAGGGATGAAGCAGGTAACCATAAAACATCTTCTTACTATGACGGCAGGAGTAAGCTTTGATGAAGCCTGTGCATTTTTTTCCTTTGACTGGTGCAAGGACTTTATGGGAGGAAATCTTCTTTTTGCTCCGGGGGATGATTTTTATTATAACAGTCTTAATTCCTATATGCTGGGAGCCTGTATAAGCAAGGCGTCAGGACGAGAGCTTTTGGATTTTTTGCAGGAAAATCTTTTTGCCCCTTTGAATATCAGGGATATTACCTGGGACAAATGCCCAAAGGGTATTCCAAAGGGAGGCTGGGGAATGAAGCTTTCCCTAAGAGATATGCTTATGTTAGGAGAGCTGATAAATAACAAAGGTGTGGTAAAAACCGAGGGCAGAATACAAAGAATTGTAAGCCGTGAATATATGAATGAAATGCTTAATCCCCAGGTGAAAATTGCAAATCGGAAGCATGTAACCGGATATGGTTACGGTATCTGGATTCTCAATGATAAAGCATACCTTATGAATGGTATTTTCGGACAAAATGTTTACATTAACAGAGAAAAAAGTATGGTTATAGCTACCTTTGGTTCAGCCAATGAGTTGTTTCCGGACGGAGCACTGATTGAAAAAATAATGAGTTTTGCAAAGAAAAGTGATAGAACAGAAAAACGGCACTTTATAAAAAATGTGGCAGGGTTAATAGAAAACAGAGGCAGAACCATTATCAGGCAGCATGTGCTTCACAATCAGAAAAGAGAGCTTAGCCATATAAAGAAACGTATGGGAGCATACCTTGGAATCAATTACATTTTTTCTGATTATGCATCAGGAATATTGCCACTTATAACCCAGGTAATGTATTCAAATTACCTAAGCGGAATTAATTCTATAAGCTTTCAGCTTGTAAATAAGGATTTTTATATAAAATTAAAGGATAATGATATTGAAATTAAACTGAAAATGGGGTATTCTCAGTTAAATCCTTATGCTTATCAGATTATCACAATCGGAGGGAAACAATTGCCTGTTGCCCTGGCGGCAAAAATTCTGCCTGATGAGGACAATGGTTTTGCTCTCAACATCCATATTGTGTTTTTGGAAGAGGTAGAGGATAAAATATTAAGAATTTATTTTAATGATGGCAGGATACGGATGCAGGTGTATGAGACTCCGGGATTAATAACTTTTATGGACAAATTTGCCGGTGAACTTGATTTATTTAAAAAAAGGGGTTTAAACAAATTTGTTTCACCGGATTATGTAAAATACAAAATAGAAAAATTCATGCAGCCAGATGTAATCGGGATTGCAGATGAGTGATTTAAAGCGGGAAAAAGTATGAAACTAATGAGTATTGCCAGTGGAAGCAGCGGAAATTGTATATTTGTGGGAACAGATACAACCTCCCTGCTGGTTGACACAGGTGTGAGTAAAAAGAAAATAACAGAAGGACTTCACAGCATAGGTATGGAGCTTAAGGATATTGACGGCATATTGATTACCCATGAGCATATAGACCATGTGAGAAGTCTTGGTGTTATAGCAAGGACAGCAGGTATACCTGTTTATACAACAAGGCTTACCTGCGAGGCAATTAAATCCATGCCTGGTCTTGGAAGCTATGATGAAGGTCTGTTCAGATTTATAAATCCTAACGAGACTTTTAGTCTCGGCGATATGAGAATCCGGGCACATAGTGTATGGCATGATGCCGCAGATCCCGTGTGCTACAGTATAATGAAGGACAACAAAAAGATTTCCATAGCTACGGATCTTGGAGATTATGACGGATATATCGTGGATGCCATTAGCAATTCGGATGCTCTTTTGCTGGAAGCAAATCATGATGTAAGAATGCTTCAGGTAGGACCATATCCATATTCAACAAAGCAAAGGATATTAGGCAAAAGAGGACATTTATCCAATGAAAGCAGTGGCAGGCTGCTGCTTGACATTCTGAACAATCACATAAAAGGTGTCATACTTGGACATTTAAGTAAGGAAAACAACTATCCCGAGCTGGCCTATGAAACGGTAAAGGCGGAGATAGCAGATAATCCATATACCAAAGATGTAAGGGAATTTAATATTCAGGTTGCTGCCAGGGACAGCTGCAGCAATATTATAACAGTGTAGTATTTTTTTACATAAATAATGATTCTTTTTAGGAGGACACAAGATGAAGAAGACAATTATTACAGTTTTAGGTAAGGATAAGGTGGGTATTATCGCAAAGGTCTGCGTGTATCTTTCCCAAAACAGCATAAACATTCTGGATATAGCCCAGACCATAGTAGACGGTTATTTCAACATGATGATGGTGGTTGATACAAGCATGGCATCAAAGGATCATAATATGATAGCTGATGAGCTGGCAGACATAGGCAAGGAAATCGGGGTGCAGATTAAAGCCCAGCATGAAGAAATATTTGATATGATGCACAGACTGTAATATAAAATCTACATAGAAAGGCAGTTAACATGATTAGTATAAACGAAGTAATAGAAACAAATGAGATGATTCAGAATATGAATCTGGATGTCAGAACCATTACCATGGGTATTAGCCTTTTAGATTGTGTGGGTGCAACCCTGAAGGAAACCTGTGACAGAATATATGACAAAATTACAAGCTCTGCAAGAAACCTGGTGGCAACTGGAGAAAAAATATCCAGAAAATACGGTATTCCAATTGTAAATAAACGTATATCTGTTACACCTATTGCTCTTGTTGGTGGTTCGGTGTGTAAAACAACCGACGATTTTGTTGAGATAGCAAAAACCCTGGATCAGGCAGCAAATGAATGTGGTGTGAATTTCATCGGTGGTTATTCGGCACTGGTATGTAAGGGTATGACAGCGGCAGATGAGCTGCTCATAAAATCTATACCTGATGCTCTTGCCGGGACAAACAGAGTATGCAGTTCCATTAATACCGGTTCAACAAAAACAGGTATTAATATGGATGCAGTAAAGCTTATAGGCGAAATAATACTTAAGACAGCTGAGCTTACAAAAGAAAATGATTCTATCGGATGTGCGAAGTTTGTGGTATTTTGCAATGCACCGGATGACAATCCGTTTATGGCAGGTGCCTTCCACGGAGTGACTGAGGCTGACAGGGTAATAAACGTAGGTGTAAGTGGCCCCGGAGTCGTAAAAGCAGCTATTGAATCTGTAAGAGGGGCTAATTTCGAAATACTTTGTGAGACAATTAAGAAAACAGCATTTAAGATAACAAGAGTTGGTCAGCTTGTCGCCAGGGAGGCTTCTGAAGAATTAGGTGTTCCTTTTGGAATTATAGATCTTTCACTGGCTCCTACCCCGGCAGTAGGAGACAGTGTGGGAGAGATACTTGAGGAAATAGGATTGGAATTTGCAGGTGCGCCCGGAACAACAGCTGCTCTTGCCATGCTGAATGACCAGGTTAAAAAGGGTGGTGTTATGGCTTCGTCATATGTAGGTGGTCTTTCGGGAGCTTTTATTCCTGTATCCGAAGATCAGAGAATGATAGATGCTGTTACTGCGGGAGCTCTTTCCCTGGAAAAGCTTGAGGCTATGACCTGCGTATGCTCGGTTGGCCTTGATATGATTGCGATTCCCGGAGATACTAAAGCGACAACAATATCAGGTATAATTGCAGACGAAATGGCACTTGGTATGGTAAATCAGAAAACAACTGCTGTAAGACTGATTCCCGTAATTGGGAAGGGAGTGGGAGAGACAGTGGAATTTGGCGGATTGCTGGGATATGCTCCTATTATGCCGGTAAACAAATTTTCATGTGAAGCCTTCATTAACAGAGGAGGACGTATACCTGCTCCTATACATAGCTTTAAGAACTAAAAAATATTTATAAAGGATTTTTGATAATGAATAAGCTTGCTTTGCCGGAAAAAATATTAATGTCTATTGAAAAACCCGCGCGATATATCGGAAATGAAGTTAACATGGTCAAAAAGAATCCAAGAGAGGTTTCTGTACGATTTGCCATGTGTTTCCCTGATGTTTATGAGATTGGTATGTCTTACCTGGGTATTCAGATTCTCTATGATATGTTTAACAGGCGTGAGGATACATATTGTGAAAGGGTATACAGTCCCTGGCCTGATTTGGACAGAATAATGAGAGAACAGAATATTTCTCTTTTTACCCTTGAAACCCAGAGTCCTTTAATGGAAATGGATTTTCTTGGAATAACTATCCAGTATGAAATGTGCTATACAAATATATTACAGGTACTGGATCTGGGTAAAATCCCTATATGGGCAAAAGACAGAAAAAAAGGAATGCCAATTGTAATAGGAGGAGGTCCGTGTACCGTAAACCCGGAGCCGGTTGCTGATTTTTTTGATTTGTTTTATATCGGGGAAGGGGAGTGCTCCTATGGTGAGCTTATTGAATTATATAAGATATATAAGAAAAGCTCCATGTCCAGGGAGGAATTTCTCAGAAGAGCATCGCATATTCCGGGAATTTATGTTCCGTCACTATATCATGTATCCTATAAAAGTGACGGTAAGATAAAAAGCATTGTTCCGGCTTATCCCGATGTACCCGAGAAGATTAAACGACAGGTTGTAACGGATTTTGAAAGTGTCAGTTATCCTATGGCCCCTGTAATACCATATCTTAAGGCAACCCAGGACAGAGTGTGTCTGGAAATAATGAGGGGATGTATAAGAGGCTGCCGTTTTTGCCAGGCAGGGATGATTTACCGACCTACCCGGCAGAAAAATGTGGAGCTTCTGAAAAAATATGCAAGAGATATGCTCAACAATACAGGATATGAGGAAATATCATTAAGCTCACTAAGCTCCAGTGATTATGAGATGCTGGAGGAATTACTTAAGTATCTTATTGAGCTTAAGGACACAGATCATGTTAATGTATCCCTGCCCTCACTCAGAATAGATGCATTTTCCCTTGATGTCATGAGTAAGGTACAGGATATAAGAAAAAGCTCTCTTACCTTTGCTTCCGAGGCAGGAACACAGCGCCTTAGGGACGTGATAAATAAGGGAATAACCGAGGAGGATATTCTTTTGGGAAGCAGACAGGCCTTTTTGGGAGGCTGGGACAAGGTAAAGCTTTATTTTATGTTGGGACTTCCCACAGAAACAGATGAAGATTTACAGGGTATAGCAGAGCTGGCGGAGAAAATATCTGAGGAATATTTTGATGCAGTTCCAAAGGAAAAACGCAATGGAAGAGTTATGATAACATCATCATCTTCATATTTTGTACCCAAGCCTTTCACGCCGTTTCAATGGGCAGCTATGATTTCTCCGGAGGAATATCAAAGAAGAGCATATTTTGTCAAGGATTCCTTCGGAAAACAGAAGAATAAGAAAAGTCTGAAATATACATACCATGATGCG
Organism: Lachnospiraceae bacterium UBA7589; assembly: GCA_002476495.1. GTDB lineage: Bacteria > Bacillota > Clostridia > Lachnospirales > Lachnospiraceae > Coprococcus_C. The sequence goes on from DLKL01000036.1 coordinate 25,581, forward strand.
GGTATTTCCATGCTTGAGGGAATATTTGCAAGAGGTGACAGAAAACTTTCAAAGGCAATATATGATGTTTATAAGATGGGTGGTCTTTTTGATGCCTGGACAGAATTCTTTGATATGGACAGGTATAAAAAAGCTTTTGCCGATAATGATATAGATTTTAATTTTTACGCAGGAAGAGAGCGGGAAATAGATGAGATATTCCCATGGGAGCATATAGATGCAGGAATTAACCGTAAATTCCTTGAAAGTGAATGGCTTAGAGCGAGGGACGGAAAGATTACCCCTAATTGCCGTTCACAATGCTCAGGCTGTGGTTCGGCAGTGTACAAAGGAGGTGTATGCTTTGAAGCTAAGAATTAAATATTCCAAGACAGGAGTTCTTAGATTCATTGGTCATCTGGATTGTATGCGGCTGTTTCAGAAGGCTATACGACGTGCAAAGCTGGATATATCGTATTCAAAAGGCTTTTCACCACATCAGATTATATCATTTGCCGCACCTATGCCCCTGGGTATGACTTCTGAGGGAGAATATTTTGATGGGGAATTTAATTCAGTTACCTCATCACAGGATATGATGAACAGATTAAATTCTACTTTGCCGGAGGGAGTAAGGGTTTTGGACATTGTGCTTTTACCGGAGGAAGCAAAACCATCAATGGCTGTTGTTTCCGCCTCGGATTATCTGGTATATAAAAATGATGAAGCATTAAATGATGTGGTTTCCCGGTTAAAAAAAGGAGTTAGTGACTTTATCTGCCGGGATGAAATAGTTGTGATTAAAAAAACAAAATCAAAGGAAGAGCCGGCAGATATAAAACCTGCAATATATAATATTTCTGTAAGAGATGATGGAATATATATGCTTCTTGCATCGGGAAGTGCATATAATCTTAAGCCGGAGCTTGTAATTATGGCACTTTGCCAATATTGCGGCGAGGAATATGACAGATATGATTATATGATTCACAGACTGGAGACATATATGGGAGAAAAGGGCAATTTGCTTCCGTTAAAGGAAGCAGGGGAGAGCTTCTAATAATGAAAAAGTATGTTGTCACTAAAATTAAGGATATAAAAACAGGTTTTCTGTTTGAAGATAATAAGCTTAGGGAGATAAGAACCTATGAGGATGAATCCTTAATAGGTAATATCTATGTAGGCAGGGTATCGGGTATTGTGAAATATATTAATGCTGCTTTTGTTAACATAAGTCCGACAGAAGTATGTTATTTATCAATGGAAGATTACAATGGTAAAAAAAAGCCGGCAGTAGGAGACTTGCTTCTTGTACAGGTAGTAAAGGACAGGGTAAAAAGCAAGCCCCCTGCGGTAACCACCAATATTTCCATAACCGGTAATTATGTCATAGTACATCAGGGTGATGAAATAGGTGTATCAAACAAGATAAAAGATAAATCCACAAGGGATAGACTTAAGGATATTTTCAGGGAAACCCTTATGAAATTTTCAACGATACAAAAGTGCAAAGGACATTTATACGGAGGAATAATCAGAACCGGTGCCAGGGATGCTTCTTACGAAAATATAGAAAATGAAATCATGGAGCTGCTGGAAAAACTTGACAGGATTATATTTTTATCCGGATACCGTACCGCATACAGCATATTAATGCAGTATCAATATCCCTATATTGAGCATATATCAAAGCAAATTAAAAATGGTACAGAAGTTCTGACAGACTGTGAAGATATATATAACAGCTTTAAGGATGAAAAACAAATAGTATTATGTACCAGAGAGGATATTCCGCTTTCTGCAAGATTTAACCTTAAAAAGCATCTTAAGGATGCACTGTCAAAAAAAGTGTGTTTAAAAAGTGGTGCTTATCTTATTTTTGAACCCACGGAGGCTATGGTGGTTATTGATGTAAACAGTGGAAATCTCAGTAAGGTAAGAGGAGATGTATTTTACAAGATTAATTGTGAGGCTGCAGCTGAAATTGCCAATCAGCTCAGAATAAGGAATTATACGGGAATAATTATAGTGGATTTTATAAGCATGAAATCCGATGAAAATAATGTGAAGCTGGTGAATGAACTAAAAAGGCTGGTTGAAGAGGATGAGGTGCCTACGAAGGTGGTAGAAATGACAAAGCTTGGACTTGTTGAAATTACAAGAAAAAAGATAAGAAAACCTCTCCATGAGGTTTTTGACAGGAACAGCAATAAAAAAACGGATTAACAAAAAGGTGCAAAAAGTATATAAAACTGTATATATATTACTTGACACAGAATAATTTAGATGATATATTATGTGAGTATGCCGCACAGTGAGGTTTAAGTCTGGTAACAGCACCGTAACTGGCGAGTAATGATAATAGGAGGTACCGATATGTACGCAATTATAGCAACAGGTGGTAAGCAGTACAAGGTAGCTGAAGGAGATATCATTAAGGTAGAAAAGCTTAATGCAGAGACTGGCTCAGAGGTAGCGTTCGATGTAGTTGCAGTTAACACTGACAAAGATATGCTTTGTGGTGATGCATGTAAGAAGTCTTCAGTGAAGGCAACTGTTCTTGGCGAAGGAAAGCATAAGAAGGTAGTTGTTTACAAGTACAAGAGAAAGACTGGCTATCACAAGAAGCAGGGTCACAGGCAGCTTTTTACTAAGGTTAAGATTGAAGCAATTAATGCATAATTATTATGATTAAGGCGGTTTTTTATAGGAATCACGCAGGTGAATATACAGGATTTACGGTTTCCGGTCATGCAGGATATGCAAAAAGAGGCCATGACATAGTATGTTCGGCTGTTTCCGTACTTACAATTAATACGGTGAATTCCATTGAAAGGTATACCAAAGCGGTATTTGATGTGGATGTAAATCAGGATGGTTCCGTAAAATTTGTATTTAAATCTGAATCTGATGATAAAAGTCAATTGTTAGTGAGTGCTCTTTGGTTAGGACTTACGGAGTTAAATAAAGAGCATAACGGTAAGTATTTGCAAGTATACTTCAAGGAGGTGTAACTATGTTAAGAATGAATTTACAGCTTTTTGCCCATAAAAAGGGAGTTGGTTCTACTAAGAACGGCAGAGACTCAGAGTCAAAGAGACTTGGCGCAAAAAGAGCAGACGGTCAGTTTGTTAAGGCTGGTAATATTTTATACAGACAGCGTGGAACCAAGATTCATCCTGGTGTAAATGTTGGTCGTGGCGGAGATGACACATTATTCGCACTTACAGATGGTGTTGTCAGATTCGAGAGAAAGGGTAGAGATAAGAAGCAGGTTTCTATCTATCCTGTAGCATCAGCTGAGTAGAAACAAAGGGTGTGCTTTGACACCGGATTACATTAAAAAGGACTGTCACACTAAAATGGTGGACAGCCCTTTTTGAATTTACAGGAATATCATAACAGGTTAAAAGAAATATAAGTCAGATTGTGGAGGTAGTTATGTTCGCTGACAGAGCAAAAATATTTATAAAATCCGGTAAGGGTGGAGATGGACATGTATCTTTCAGGCGAGAGCTTTATGTGCCAAACGGCGGACCTGACGGAGGAGACGGGGGAAAGGGCGGAGATGTTGTCTTTGTAGTCGACCCCGGTTTAAATACTCTTACTGATTTCAGACATATACGGAAATATAAGGCAGAAGATGGAGAAGAGGGTGGCAAGAGAAATTGTCATGGCGCAGATGGAAAGGATGTTATATTAAGGGTTCCTGCAGGAACTGTTGTGAAGGATTTTGAAACAGGGAAGGTTATTCTTGATATGTCAAATAAAACCGAACCGGTGGTTCTGCTTAAGGGCGGAAGAGGAGGAAAGGGTAACAGACAATATGTAACCTCTGTTATGCAGGCACCAAAGTATGCCCAGCCGGGACAGGAGTCAAAGGAATTATGGGTCACTCTTGAGTTAAAAATGATTGCGGACGTAGGACTGGTTGGTTTTCCCAACGTAGGTAAATCCACTCTTTTATCAAGGGTAACAAATGCCAGACCCAAGATAGCAAATTATCATTTTACTACCCTTAATCCCAATCTGGGTGTGGTAGATCTGGGGGATAAAAACGGCTTTGTCATAGCTGATATTCCCGGAATAATTGAAGGAGCATCAGAGGGAGTGGGTCTTGGATATGAGTTTTTAAGGCATATAGAGAGAACCAAGGTTCTTATTCATATGGTAGATGCTGCTTCAACGGAAGGAAGAAATCCTATTGAGGATATTGAAGCTATAAATAAAGAGCTTGTGTCATACAATGCCAACCTTGCTTCAAGACCACAGGTAATTGCAGCCAACAAATGTGATGCCCTTGCACCTTCGGATTACGAAGAGGTTATGAAGCTTTTAAAAAATGAATATGAGACAAAGGGAATTAAGGTTTTTCCTATTTCGGCGGTGTCAGGCAAGGGACTTGAGGAATTGCTCTGGTATGTCAACAAGCTTGTTAAAGAAGCCCCTTCCCAGGTAATTGAATTTGAGCCTGAGATGGATGTGGATTTTATGGATGACCCTGAACTGCCGTTTGAGGTTACAAAATCTGATAAAACAGAGGGCTTATACATTGTGGAGGGACCAAGAATTGAGAGAATGCTTGGATATACCAATCTGGAATCAGAAAAGGGCTTTGCTTTTTTCCAGAAGTTTCTTAAGGATAACGGCATATTGGATATGCTGGAGGAATTAGGTATACAGGAGGGAGATACAGTTAAGCTGTATGGCCTGGAATTTGATTATTACAAATAGAGGAGTTTGATTATGACAAGTAAAGAAAGAGCATATTTAAAGGGATTAGCCATGAATATTAACCCTATATTTAATGTTGGCAAACAAAGCATTTCTCCTGAGCTTACAGAGGCTATAAATGAAGCACTTGAAAAAAGAGAGCTTATAAAGATCGGGGTTTTAAAAAACTGCATGGATGATCCGATGGGAATAGCCAATGTAATAAGTGAGAGAACAAAATGCCAGATTGTACAGGTAATTGGGAAAAAAATTGTTCTTTTCAGACAGCGCAAAAAGGATTCAAGGATTATTTTTCCGGATTAGGACTGGAGATATTATATATGTTCAAAAATTACAGATGTATAGGTATTCTTGGAGGAACCTTTAATCCTGTGCATATGGGACATATTTCCATGGCTAAGGCTGCAAAGGAGAATTATCCGGGGATAGAAAAAATAATATTTTTACCCAATAATATTCCGGGCTACAAGGATGGCTCCCAAATTGCTGATGAAAATCACAGACTGGCCATGCTAAAGGAAGGAATAAAGGGTTTACCCTGGGCACTGGTTTCAGATATGGAAATAAAACGGGGCGGCATTACTTATACCTATGATACATTGGATACCATTAAGAATCTTAATCCGGATATAGTGATATATTTTATCATAGGCTCGGACTCACTTGTAAGCTTTAATAAATGGTTCAGATATAAAGATGTACTTAAGAAGTGCATTCTCCTGGTTGGAAGCAGGGATAATAACCGGGAGGAAATGTACCGGGCAGGAGACAGACTTATGCAGGAATGTAATTATGCAAAAATTGAGTATCTTGACCTGAAGGAATTTCCTGTGGCTTCCACAGATATAAGGGAAAGCATAAAAAAGGGAAATAATCCCGGGGATTTGCTGCCACCCGGAGTGATGAAATATATTATTGAAAATAAATTATATATGTGACGAGGAATAGGTATATGACAAGAGATAAAATCATAGCCAGACTAAAAACCAGGATAAGTGAAAAAAGATTTCAGCATTCTTTGGGAGTTGAATATACAGCAGCCTGTATGGCAATGGTTCATGGAGCTGATTTGGAAAAAGCAAGGCTTGCAGGTCTTTTGCACGATTGTGCTAAGGGCCTTCCTACAAGGGAAAAACTTGAAAAGGCAAGAAAACATGGATTGCCTGTAAGCAGTTATGAAGAAAGAAATCCGGACATGCTGCATGGAAAGCTCGGAGCATTTTATGCACGGTACAAGTATGATGTTGAAGATAAGGAGATTCTGGATGCCATATGCTGCCATACTACGGGAAGAGCTAATATGACAATGCTGGACAAGATTATTTTTATTGCGGATTATATTGAGCCTAACAGAAATATAGTAAGGGATATGGATGAAATCCGAAAGGAAGCCTTTACGGACATAGACAGATGTCTTGTGCATATTCTGAAAAATACTCTTGATTATCTCAATGCAACTACAAATGATATTGACTATATGACACAGGTTACCTACGATTATTATGTTACAAGGTATCAATAAACCGGACAATTATTTTGAGGAAAGGAAATATATATCTGATTATAAGTGAAAAAGATATTTGTATTGGGTGATTTATATGAATTCCAGAGAATTAGTTAAGATTGCCGTAGAGGCGCTGCAGGATAAAAAGGCTTATAATATTAAGATTATTGATATCTCTGATATTTCATCTGTTGGAGATTATTTTGTTATTGCAGATGCGGCTAATGCGAATCAGGTACAGGCTATGTGCGATAATGTGGAGCATGCATTAGGACAGGCAAAGGCTGAATTAAAAAATAAAGAGGGACACTCAAATGGAGGATGGATTTTATTGGATTATTATGATATAATAATTCATATATTCAGAGAAGAGGAACGTTCTTTTTATGATTTGGAGCATATATGGAGGGACGGAAGGAATATTCCACTGGAGGAGATTTAATCTATGAAGCAAAATCATATCAAAAAAGAGAATTATATCAAGATAAATCAAATTTCCGCAAGATGTATGAGGGTTATTGCATTAGTTATATTGCTCTTTTTTGTATATTGCTACTTTAATGTGGAAGTGGATAGGACTCTTCTTGTTATTTTCTTTGCCACTGCCATATTTATAGCTCTTGTTCCTACGCTGGTTATCAATGTTTTTAAGTTTGATTCTTCACCGGTAACAAAGTACATAGTGTTGTTTTGCATATGTATTATATGTACTATAATGCTGACTTTGTTGTCATCCTTTTCATTTCCTATCATGATTTTTCCTATACTGATAGCATCACTGTATTATAATCAGACTTTTGTACTTTTTGCATCACTGCTTATGTCATGCAGCATTTTTGCATCCAATTATCTATCCTTTAAGTACAAGGCTTATTTTGTTGGTAATTATTTTGAAGATTTCAATGATGTGCTTACCGGGTATGTAATTCCACATATAATTCTGGTATTCAGCATGTCCGTTGTAGCATATTTTATCGTTCAAAGAAATTCGATGATGATAGATACAGCTGTGGATACGGCAGTTACCATGACTAACAATCAGAAGGGACTTATATATTCATTTGCTGAGATAAGTGAAAGTAAATCCAAATATACAGGAGAACATATTAAGCGTGTTGCTGAGTATATGAAGGTTCTCGGTAAGGCATCCGGATTTGATGACGAATTTGTTGAGCAGCTTTCCACAGCGTCCATGATGCATGATATAGGTAAGCTTATGATAAGTGAGGAAATATTAGACAAACCGGATAAGCTTACGGATGAGGAGTATACAATCATGAAGAATCATGTTCTTTACGGTGAGGCTCTTCTTGAAAAATGTCCCGGTGAGATGATGCATCTTGCATGTATCCTTGCAAAGGAGCATCATGAAAGATGGGATGGCAGCGGATATCTGGGAATGAAGGGTGAGGAGATTTCGTATATAAGCAGGCTTATGGCTGTATGTGATGTATTTGATGCGCTTACTTCTGACAGATACTATAAAAAGGGCTGGAGCCTTGAAGATACCTTTGATGAGATAATAAGACTTAGCGGAAAGCATTTTGATCCCAAGGTCGTTAAGCTGTTTATCCAGCATTATGATGAATTTAAGGCAATTCACAACAAAATACCTGATAAGCAGAAATATTGATATTTTCGGGGAGGCTTTGAATGTACACAGTTATCAATGATTATCTTGGCAAGATTAATCTCATTGCAAATGATGAAATATATAACAGGTTATATGAATATTGCATTGATATTCCCAACGTGAAAAAATGTACGGTTACAGTCAATTTTAAGAGATACATAGTTGACATAAGACTGGATAAATTTACTGTGGATAAGGCCCGTGATGTCTTTGATGAGTTTAACAGAGGACTTTCCTACCCTTATTCCTCCATGCATGTAAGGTTTAATGAAGGCAGATGTGTAAGATACAGATATATGACCTGTATGGAAAATAAAGATGGGTTTTACTGTGATATAGTAATAAGCTAAGGCTTTGTCCTATACAGACAAAGTCTTAGCTTATTATTTAGAAGGTTCTGAACAATCCAATGACCTTTCCCAGAATGGATATATCATTATATATTATTATCGGTTCCATGGAATCATTCTCAGGCTGAAGACGGATATGGTCTCCTTCACGGTAATATGTTTTTATTGTGGCAGAATCGTCTATCAATGCACATACAATATCAGTATTATGGGCAGTGCTGCCTTCTTCTACCATTACAAGGTCACCATGAAAAATTCCTGCGTTAATCATACTGTCACCCTTAACCTTAAGCATAAAGACATCTTTGCCGTTAGGGTGCAAATATTCCGGTGGAACGGGAAAGTATCCATCAATGCGTTCTTCGGCAATAATTGGTTCACCGCATGTAACTGTGCCTATGATAGGAATGTTTACAAGCTCTCTTCTGGAAAGATTGAAGGTGCCATCCAGTATCTCAATTGCCCTTGGCTTGGTGGGATCCTTTCGTATATATCCCTTTTCCTCAAGTGTTTCCAGGTGTGCATGAACTGAGGAGGTAGATTTGAGATGTACAGCCTCACATATCTCTCTGACAGCAGGGGGATACCCTTTTTTCAATATACAATCTTTCAGATAATCTAATATTTCCTGTTGCTTTGCTGTAAGTGATCCTAAACCCATAATTATCCTCCTAGAAAAATATATAAACTATTTTACCATACATTTGTTCTGTTTGCAAACATTTGTTCTGTGAATTTTCCCAAAATATTTCCGTATTTGCTTTTTACAATAAAAGATGGCCATACCTTTTATTCAGGCAGGTCTTTTATTTTTGTATAATAAATTACTGGTATTTATAAAGAAAAAATATTGTAAAAAATATTTTTTTTGATATACTGATGAATGAAATATATATTTGAGGAGACAATTATGAGGGAAAAATTATTACATACCCCGGAGGGTGTAAGAGACATTTATAATTCTGAATGTAAAAAGAGACTTATTGTTCAGGATGATATTCATAGAGTTCTTGCTTTGTACGGATATCAGGATATTGAGACACCGTCTTTTGAATATTTTGATATATTTAATATGGATAAGGGTTCTGCTGCCTCAAATGAAATGTACAAATTTTTTGACAGAAATAACAATACTCTGGTTTTAAGACCGGATATGACACCCAGCATAGCAAGATGTGTTGCGAAATATTACGCTGAAGAGACATTGCCAATAAGGCTTTGCTATAATGGAAAAACGTTTTTAAATGCCCATCAGCATCAGGGTAAGCTTAGTGAATGTACCCAGATAGGCGGAGAATTTGTAAATGATGACAGCTCGGCAGCTGATGCCGAGATAATTGCCTGTGTCATAAATTGCCTTTTAGAAACCGGGCTTTGTGGTTTTATGATTGAAATCGGTGAGGTTGACTATTTCAAGGGCCTTATGGAAGAGGCAGGGATTGATGGTGACACTGAGAAGAAAATAAGAGAATATATATTGCTTAAAAACTTTTTTGGACTTTCTGAATTTGTATCAAAGCTTGACATTTCTGATAAAATTAAGAATGCAATATCTCAGTTTGACATGCTGTTTGGCGGTCTTGAGGTGCTTGGACACGCAAAGGAGCTTGTGACAAATCAGCGTTCCATTTCCGCAATTGACAGGATGGAAAAGGTATATACAGCACTTTCGTATTATGGCTATGATAAATATATTAATTTTGATTTCAGTATGATTCACGGCTATAATTATTATACCGGTATTATATTTAACGGATATACATACGGAACCGGAGAGCCCATCGTAAAGGGAGGCAGATATAACAATCTGTTGTCAAAGTTTGGCAAGGATGCGCCTTCTGTAGGCTTTGCAATTTATATAGATGAACTTATGAATGCAATTTCAAGAAACAAAATTGCAATTGAAACCGGTTATTCAAATATTATGGTATTGTATGACATGGACAATCAGAAAAAAGCCATAGAGTATGCTGCCGGGCTTAGAAAATCAGGAAATAAGGTGGAGCTTGTAAGACAATCCTCCAAGCATTCTCTTGAAGAATATGTGGAATATGCCCAAAGGATGCATATTGCAGAGGTGGTTAAGATTAATGACCGGGATGATTCTGAGATTACATATGTATGGAGGAGAGCATGAGATATTTAACTTTTGCCCTTGCAAAGGGGAGACTTGCAAAGAAAACACTGGAGCTGTTTGAAAAGATGGGTATTACCTGTGAGGAGGTAAAGGATCCTGATACAAGGAAGCTTATTTTCACAAATGAGGAGCATAAGATAAAATTCTTTCTTGCCAAAGCATCGGATGTACCAACCTATGTCGAATATGGAGCTGCTGACCTGGGAGTTGTGGGAAAGGATACAATTCTCGAGGAAGGACGTAACCTTTATGAGGTTATGGATTTGGGCTTCGGAAGGTGTCGTATGTGTGTATGCGGCCCCGCGTCGGCAAAGGATTTGCTCCAAAAAAATGAAATAATAAGAGTTGCCAGCAAATATCCCAATATAGCAAAAAATTATTTCAATAACAAAAAGAACCAGACGGTTGAAATAATAAAGCTTAATGGCTCTGTAGAGCTGGCTCCGCTTGTAGATCTGTCTGAGGTTATAGTAGATATTGTTGAGACAGGTTCAACATTAAAGGAAAACGGACTGGAGGTGCTTGAGGAAATATGTCCTCTTTCAGCCCGCGTTGTCGTAAACCAGGTAAGCATCAAGATGGAGCATGACAGAATCAGAAAAATACTGAACGACCTGAATCATTTAATTAACATGAAATAAAATACCGGGATATATCAATACGGGCGATTGAAATGTATATGCCGGCAGGATAAATATGGAGGCTAAAAAATGAGAATTATTCAACTTAATCAGGATACAAAGAAGGATATTTTAAGCAACTTACTAAAGAGAAGTCCTGATAACTATGGTGAGTATGAAAATACCGTAAAGGAGATTGTTGAAGCTGTACATAAAAACGGAGACAGGGCTTTATTCGATTATACAAGGAAATTTGATAAGGCTGATATAAATGGAGATAATATTCTTGTTACAGAGGATGAAATAGATTATGCATATTCACAGGTGGATAAAGACCTTCTGGACATAATCAGAAAATCAATAAATAATATAAGAGAATATCATGAAAAGCAAAAGCAGTACAGCTGGTTTGATTCAAAGCCTGACGGAAGTCTCCTGGGACAAAAGGTTACTCCTATTGCAAGAGTGGGAGTATATGTACCCGGAGGCAAGGCAGCATATCCTTCATCTGTACTAATGAATATTATTCCGGCAAAGGTTGCGGGAGTAGAGGACATTATTATGACTACACCATGCGACAGTGAAGGCAGGGTTTACCCTATGACTCTTGTAGCTGCCAACGAAGCAGGAGTAAACAGAATATATAAGGCAGGAGGTGCCCAGGCTATAGCAGCAATGGCCTATGGAACAGAATCTGTGCCTAAGGTTGATAAAATAGTGGGACCGGGCAACATTTTTGTAGCTCTCGCCAAAAGAACCGTATTTGGACATGTAAGCATTGACTCTGTTGCCGGACCTAGTGAGATACTTGTTTTGGCAGATGATAATGCAAACCCAAGATATGTTGCAGCTGATTTGCTATCCCAGGCTGAGCATGATGAGATGGCATCAGCCATACTTGTAACAACATCTATGGAACTGGCAAAAAAGGTTTCCGGTCAGGTTGAGGAATTTACAGAGGTGTTGTCAAGAAAGGATATAATTCGTAAATCCATAGATGCATATGGCTATATTCTTGTGGCCGATAATATGAATGATGCTATAGATGTTGTAAATGACATTGCCAGTGAGCATCTGGAAATTGTAACAGAAAACCCTTTTGATACAATGACAAGGATAAAGAATGCAGGGGCTATTTTCCTTGGGGATTATTCCTCAGAGCCTCTTGGAGATTATTTTGCAGGTCCAAATCATGTCCTGCCTACTAACGGAACAGCAAAATTTTTCTCACCTCTTTCGGTAGATGATTTTATAAAAAAGTCAAGTATAATTTACTATTCAAGAGAGGCACTTTTGCCTGTTCACAAGGATATTGAAGAATTTGCAAAATCAGAAGGGCTGACAGCCCATGCCAATTCAATCCATGTAAGATTTGAGTAATGGCAGCACTTCATACTATTGAATAAATGTGGGACAAATGTTATAATTAGAAGTCGTATTAAAATTAAAGGGAGTGATTATTTGGCTGACAGAATAGGTGTGGTTTCCAGAAAAACAAAGGAAACGGATATAGAAATTGAGATTAATCTTGATGGACACGGATATTCAAAGGTTGATACAGGGATTGGTTTTTTTGATCATATGCTTTGCAGCTTTGCGAAGCATGGTTTCTTTGATCTGAATGTTTCTGTGAAGGGAGATCTTTTTGTTGATTCCCATCATACGATTGAAGATACGGGAATTGCACTTGGACAGGCTATTTTAAAGGCTGTGGGAGATAAAAACGGTATTAAGCGGTATGGATCATTTTTATTGCCTATGGATGAAACTCTGGTATTGTCAGCTGTGGATTTGTGCGGGAGACCTTATCTGTCCTATGATCTTGACCTTAATGTACCACAGGTGGGATATATGGATACCGAAATGGTAAGGGAATTCTTTTATGCAATATCCTACAGTGCTTCCATGAATCTTCATATAAAGCAGATATCCGGCTCTAATAATCATCATATTATTGAGGCAGCATTTAAGGCATTTGCAAAAGCACTTGACCAGGCTACACAATTTGACCAAAGGTTAGAGGGAGAAATACTTTCCACAAAAGGAAGCTTATAGGAGACTAAGATGAAAAAAATCAGAATTATTGGTAATATTAATGAAGGAACGTCATCTCTTGAGGATATGATTTCTCTTGGAAACAGATTTTCGCAGCTTGGCGTGGATGAGCTTGTTTATCGGTGCAATTCGGAAGTTCATTCCCATATAGATAATCTTAATAGTATAACAAAAAGTGTTTCCATACCTCTTAATGTAAAAGGTGATTTTTCTACATTTGACGATATTAAATATATATTGTATACAGGTGCTGCAAGGGTTCTTGTAAACAGTAAAGATAATTGCGGATATGCTTTTAATGAGAATTTAATAAAAGAGTCGGTATTGAGATTCGGTGAGGACAGAATTTTTATTAATGTTGATGGATATAAGGGAGAAGTATCAAGGATACAGGAATATAAAAAAACAGGTGCAGGCGGTTTTTCATTTGAATGTACCAAGGATGAGACAATAGCTGACTTATCAAGAACACTTGGCAGTATTGAAGGCAAAGTATATCTTGATACAACAAGAATATTCAGTGGGATGTCCCTGGAAGAAAAGAAGCTTGGAATTAAGGGTATAATAGAGAATGGAATTGATGGAATCATTGTTAATTGTGAAACAATAAGAGATGAGGAATTTATTCTATGGCTGAGAAATATAGGCAATACCGGCTTTGCGGGAAATGACATAAGAGATGAGATGCTTTTTGACAAATTTAAGCTTAATTCAGATGGACTTATACCTGTTATTGTTCAGGATTATAAGACTGACGAAGTGCTGATGATGGCTTATATGAACCGGGAGGCCTATGAAAATACACTCAAAACAGGTACAATGACATATTTTAGCAGAAGCAGACAAACCCTTTGGGTTAAAGGAGAGACAAGCGGACATTTTCAGTATGTAAAAAAGCTTTCTGTTGATTGTGATCTGGATACGCTGCTGGCTAAGGTTGAACAGATAGGCGCTGCATGTCATACAGGCAACAGAAGCTGTTTTTATACAGATATTATGGATAAAAAATGTGAGAGTATTAATCCGCTTAAGGTTTTTCAGGAGGAATATGACATAATTCTTGACAGAAAAAATAATCCTAAGGAGGGCTCTTATACAAATTATCTATTTGAGAAGGGAATTGATAAAATTCTTAAAAAGGTTGGCGAAGAGGCTACAGAGATAGTTATAGCTGCCAAAAATCCCGATAAGGAAGAAATCAAGTATGAGCTGGCTGATTTCCTTTATCATGCCATGGTTCTTATGGTAGAAAAGGATGTAACCTGGGATGAGGTTGTTTCGGCAATAGCCAAAAGGAGGTAGGTTTTATGACTGCTGTATTAAGTGAATTTGTTATATATATAATAAAATTTTTAGCTATGATTTTGTGTGCTGTATCAGGCGTTGTTGTGGGTGGTAAGATTCGCAAAAGCAAAAATCAGAAGCTTGCTAATGAAAATAATCAGAAATAATCCTGCTGATTTTGCAGGATTACATAGTAACCAGGAGGATTTGTAAGGTGAAAAACTACGGTGTAAATGAACTTAGAAGAATGTTTTTGGAATTTTTTGAGAGTAAGGGTCATCTTAAGATGAACAGCTTTTCTCTTATTCCACATAATGATAATAGTCTGTTGCTCATTAATTCAGGTATGGCACCTTTGAAGCCATATTTTACGGGGCAGGAGATTCCACCGAGAAAAAGAGTTACAACATGTCAGAAGTGTATTCGTACAGGCGATATTGAGAATGTGGGTAAGACAGCAAGACATGGTACCTTTTTCGAAATGCTTGGTAATTTTTCTTTTGGAGATTATTTTAAGCATGAGGCGATTGCATGGACATGGGAATTTCTGACCAAGGTTGTGGGACTTGACCCTGACAGATTGTATCCTTCCGTATATGTAGATGATGACGAAGCCTTTAACATCTGGAATAAAGAAATTGGTGTGGATGCTGACAGAATATTCAAGTTTGGCAAGGAAGATAATTTCTGGGAGCACGGTGCAGGACCTTGTGGACCATGCTCAGAGGTTTACTATGACAGAGGGGAAAAGTATGGATGTGGCAAGCCCGGATGTACAGTAGGTTGTGACTGCGACAGGTATATGGAAGTCTGGAATAATGTATTTACCCAGTTTGACAACGACGGTAATGGAAATTATACAGAGCTGGATCAAAAAAATATAGATACAGGCATGGGGCTTGAGAGACTTGCTGTTGTGGTTCAGGATGTAGATTCGATTTTTGATGTGGATACAATAAAAGCCTTGAGGGATAAAATATGCGACATGGCTGGTGTTGAATACAAAAAGGATGAAAAAAAGGATGTGTCCATAAGGCTGATAACCGATCATATCAGATCTGTTACATTTATGACTTCAGATGGTATTCTTCCTTCAAATGAAGGAAGGGGATATGTTCTCAGACGACTTTTAAGAAGAGCTGCAAGACATGGACGTATGCTTGGAATAAAGGATATGTTTTTGGCAGAGCTTTCAAAAACCGTTATAGATGTTTCTTGCGATGCTTATCCTGAACTTCTGGATAAAAAGGAACATATTTTTGCAATTTTAAACCGGGAAGAGGAGAGCTTTAATAAAACTATAGATCAGGGACTTAATATACTTAATTCCTTTGTTGAGGAGCTTAAGGAATCGGGAAATAATATTCTTAGCGGTGAAAATGCATTTAAGCTTTATGACACATACGGTTTCCCTCTTGACCTTACAAGGGAGATACTTGAGGAGGCAGGAATATCTGTTGACGAGGATGGATATACACAATGCATGAATCTTCAGAAAACTACAGCAAGAAATTCCCGTAAGGTTACAAATTACATGGGTGCAGATGCCACTGTTTATGAGCAGCTTCCTGTAGATATGACAACAGTCTTTACAGGATATGACAGACTTTTTGATGAATCGGATATACAGGCACTTACAAATGATTCACAGGTGGTTACATGTCTAAAGGAGGGCGAAAGCGGTTCAATTCTTGTAAAGGAGACACCTTTTTATGCGACAATGGGTGGCCAGTGTGGCGACACAGGCGTAATAAAAACACTTGGAGGAGAATTTATTGTAAAGGATACTATAAAAGTTGTAGGTGGAAAAACAGCACATGTCGGATATGTTGCATCAGGTGAAATCAACACAGGTGACAGAGCAGCTCTTATGGTTGATGAGGAGCGTAGAAGCTATACATGCAAAAACCATTCAGCTACACATTTGCTTCAAAAGGCTTTAAAGCAGGTGTTAGGTGCCCATGTTGAGCAGGCTGGCTCATATGTTTCCTGTGACAGGCTGCGCTTTGATTTTACTCATATCCAGGCCATGACAAAGGAAGAGATTGCCAGAGTTGAAGAGATAGTTAACAAAGCGATAGAAAAGGATATTAAGGTTACTACTGATATTATGTCTATTGATGATGCCAAAAAGACAGGAGCAATGGCTTTATTTGGAGAAAAGTATGGCGATACAGTGCGTGTTGTATCAATTGGAGATTTTTCAAAGGAGCTTTGCGGTGGTACTCATGTTACAAGTACAGGTGTAATAGGCACATTTAAAATTATATCAGAGCAGGGTGTTGCTGCCGGGGTAAGGCGTATAGAGGCTCTCACTTCAAGAGGAACCCTGGAATATTATAAAAAACTTGAAAATGAGCTTTTTACAGCAAGTGCTGCAGCTAAGACCGAGCCGGCAAAACTGACTGAAAAGATAGAGGCAATGCTTGGGGAGATAAAGACATTGGCAGCTGAAAATCAAAAGCTTAAGGATAAGATGGCAAAGGAAGCTGTCGGAGATGTTATGTCCAATGTGGAGGAATTTGCCGGAATGAAGCTTCTTCCGGTGAAGGTAGAAGGAATAGATATGAATGCCCTTAGAAATCTCGGAGATGATTTAAAAGCCAGACTTGGAACAGGTGTGGTAATTCTTGCATCGGTTCTGAATGGAAAGGTTAATCTTATTGTTATGGCTACAGATGATGCGGTAAAGGCCGGAGCACATGCAGGTAACATAATTAAAAAGATTGCTCCTTTGGTAGGAGGTGGCGGTGGTGGCCGTCCGAATATGGCTCAGGCAGGAGGCAAAAATCCTGAGGGAATTGACGAGGCCCTGAAAAATGGTATAGTGGAGGCAAAGAGCCAGCTTTCATAATATTTTGAATTACATTATACAATTAGTATAGATAATTATATTTGTGGACTATAGCTCACAGATAAAAAAGAAAGAGAGGTAAAGTAATATGGCATTAGTACCTACCGTGGTAGAACAAACAAGCAGAGGAGAAAGAGCATATGATATATATTCAAGGCTTTTAAAGGAAAGAATTATCTTTCTTGCAGATGAAGTCAATGATACAACAGCAAGTCTGGTTATTGCACAGCTTCTGTTTTTGGAATCGGAGGATCCATCTAAGGATATAAGCTTATATATAAACAGTCCCGGTGGCTCTGTAACTGCCGGATTTGGGATATATGATACAATGAAATATATAAAGTGTGATGTATCAACAATATGTGTCGGTATGGCAGCAAGTATGGGTGCTTTCCTTCTTGCAGGTGGTACAAAGGGTAAAAGAATTGCTCTTCCTAATTCGGAAATAATGATTCATCAGCCTCTTGGAGGAACAAAAGGGCAGGCAACAGATATGAAGATTCACACTGAGCACATATTACAGACAAGAGAAAAAATTAATCAGATTCTCAGTGAAAATACAGGTAAGCCCCTTGATGTAATCGAAAAGGATACAGACAGAGATAACTTCCTCACTGCCCAGCAGGCTTTGGATTATGGATTAATTGACCATATTTATACAAACAGGCAATAAGTGTAATACTCTAATTATAATATTGAAAAAATATGGAAAAAAATGCTAGATTGTATCATTTTGTTATTGACGAAATGAAATAATGTGGTATAATTATGGATGTGCGATTTGGAGTAACCCAAACAGTTGTTATTAGCACAGAATGATATTTTACAACTGGAGGGAGGTTGAGGATAGTATGTCAAACGTAATAGTTAAAGAAAACGAGACTTTGGACAGCGCTCTTAGAAGATTTAAGAGAAATTGCGCTAAGGCTGGTATTCAGCAGGAAATTCGTAAGAGAGAGCATTACGAGAAGCCAAGCGTTAAGCGTAAGAAGAAGTCTGAGGCTGCTAGAAAGCGTAAGTTCAAGTAATATATTTATGAATTTATGATGCCGTTGTGTATAATACAACGGCATTTTCTTTTTTTCAGTGTACGTCTATTTCTTTCATTTCAGGAATATATTAATAAAAAAAATAAAATTATGACCAGAATTATATTTATTGATGATAAAAGTCTGCATATAGAGGGCTTTAAGCATATTATTGTAATGGAAACCGATTATATTATAATGCAATGTGGAAGAAGAAAGCTTAAAATAGCAGGGAAAAATCTCAAAATAGAACTGCTTTCTGAGATCGAGCTTAATATAAATGGCATGATTGTATGTGTTGAATGGGTAAAATAATTGGAGGAGCTATGTTTAAATGCTTTTTTACTTGGCTTACCGGATATATAAAAATAAAAATTCAGGGAGACAACAGAGAAAGGCTGGTTAATATTTTTAGTGCAAACAATATACATTTATGGAATGTAGAAAAAAAGGACAATTATATTACTGCCTGTATGTCTTATAAGAATTTCAGACTTTCAAAGGAATACATGAAAAAAACAGGAGCTGACGTATATTTAGTTGAAAAAAACGGATTACCCTATTTTGTAAGGCAATATAAAAAAAGATATGGATTTGTAATTGGTTTTATTTTGTTTTTTGTGATGATTTACATATTTACAATGTTTATCTGGGATATAAACGTGAAAGGGGAAGACCAATATACGAATCAGCAGATTGTGAAGGAAATCCGTGATAATTATGTCAGCTTTTTAACACCCAGAAGCGAAATTAACTGTGATGAGCTTGAAAAAGAACTAAGAGCTGAATATGAAAAAATAGCATGGATTAGTTGTGATATAAAGGGAACCTCCCTTAATATCAATATTATGGAAACCGTTGATAAATCCCAGGTTAAAAAATCCAGTGAGCCATGCAATATAGTTGCTATTAAGGATGGAATACTTACTGATGTGGTTGTAAGAAGCGGAAAGGCAACCAGGGAAAAAGGGGATGAGGTAAAAAAGGGCGATATACTTATATCCGGCACGGTTAACATATACAATGATTATGACGAGCTGTTAGAGACAAATTATGTGGCTTCCGACGGTGACGTTTATGCAATTGTCGAATACAATTATATAGATGATTTCAACCTTTATTCCTATGAAAAAGAATATACCGGCAATAAAAAGAAGAGATATGGTATTTTTTTAGGTGAAAAATATATACCGGTGGGCTTTAGGATTAATTATGAACTTTATGACCAGGTTGTTACAGAGCATAGAATGTGCCTTGGAAGCTCCGTATATCTTCCAATCTATTTTAATACAATAACCGTAAGAGAATATGAAAGTATTCCTCGTATGTATACAAAGGAGGAGGCCCGGGAAAAAGCTGAAAAAAGGCTTGGATATTATATTGATAATTTGCAGAAAAAAGGGGTGAAAATACTGGAAAATAATGTTAAAATAGATGTTGATGAGGATAAATGTCATTGCAGTGGCACCATAATAACCAGGGAGTTAATAGGGGTTCCCCAGACAATGACTACAATTAATCAAGGAGAAGAACAATAGATGGGTTCATATTCAGAAAATATTACTATTTCAAATGATCATATTCAGAACATTTTTGGACAATTTGACAGGAATATTAAAAATATAGAAAAATCCTACAAGGTAACTGCGGTATTAAGAGAGGATACTTTGAAGCTTGCCGGTGAAGAGGATAATGTAAAAAAGGCGGTAAGTGTAATAAACCAGCTTATCAGCCTGTCCGAGAATGGTAATGATATTAGTGACCAGAATGTAAATTATGCCATTTCCCTGTCAAAGACAGGAGAAGAAGATAATATATCAAAGCTTGATAACGATTCCAATATAATATGCCATACAATTAGCGGAAAACCCGTAAAGGCAAAAACGATGGGACAGAAAAAATATGTGGATGCCATTGATGATAATATGATTGTTTTTGGCGTGGGTCCGGCAGGAACGGGAAAAACCTATCTTGCCATGGCTAAAGCCATAACAGCCTTTAAGGAAAACCAGGTTAATCGTATAATACTTACAAGACCGGCTATTGAGGCAGGGGAGAAGCTGGGATTTTTACCTGGAGATCTCCAAAGTAAGGTAGATCCTTATCTGCGCCCCTTATATGATGCTCTTTATGAGATTATGGGAGCAGAAAGCTTCTTAAAAAATATGGAAAAGGGATTAATCGAGGTTGCACCACTTGCATATATGAGAGGACGTACACTGGATAATGCATATATTGTTCTGGATGAAGCCCAGAATACAACTCCTGCACAAATGAAAATGTTTCTTACCCGAATTGGATTTGGTTCAAAGGCTATTATTACAGGGGACTTATCACAAAAGGATTTACCGAAGGATACAGTATCAGGACTTGAAATTGCACTTAAGGTACTAAGAAATATTGACGAGATAAAGACTATAGAATTTACAGGTGAAGATGTGGTAAGACATCCTCTCGTGCAAAAAATTGTCAATGCCTATGAAGCGTATGAAACAAAAAATTCACACAAAAAGCAGCAGGATAATCGTTCCAAATATGTAACAAAAAACAGATAAGTTACCTTGATAAAACCTTTGGTATGGGTTATAATTATTCGAGTGGAGGAAGGTACGGGATATGAGTATTTTTTTTGAAAATGAGACAAATACGGACTTACCCGACAGTTATACGGAAATTGCATCAGATGTAATTAATTCGGCCCTGGAATATGCAGGGTGTCCCTATGAATGTGAAATTAATGTAATATTTACCGACAATGAAGGAATACAGACTATAAACCGTGAATACAGGAAAATAGATGCACCTACGGATGTTTTATCATTTCCCATGATAGATTATAAATCTCCGGGAGATTTTTTATGGCTTGAGTCTTCACCCCCGGATTATTTTAATCAGGATACCGGAGAGCTTTTGCTGGGAGATATAATACTTAATATCAACAGGATTGAGACACAGGCTGAGGAGTATGGTCATACACGAAGAAGAGAGCTGGCTTTTCTTGTGGCACACAGTATGCTTCATCTCTTTGGTTATGATCATATGGAGGACGAAGAACGGATTAATATGGAAACTATGCAGGAAGAGATACTTAATAAGAAAGGATATACAAGAGACAATGGACAGGAATAAAAAAATAAAAATTTTAATCGGTGGAATAGCAGCATTAGCAGTAATTATTATTGTATTAACAGTGGTGATTATTTCAAAAAAGAATAAGAAGGATGATAATAAGGATACAACAGAAAATACTTCAGACATTTCTACTGAAGAGGAAGCAACAAAGCAGGATATTGCTGAAGAACAGGTTCCTTCGAGAGATGGCATGGTAATGAGTGATTTGACAGGTGAATGGATTGATGAATCTTTAGAAAATCACAGACCTGTATGTATTATGATTAATAATATTATTGATGCAATTCCACAGTCGGGAATAGGCTCCGCAGATATTATTTTTGAGATGAAGGTTGAGGGAAGTCTTACAAGACTTCTGTGCGTATTTAAGGATTATGATGATATAACCAAGCTTGGACCTGTAAGAAGTGCAAGACACTATTATGTAGAGGTTACCGATATGCTTGACGGAATCTATGCTCATTTTGGCTGGTCTCCTCTGGCCGAGGAAACAATTCCGGCGTTAGGTGTCAATAATCTTAACGGTCTTACTATGGGAGACAATGTATATTACAGGGATAATGCCAGGTATGCACCTCATAATGTTTATACGACAGGTTCGATGCTTAATGAAGGTATTGATATTATGGGATATAGCAGAGAATATGGGAAAAACAGGGACAAGATGTTTGCCTTCAATTATGATGATGAGAAGCTGGAAAGCGGAAAATCTGCTACCTTAATTAAAACAGCCTATGCTCATAATAAGCCATGGTTTGAATATAATGCCGATGAAGGTGTATATTACAGGTTCCAGTATGACAGAGCTCATGTTGACGATCAGACAGGAGAACAGCTTACATTTAAGAATGTAATTGTTATGCTGGTCCAGTATACAAGCCTGGATGGTGTAGACCATCAGGATGTTGACTGGGAAAAGGGAGGAAAGGCATATTACGCAACAGACGGAGAATATGAGGAAATAACCTGGAAAAAGGATAACGGTGTAGTTAAGTTCTTTGACAAGGATGGTGAACAGCTGCATATGAATCCGGGTAAGACATTTGTATCTGTATTTGATGAGTCAAATCCTGATGGAGTAAGCTTTGAATAATTAAACACATTTATGTAAATAATTTCTTCAGGGAGTGTGTGCCATGAAGAAATTATTTTTATATATAATTATTATAATATCAGTACTGGCAATATTTTTTTCAGGTTATTTTTTATCTAAGAATTATTTCAGAAAAAATTGCTACAGGGTAGAGGTAAAAGAGGACTTTGTTCTGACCACAAGAGAATATAACCGGGAACCGGATGAATACAATGTTAATTTTTCGTCAGAAAGAGAGGCACTTTTTACAGGAAAGAATAATACAGGTGATGAAACCGAAAAATATACATTGGGATTTGCACAAGGTTTTGTTGTAGTATATTCGGGTAATAGTGCTGAGGTATATGAATATACAGATATTTCACAGGACAGACTTAAAATTTTATATTTTGATATATATGAGAGTCTTGAGGATATGGAATTTGATACAAGGGAAGAGGTCTTTAAGTTTTTGGAATCTATAGACAGCTGAGGATAAAAATATGATTTACGATATATGTATTATAGGAGCAGGCGTTTCAGGAATGGCAGCTGCAATAACTGCTTCAAATGGAAAAAACAGCATACTATTGATAGATAAAAATAATAAACCGGGGAAAAAGATGTATGCTACAGGTAACGGAAAATGTAATATAAGCAACGAAAAAACAGATTATTTCAGCCATTATAATTCTGCTTTTGAAGATTATGCTGAATTTATGGAAAAATCCATAGGTAATGCACCGTGTAAGGCGGTTATTGAATTTATGTCCTCCATCGGTGTTCTTACAGAAAATAAAAATGGATATATTTATCCTGCATCAAGACAGGCTTCGGCTGTTGTATGGGCCATGACAGATGCTATTAGACAGCTAAAGGTTGAATTAAAGCTTGAAACAGAGGTTAAGGATGTCAGAAAAGAGGACAAATTCTATATTGATACAGATAAGGGTACATATTATGCAAGAAAGGTAATTATTGCCTGTGGTGGGAAAAGCTATTCTAAGCTCGGAGGAAGTGAATCGGGGTATGTTCTCGCTAAAAATCTGGGACATAGAATTGTTCCGTTAAGACCTGCCTTGTGTGGCATGTTTACAAGAGAAAATACCAAAAGTATTGCCGGAGTACGTACAATATGCCGGGCAGATATATCTATAGAAGATAAGAATATCAGTGAAAATGGGGAGGTTCAGTTTACAGAGTATGGTATTTCGGGAATTGTAATTTTTAATCTGTCCTCGAAGGCCGGTAAACTTATTGAAAAAAATAGAGAAGCTGAAATAAGGCTGGATGTTCTGCCTGATATAAGTGAGGCTGTCTTTGAAAAGCTTGTAAATCTAAGTCAGGCGAGAAGTATTCAGGGTATGCTGAACGGACTTATAAATGATAAGCTGGCTTTATATTTAATTGAAAGGCTGGGACACAATCCCAAAAAACAGGTAAGCAGTATAAGTGCCAATGAGCTGCACAAAATATATTGCTGCATGAAAAAAATGTGTTTTACCGTATATAGGTTAAAGGATTATGAAAGTGCCCAGGTTACGTCAGGTGGAGTAAGCCTTAGTGAAATTAATCCTGGGACATTTATGTCAAAGCTGGTCAAGGATTTGTATATTGTCGGGGAAGT